>CAZYAZ010000015.1:82445-83523 GCA_964646205.1 uncultured Planctomycetaceae bacterium | reverse complement strand
CGGTCGACAGACCGATCGCCGCAACCAGGTTCTTGCGAACTGCGGTACGCAGTTCCTTCCACTGGTCAAGTGACTTGGGAATCGCCTCCCCGTGGCGCAATTCACGGGCCGACCGGCGAATGAACTCCAGGAACTCACCCGATCTCGCTACAGCAGTCTCTGCCATGACAACAGCATCCTGTGGAAAGAAACTCGTCGACTGTGACCGGTAGCCGGTCAGGCTTCCGATCGCGTGAAAACGTATTCGACATCCGAGGACCGTCCGGCGTCAAACCGGTAGCCTTCCAGATTGAACATTTTCATGTCACACGGCGACGTCAGCCGGTTGCGTATCACGTAGGAAGCCATCAGGCCGCGAGCCTTCTTGGCGAAGGCCGAAACTGGCCGAACACTCCCTCCGCGGTCCTCCAGGAACGAGGCCGTGATCACTCCAGCCCCGAGTGCCGCCGTGTCGACGGCTCGCGAATACTCGCCCGACGCCAAATTAACCAGCACACCGCCCGGCTTGCGTTTCAGGTCCCTGGCCAACAAACCCGAGATGCTCTCGGTCCAGAAATCGTAAAGCGTCTTCCCGCGTGATGTTTCGAGTTTCATGGCCATTTCCAGCCGGTAGGGCTGAATCAGGTCCAGCGGTCTCAGGATGCCGTAGAGACCCGAGAGAATTCTCAGGGAATCCTGGGCGAACAGGAACTCGTCATCGGAGAACGTCGACGCGTCCAGGCCAACAAACGCATTGCCCCGATAAGCCAAGGCAGCCGGGCGGGCATTTTTCACCGTCGGTCGCTGCTGCCAGTCGGAGTATTGCTGGTGGGTTGTCTCGGCCAATTCCGGCTTCAACTTCATTCGCCCGGCAAGTTCCTTCCGGGACAATTTCAACAGCGAATCGATCACCTCCGACGCCTGCTTGCTGCAGACAGGAGTCGAACGACGACGGGTTGGCAACGGCGACTCGAAATCGAGTGTCTTGGCTGGCGAGAGAATCATCAACATCGATCGAATCCTTTCGAACCGGAGGACAGGCTGCCTGCCCCGGATGACTTCACTGGTTGGAGGGGGCGAGGACTTCGAGGATTCCACG
>CAZYAZ010000015.1:11009-82345 GCA_964646205.1 uncultured Planctomycetaceae bacterium | reverse complement strand
AACAACCCGTCAATGACCTGCCCTTCGGCGATCTTGGTCGGCCGCGGCAGCCGCGGGAAGTAGGTCGTTTCGGCATCGATACCCAGGGCGTGATAAATCGACGCACCAAAGTCGACGGGCGTCCAGGGACGCGTCGCCGGTGCGGCTCCATTGGGATCGGTGGCACCGATCACCACGCCTCCCTTCACACCGGCCCCGGCCAACAGCACGTTGCCGGCCCGTGGATAGTGGTCGCGGCCGGCCGTCTTGTTGATTTTCGGGGTGCGGCCAAACTCGCCCATCGCGACAACCAGCGTCGTGTCCAAAAGTCCCCGCTCCTCGAGATCGGTCAACAACGACGTCAGTGACATGTCCAACTGTGGCAGGTTGCCCGGCCCCTTGTACTCGTGCCACGTCTTGTCCTTGCCAACGGCAGCCGGACGTTTTCCGAACGACATCATCGAATCGAACAACCAGCCGTGGTTGTCCCACGTGCCGTTGGTCAATCCCTTGCCGAACAATCCTCCCTGCACCGCGTGATTGACTGTCACGAAGCGAGCACCGGCTTCGACCATCCGGCGGGCCAGCAACACACGCTGGCCGTAGATGTTCATGCCATACCGCTGTCGCACCGCCAGGGATTCCTCGTCCAACTTGGCAGCCTTCTGAATCGCACCACTGGTCAGGGTGGTCACGGCTTCCTCGAACAGGTTGTCGTGAACCGAGAGCGTGTTGTTGCCGGCGGCGGCCAGGCGACCGAGGTTGTCGACCTGGTCCAGCAGGCTCCGTCGTGTCTCGAACCGTCCTCGCGGCAACCGCAGGCCCTCGATCTCGAAATTCTTGGCACTGGGGTCCCCATCGACATCGAAGGCCGAGTAGGCCGGTCCCAGGTACCCCGAGGGAGTCGTGTAGCGTGCCGCGACGGGGACGCCGACATAGGAGGGAATGCCCGGCTGCCGGGTTCCCAGCAAGGTGCTGGCGATGCAGCCAAAATTCGGAAAAAACTGCTGGTTGCGGGACCGGGGCAACACGCCGCTCATGGCATGTTTCGATGCATCGCCATGGCTGCCACTGGCACCCTTCCACGATCGGATGACAGCCACCTTGTCCATCATCCGGGCCAGCAACGGCATCTTCTCGGTGATGAATGTGCCGGGAACGTTGGTCGACTGGGGACTCCACAGACCACGAATGCCAACCGGAGCATTCGGCTTGGGATCCCACGACTCGAAGTGGCTGATGCCACCGGCCAGGAACAGGAAGATGCACGAGTAGTCCCGTCGGGCCGGATCCACCTGCCCCGCCCGGGCGGCGGCCAGGTAACCGGGCAGCGACAGGCCAAACAGGCCGGTGCCCAGTTGCAACGCCGCACGTCTTGTCAGTTGGTCAACCGCCTGCTGGTTCATGCCACACTCCGCCCAATTGCAATCGGTTCGACGAATTCGACCACGATCCGTGTGATCAGGATAACCTCTCCGCACGATCAACGACAACTGGAATCAGATCCAACCGGTTCGTCGACGACCCGGGTTGTTGCTAGGATGACTCATCTACCACGTTTTATCGACAATGACCGGTTGACCACGCCTGACCAAACCACGTTTTTTCTCCCGAGGCCTCACATGCCGTCCGCAACGATCCACCGCTGCCCGTCCGTCTTGTTGGCAATGGCCCTGGCGATCTGTGCCACATCCACAGTCCGTGCCGACGGCCCCTACCCGGCTCACAAGGTCGTCGACAACATCTACTACGTCGGCTCCAACGACCTGGCCATCTACCTGGTCACCACTCCCAAGGGGCACATGCTGATCAACACCGGTTTCGACGAGACCGTGCCGTTGATCCAGGCCTCGGTTCGCTCGCTCGGTTTCAAAATGACTGACATCAAGATCATCCTGGCCAGCCACGCTCACGCCGATCACGTTGCCGGTCACGCCCGCGCCCGCGAGGCCAGTGGCGCGAAGGTCTTCGTGATGACCGGCGACGAGAAGGTGATCGCCGGCGGCGGCAAGGGACAATACCTCTATACCGACAGCCGCTGGCGCCCCTGCCCGGTCGACAAGGTGCTCAAGGACGGTGCAAAAGTGACTCTCGGTGGCACCACGCTGATCGCCCGCCACACACCGGGCCATACCCCCGGCTGCACCACATGGACGGCCTCAGTCGGCAAAGGCAAGAACAAGAAACTGGTCGTCGTCGTCGGCAGCCCCAACGTCAACCCGGGCTATCAACTCGTCAACAACAAGTCCTATCCGAAAATCGCCAAGGACTTCGCCCGCACCTTCAAGGTGCTGAACTCGCTCAAGTGCGACTATTTTCTCGGGGCACACGGCAATTACTACGGGATGCATGCCAAGTTCCCGAAGTTGAAGGGAGCCAAGACCAGTCCCTTCATCGATCCGGCCGGATACCGTGACTACATCCAGTTGAAGGAAAAGGCCTACCGCGACACGCTGACCGCCCAGAAAAAGTCTGGCACCTGATCGCATCAACAATCAAGAATGCGATTTCGAGTGACCAGCAATTCCCGTATACTGCCGATAACAGTCACAGGGATGTGTCTTCCAACATGAAGAGAAGCGATCCATGAGCAGTCGTCGCGAAACCTCTGCAACTTGCCCCGGCCCGGTGGGTCGTCGCGAGTTCATGCAGGTCGGAGCCATGGCACTGGGCGGGGTGACGTTGTCCGAGGTTCTGGCCGCACGTGCCGCATCGGGCAACCGGTCAAAACGAACCTCCGTCATCATGCTCTATCAGCATGGTGGCGCCTCGCAGTTGGAAACCTACGATCTCAAGCCCGACGCACCCACGGCAACCCGCAGCCAGTTCGCTCCCATCGCCACAAACGTTCCGGGCATGGACATCTGCGAACACTTCCCCCTGCAGGCCAAGATCGCCGACAAATTCTCGATCGTCCGCTCGCTGCACCACAACATGAGCAGCCACAGCGATGGCGGCATCACGGTGTTGACTGGAAAAGCTCCCCTGGTGGCCGACCCAACATCCCAATCCAAGAGCAACCATCCCGACCTGGGTTCGGTGGCCAGCAAGACACTGGGCCCCGGCCCCAACGTGATGCCCCCCTACGTGGCGATTCCACAAAAGCCCTACATGACCCGGCCGGCCTACCTGGGCCTGCACCACGGCGCATTCGAAGTGGGCGATCCCAACGGCAAGGGGTTCCGTGCTCCACACGCCGGAATCGCCACCGGGAAGGACGGCCGACGACTTGGCGACCGCAAGGCGCTGATCGATCAACTGGACCGAATCCGACTCAACGTGGACCTGCGTGGCAACCTGGCCGGCACCGACCAGTTCCGCGAACTGGCCTACGAGATGTTGACCAGTCCCGAGTCGGCCAGGGCCTTCAACCTGGCCGAGGAATCCGACACGCTCCGCGACCGTTACGGCCGCAACCTCTGGGGCCAGGCTTGCCTGCTGGCACGTCGACTGGCCCAGGCCGGGACCTCGGTGATCAACATCTACTTCAACACTCCCAAGACAGGCCCCGAATTCACCAATTGGGACGATCACGCCGGGAACGCCGGGCGAGAGGGACACTTCGCCAAGTTCATGAAAATTCGCCTGCCCTACATGGACCAGGCCCTGGCGACCCTGATCGAGGACATCCATGCCCAGGACCTGCAACAACAGATCCTGGTTGTCGTTGTTGGCGAATTCGGACGGACCCCGGTGATGCGATACGGAGTCCCCAACCGGTCCTACGGCCGCGACCACTGGCCCCAGGCCTACTCGGCGTTGCTCGCCGGCGGGAACCTGAAAATGGGCCAGATCGTCGGGGCGACCAACAGCAAGTCCGAGTACCCGACCGAGAGGCCCTACACGCCCCAGGACCTGCTGGCGACGATCTACCACCACCTCGGCATCGATCACACACAGACGTTCGATGATTTCGGCGGTCGTCCTGTCCATATTCTCAACGAAGCGAAACCGATCGCCGAGTTGATTTGATTCTTCCACGGGCCGAGACCGTGAACGGCATTTCAGGCGATCGACTCGGCATCCTCGGTGTCCTGATCACCTGGCCAACCCTCTGGGCCACGGCTGCTACTCCGACGGCACCTTTTGTCGCCGGTTTCGAGCGATTCGCCCGCCATGGAGAACTGGCCCCGGCCGAAGCCGGCCGACTGCTGCTGGGTGAACTCGGCTGCACATCCTGCCACGCTCCCGGAACGACCGGTCCTCCGCCCAAACCCGGACCACGACTGGACGGGGCCGGCCGTCGCCTCCAGCCAAAATGGCTGTCACGTTTTTTGGCCGATCCAACCGGTACACAACCGGGCACCACGATGCCCGACGTGTTGCACGGCATCCCGGTCGAAAAGAAAACCCGCACGATCCTCGCGCTGACGGCTTTCCTGGCGACACTACGTGAACCTTTCCCCAACCTGGCTTCGACCGCCACCCGCCCGGTGGCACCCCGGTTCTACGAGAAAGGAAGTCGTGACCGCGGCAGGACGCTGTTCCACCAGGCGGGCTGCGTGGCTTGCCATCAACCCGATGCCACGTACAAGGCCCGCCCCCAGCCGACTTCCGAACTCGAAAAACTGCTGGCTCAACTCGACCCCGACGAAATCAGGGAACTGGGGCTGGGTGCGGCTGCCCGCCCCTTCCCCTCGGTTCCTCACGGTGACTTGTCCGGCAAATACACCAGCCAGGCACTCGCTCACTTCCTGATCAACCCTGAGACCGTTCGCCCGGGCGGTCGCATGCCGTCGCTGAAACTGGTTCCCGACGAAGCGGCCGACCTGGTCGCATTTCTGCACAAGAACAATTCGGCCCGGTCGTTGTCGGCTCCAGGGAACAATCCGGAACTTGTGGCCAGGGGTCGCCAACTGTTCATCCAGTTCCGTTGTCACTCTTGTCATTCGGCCGGCCCCGGCCTGGGCCGCAAGGGCACTCAAAAGGCACCACCCGTCCTGGCCCGACTTGCCCCTGCGTCGGCCGAATCGTGCCTGGTCAACGCCAGCACTCGCCAGCCTCGCTATCGTCTCGACAAGCAACAGATCCAGTCCATCACGGCTGCGTTGGCAGTGAAACCGAACAAGGCCACACCCGCGTTGTCGCTGAAACGGACGACGCTGAGATTGAACTGCCTGGCGTGTCATTCCCGGAACAAGTCCGGTGGCCTGGGCCCCAGGCGGCGGGGTTATTTCGAAACCGCCGGCCACGTCGACCTGGGTGACGAGGGGCGACTGCCCCCGTCGTTGGACGGTGTCGGAGCCAAGTTGCGTACAGCGTGGCTGGGCAAGGTGCTCGAGGGCACAGGGGACGTTCGTGCACACCTGCAGATCCGCATGCCGGTGTTTCCGGTCCGCGAGGTGCTGGGGCTTCCCGGCCAACTGGCAACCGTCGATGACGGTTCCGACACACCGGCGGGCACGGTCTTCGCTGCCCCCGGTGTCACCGCCAAGGTCCTGGCCTCGGCCGGACGAACACTCATCGACCGCGGATGCGTCCAGTGTCACCCGGTCCGTGGCGAACGTCTGCCCGGGGTGGTGGGAATCGACCTCGAGGGCACCACGAGCCGGATCCGTCCGGAATGGTTGAAGCGTTTCCTGCTGGACCCCGCATCGCGGAAAGCCCGCACGCGGATGCCCACCTTCTTCCCCAAGGGGAAGACCAACAGTCCGGATGTCCTCGACGGACACGTCGACAACCAGTTGGCCGCCTTGCATACGTACCTCGCCGATTTGGGCCGTCAGCCTCTCCCCGAGAAGATCACCCGGAACAAGGTGGACAACTACGAACTCGTCCCCAAAAAACGACCTTTGATCCTGAGGACCTTCATGCAGCGGGTCGGCCGTCACGCGATCGCGGTCGGTTTCCCCAACAGCCCCCACTTCGCTTTCGATGCGAGGCGGGGACGGGTGGTCGAGGCCTGGCGAGGTCGGTTCCTGGACGCCCACGCCACGTGGTTCAACCGTTTCATCCCTCCCGCTGCACCACTGGGCCAGGATCTGGTCACCCTGCCGGCCGGCCTGGCCGTCAGCCGCCTGGCCAACGCCGATGCGGCCTGGCCGGACGCTCTTGCTCCCACCACCGGCTACCGGTTCCGAGGATATCGTCTCGACAAGTCACGTGTGCCCACGCTGCTGTACAGCGTCGGCACGTTGCGGGTCGAGGATCGACTCGAACCGTCCGCCCGCCGCGGCCTCAAACGAACGTTGCGGATTTCCGCCACGCTCTCCCCCGGTTCGAAGCAATCGAACGTGTGGATCAGGGCTCACACCGGAAAATCGCTCAAGCCCCGGGACGCCAACACTCACACGGATGAGAACGGATTGACGGTTTCGGTCCCAACCGGACGGAAGCATCCCGGGAAACTGGTGACAACCGACGGCCAGACTGAATGGCGAATTCCGTTCACGATTTCCGACCGGATCACCGTGAAAATGGATTATCGATGGTAGCCGTGAAACGAAACCTCCGCAGAGTTCCGTGGACGGTGATCGTCCTGGCCTGTGCCGTGTGCCCCGACGTGGCGGCCGACGACGAGTCGGATTACTACAGGCTGGTGACAATCCTGTCCTCCAAGGCACCGACAGGCTCACGGTCCAAATTCTGGAAACCGCCCCCCCAGGGCCTGGTGCTGGAAGTCAGTGGTATGGCCCGGGTCGGCAAGAACCGGCTGGCGGTGACGATACGAAAAGGCGAGGTCTGGTTCCTGGACGGCGTCTATGACGACCCTCCCAGGAACGTCACTTACAAGAAATTTGCCGAGGCACTGCACGAACCGCTCGGCTTGTTGAAACAGGGAAACTCGTTCCTGACCGCCCAGCGAACAGAACTGACCAGGATGACCGACACCGACGGCGACGATGTGGCCGACGAATACATCTGTGTCAACAATTCCTGGGGTGTGACCGGCAATTACCACGAATACGCCTTCGGCCCCAAGCTGGACCACAACGGCAATCTCTGGATGACCCTCAACATCGGGATGGGATTCCAGGGCAACCAGCGGAACCTGATGGTCCGCAACAAGACACTCGGCGTGTCCCAGGCCCGGTGGCGAGGCTGGGGAGTGAAGGTCACGCCACGGGGTAAGTTGGTCCCGGTGTGTGCCGGGATGAGGTCTCCCAGTGGGCTGGGTGCCAACCGGGCGGGCGACATGTTCTACACCGATCAGCAGGGAAACTGGGTCGGCACCAATTCACTGCACCACATGCGAGCCGGTGCGTTCTTCCATCACCCCGAAGCACTGGCCTCGATGGAACTGGATGGTTCTCCGATCCAGGGCATCACCACCATCCCCAACGGGGTGCCCTTCCCGGTGGCGGTCAAGCGACTGAAGCATCTCAAGCCACCGGCCGTCTGGTTTCCGTACAAGAAGGTTGGCCAGTCGGCCACCGACATCATGCTTGATGACAGCCATGGTCGTTTCGGCCCCTTCGACGGCCAGTTGTTCGTCGGAGAGTTCACCCTGGCATCGATCAGCCGCGTGTTCCTCGAGAAGGTCAACGGCCAGTACCAGGGAGCCTGTTTCCCGTTCCGGGAAGGCCTGGCCTCGGCGGTGATCCGGCTCTCCCAGGGTCGCGACGGCAGCCTGTTTGCCGGGCTCAGCAATCGTGGCTGGAGCAGTCTGGGCACGGCCTCCTATGGGCTGCAACGCCTGGTCTGGACGGGAAAGACCCCCTTTGAGATGAAGGAGATCCGGGCGAAGCACGACGGTTTTGATCTTGTATTGACCCGCCCCGTCGACCCCAAAACCGCCCAGGCACTCTCCTCTTACGCGGTCACCAGTCACACCTACACGTACCACTCGACCTACGGCAGTGACGAAATCCAGAAAAAGAAGTTGATCATCCGCTCGGCGGAAGTCAGCAAGGACGGCCTGACGGTCCGCTTGCAAATCGATGGACTGCGGGAGATGTTCGTCCACGAATTGCACGCCCCGGGACTTCGCAGTCATGACGGGCAACCGCTGCTGCACCCGGCTGGTTACTACACACTCAATCACATCCCCGTGAACAACTGACCTCCGGACCTTCTGGCCCTGGGGTGACGACCTCATGATCAAGGACGAGAAAAACGACTGCTCGACCTGGATCGCCGCCGTGTCATTCTCTTCTCAGCCAACTGTCGCTGGACTGCTGTGTTTTGCAGCGATGTGCTGCTGCCAAGCAGTCGTCGCCGCCCCTCCGGACCGCGACACGGTGCTGCTGGGACGTCGCTACGACGAGGTCTCGATCGTGATGACCCACAACGCCATGTCCAATCGTGCCGAGGGCTGGCTGTTCCCCAATCAGAACTTCGGCCTGACCCGCCAACTCAAAGACGGTGTCCGTGGCCTGATGCTTGATGTGCACCTGGTCGGCAACCGTCCCTTCCTGGTGCACGGCAAGGCCTTCCTGGGCAAGCGGCCCCTGGTTGACGGTCTGAAGGAAATCCGGGCTTTTCTCGAGAAGACACCGCAGGCGGTGATCACGATCATCTTCGAGTCCTACGTTGAGGGGAAGCTGGTTCGCCGCGCGTTCCAGGAAGCCAAGCTGCTCGACTCGCTACATCAACAGCGTCGTGACGCCCCCTGGCCAACGTTGAGAAAGATGGTCGCCAGTGGACGCAGGCTGGTCGTGATGACCGACCGTGACGGCGACAGTTGGCCGGGCTATCACGACGTCTGGAAACACTGCTGGGAAACCCACTTCTCGGTCAAACGAACCCAGGATTTCAGCTTCCGCCGTAACCGTGGACAGGCTCAGAACCGCCTGCTGATTCTCAATCATTTCCTGACCCGACCAACCGCCTCACCGTCACTGGCCGCCCGAGCGAATTCGCAGACGGTCCTGGGCCCCCGGGTCGACGGTTGCCAAAAAGCGACCGGCCGACGCCCGCATTTTGTCGTCGTCGACTTCCATGACATCGGAGCAGCGCAGAAGGTGGTCGACGGGTTCAATCGCAAGAATCCGCGCCGGTAACAGTCCCTGGCCGTCTCACCGCTTCGATGACGCCTGGATGCAGTACAGCGTTTCGACCCGCTTCTCATCGACCATGTCGGCCACTCTCAGGAAAATCTGTCCGCCGCAGATCGTCGGCGAGGCAAACACAATCGTCCCCAGTTGGTTTTCGGCCAACTGCTGATATCCCTTCGGGGTGGCACGGTACACCCAGGTCGTCCCCAGTTCATTGGCCAGGTAGATCGTCTCACCCACCAGTGTCGGAGACGCGCTGATCGGTGCCTTCAGACGGTGCTTCCACATCTCGCGTCCTGTCCGTGTTTCCCAACACAGGGCAATCCCCGTGTCGTTGACACCATAGACATGGCCCTTGTGCACCAGCAGTGACTGCTCGTGAATCCGATGAGTGTTCTTCCAGGCAATCCGCCCCGAACCATCGGCCACAATGCCCGCCGTGCTACCACTCGGGTACCCGCCGGCGGCGAACACCATGTTGCCCTCCCAGACCGGGGTGCCGGACGTCTGCATCGCGATCGCCGGGGCATCCCAGAGCGGTTGACCATTGACCGGGTTGTAACTGGCCACCATGTCCAGGCCTCCCAGGAGCAATTGATCCTTCCCGGCCACATGACCAACAACCGGTGACGCGTAGTTGGTTTTGCCAACCCGGCTGGTGGCCCAGACCCGTTTGCCCGTGTTGCGATCCAGTGCCACCAGGGTCCCACCTCCCTCGCAGTCCACCGCGACGATCACCGTATCGCCATAGACCACCGGGGAGGCCGCGTAGCCGTTGGGATACTTTTTCTCCACAAACGGTGCCGCAAGGGTCGACCAGAGCATTGTCCCATCAAGATCCAGGGCCGTCGCTTGCACCGACGCGTTGTTGCCAAAGAGCACAAACAGGCGTCCACGGTCGCAGGCGATCGTGCTGGTCGCGTAGGTGTTCTTGCGGTTGATCTTCTCCTGCAGGTTGCCGCGATTGAGTTCCCTGGTCCACAACCGCTTGCCCGACTCCCGGTCGTAGCAGAGCACCGATTGCGAACGGTCGGTTTCATCGGCCGTCTGCAGGAACACGCGATTGCCGACGACGATTGGCGTCGAATGCCCCCGGCCGGGAACCGCGGCCTTCCAGGCCACGTTGCGAGAGTCACTCCACTCGACCGCCACTTTTTGTCCAGCTTCGGCCACCCCGTTGAAATTGGGACCGCGCCACCAGGGCCAATCGCCCTTGGCCGCTCGGGGCAATTGGCCCGAGACAGAACCGACGGCCACGAAGAGCCCCACAACAACACCGCATGCCATTCCAGTCCATCGCATCAACTCGGTCCTCATGGATCTACTTCAACCAATACGAATACAGGTCAGCGTCGGTCAATTCAAATCGCAACTGCACCAGCCGCGACGAAGGACTCTTGCCGTCGGCCCCAGCCCACTGAATGGTCACGTCGGTGTGGTCACCGGAAACGACACGAGATTGTTCGAAGCCGGCCAATGACTGTCCGTCTTCACCCAGCACGGCCACCCGGAGTTGTCCCTTCCGCGCATCGACATTCACGTGCAACCGACGCCCAGCCGGCCATTTCAACACGCGAGTCAAAACTTGCCCGGGTGTCTTGCCCGCCCGCATCGACACGAAGCCATCGCGACGCAGTGTCGCCACACCGATCGACGATTCACCGTACTCGGGCCGCTCGCGGCGACTCGGCCGTGCCTCCTCGTGATCCAGGGACAATCCCGAGTAATAAATGTAGATGGTGTCGTCCTTGACCTGCAGCGGCTGAGCGGCCGTAAAGATGCAACCACCGTCCCAGGTCCCCTTCGGTCCGTTGGGAATCAGTGTCTTTCGGTCCCCGGAACGTCGCCAGTGAATTCCATCGCGGCTGCTGGCCAGTTGCACGTCGAGCCGATTGCTCGAGTTCTCCCAGAACATCCAGGGCAACCCGATGTAGATCCCCTCGTAGACCGTTGTCCCCATGCCGTAAAACTGCGGTCGCCCGCCTCGTGATTTCTGGTCGATCGCGTCGGCGGCAAACACCATCTGGGACGGACTCCAGTTGATGAAATCACGGCTCTCGGACCGGGCGATCCGCCGCCCCCCGGCTCCGAACCGGCCGTAGGCGACGAAGACCTTGCCGAACGGGTCCCAGACAGCCTGGTGCCCGGTATCGCTGGCATGAGGAATCACCGGATTGCCTGGGTGATTGGTCCAGTCCTTGCCATCGGCGGAAAAACTGACCGACATGCCATTGATGTCGACGGCCACGGGAATCTTGTGAGGACTGCGGACCGAATGCTCCCAGTAAATCGCCTTGTAACGTCGCTTCGGATCAGGGTCGTGTCGATCGTGTACCACTGCCACCCCCTCGGCGTTCTCGCGAGAGAACCGACAGAGGTTGTTGTGCCGCGAGCCATTGAAGCTGACCAATCCCAGGTCGGGCAACGTCCAGTTCAGTCCATCCCGGCTCTCGGCATAGGCCAGCAACTGAAAATTGGGGATCCGCGGCTTTCCATCCAGCGAAATGGCCGCCTCGTCAGGAAACCTCGGTCCCGCCAGGTACCACATCTTGAACAGCTTCTCTTCGGGGACATACAGCACCGTGCCATACAACTGGGCCCGAAATTTCTGCCACGGTCGCTGGTGATGTCGGATCACCGGATTGCGTGGGTACTTGGTCGGCTGGTGCAGGATCCGTTGGACGGCGGCCGTCCGGGCGACCATCACGTCATCAAGAAACAGCTCTCGAAACCCCATCCCGATCCGGCCGACCGCCTCGCGGGCCTCGGGACTGACGACCGCCGTTCCGCCCTGGTTCAGCCTCCAGGCCAATTGACTGATCGTGTGTGTCCCGCTGCGGAATTCGAATCCGATCGAGACATCCTTTCCATCCACCCGGCGTTCACCGGCCAACTTCGCGATCACCTTGCCGTTGATCGACAACTCGAACCGGTAATCGTTGGCGGCCTGGGTCACCCACCGCACGACGTACTTGTTGGCGGCTCTTGCATCGAACTTCGGGAGTCTTGACAGGTCAACGTGGCTGGCCACCAGGTCGGGCCCCATTCCACCGCGTCTCCCCACCAGCAGCAGATCGGGTTTTTGAGACCGGTGAATGGGGTGCAACCGCAACCGGAGTCCCTGGCTCTGGATCGCAAACCCGTCAGCACGCTGATTGTCCGGGCAGTCGGTCCCCCACTCGAATCGCACCTCGTTCTTCTGGCCCTCGGTCTGGGCATAGTGTCCAAGCTCCAGTCGTCGGCAGAACCCCTTCGGTTCACGAACCACCCAGCGACGATCCTGGATCATCTCACGGGCCGTCCCACTGACTGCCCGCCACCCGGAACCGGGCTGCCCTGGCAGACGTTGACCGATCGAGGAGTTCTCCGGCCCCTCCTCGGCCAGGCCCTGGGCAAACACCCCCACAAGGAACACGGTGGCGGCAACAACCGACCGCACGGCCGTCGTCCCAGCTTGGTTTTTTCTCGGCAGAGTCCTATCGTCGATACCGCTACAACACATCACGTGATATCCAGCACCTGTTCTCGTCGAGTCCTCCCGGGCTGACCGGCTCGACACAGGCTACACCGCCCCGTCGGTCCGGAACAGCGGATCACACCAACTTGTCGATGCCTGCCCCAAGTGAGACGGCGATGACACCACAATGGACAATTCGTCCTGCCATCACGCTTCTGCTGGCCATGGTCGTCGGGAATCCGTTTGCCCACGCCCAGGAGAGCCAGCAGGGCTCGAAGGCCAAGGTGGGCCAGGCTCCCTCGATCCCCGGGGCGACCTCGCACGTCTACAAGACCGTCGGCGATGTGAAGCTCAAGCTCTACGTCTACCAGCCGAAGCGATCCAACGCGTCGGCCCGCCGTCCAGCGGCGGTGTTTTTCTTCGGCGGGAGTTGGAACGGGGGGACTCCCCGACAATTCCAGGAACACGCCTCCTACCTCGCTTCCCGTGGCATGATCGGCATTGTCGCTGATTACCGGGTCAAGAACCGGCAGGGAACGTCGCCGTTTGAATGTGTCGAAGATGGGAAGTCCGCAATCCGGTGGCTGCGAACCAACTCCAGGCGACTGGGAATTGATCCGAACAGGCTCGCTGCCGGTGGTGGTTCGGCCGGAGGCCACGTCGCCGCGGCAACCGCCACGGTCCCGGGGCTGAACGCCGCGACCGACAACCTCGAGATCAGTAGTCGGCCCAACGCGCTGCTGTTGTTCAACCCCGTCTACGACAACGGCCCCGGCGGATTTGGACACTCCCGTGTCAAAGACCGTTTCCGCGAAATCTCGCCACTGCACAACATCCGCAAGGGCATGCCTCCGACGATCGTCTTCCTGGGCACCCGGGACAAGCTGATCCCGGTTGAAACCGGACGCACGTTCAAGAAACAAATGGAAACCGTCGGCAGTCGAAGCGAACTGTTCCTGTACAAGGACCAACCACACGGATTCTTCAACCGCCGCAGCAGTCCCGAGCACTTCCTGGCGACGGTCACCGAGATGGACCGCTTCCTGAAATCGCTGGGCTATCTTGACGGACCGCCCACCATCCGCGTTGACAACAACAAGTAGCCGCAAAACTGCCACATCCCGATGTCTTTGCTCAGCCTACGCGGTCTCCAGTTCACTTACGGTGGCGATCCATTGATCGATGACATCGATCTGGAGATCGAGCGAGGCGAACGGATCGGCCTGCTCGGACGGAATGGAACTGGCAAGTCGACCCTGATGCGGCTGATTGCCGGCGAACTGGACGCCGACAATGGGGAAGTGCTCAGGGACGCCAACTCCACGGTGGCCCGATTGGTGCAGGATGTGCCGGTTGCTGGCGATGCGTCTGTTCAGGAGATGATCGAACAGGTCGCCGCCGAGAGCGGTGAGTCCTGGCAACAGGAACAGGCCGTCTCCCGGGTCCTGTCTCGCATGACCCTCGACGGGACTGCGCGCTTCGCATCACTCTCCTCGGGAATGAAACGGCGGGTGCTGTTGGCACGTGCCCTGGTTCACGAACCCGACCTGTTGCTGCTCGACGAGCCGACCAACCATCTCGACATCGAATCGATCACCTGGCTCGAACAGTTCCTCAGCGTCTACGGCGGCACGCTCGTGTTCGTGACCCACGATCGGATGTTCCTCCAGGCCCTGGCAACCCGGATCATCGAACTCGACCGCGGCCACCTCTACGACTGGCCGTGCGACTACCCCACGTTCCTGAAAAGACGCGAGGCGTTGCTTGACGCCGAGGAGAAACAGAACAACGAATTCGACCGCAAGCTGGCCGAGGAGGAGCGATGGATCCGGACCGGGATCAAGGCCCGTCGCACTCGCAACGAAGGACGTGTCCGTGCACTGAAACGGATGCGTGACGAACACACAAACCGGCGACACCGAATCGGTGATGTCCGCATGCAGGCGCTCGAGGCCGAAAAATCGGGCCGGTTGGTCATCGAAGCCACCGGCATCAACTTCGCCTACGAGACACCCGAGGGACCACATCCGGTCGTCAACGATTTCTCGCTGTTGGTGTCACGCGGGGACCGTATCGGCATCATTGGCCCCAACGGCTCCGGAAAAACCACCCTGCTGAAACTGCTGCTCGGCCAGTTGGAACCCACCACCGGATCTATCCGGCACGGCACCAAGTTGCAGACGATCTATTTCGACCAACTCCGTGAGCAGATCGAGGAAGAGAAAACGGTGGTCGAAAACGTCGGCGAAGGACAGGAAACCCTGGAAATCAACGGCAAGCCCCGGAACATCTACGGCTACCTCCAGGAATTCCTGTTCACTCCGGAACGAGCCCGGCGACCGGCACGGTATCTCTCGGGAGGTGAACGGAACCGACTGATGCTCGCCCGCATCCTCAAGCGTCCCTCCAACATCATGGTCCTCGACGAACCCACCAACGACCTGGACGCAGAATCCCTGGAATTGCTTGAAGAACTGATTTCGAACTACCCCGGCACGCTGCTGCTGGTCAGCCACGACCGCACATTCCTCAACAACCTGTGCACCAGCACGCTGGTTTTCGAAGCAGACGGGAACGTGAAAGAGTATGCCGGAGGATACGACGACTACACCCGGCAACGGAAACAGGCAGAGGCCGTCGAGGACACCGGACAGCCACCAGAGCAGGCCGACACGCCACTCGCCTCCAGCCCCGACAAGCCCGAGAAATCCAAGAAGCTCAGTTTTCGCGAGCAGCAAAGGGCTGACGAACTGTTCCTCGAGATCGAACAACTCGAGGACGAGCAGCAACAACTCAACCAGACCATGTCCGACCCCGAATTCTTCAAGGGAGACGGCCAGGAGATTGCCACGGCCACGGCCCGGCTCACGGACATCAACCAACGGCTGCCCGAGCGGATCTCCGAATGGGAAGAACTCGAATCTCGACGCTGACCCCGGCTCAGTCCTCGGCAGGTTCGGGATCGGCCGACAAGTGGGCCACCACGTCCTCTGGAAGTCCAGCAGCCTCGGCCTCGAAGGCCTGGTCCACATGCGAGAGCTTTCGGCAACCGATCAGCACCGAGGTCACTCCGGACTGTGCAATCGCCCACGACAAAGCCAGGTCGACGAGTGACCGCCCGGTCTGAGCAGCCGCCTCGTCCAATCGCCCCAGTGCAGCCCATCCCGTGTCGTGAAAATAAATCGGCTGGTGACCGGGCATCACATCGAATCGAGTTCCCGAGGGGATGTCCTGCCCAAGCCGGTACTTGCCGGTGAGAAATCCGGCCCCCAGCGGGCTGTAACTGAGAACCCCAACCTGCTGGTCCCGACACAGCGGCAACAGGTCCGTCTCGATCTCGCGCTGCACCAGGTTGTAGGGCGGTTGCACCGACTCCATCCGTGCCCCACCTTCAGCCGCAAATCGCAGCAATGCGTGGGCCAGTTGCCACGCTCCCCAGTTGCTACAACCGATGTGCTTGACCTTGCCCTGTTCGACGAGCGTGTCGAGAGCTCCCAGCGTCTCATCGACGGGTGTCGAATCGTCGTACACGTGCAGTTGGAACAGGTCGATGACGTCGACCCCCAGTCGCTGCAGGCTCTCTTCTGCGGAACTGATCACCCGGTCCCGGGTCAGTGTCCCGGAGACCTTCGTGGCCAGCACAACACTGTCTCGCGCACCCCGGTCGGCCATCCACTCTCCCACCACCCGCTCGGACTCGCCCGCCGCGTACGCCTCGGCGGTGTCCAGCAGATTGATGCCTCGCTCGAGCGCATGGTCGAGCACCGCGAATGACGTCTCCTTGTCAATCTCGCGACCAAACGTCACGCAGCCCAGCCCGATCGAGCTGACTTCCAGTCCGGTTCGTCCCAGCGGTCGGTATTCCACGGTGGTCTCCTGTTTCGAGGAACCACAGTTCTACCACAACCAGACGATACTCTCGCGGTCGGCAGGGACACTCGGTGCCAACTCCGCAACACCGGAGCCGTCTCTAGCCAATGACATCGAACACCGGATCACCACCCTGGGCGATCGCGATCGGACGCCCCTGGCGGTCGGCGACAGTCATGTGTGGATCGATCCCCATCAACTGGTAGATCGTCGCCACAAAATCGGCCACCTTCATCGGGTGGCTCTCGGGGTAGGCGGCCTGCTTGTCCGTTCGTCCGTGGACATGCCCTCGCCTCACACCACCACCGATCATCAGGCTGAATCCGCACTGTGGCCAGTGGTCACGACCGGCCCGGCTGTTGACCGTCGGGGTCCGCCCCATTTCTCCCATCACGATGACCAGGGTCGACTCGAGCAACCCCCGAGCCTCAAGATCTTCCAGCAAGGCGGGAATCACCTGGTCGAGAATCGGGAGATTGAAGTCCTTCAACATGCCAAAGTTGTTGGTGTGCATGTCGTAGGCATGGCCGTAGTGCTTGTAGATGTCCTGGTGCACACTGACGAACGGCACTCGGCGTTCGAGCAGACGGCGGGCAACCATCATGGTCGACCCCCACAGATTGTCGCCGTAACGCTCGCGGGTCGCCTTGGATTCCCCGGAAAGGTCAAAGGCGTCACGGGTCCGACTCGACGTCAGCATCTCGAAAGCCCGTCGCTGGAACCCGTCAAGCCGATCGATCGAACGACTGCCGCGAACCAATTCAAACTGCTGGTCAAGCTGCGTGAGAATCGACCGACGACGATCAAAACGATCAGCACTCATCGACGGCAGTGAATCGAGTGCCGGCATCTTCGGTGCACCATGGGGCATCACCGGGTAATAATCCTTCCCCGTGGGTTCCTTCTTGAACTTCGGATCGCACACGGCAAACAAAGGGTCGTACTGGCTGCCAAGGAACCCACCATACGGCCCACCACGACGATAGCTCTGGCCAGAACCCGGGAAGTTGGGCAGGCAAACCGACGCGGGAAGATCCCGCGACCCGCGTCCCAGGTACTCACAGATGGCACCAATATCCGGTGGATCGGTCGGCTGCGCTGGCAATCGGGCATTGCCGTCATCCCATCCGGTCATGATCGCCAGCGGATCGTGCGAGTTGTACTTGTGAGTGACGGTGCGAATCAGCGTCGCCTTGTGCATCCAGCGGGCGATGTTGGGCATGTGTTCACAGATCTGAACACCCGGCAACGACGTGGAGATCGGCTTGAATTCGCCACGCACCTTCGCAGGCGCCTTGGGCTTCATGTCGAACATGTCCATGTGGGCCGGGCCACCAAGCAGGTTGAACAGCACGACCGACTTGGCCGTCCCCTGCCCCTGGGATGCGTCAGCCGCCCTCAGCAGACGAGGCAACGTCATGCTGCCAAACAGCGACAACCCGCCAACCTGCATCAGGTCGCGCCGGGTGATCCCGTCGCACAATCGCTTACGGCGTCCCAGAATTTTCAACATCAGCAGTCTCCAATGTGTCCCTCTGTCGCACTATATCGAAATTCTTACATCGATGTCATTGGTTTTTCCCTGCCAACTCGTATTGCGGTTGGCTTGCCAAGAGAACGTGATTCCCCGACAAGAAAGCCGCATTCGATTTCAGCAGCGCTTTGTTCCCCGGTACCACAGCATGATTATCGACTCCTACACCCATTGTGGTGTCAGCAAATACCATCCAATCGACGTGGTCTCGGCAACCATGCAACAGGCCGGTGTGCATCGTGCCGTACTTGCCCAGCACCTGGGAGAATTCGACAACAGCTACATCCAGGATGTCGTGACCGGGAACCCGGACCGATTCGCCGGCGTCTGCCTGGTCGATCACAATTCCGAATCCGCCAACGCGGACCTCGAGAGACTGGCCAGGTCACCGTCCTGCCAGGGAGTGCGTTGGCCGATCGCACCGGGCATCGAAAATCTGGAACTCGTCAAACGCACCCTGGAACTCGGGCTGGTCGTTGTGGCTTATTTCCCAGAGTCCATTGCCGTGTGCGTCACCGATATGAATCAACTGCTGGAATCGCATCCCGACGGGATCGTCGTGGCCTCTCACCTGGGCAACCCCACCACAAACCAGCCAGACCCGTTGAGAGACTTTCGGCAGGCCGGTGTCTTTGATCTCGTGTCGGCCAGCGGACTGGTCATCCAGTTGTCGGGAATGGAGATGACCACCAGGTTTCCGCACCAGGACCTGCACCCGCTGGTGGCAGCATTCTTTGACGCGGCGGGGCCAGCGAGATTGACCTGGGGATCGAACTTCCCGGTCGTCGGCAGTGCCCGGGAGTACCTGGCAGAACTGCAGTTGGTCAGCAGCGGCCAGTTGCCCATTCCCGAAGAGGCCATCCCCGCAATCGTCGGCGGCAACGCCGAGCGGATCTGGTTTGACCGGCCTGCCTGACGCGCCTACCCAAACACCCCGGCCTTGAGTGTGCCGGTGCTGTCGGCAAAGCGTTCCGAGTGGACACCCACCGTGTTCAGCATGCTGACATAAAGGTTGGACAGCGGCACCGAGTCGTCAAACTTCTGGTAGGTGCCGTGTTTCAGTCCCATGCTCTTGCCACCAGCGAGAACCAGTGGGTAGTTGCGAGCATTGTGGGTCGTGCTACAAGCACTGCCAAAGAGCAGCAGAGTGTTGTCCAGCAACGGCCCGTGTTCGTCCCGCACTGTCTTCAGACGATCCAGCATGTAGGCATAATGACTGGCCAACCAGCGGTCGTAGTTGCTCCAGTTTTCCCAGTTCGTCGAGTGGCTCATGCCGTGGTGGCCCTGGTTGATGTCACAGGCCAGCTTGGGGAATCGGTCACCAAACCCGATCCCGTCCTCGCGGCCGAGCATGTAGGACATCACACGGGTGATGTCGGTCTGGAACCCGAGCACCATGATGTCGATCATCGACCGGATGTAGGCCTCGGGAGTTTTCTTGGGATCCACATCGAAGTTGATGTGTTCGGCATTGAACGGCTTCATCGGAGTGTCGAGCCACTTCTCATTCCGCTGGATCTGACGTTCGACACTGCTGAGCGATTCCAGGTACTCCTGCAACTTGGCGCGATCCCCCTTACCAAGCAACCGACTCAGCCGGCGACTGTCCTCCAGCACCAGGTCCACGATCCGCTTGCCACGGCGGATCTGGGCTCGCCGCTGCTTGGTGGCAGCCCCACCACCGGGCGAGAAGTATCGCTCGAAGATTTCGCGATGCCTGTGCTCGGCCGGAATCGGTTTGCCCTGGTCGTTGAAGGAGAGCGTCGAAACCCGGGACTGGTAACCAACACCGCCATCGACCGAGACAACCAGCGACGAGTAACGGGTCTTTTGTCCGATCCGCGCGGACGCGACCTGGTCGACCGAGATGGTGTTCCGGTAATTGCTGCCCGAGACGTCACCGCCGGTCAACCACGAATCGCCGGCAAGATGGCCCAGGACCTCACGACTCCGGGGATGACTCAACCCGCCCAGGATACTGATGTCGGAGCGATGAGGCTGGAGAACATCGAGCGTGTTGGTGAACTGGTAGTCGGCCCCCTGCCCCATCGGGAACCAGCTCCACTTCTGGTGTTCACTGGCGTACTTCTTCTTGTCGGGAATACCGCACCCGTTGGGGAAGTACATGAAACACAGTCGCCTGGGCTTCTCGGCCGACCTGGCTGTCGAATCGGCCATCGCGTCAAGATACGGCAGGGTCAGAGCGACACCAGCTCCCTGAAGAAACGAGCGGCGATCCAGTTGCCAGGACTTTTGTGACATTGCATTTCCCTGCCAGTTATTCAGCGCCGGAGCCAGTGCCCCGGTCGTCTCCGCCTCGGCGGCTACTTCTCTTGTCGGCCTATCGTAGTGTCGGACCGGTCCTCTTTCTTCCCCAATTCCACAGATCGTTCCTGCAGGAACAGGGGACTCTGAACGATTTCTTCCATCACCACCTGCAGCGTCCCGCCTCGACGTGTCACCGCCGCAACAATTCGCTGGATCTCGGGTTCGTCAACAAACGACATGTCCCGCCCCAGGGCGTACACGAGCAAGTGTTCCACGAGCGAGCGGGTGAATCCCTGCCGTTGCGACTTCAGGATATGCGCCTTCATGCCGGCGACGCCGTCAACAACCGTCCCATCAGGCAACCTGGCCCTGGTGTCGGGGTTCTTGCCGGCGGTGCCACTGAGCAAGCCGGCACCGTTGTAGTCCTCGAACACCAACCCGTAGGGGTCCAACTTCTGGTGACAATTCCGGCACGAGACGTTCTCGCGATGGACGGCCAATTGCTGGGCAATCGTCAATCGGGCGTCCTTCTTCTTCTGTTCGAGACCGGGAACATTGGGAGGTGGTGGTGGTGGAGATTCACCGAGAATCCGTTCCATCATCCACACGGCTCGTTTGATCGGGTGAGCGTGCCGGCCATCGGAGTGACCGCTGAGGAACGAACCCTGGGTCATCAGGCCGCCACGGCCCATCTCGGGAGACACCCGAACAGGCCGGAACCCCGTCCCCTGGACTCCCTCGATCCCGTAATACTCGGCCAGGTTCTGGTTGACCATCACGAAATCACTGTCGATCAGCGTGAACAGATCCAGGTCCTTCTGAAGGCAATGCTGGACAAAACCGTAGGTCTCCTTGGCCATGTCCTCCTTGACGAACCGGGTGAAGGCCCCGTACTGCCGGACATCCACCTGCATCTCCTTGTGGCGATACAGTTTCAACCACTCGTCACAAAACGGTTCGACAAATCGTCTCACCCGCGGATCCTCAACCATCCGGCGAGATTCACCGGCCAGCGATTTCCGCAACGTCCCCGCGGCGGCCAGTTCATAGAGTCGTTTGTCCGGAGGTGAATTCCAGAGGAAGTAGGACAACCGCGATGCCAGTTCATAATCCCGTTGACGCTCGGTCTTTTGCTCGGCATTGGATTCGGCCAGGAACAGGAATTTCGGTGAGCACAGCACCGCCACCAGCACCTCCTTGACACTCTCCTCGTACCGTTGAAACTCCCCACGCACCCCCTTCCAGAAGGCGTGGTAGAGATCAATCTCCTCGGCACGTGGCGGACGCCGAAAGGCCCTGGCCAGGAATCGATCAAGGATCTCCCGGGTGTAAACGCTCTCATTCGCACTGTTGGGCGAATCCAGGAAGATGCTGGTGTGGCTGGCTGGTGGCCACTTCGGGAAGTAGGGAGCCTCGAATTCCATCGACTCAACGAGCACCCGCGATCCCGGCTGCTTCTGGTCCTTGACGAAATCGCCATTCCAGACGGTCAACACCATGATGTTGGCCAGGTTGCTCAACTCGGCCAGGTCGACCTGCGGGAGCGGCAGATTCTCGAGCCGCCCCGTGAACTCATACGACGCCATCTG
This sequence comes from uncultured Planctomycetaceae bacterium, assembly GCA_964646205.1. Classification (GTDB taxonomy): domain Bacteria; phylum Planctomycetota; class Planctomycetia; order Planctomycetales; family Planctomycetaceae; genus UBA8437. The sequence continues at coordinate 60,712 of CAZYAZ010000015.1, read as the reverse complement.
GCCATCCGGGACGGTGATCGGCTGCACCGAATCGAATCGCCTGGCGTCCTGGCCGTCGTCGGTCCTGTTGCCCAGGGACACCTGCAGGACGGGACGACGCCCGACGGCCGCCTTCTGCCGCTTCACCAGGCCCGCCACCTGGCTGGCCCGCTCTTTGCGGATCGCGTGTTTGCCGGCCAGCGGAGTCAACACGACCCGTTCGACCCCCAGTCCCCCCTTCCACTTCAACTGCAGTGCCACCTCGCCCTTGGGGAGATCCAGGATCCCCAGACTGGCCACGCTCAGGGCCTTCTGCTCGACACGCTTCTGATCCACCGGACCTTTACGGAACCGGTGATTGAGCCGCCCGGCAGTGCCAACCACCTCCAGGTTCATGTCAATTCGTCTCGTGTCCGTCTTGGCCGTGGTGACGACGTCGACGTGAAACAGATCGCGACCGGGCAAGACGAAACCGAACTTCGCCGACCGTTCCATCTTGGACGTGTTGTTGGGCACCAACCGATCGTCGGTCAACAACAACAGATAGAGATCGGTGGCCTGGGCGGCGGTGACTGTGAGCGCCCCTTTTCCCAGGGACACCACCTCGTCACCCATCAACAGGGTCTGGCGTTCCTTTCGGTTGTAGGAAGCTGGCAGAACAGATTCCCGGCTGGCAACAGACGCCGCACGGACTCGCAGGACGAAATCTCCGGTCAACGGAAAATCTCGACGGATCAGCATCTTGAGATTGGGCGACGGGCCGTGCCACGAACCCGGTGCCACCTCGCGATGGGGCACCGCCGAATCCAGTAGCATGCCACCGCTCGCGACCTGGTAACGGTGCTTGTGAGACCCCCGCATACCAATCCCCAGATTCTGCAGGATGTTGGCATACGGCCCACTGCGAGCAGACTGGTCAACGGTGACCGGCTGACCATCGGCCCCGAGAACCTCGGCAACAAGATGTGCCGGGTCGACCGGCTGAGACACGTACCCCCCGAACCGACCGGCAGCCTTCTCGCGAGGCAGCCCTTTGCCGATATCGGTCCCGATACGAATCCGGTAGCGGGTCACCACCGGCTTTTCGGTGAAGATCGCCTGGTCGAGTGCCCGTCTCGCAATCGACTGGTAGTACTCCAGGTGAAGCGGTGTTGCCTGCAACACGGTTGCGTTGTTGGAAAACCCGGACTTCGACTTGCCGTCTTCGGGCAACAGTTGGCCGAAATTGATCGAGAGGCCCAGCAGTTCCTGCAGCGTGTTGGTGTATTGCTGGCGAGTCAAACGACGAATCACGTTGCGCGAGGTCGTCCGTCGCGCCTTGATCGCCTTGGCCAATTCGGACTGGATCCAATCGATCATTCGCACCAGTTGAGCCTCGGGCACCTTGTCGGCGTCCTTGGGAGGCATCTTGCCCAGGTTGATCATGTTCAGCGCGTGGTGCCACCGCTCGGCATCGGGCCCCTTGACCAGGTCGGGGTCCAGGTTGTCCAGGCGGGTCTTGCCCTCCGACACCTTGGCGTTGTGGCAGTCGACACAGAAGGCCTTCAGCGCCGGCAACACATCGACAGCAAACGTGGGTAGCGGCCGCTCGGCAGCAGGAGCTACGGATCCGACCACCGCCAGCATGGTCACGGTCAACAGGGAACGCATTGGATTCACGGAAGCAACGGTCCTTGGCGCCCGGAACGGCACCGTCGAAGGCATGACGTGAGGAAATTCACGGTGGGAACTCCAGTTTAGGGACTGACCCCGATTGGCGACAATGGCGAGATGGCCTGGCATGAGTGCGTCGGCATTCGTCCACCAACTGGCCCCTCAACCGGGACTCTACGCGTCGCCCCGACCAACGCCAGGCTCCCAGGTCACGTCGGTGTCGAACGGAAAAATCGGCCGTGGCGTTCGAGTCCACGTGAAGGCCGCCAGGTCCGACTGCGTCATTCCGGGCGTGTCCACACGCACCAGGGCTCGCCGCCAGCCATCGAAATACTGAAAATTGCTGGCGGTCTTGACGACCACTGCCCGGGCCTGGTCGACATCCAGCCCCAGGTGCTGGTACAGCACCGGATGACAAATGGCGAAACCGGCCGCAGCCATCACCACGATGTTCACCGGCCCCACTCGCAACAACACGACCGGACCGATCTCCACACTTCCCCGTTCCCCCACGTCCATCACGTGGTTCTCCGAAATCGCCACCACCCGTGCGGTTGTCTCGACCGGCTGGCTGAATTCGTTGTCGATCTTGCCCCCCAACCCCACGGTCACCTCGGCCCCAATTCCCGCCGAACGAGCCACGTTGACCGCCTCGGGATCGACAATCGGCACCAGCATCAACCGGTCCGATTCGGGTTGGTCTCCCGCCTGGGCCAGGAGTTCCCTGAGAATCCATGTGCTGTCTCCCGGGGCACCTCCATACACCGAGTCGCCCGTGTCAGAGAGCACCAGCAATCCGTCCTGATGGAGATAGGCACGGCGGACTGCCTCGGACACCTCCACTCTTTCGGATTTCCAGAATTCCTCGCGCAACTCCCAGGCCATCGCCCCCATGTCCGCTGCCAACCGGTCGGCCAACTCCGCATCGCCGTCGGTGTGCACCACGACCGCCCAACCGCCCTCGGCCACGTCGAGCCAGGGCTGCATCGGGTAGGGTGACACATCCATCACACCGTCCTGCTGCTCCAGTTCCCGGGCATGATCGAACCAGGCCTTCATCGGGCCTCCCGATGTCAGGAACTGGTCCTGCGGAGTGATCATCGGAATCTTTCGCCAGCCAATTGCCGGCTTGCGACCGCTGTCGAGCCACTCGAAAAGCAATTTCGCGGCCTTGAAACCTGTGCCAAACGTGTAGTGGGGCTGGGTCTCGTGCCCGACGAGCATGTCGGCACAATCGACCATGCGGGCGGTGATGTTGGCGTGATGGTCCAGCGGGCAGACCAATGGCACATCCGGCCCGATCACCTCGCGAACGGCTTCCAGCACCGCCCCTTCCAGGTCGTCATCCCGCTCGATACTGGCGGCCCCGTGCAGTGACAGGAACACAGCGTCGAGATCACCCGCCTCTCGGAGCGGGGTCAACAGCATTTCCAGAAGCTCATCGTAGGTCTCGTCGAGTATCTTGGCTCCCGCTCCGGCCCACGCCCGTGCCAGGGGCACCACCTCGACCACCTCGTCTCGCTCGGCCACCACCTGCAGAAATCCTCCCGGTGGACCCACCCCCAGCAACTGCTCGAGCAGTTCGGCTCCCTGGTACAGCCCGTACGCCTCGAAGGCCTCGCGTCCCGTCCGCGACGGCGTGAAGGTCCCGGTCTCCTGGACGATCTCGCCCAACGCAATTCGCATCATCTGCCTCGTTCTCTGGGGAACCAAAATGACCTAGATCACTCGCGACAGCAATTCGCCGTTGGAAAGTGCCACGGGGCGACCGTCGGGCGAATGAATTGTCTGGTGAGGATCGATCCCGAGCAGGTGGTAGATCGTTGCCGACAGGTCCTCGGGAGCCACCGGGTCCCGTGCCGGGTACGCCGCCTGCCGATCGGACGCCCCGTAGACCTGGCCGCCCGGAATTCCGGCGCCGGCCAGCAGCACCGTGTTGCAGGCTGCCCAGTGATCTCGCCCCGCCTTGGCGTTGATCTTGGGTGTTCGACCAAACTCGGCCAGCCACACGATCAACGTCTCATCGAGCAAACCGCGCCGTTGCATGTCTTCCAACAACGCTGAAAAACCCCGATCGAGATTCGGCAACAGCGATTTCTTGTGCTTGTTGAAATTGTCGGCATGAGTGTCCCAGAAGGCGTCATCGCGTTCCCAGTTGACCGTCACCAGTCTCACCCCCGATTCGACCAACCGCCTGGCCAACAGGCAGCCCTGTCCAAACGGAGTCTGTCCGTAGCGATCGCGGAGGGTTCGACGTTCGGCCCCGAGATCAAATGCTTTCCTCGCCCGTGGTGAGGTCAACAGGGTCATCGCCTGCTGGTAATACTCACCCAGGTCCGCCACACGAGATGACCGATCGGCCAGGCGGGCCTGGCCATCAAGCCGGGACAACAATCGCTGCCGGTCCAGCAACCTCTCGGGTCGGTCAACCGGAGGAAACGGTGAGAACGACTTGTCGTTGGGATGTTGCGAAATGAACAGGGGATCCGACCCCGGCCCCAGGAAACCGCCAAAGAAACCCGGGAAGATGTGATTGTTCGCCGAGACCTGGTTGGCCGGGGCGTTGAGGCTGATTCCCGGCGGCAGGCCTCCGACGGAATCCCGACCGCCGACATGGTTGGCCACGGCACCGAAACAGGGGAAGTCGTCAGCAGCGTTCTGGGGATTGGTCCGGGGCCGACGGTGGCGCATTCCCGTCAGCATGTAGTGCATCGCCACGGTGTGCGTGTTGTCCGGATGAGTGACCGAGCGGAGTTGAGCCAACTGCGAGGTGTGGCGAGCCAGCAGTGGCAGGTGCTCGCACACCGAGATCCCGGGCACCACGGAGGGAATCGGCGAGAACTCGCTACGAACCTTCGACGGAGCGTCGGGCTTCATGTCCCAACTGTCCTGGTGAGCCGGCGCCCCGAACATGAACAACACGATGCACGACTTGGCCCGGCCAAAAGATGCCGGTTGCCCGATCGTGGTCCGGGCCTCTGCCCCGGCGCGACCGGCCAGCAAAGCGTCCATCCCCAACCCCAGTGACGAGAGCCCTCCCAGTCGCATCCATTCACGGCGCGACACACCCTCGCACGTTCGCTGTGGTCGTCCGGGAATTGAGAGCATGTGAAAAGACCAGAAGGCAATGACTTCGGCTGAGGCCGTCCAGCATATCCAAGCTCCCCAGCGACACCAACAAAAGAATGTGTCGGGCGGTTCGATCGAGGCACAGGAGTACGGTGAAGATTCCAGATACGGCTTCGGCTAACATGTCGGAACCGGAGTGCCACGCGGAACCGATCGCTGATGAGCGGAATAATCGGACACACGATGTACGCCATCCTGGGTGGCCGCGCGGCTCTCCAGGACAAGCTTCCGGTGGCCCCTGACGGCATGGCCCGGGAGTTGCTCGAGGGTACGAATTCCAGGTCCCGGACAACCGCGTCGCCGAGAACTTGACCAGTTCCATCTTCGGGAACGTGTTTGTCACCTCGGCGTGTGCCGATACACTATATCGTGGATGTCAGTGAAAACCGACGAGACAAAACCAGGCACAACATGTTCCCCCCTGCCCTTCATCGCCGGCTGTTTCTACAAGGCACGCTCACGTCGGCCTTGTCGCTCGGCTCATCCCGTCTCACCTGTGCGGCATCAACACATCCTGGTCGTTCGAACAAGAGCGTCATTTTCCTGTGGATGAATGGCGGCCCGAGCCACATTGACATGTGGGACCCCAAACCGTCGGCCCCCGCCGAAATCCGCGGCCCGTTTGCCCCGATCCCCACCGCGCAGCCGGGCATCCAGGTGACCGACCACCTTCCCGGTCACGCCCGATTGCTCGACAAGTTGACGCTCCTGAGAGCGATCGACTGCTCCGACTGTGAACACGACCCAAACACGGTGATCCAGACGGGCAACAGTGAGGCCAGGAAAACCAATCCCCGGGCCAATCGGATCCCGGCAATAGGATCAGTGGTCTCGCGGTTCCGTGGTCCGAATCGACCCGGGCTGCCCTCCTATGTCAGCTTCCACGTCACCGAGGGTTCCATCGCTCGTGGCGGTGCCCTGGGCCGACAACACGATCCGTTCCACGGCAACCTCGGGGCCGGTCCTTTCCAGCGAACCGATGGACTGACCAACGGTGTCCTGAAACGCCGCCAGGGGCTCCTCAACAAACTCGATCGTTACACCGGCGGCCCCGACCTGACGGGTTCAACCGACAGCGTGCCGCGTTTGCGAGACGAGGCCATCGAGGTGCTGCTGGGCGGACACGCACGAGCAGCCTTCGACCTGGACGCCGAACCCGAATCGATCCGACGTCGCTACAACCGTGTGCCCTGGATCGATCAGTTCGGCCGAACCGGCAAGATGAACGACCAGGTACTCCAGGCCCGTCGGCTTGTCGAACACGGTGTGCCTTTTGTGACCGTTGTGCTCAGCGCCTACGGCAACTCGGCCACCTGGGATATTCATGGCAACCCCATCAAGACGGCCTACGGTGGAGTGGAAACCGGCCTGAAACCCCTGCTGGCCCCATTCGACCATCTGCTGACCACCCTGGTCGAGGACCTGGACGATCACGGCCTCCTGGACGACACGCTGGTCGTGGCCCTGGGCGAGTTTGGCCGCAGTCCTCGAATCAACAAGAATACCGGCCGCGATCACTGGCCGGCGGTCGGTGGAGGTGTGCTGGCCGGTGGCGGCTTGTCACACGGTCGCACAATTGGCAGCACCGACCGCCAGGGCGGCAGCATCACATCGCAGAAGGTGAGTCCCGCGGACATCGCAGCGACCATTTACCAGCACCTGGAAATTCCTCTCGAGACCACCTACGTCGATGCCGCCGGCCGCCCGCGGTTTATCGTCGATTCGGGCACTCCCATCGATGAACTCTTCGTCTAGTCCCCGACACCGCCAGCCGTTCCTGTTGCAGGCAGTGGCGTGACCTGGCACATCCGCCATGATCGCAGGTCCTGGTTGAAGACCGTTGGCAGTTGCCTGTTGGCTCCGGCAACCGGCATCGCTGCCCGGCCGACCGGCAAACCACCCCTGGACACAAAAACGGTGGTCGGATGGCGCGACCACTATGCCGAAGAACTCTTCGCTCGTGCGTTGCCATTCTGGGACCGTCACGGCATCGACCACCAGCGAGGTGGCTTCCAGTGTGCCCTGGATTACGACGGCCGGAAGGTCGATTCGAACAAGTTCCACTGGTACCAGGGCCGTGGCATCTGGGTCTACAGTTACCTGTACAACCATTTCAAGGACCGGTTGCCCGATGGACAACATCCACGGACGTTGTCCATCGCTCGCAAGGCGGCCGACTTCTGGCTGAAACATGGTCCCAACAAACAGGGATGGTGGCCCGAGTTGCTCGGCCACGACGGCCGCGTGATCCAGGCCTTTCGGGGCGATGTTTACAGTGCGTTCACCACGATCGAAGGTTGCCAGGAACTGGCATTTGCCACCAACGACGACGCACTGCGTGACCAGTCGTTCCGTTGGCTCAAGAAAGCCTACGCCCAGGTCACCCGCCGGGACTATCACGACCCCTACGCCAGGCAACCGGGCTGGCGCGTCCAGGGCATCTGGATTTACGTGCTCAACTGTTGCACCCAGATGCTGGCGCGTTGGGATGACAAGTCACTGAAGAGCATGGCCGACACCTGCATCGAAGCGCTGCTCGAACGGCATCACAATCCGGACATCGGGCTCAACAACGAGTTCCTGGACCACGACTTCAGCAGGATCCCCGAGGAGGCCAATCGCTGCCTGGTCGGACACTGCCTGCAGGGACTCTGGCATGTCGTCAAGGAAGCCCGACGCCGGAAAGACCAGGGCATCGAACAGACCAGCTACGAACGCATCCGGCGGCACCTCGACATCGGATGGGATCACGTGCACGGCGGGTTGTGCGAGTGGGTCAACGTCGGACAGTTCGACCACGAATGGGGACCTCAAAAACTCGGCAGCCAGACGATCCCGCTGAAGATGAGGGGTGAATACAACTACGTGAAGTCCTTCTGGGCCCTCAACGAGGTACTGGTGGCAACGTTGATGACCTACGAATCGACCAGGGCTCCGTGGGCCGCTCGCTATTTCACCATGGCACAGGACATCGCCGATCGGCACTTCTCTCGCCAGGCCCACGGGCAAGCCAGTTACCGCCTGGCCACCGACCGACGCTTCCGGTTCGTTCCCCGCAGCACTCGCCAGGACAACTACCATCCACTGCGTCGCCTGATGGTGAACCTGCAGGCCCTGGACCGACTGGCCACCTCCTGACGCCGGGCCGCTTGAACAGCAATCGTCGCAAATCTACAGTGCCACACGACTGCCGCACCCATTCCAACCTGAGGAAGCAATGCGATGAGCATGCCCAATCGCCAGGCCACCGTCCCGGTCCTCCTGGCCGTCCTGGCCAGCATCGGGGTGGTGAGTCCACCAGGGATCCAGCAGTGCCGTGCCGCCGAAACGCCGGCCGCCACGACGACCTGGGCGGAAGGCCATCCCGAGGTCCTGGAACTTTTTGGACGTCCGTTCTCGCCAGAGGGAATGCGTCACCGGAAAAACACATTCCGTGCGTGGCCATCCAAAGAATTCCGAGCCAAGCTGGCCGCCTCGCAACCCACGCTGGTCCTCGGGCCAAAAAACCAGCTGATTGCCCACTGCTGGTCGGTGATCGCCCGATCACGTGACCGAGGAGCCAGTTGGACGAGCCTGGGTTCACCGCCACGAGGCCTGCGAACACCGGCGGGTTCCAAGTTGCTGAACAACAGTTTCGACGGGTGCGGCGTCACGCCTCGCGGCACAGTGCTGGCCCACCTCACGGTGCAATACAACGACGGTCGCCCCTACACAGGGTACTCCGATCCGAGTTACCATTCCGACCTCTACGTGACACGATCGACCGACGGTGGAGCCACCTGGGAAACTCCCGTTCAACTCAATCGCGGTCCACGGGAAAATGCCGGGGCCCATCGCTGCCGCTTCGCAACGCTGGCCGACGGCAGTGTCGCGTTGGCCATGGGAGCGTGGTTCCAGTCTGACAGCGGCCCGCTGCCCAGGGCGGAGCAAATCGGGCGGGCTTTCCTCTGGCGATCCAGCGATGATGGCAAGACCTGGAGACGCGACGAGCGGACAATGTGCCGGCACGGCGCAGAACCGGATCTGCTGCCCCTGCCCTCAGGTCGCCTGTTGGCGACGGTCCGTTACCAGCGCCACAAATTGCCCGACGACCCTGGTTCGCTCGCCTCGCCTCACCTCCTGCGTACCGACACGGCCCCGTTCACCAAGAGCAAGCAGGTCGGCGCGGGACTGGTCGTCCGCAACACCGCCATCCTGCACTCCGATGACAATGGCAAAACCTGGAGCACTCCACGACTGGTCACCGGATTCGATGAACAGACCGCCTGCCTGGTCCGGCTGCCTGACAACACGATCCTGCTGGTCTTCGGACACAAGACCGATGGCTCGGGACAACGGTTCATGGTCAGCTACGACGAGGGCCGCAGTTGGAGTCGCACCGTCTTCCAACTCGGCCGGAATTGCCAGTACGCCAGTACCGTCCTGTTGCCCGGCAATCACCTGGTGTCGGTGTCCCACAGGATCATCGACGGCGTCGGGATCTTCCACGCCCGCCAGTGGTCACCTCCCGACAAAGCAGCCACCCGCGCAGGTGGCTTTTGGACTCCCAGACCGGCCGAACCACTGGGAATCGCCAGGACACGCTGACCTCACACCACGCCGACGGGCACAGGAATCTTCCCCCCGGGATCGGCGTCGGCCAGAAGGCAGTGTTTCTCAGCCGGAGTGATGCCGATATACTCGATGTCGCTGTACGCTCCCCCGGTGACCGAGCACTTGTGGACCATGACACGACGTCACTCTGACTACTGTGACGGAATCACCCGGCGGGATGTGATCCAGGCCGGGATGGGAACCGCTGGTGCCCTCTCGCTGCCGGGCATCATGGCCTTGCAGGCGGCCAGCCGGAACGACAAAAACAATCGGTCCAACAATGCAGTGATCTTCGTCGAGCTCGCCGGTGGGCCGACCCAGCACGAGACCTACGACCCCAAGCCGAAGGCCCCCGCCGAATACCGCGGCCCATTCGGCGTCATCGACACCACCCTGCCCGGCGTGCAGTTCAGCGAACTGATGACACGGCAATCCCAGGTTACGGACCGGCTGGCACTGGTCCGGTCGGTCCACCACCAGACCGGCAGCCACACCGTCGGCAGCCACCTGGTCCAGACCGGTTACTACCTGCAAAACGCGTCGAACGTCGAAAACGACATGCCCTGCATGGGCTCGGTCATCGCCAAGGTCCGGGGCGCCAATGCCCCGGCAATGCCGCCGTTCGTTTCCATCCCCTCCTCGATGCGTTACGGCCGGGCCGCGTGGTTGGGCAAGTCGTTCAACCCATTCGAAACCGGCGGCAAGTTGACCTCCAAGAATTTCCAGGTCCCCAATCTCGAGTTGATCAAGGGAATCAGCACCTCACGACTTGAGGACCGCCGCCGCCTGCTGGCCGGGTTCGACTCGACCCGCCGCATCCTCGACAACCGGGGATTCGCCACCGCACAGGACAGTTTCACCAAGCAGGCCTACCAGATGGTCACCACCACCGCGGTGCGTGACGCGTTCGACCTGAAACGCGAGGACCAGGGCACACGCGACCTTTATGGCAACAGCGAGTTTGGCCAGGGGCTGCTGTTGGCCCGCCGACTGGCCGAACGCGGAGTGCCCTTTGTCACCGTCGGCTCCGGGGGCTGGGACAACCACGGCCAGAAAGTCTGTGGTTTCACGCTCGAGCAGAGCCTCAACAAGCGGGGCCCGTATTTCGACCAGGGCGTGGCCGGTCTGGTCACCGATCTCTACCGACGCGGACTCGACCAGCAGATCCTGCTGGTCTGCATGGGTGAATTCGGACGGACTCCAAAGGTCAACAGCGAGGCGGGACGGGACCACTGGGGCGCGGTCATGACCGTGTTGATCTCCGGTGGCGGCCTGCAGGTCGGCCAGGTCATCGGCGCATCCGACTCCAAGGGCGGCTACCCGATCGCCGCTCCCTATGGACCCAACAACGTCCAGGCGATGATCTACCGCCACCTGGGCATCGACCCGTCGCTGAAGTTCCCCGACCCGGCCGGCCGACCGCGGTACGTGCTCGAGGAACGCGGGTTGATTGACGAGTTGATCTGAGCCGCCGTCGCGGCGATCACTTCGTCTTGCCGTCGGTCAGCCACGCCAGGTTGAACCGCACCAGCTTGATCGTCTGGTACCCATCGCCCTCGTAGGCCAACAACACGTCACCATCGCCGTTGGTGGCCATGTCCGAGTAAGCCGCCGGCCCGACCTCCGCCACCCGGGACACCGGCCAGGTCTTCGCCTCGTCACGGCTCAAGCGAACGGTCAACAGCCGGCGTGATTTCGTGTCGGCAGGATGCGCCACCACGATCGCCTTGCGGCCCACGCGGACCAGACTGCCCTGGCAACTCCGTTCGGGCATTCCCGCGTGATGAGAAATCGGCGACCAGGTCGCGCCACCATCAGAACTCAGGCAAAAGGCTCTCCGCTTCTTGCCCATCCGGCTGCGGGCGTTCATGTACAACCGGCCATCAGAGAGTTCGACAACTTCGCATTCGTCGGACTGGTCCACCGTGGCCGGCTTCCCGTATTGCCAGGTTTTGCCCGAGTCGTCGCTGTAGAAGGCATAGGAGAGTTGCCGACGTCCGAATGGCACGTCCTTTTCGATCCCCGCCCAGGCCGGAATCACCAGGCGTCCGGCGTGTGGGCCGTGTCGCAACTGGATCCCGTGTCCGGGTCCCGGGCCAACCCAGCCCCAGTCAGATGGCAGTGTGTCGCGGGTGATGTCGACCGCCCTGGACCACGTCCGTCCGTCATCGGCACTACTGCTTAGCAACACCCGCTTGTTGTTCTTGGAAAACGTCAGCCAGATCGTGCCGGTGCGGCGATCGAGAACCGCACACGGATTGCCCATGGTGTGCCCATCATCGTCAAAGAGCACCTGGGTGGCACCCCAACTCGCACCACCGTCATCGCTGCGCTTGAGCACCAGATCGATATTGCTGTGGTCACGGCCACTCTCACGACGCGCCTCGCAGAAAACCAACACCGTTCCCTTCCGGGTCGTCAGCAGCGACGGGATCCGGAACGTGTGAGTTTTCTCGGTCCCGGAACGAAACAGCACCTGTTGTCCAAAGACAGGAGCCTCGCCGGCCGAGGAAACCAGGGTGAGGGACAACCAGGCCAGCAAGGCCAACAGGCAACGGCGATGATATGTGAACATGCCAATCATCCTCTCAAACTCCAACACCATTTGCGAACCAGTCGAAGTCTTCCCCCCGGGATGATGGCCAGGAAGAAGAAAGACCATTTCACGCTCATCGAAAATGGGGTACTGTGAAGGTCCTTCCTGGGAGAACCGCTCGATGACGCCCTCCTCAACATCCCACGTGCCGAACCTGTCACACGTCTCGACCAGACGCCAACTGCTGCAGGCCGGGTCGATCGGCTTGATGGGCCTGGGCATGCCCGGCATCGCTGCGATGCGGGCGGCGGCCGGCCCGGCGGCTCCCAAACCCCGCTCGGTCATTTTCATCTTCCTGACCGGGGGAGCATCGCAACACGACACGTTCGACATGAAGCCGGAGGGGCCAAGCCAGTACCGCGGTGAATTTTCTCCAATCCACACCGCCACTCCCGGGATCGAGATCTGTGAGCACTTTCCCCGACTGGCTCGACAAAGTGACCGTTGGAGCCTGGTGCGGTCACTGAGTCACCCCGACACCGGACACCAATCCGGCACCTACATCATGCTGACCGGGCGTCGCGACAAGACGCCGTTCCGTTCCAGCCGACCGCATGGTGACGACTGGCCGTCCATTGCTGCTGTGGCCGGAGCCATGACCGACGCTCGCAGCAACCTGGCCAACAGCATCGTGTTGCCCGAAAAGGTCATCCACAGCCAGCAGGGTGTGTTCCCCGGCCAGTTCGCCGGCAAACTGGGACCCCGTCACGAGCCGTGGTTCCTGAACATGACCGACAAGCCCCACGGTTACCACGCCTTCTCGGGCGCGTTTCCCGGTTACCTCTACAACCTGCACAGGGGCAACCACTCCGACCGTGACGACTGGCGGTTTGAAGTCCCCAACATTTCACTGCCCGAGGGAGTTTTCGCTCCGCGATTCCGCCGCCGCGTTGAATTGCTCGACATCGTCGAAAAACAGCGAGAGCAACTGGAACAGTCGGCCGCATCGGCCGATTACGACAGGGCCCGGCAGGGAGTCGTCTCGCTGCTGGCTGATCCCCGCGTTCGCGACGCGTTCGACGTGCGTCGATCCGATCCCAAGACACTGCAACGATACGGCAACAACTCATTTGGGTGGTCACTGCTGATGGCGCGGCGACTGGTCGAACTGGGGGTCAATCTGGTCCAGGTCAACCTGGGCAACATGGGCACCTGGGACCTGCACGGCAACGCGTTTCCATTGGCCAAGAACTTCCTGTTCCCGCCAACCGACCTGGCCATCTCGGCACTGTTCGACGACCTGTCGGATTCCGGATTGCTCGAGAACACGATGGTGGTGATCGCCGGCGAATTTGGTCGCACCCCGAGAATTTTCAATGGCGCTCCCAACGTCTACAAGACGGTCGGCCGTGGCCACTGGGGACAATGCCAGACGGTGATGATCGGCGGCGGCGGAGTGGCCGGCGGCCGGGTGATCGGGTCGTCCGACAAAAGCGGTGCCTACCCCGCCTCCGACGCACAGACGCCCGAGAGCTTTGCGTCAACGATCTACCACGCCCTGGGCATCCCGCACGACGCCCACTGGCACGATGCCGCCGATCGCCCCTACCCGGTCTACCGTGCCGAACCCATCAGCGGCCTGTTTGCCTGACACCGTCCGACGGATGGTTGCCTGCGAGAACGCTCGGACTGTCCGACGTGTCTGTTCCTCGCTATCTTGCTGCGAACCTTTCCTCAATGTGTGTGCCCCCCATGCCCCACCAGACTTCTCTCCGATTCGCACTCCTGCTGGTTCTCACGTTGCTCGCGGCACCTCGCGTTTTTGCCGAGGAACTCTCTGCGGACACCGCGGCTGCCATCAAGACCACGTCCAACGATTGGCCGTGGTGGCGCGGCCCCGGTCGCGACGGTGTGGCCGCCGACGGACAGACACCACCGGTCAGTTGGAGCGACACCTCCAACGTGGCCTGGAAAGTCGCGATTCCCGGCCAGGGACACGGCTCTCCCTCGGTGCTGGGTGACCACGTATTCCTGGCCACCTCCAACCGGGCAACCCAAACACAGACCGTCTACTGCCTCGACCGCAAGACAGGCAAGACCGCCTGGAAAACCATCGTGCATCGTGGCCCCCTGGAAACTCGTGGCAACAAAAAGAGCAGCCAGGCCAGTTGCACTCCCGCGTGTGATGGCCAGAAGATCTACGTCAACTTCCTGCACAAGGGGACCGTCGTCACATCCGCCCTGGATCTCACCGCTCGGATCGTCTGGCAAACCACCGTCAGCAACTACCGCACCCACCAGGGATTCAGTTCCTCACCATGCCTGTTTGGCTCACTGGTGCTCGTCTCGGCCGACAACCGGGGCGGTGGAGCCGTGGTGGCCATGTCGCGGGCAACCGGGAAGGTGGCCTGGAAACAGGCTCGCCCCAAGAAGGCCAATTACACCTCGCCAATCGTGCTGCGAGTCTCCGGCAGGGACCAGGCCCTGATGGTCGGCACCAACCTGGTCTCCTCGTACGATCCGCAAACCGGAAAGAAACTCTGGGAGATCGACGGAGCGACGACCGAGTGTGTCACTTCAGTGGTGACCGACGGCACAAGGATCTTCACCAGCGGAGGTTACCCACGCAACCACGTCCAGGCCGTTCTCGCCGATGGATCCGGCAAGACCGCCTGGCAAAACAACCAGCGTGTCTACGTCCCCTCGATGGTCGCTCACAAGAAAACCCTCTACGCCGTACTGGACGCCGGAATCGCCACGGCCTGGGACACGACCACCGGAAAGACGCTCTGGAAAAAACGGCTCGGAGGGGTTTTCACCTCCTCGCTGGTGCTCGCCGGCGGCAACCTCTATGCCACCGACGAATCGGGACAAACCACCGTTTTTGCCGCCAGTCGGGAAGGGCTGGACATCAAGGCCAAAAATCGCCTGGGACAGCAAACCTACTCCTCGATGGCCATCTGTGGCAGTCGAATTTTCCACCGCGTCGCCACAACAGACGGCAGTCGCAAGGAATGGCTCTACTGCCTGTCCAGGTAGAGGAACTCGCGGTCCAATCGTCCGAAGATCCGGATTTCTGATAACAAAACTGGCTCCCATTGCCTCAGCGGTTCGATTCAGTCAATAATGGAATACATCGGGAACGGTGGATTCGTCGTCCCCGTATCGGCCCAGGGAGTGGGTCCGATCAAGCCAGGACCAGGAAGCCAAGAGAACTGTTCGCATGCTCAATCGCCGTGACATCCTGCAGATTGGTGGCTCATCCTTCTTTGGACTGGGGCTGTCTGGTGTTCTGGGCCGGCAACAGGCTGCAGCCGCCTTGCACCATCCGCCACGAGTCAAGTCGGTCGTGCTGGTGTTCCTGCCCGGCGGCGGTAGCCAGATCGACATGTGGGATCCCAAGCCGGAGGCCTCCGAGGCCAAGGGCGAATTCGGGGCCATCTCGACAAAACTCGCCGGCATCCAGTTTTCCGACAAGATGGCCAAGATGGCCGAGCGTGCCGACATGGTCTCGGTCGTCCGCTCGATGCACCACGGTGACAACCGGCACCTCTCGGGTTCTCACAACGCCCTGACCGGCTACGTCCAGCCGTTCACCGGCAACTCCAACCAGGACAAGTCACTCAAGCGGTCCGACTGGCCGTGCTATGGCGGCGGCGTTTCATTGTTGAGACCTCGTGCCGATGGCCTGCCCAGCCAGGTCACCGTTCCCAACCCGCTGATCGAGGGCGTGTTGGTCTGGCCCGGACAGCACTCGGGGTTTCTCGGCCCCAAGCACGACCCCTTCGTGCTCAACAGCGATCCGAACACCAAGGACTACAAGGTCAACGACCTCTCGCTGCTTGATGGACTCAGCTTCAGCCGGCTCGACGATCGTCGCAAGCTGTTGCGAACCATCGACGAACGGCAGCAGGGCATCGAACAGTCGCCGCAGGGCATCAAGTACACCAGCGAACAGCAGGCTGCCTTCTCGATGTTGTCGTCCAAGCAACTCAAGGGTGCCCTGGACATCAACGCCGAGAGCGACAAGGTTCGCGATCGATACGGACGTCATAAGTACGGCCAGACACTGTTGCTGGCCCGTCGCCTGGTCGAAATGGAAATCCCGGTGATCCAGGCCAGCATGGGACACGTGCAGATGTGGGACACTCACGTCAACCACTTCCCGCGACTGCGGACCATGTTGCCAGCCCTGGACAACGGCCTCAGCGCACTGCTCGACGATCTCAAGGACCGCGGGTTGCTCGACACCACCCTGGTCGTCTGTGTCGGCGAATTCGGCAGAACCCCCACCATCTCGCCACTGCCCAACCAGAAGGTCCCCGGACGGCACCACTGGGCCGCGGTTTACTCGGCCCTCTTCGCCGGCGGCGGGACCCGTCCCGGGCAGATCATCGGAGCCAGCGACAACATCGGTGGTCAGCCGATCACCACGCCCTACCACCCCAATGACATGGGCGCCACGATCTACGACTCGCTGGGAATCAACCCGGCCACAATGATCAAGGATCGCCTCGGTCGTCCGGTTCACCTGAACACCGGCAGCGTCATGGACGTTCTCTACAACGGCGTCGGCTGAGCCAGCCTTGATACCGCGGTGTGACAGCAACGCCGAAAGTGTATCAGTTCGCAACACCGGACCGACTGGCTGTTTCAGATCGCCACACCCGGACACGGCTCCAATCCGGATTCGGATCCGGTTTTCTGCGGTTTTCCCGAGTGATCGCCCGTCATCGTGTCTTGGCACGCAATGTGCTCCTCATAGAGAGTCATTGTGGATCACACGACTGCGCATGACGCGGGACATGCGCCTCAAGCGGACCTGGCACACTCGATCACACCAAACGAGTGCAACCTGGGCCCACTTCTGGGCGTCTACCGCCCCCGACTCGAGCAACTGGCACAACAGAAGGTGTCGGGACGGTTGGCGGTGCGCACGAGTCCCTCCGACATCGTCCAGGACACGCTCCTGCACGCATGTCGCGACTTCCAGAGTTTCCGCGGGCACAGCCGAGGAGAACTGTGGTGCTGGCTGAGACAGATCCTGACACACCGCATCCTGGGTGCGGTTCGTCGTCACATGGGAACCTCCGGTCGTGACCTCAGACGCGAGGTGACCGCCGCACAGGGTTCTTCAGACAATCAAACGAATTGGAATCCTCGGACGGCCAACCAACTGGCAGCCAACCAGACATCCCCCAGTGGACGAGCCGTCCGCAGCGAACAGAGAACCCGGATCCGCGTGCTGGTCGCCGCATTGCCAGTCGAATACCGCAAGGTTCTCTTGCTGCGAATCGTCTCGGAAATGCCGTTCGAAGACATTGCCACGCGACTGAATCGTAGTTCGGCGGCCACTCGACAACTCTATCAACGCGCCCGCAAAGCGATGCTGGCGCGGCTCGAACAGCAGGAAGCACAATGACCGACACGGCACCAAACAACTCGGGCGTCGACCTCACAACGTGGCGGGAACTGCTCTCGGATTGGGGCCGAACCGGCTGCCTGCGTCGCCAATCGGTTGTCGACGCCCAGGGCGACCGTCTCGCCACGCTCCGGGCCGAACTGGCAGCTGATGCAGCAGAACGGTTTGTGCCTCCAACGGGTCCGCTGGGAGACTTCGAGATTGTTCGGGAAATCGGACGAGGTGGCATGGGAATCGTCTACGAGGCCCATCAACGCTCCGTCGACCGCCGTGTCGCCCTGAAACTGCTGCCGGCCAGCGAGTGGCTCGACCCGCAACGGATCGAACGGTTTGGAGCCGAGGCACGTGCGGCCGCGGCGTTGCATCACACCAACATCGTGCCGGTCTTCTCGCAGGGACACGAGCAGGGTGTCCACTTTCTCGCGATGCAGTTCATCGATGGCATCTCGCTCGACCAACTCGATGATCGCGCCACCCGCTACACGCTGGGGTCACATTCGACGGTCGAACAGGCGATCGCTGACATTGGCCGACAGGCGGCCGACGCGCTGGATTATGCTCACCGGCAAGGTGTCATCCACCGAGACGTCAAGCCGGCAAACCTGCTGCTGGACCGACACGGCACGATCTGGCTCAGCGATTTCGGACTGGCCAGGAGTCGTGAAGCGGAAGACCTGACAGCCACCGGCGCGATCCTGGGCACCCACCGTTACATGGCACCGGAATGTTTCCGGGGTGAAGCCGATGCGAGAAGCGACGTCTACAGCCTCGGAGCAACCCTGTTCGAATTGATCGCACACGAACCGGCCTTCGGTTCCGATGACAGCCCCTGGGACCGTCAGCCGCGGTCCCTCCATTCGCTCGTCCCAGAAATCTCTCGGGACCTGCAAACCATCATTGCCAGGGCCATGGATCCTGACCCCGACTGCCGGTACCAATCGGCCGAGGCCCTGGCCAAAGACCTCGAGAATTTCCTGGCCGGAGAGCCAATCATGGCCCGTCGCATCGGCTGGTGCGGCCGCACTCTCCGCTGGTGCCACAGGAATCCCGCCCTGGCCAGCATGACCTCGCTGGCCATCCTGTTGCTGATGACCCTGACAGTCGGATCCATCGCGGCGGCCAGCCACTTTCGTCAACAAGCCATGGAATCTCGCGAATTGGCGAGATCACGTGAAGCGGCGAAATGGGCCCGCCAGGTGGGCTTCGATCGCGAACAGACCGCCAAGGCTGAAGCCACGTCATTGAAACAACAGTCCGAGCGAGACTCGCAACGAGCGGAGGCTTTGACCCGGTTCCTGGTCTCGGAAGTGATCCGCGATCTCCGGCCCGATCGACGACTCGGCCGCCCTCTTTCGGCCCGATCGATCCTCGATCATGCCGCCGGACGCGTCGAAACCGTGTTTGCCGACCAACCGGCCACCGCCGCGTCGATCCAGATGTCACTGGGCGAGAGCTACGACGCGCTGGGGCTGCACCTGCAGGCAATCGATCAACTGCAACGCGCCGTCAAGAACCGACAGGCCACACTCGGCCCACAGCACCGTGAAACGCATGCCGCAACGTCTTTGCTGGCCACCGCCCTGACTCATCGAGGCCGGCTTGCCCAGGCGCTGGAGCTCCACCAGCAGGCTTACAACGGCCTGCGGGACGATTGCACCGCCCGGGATCGGCTGGTGCTGATGGCACGTCACAACCTCGGATTGTGCCTGCTGAAAATGTGTCGTTTCGAACAGGCCCTTGAGCACTACCAGAAAGTGCTCGACGATCGCATCCGGATCGATGGCCCCGACGACGTGAGAACGCTCAAGGCAATGAACAACCTCATGCTCTGTCTCAAGGGACTGAGACGGCTCGAGGAAGCGCTGCCATTGAGCGAGAACACCCTGGCCGCTCGGAAACGGACCCTGGGAAACACTCACCCCGACACGCTCTCGGCCATGCACAACCACGCACAGATGCTGGGATTGATGAAACGACACTCAGAAGCAAAAGCACTCTATGAACGAACACTGGAGATCAAGCAGCGTACGCTCGGAGCCGAGCATCCCTTCACGCTCAACACGCGTCACAATCTGGCCAACATCCTGCTGAGGCTCGGAAAGGCCAGGGAGGCCGAAGCAATCAACCGCGACGTGCTGACGATCCGTCGCAGGGTGATCGGAGACCACCACCCTTCGACACTCAAGACACAAGCCAACCTCGGACGGACGTTGATCCGGCAACGGAGGCTGGACGAGGCCGAGACCGAGTTGCGAGCGGCCTGGACCGCACAGGTGACCCACCGGGGCGAATCTCATTCCGACACGCTGGCGACCAAGCGAACACTGGACCACTGCCTGGCCCTCTCGGCACGACAATCTCGCACCAGCTTTGTCGGCATCCGCAAAACCTCCAAGCCGAACCCCAAAAAATCGGAAAAACAAATCGCGGACCAAAAAACGGCGTCACATCCGTGACGCAAGCGTTCCTCGAAGAACAGCGACACTCCCATTCGCTGTTCATCCACCCGAACTCGAGGAACCCGCCATGCGTTTCACCAACTGGACCCGCCGGATCGCACGCCTGCTCTCCCCCGCCCGCCCCCGCCCACGCCGGGGACGCCGTGGCGTCGTCTCGGCCGAGTCGCTGGAATCCCGCACACTGCTGACAACCATGTTCTACCTCGACTTCGGCACCGCGCTGCCGGCAGGTGGCATGTCGACGACCGTCGAGGACTTCCAGAACATCGACGGGGCCGGCACCAACGGTTACGGAACCGGATCCGACTTGCAGGGTTACGGCGGACTGTCCAGTTCCGACCAACTCGATTTCAATCCCGTGCAGTACGACTTCAATGGCGATGCGGTGATCGATGCGAGTGATGCCCTGGCCCTGCAGAATGCCGTGTTGCCGATCGTGCAACGTGAACTCAACGCCTTCGACTTCGAGGTGGTCGGTGTCGGAGCCTCCAGCTTTCTCGACGTGGTCAACACCCTGCAAAACAACGACACGGGAATGGCCGGGTTCGACGGGTATGGAGAACACGATGCCTACAACTTCGTGATGGAACTCTCCTCGCCCGCCATCACCGCCGGTGGTGGGCTCGTCGGTTCAGCGTCAGGCCTGTACGGCATCGCCGCCGGAGAGGACCTGTTCTCCGCAACCGGCAACAACCACGACGAGGCGACCCTGACCTTCACCGACACGATCGTCTCGGCCACCAGTGGCATTTCGGGAACCGAGGAATTCAACGAGAACCTGGCACACCGGGTGGCCTACACCGTCGTCCACGAGGCAATGCACACCTTCGGGCTGTACCACACCAAGGGGCTGACTCCGCAGGAACGACTGCTCTCCAGCGGCGACACGATCCGTCACGGATCCATCACCCGTGAAACCAACAACATCGTCACCCGTTTCGACCTGCAATTGAATGGCAGCGGGACGCTGGTCAACAATTACGAGATTCTCGCTTCCGACCCGGACATCGGGCTGCGAGACACCGATCGTGACGGCGTGCCCGATTTCGCCTACGTCACCGGCACCGGGGCCCACGACCTGATCACGCTGACCGACCTGGGCGGCGGCGTGACACAGGTCCAGATCGACGCGTTCTACGACAGTGGTATGACCGACTTGATCCGTAGCGACAGCTACACGATCACGCAGGGACTCGACACCGAAGGACCAATCGTGATCGACTCGAGCGTCGGTGACGACACTGTCTTGATCGACGCCGCCGTCACAACCAACGTGATGGTCCAGGCCGGACAGGGCGACGACGTCGTCGAAAGTGGGTCCGGGAATGACCGGATCTACGGAGAAGACGGTGACGACACCATCTCTGGCGGTGCCGGCAACGACTGGTTGATTGGCGGAGACGGCTCCGACCTGATCAGCGGAAACAACGGTTCCGACCTGGCCATCGGCGGCGAGGGAGACGACGTGATCCACGGACACGCCGGCAATGACCTGCTGCTGGGCAATGACGGCAACGACCAGCTCTTCGGTGAACTTGGCAACGACTGGCTGATGGGCGGGGATGGCCTGGACATGCTCATCGGTGGGCTGGGCAACGATCTGCTCTGGGGCGGCCGCGACAATGACCTCCTCGCCGGCAACGAGGGGCGAGACCGTCTCGACGGCGGCAGCGGTGATGATGTGCTCGAGGGCGGTACCGGTGGTGACCAACTGCTGGGCGGAGTGGGCAACGACCGGCTCGATGGCGGCAACGGCGACGACATCATGAATGGCCAGGACGGCAATGATTACCTGCGAGGCGGGAACGGCAACGACCGGATGTCTGGCGGCAACGGCCGCGACATCATGCTTGGCGAGGCGGGCAACGACCGGATGTTCGGCGACGCTGGCAACGACATCATGCTCGGTGGCGATGGCAACGACGTCATGCTCGGCGGCGATGGCAACGACGCCATGCTCGGTGGCAATGGCAACGACGTCATGCTCGGCGGCAACGGCAACGACCGCATGGCCGGCCAGGACGGCAACGACATCATGCTCGGCAACGCCGGCAACGATTTCATGCTCGGCGGCAACGGCAACGACATCATGATCGGCGGGCCAGATGCCGACATGATCTTCGGTGGCCCGGGCCTCGACCTGATCTTCCCGTAATCGGTGGGTGGTTGCGAACCGGGTGGTTTCCAGTCACGACTGGAGCCACCCGGTTTTTTTTGTGCCGCCCCGGCTGGTGAACTAACGTCCCATCAAATCCTTCAGGGAGACTCTCTGGTAGACCAGCTTTGCCCCGCTCCCCTCGTAGACAATTCCCACATGGCCACGATCGGCCCGCGAGAGGCTCGGGTAACCAGCCCCCCGACCGATGTCCAGCAACACGCGGTTGGGCCACGTTTTCCCATCATCGAAACTGGTGCGGATCGAGTGATTTTCGCGACCTGTCTGTGAGAACGGATTCGCGAACAACAGCACGTAACGATCGCGGTCACCGCGACGAAAATCGAACCGGTAGATGCTGCCGTTGCAGTTGGGCTCGATCAGTGTTTTGCGACTGGTCGGGTGGGCCGCCCAGGTCTTGCCCACGTCGCGGGTCACGGTGACCGTGCGAAACTTGGTGGGCGATTCCGTACGACTGTTGAGCATGATGCTCCCATCCCCCAGTTGCACCGCCTGGCACTCGGTGTTCCCGATCGAGGCCTTGGCACTGACCGTCCAGTTCTTGCCGTGATCGGTGCTGACCAGCAGGTTCGAGAAGTGTCCGTCATTCTCATCGCGGCCCTGCGTGGGCATCACCAGGGTCCCATCAAACAAGGCGATGCCCGACTGCGGCGAAGGGGCCAGGAGAATCCAGTCTTTCTTCTTCCACGTTCGTGTCATGTTCTCCGGCTTGCTCCAGGTCTTTCCATCATCGGTGCTGGTGACCATCAGGAACTGCGCACTCTTGCCAATCTCAAAGCCCTTTTCCGAGCCCCCCTTGTTCCACTGGTGGTTCCCTTCCTTGCCAACCATCCAGACGGCAAAGCACCAGATCTGGCCGGTCGCGGGATCGACAATCAAGCCCGGGTCACTGACACCGTTGAGATGCTGGGGGTGCCCACCCCAGGTCCCCATGTCCATGATCACCTGTTGTGGTGTCCAGGTCCGCCCACCATCGGTACTCCGCATCAACCCGATATCGATATCCTCCTGCAGGTCGCGTCCCTTGCGACGCCGCATGTCGTAGGCACACAGCAGCGTGCCCTTGGCCGATGTGGCCAGGGCAGCAATCCGGTACGTGTGAACGCCATCGTCAAAGTGCTTTCGCAGTGCCAGGCCAATCCGCAACCGCTGGCCGTTGGTCTTGTCGACCGGCCGGATTTCACCGGCGGACGTCTCGAGCCGAACACACGTGGCATCCAACTGATTGTCCAGGTCCGCGTCGGCTCGAAGACGACACGAGACCCAAAAGTGATTGTCACCCTTCTCGAGCCTCGCGTGACCGGCAATTTTCACTCGCTTGCCCGAGACAGCCACCCGGTCCCCAAAACGCACCAGCGGATTGAAATCACTGCCACGGAAGACCTCGATCACGTCAATATCCTTGCGATCGTCAGTGCCCGAGAGAGACACGGTCAATCCGTCCACCACCACGTAGGGCTGCTGACACGTCACCGTCAGTTTGAACAACCGGTTGTGGAGGTTGCGGACCAGTACCGGCCGCACCTCCTGGGTCACCACCGCGGTCACATCCGCCGACCGAGCCACCGTCGGCAACGACACGCCGACCACGACTAGCCCGGCCATCACACTCATCAAACCACGAAGTCTCATCAGGGCACCCGTTTCCATTGGAGAATCTGGTTGGCGGTCGCCGGGACACGCAACCCGGTCAACGCAGACCCTCCAACCAACTCGTTCGACTGACAATTGTCAAACCAGACGACCATCTCACTGGCTGACGAACCAGCGAATGGCATAGCGACGGTCTTCGCGGCGGAACTGCAACGTGTGCGGGTCAACCAGCCAGCCGGCCACAAAGCCATCGGTCCGGGGCATCAGCCAACCAAAATCCCAGGATTCCGTGCCGTAACCCAGCGGCGTGGCCGGTCGTGTCCGTACCACCGGGTGTGCCGCGGCCATCAACCGTTTTTCTTCCGTGTAGTAGTAGCAGGCTCCCAGGTGCACAAAGACCTCGTGGTCGACCGACGACGATGAATCCTCCAGATCCGCACACAAGCCGCGGATCGCCACCTTGATCTCCGCACCTGCAGCGAACGCATCGGCCAACCGGTCGATCGATCCGGAAGTCACGCTCCCATCACTCTCGTGGGACAGCACCTCGACCCAGTCGGCCCCAACGAAATACCGGAAGTACTCGAAGTCGTAGATAAAGTTGCTGCTGGGCGCGTTGGTCTCGGTGTCAAACGCATCCAGTTCATGGTACTTGGGCATATCCGGCCACGGATTCGGTGCCGAGACACCTGGCCCCCCGGTTGGGGCCGCGCCGTCCAGGAACGGACGGGCGATTGCCTGGTGGCCATCCTGGTTGTACAAGAAAAAACTCATCGACTCGCGAGGACCAAATCCGTCGGGTAACGCGATGGGCATCCTCAGGTTCTCGATCCCCGCCACCCACCGGTCCTCGAGCAGGTAGGTCACACGAAAATCCATCACCTCGCGGATCAACTCCTCGCGTTCCGAAGAGGTGTCGATGTGTTCGTTGTGCCGAAAACCGGTGCCGATCCTCAGATCGGCTCCCGAACGAACAGCGGCCACCAGGGCATCGGTCTCACCCGACACAACATGGCGTTGAGCATCAAGTTCCAGAACCTGGGTCCATCGGGGCATGAGTTGCGGTCTCGGTGGTAGGGAATTCAAGAGGTTGTTCGCCGCCGACAGTGTTGGGTTTTCCGAGACGAGGTTCAACCCGCCGCGCGTTGAATTGGCGACGGGATTGGCCGACGATGCGGATCAACACGATCAGCAACCCGCCCCTGATGGACTCCCTGGAATGCCCGGCCCAACTCGTCGACAGTTCCTCGCCTCCTCGATCACCCTCGCCACAGCTGCCGGGACGCCCGGTGGACCGCCCCGCGTCCTGTCAGCACCACCGGACGATGGCAACCAGAGTTACCTGCTCGCCACGAACAAGGATCCGCAGGACCATCACGACCCCCATCTGCACCTGTTGATTGACGATCACGAAGTCTCCGAGCAGAAACATGTCCTGAGGATCATGAACCGGCTGCGGAAACACCCCCGACCCGTGCTGGTGGCCGACCGCCCCTGGGAAGGCGAACGAGCCCAGGCCTGGGGCAGCGTGATCCAGGAACCCGACGGGCTGTTCCGGATGTGGTACTTCGCTTTCAACACACAGCGTCGATTCGACCAACTCGATGTCGGAGGATACGCCTACGCCGAAAGCCACGACGGCGTTCATTGGCACAAGCCCAGCCTGGGAGTTGTTGAATTCCGGGGCAGCAAGAGAAACAACCTCTTCTACAGTTGCCACCCACAGGGAAAAAACCTGGTCGACGAGGAATTGGCCCGGCGGGGGCTGGGACTTCCAGCAATCGACGAACACGGCAACCAGATCGGCGTGATCAACAATCTCGACGGATTGACCGTCGTCCGCGACGACGACGACCCCGATCCGATGCGGCGATACAAGCTGATCGCGAACATGCAAGATCATCGCATGTGGGCTCCCGCGTACCCCAAACGGTACCCGGGAGTCAGCCCCGAACAGGTGGCTCGCTCCCGGGCGGTTTTTGGTCAGTACATGGACACCAGCCCCGACGGGATCCACTGGACCCGAAAACCGCGACGACTGTTTCCCGCCCTGGGAGGCGATTACATGATGGTCACTCGTGACCATCGCAACCGTCGCTGGTGGCTCAACGAACGGGCTCACGACCAGGGCGGTCGAAACGCGTCGCTGAGAACCAGCAAGGACTGGAAGAAGTGGTCGAAGCTCCAGGTGGTTTTCGGCAAGGGGTCCGATCCCGAGTTCAACAAGACTTTCCAGTGGCACGGGGGCATCACGCCGTTCAACTACGGCAACGTGAACATCGGACTGGCAGAACGATGGCCACTGGCCGGCCTGGGAGCCACCTGCGAGCTGGTCTGTCAGCGGCCCGGCCAGGCGTGGCAGCGGGTGTTTCCCAACCGGCCATTTCTCGATGTGGGAGCGGAAGAGTCATTCGACCGTATCCTCGCCTACCCGTCGCACAATCCACCCGGACGAGTCGGTGAAAAACTGCTGATTCATTACACCGGTGGTGGCATCAAGACGCACGCCAACCGTGGTGTGCCGATGTCGATGGGGCTGGCGACCATCGGTCTCGACCGGTTTGCCGGTCTGGGCCAGTGGCGGAACCTGCCACCCGGCCACGTCCGCACCACGCCGATCAAGCTGACACGAAAGCACCTGGCCATTAACGTCGAGTACCTGGAACACACGCCGATCCGGGTCGCTGCTATCGGGCCCGACGGCTCACCGCTGCCTGGCTACTCGCTCGAGGATTCCCGTATTCCCGTCGACAACAAACGGCTGTACTCCTTCGCCCGCTGGAAGACCAGGCCCGACCTTGATGAACTGGTCGGGCAGACGGTCTCATTGCATTTTGAAATTCGCGGCGCGGTGCTCTACAGCTACCGCTTTTACCCCCGATTGGCCTGAGCAACATCCGGCACAGTCCCGCCCGGGACACGATTCTTCAAACACAGTCTCTTCAAGGAAATACACCATGCGACTCTTCACCACCCACCTGCTGCTGATTCTCGGGCTGACCAGCCTGTCGACGGCCCGGGCCGCCGATCCCATCATCCCGCCCGGTGCCAAGCTCGAGAAACTCTTCGACGGCATCGTCCTGACCGAGGGTGTCGCGGTCGCTCCCGATGGGATGGTCTATTTCAGTGACATCACCTTCTCGCACCAGGCGGTGACCGAAACCGGAGCCATCCACGCCGGCCACATCTGGAAGTACAACCCGAAAACAAACAAGACAAAAATCTTCCGGTCCCCCTCGGGGATGTCCAACGGCATCAAGTTCGACGCCCGGGGCGACATGATCGTCTGCGAGGGCGCCGACTACGGTGGACAACGAGTCACACGCACCGACATGAAGACCGGGATGAGTTACATCGTGGCCGGCATGTTCGAGGGCCGCAAACTGAACTCTCCCAATGACGTCACCATCGATCTCAAGGGACGTCTCTACTTCAGTGACCCCAGGTACCTCGGGCACGAGGCCATCGAGCAACCCGTGATGGGCGTCTACCGTATCGACACCGACGGATCGATCCACCGCATCATCAGCGATGCCGGCAAGCCCAACGGTGTCTGCATCTCCCCCGACCAGAAGACACTGTATGTCGTCAGCAACGACAACGGTGCCACCGGCTTCGAACGGCTGGGAAAGGCCGAGGACGCCAAGGGCCCAGTCGCACCGGCGGCTCCACTGCGAAAGGGACACATGGCACTGATGGCCTACGACCTGGACAACAAGGGAGAGGCCTCGTTCCGCAAGACGCTGGTTGACTATTACCCCGAGGATGGCCCCGACGGGCTGATCGTCGACGCCACGGGCAACCTGTTCGTTGCCGTGCGATCGGAAAAAAAACCCGGAATCGTTGTCTACTCCCCCGCGGGCAAGGAACTGGCCTATATCAAGACGCCCGAGTTGCCAACCAATGTCGGGTTTGCACGTGGCAAGGACGCCAACCTGCTCTACATCACGTCGGGGAAAAGCCTGTACCGGATCCGGACCAACGTGAAGGGATACCAACTGCCCAACGCGAAGTGACACCGGCAAAAGGACTCCAGCAGACACAACCGGCCACAGGCCATCTCCCAGCCGTGGTCGGTTGTGTTAGACTGGAGGTCCTGCCACGGGGAGAATCGATCACCTCCTCGCAAGTTCCGCCACCGGGTTCCGATGTTTCGACTGTCCCTTCTCGCCGCCCTTGTGCTCTCGCTCTCGTGGAATGATCCCGCGACGGCCGCGGACAAGAAACAGACCGCCGACTCCAAGTTGGCGACATTCGAGAAAACAGTCCTGCCAATTCTCAGGGCCCGGTGCACCGGCTGCCACTCCGGGACCAAACCCAAGGCCGGCCTGGATCTCTCGACCCGACGGAGCGTCCTGGCCGGCAGTGACAAGGGTGCGGTGGTACGGCTCAACGCTGCCGAGAGCAGTCGTTTGTGGGGCGTGTTGGCCTCCAACCGCATGCCACCCAAGGGGCCAAAACTGACCGCCGCCCAAAAGGGAGTGATCCGAACATGGATCAACGAGGGTGCCCCGGGTACCGGCCAGGCCACCGGGCCGTCCGACCCACTCAACGACATCCGCCTGGAGACCCTCTCGGAGGACGAACGCACCTACTGGGCCTTCCAGCCACCACGGCGTCACCCCGTGCCACCAGTCAAGGACCCGACAAATGCCCGGCGTGTACGGACTCCTGTCGATGGCTTCATCCTCGCCACGCTCCAGGACCGCCAACTGCAACTCTCACCCGAAGCCGACCGCGCCACGCTGCTGCGACGCCTCAGCTATGACCTGACCGGACTGCCGCCGGCCGATCACCACGTCGCCAGTTTCCTGGCCAACCCCTCGGATGACGCATTCCGACACGAGGTCGACAGGCTGCTGGCCAGCCCGGCCTACGGGGAACACTGGGGCCGGCACTGGCTCGATACCGCCGGCTACGCCGACTCGGCCGGTGTGCTCAGCGCCGACGTCCCCCTGCCCTTCACCTGGAGGTACCGGGATTACGTCATCCGGGCTCTCAACGCCAACAAGCCCTACGACCGTTTTCTGCATGAACAACTGGCCGGTGACGAATTGACCGATTACTGGTCAATCCATGACACGGCCGAGCGATTGCCCGAGAACGTCGTCGAGGGATTGATCGCGACGGGCTTCCTGAGAATGGCCGCCGATGCGTCCCGGCCCGACTTCAAGACGATCAAGAATGCCGACGCCCTGTATCACTACCCGACGCTCAACGACACCCTGCAAATCGTCGCCTCGACAACCATGGGACTGACCATTCACTGTGCTCGATGCCACAATCACAAGTTCGACCCGGTTTCCCAGGCCGATTACTACCGGCTGCAGGCGATCTTCATGCCCGCCCTGCGTCCCAAGCAGTGGATCCCGCAAACGCAACGGCGCCTGCTGATTGCCACGTCAAAACAGAAGAAGGCGGCCACGGCCCGAAACGCCGAGGTGGATGCCAACATCAAACGAATCGCCTCGGAACTGAAAGCCCTCGACACCTCCCATGCCAACAAGCTATTCGACAAGCGGGTGGCAACGTTGCCCGAGCCGATTCGAGCCGATGTTGCCAAGGCGGTACGCACCGCTGCTGCTGATCGGGATTCCATCCAGAAATACCTTGCTGGCAAGTTCACCACCTTGCTGCGGCCCGACGCGAAGTCCCTGGCCACACTGCTGCCCAAGGAGTTTCCCGACTACGCCACCCAAAAAAACCGGCTGCAATCCGAATCAGGATCGTGGCAGCGACGCCGGGTGTACCTCGAAGAGATTCGGGCACTGTATGACCTGCCCGGCAACGTGAAGACCCCGTTGCTGCGACGAGGCGACCCGTTGACACCTGGGCCGATTGTCGCGCCCGAGGTCCCGGTGGTCCTCCGCAATGGCCGGCCGCTGGACTGGAAATCCCCGCCCGAATCGGCTCGCTCCACCGGACGTCGACTGGCTTTCGCTCGTTGGTTGACTCACCCCAACCACCCACTGACGGCCCGCGTGATGGTCAACCGGATCTGGATGCATCACTTCGGCCACGGCATCGTCAGGACACCCGACGATTTCGGATCCAGCGGTGCTGCACCAACACATCCCAAGCTGCTCGACTGGCTGGCTCGCGAGTTCATCACGTCCGGATGGGACATCAAGCATGTGCATCGCCTGATCGTGCTCTCCTCGGTCTATCGACAGAACTCGCGCCCCTCCCGCGACAGGATCGCCCATTCCGAGACCATTGATCCCGACAACTTCTTCCTGTGGCGGCAGAACCTGCGGCGACTGGAAGCCGAACCGTTCCGCGACGCCGTCCTGGCAGTCTCCGGACGTCTGGATCCACGGCCATTCGGAAATGCGTTGCGGGTGGCACGTCGTCCCGACGGCGAGGTGAACATGGCAGACGGCCAACCCGACAACCGCCGCAGCGTCTACATCCAGATCCTGAGACTCAACCCCCAGACGATGCTACAGGCCTTTGACCAGCCGACCATCGAGATCAACTGTGCACAGCGGTCCCAGTCGACCGTCGCCACCCAGGCCCTGACACTCTGGAACAGCCGCTGGATGGAGAAAGCGGCCCAGGCATTCGCAACCCGGGTGACCAGCCCGAAAAACCTGCAGGTGGCCGACCGGGCGATTGGCCTGGCCTACGCACGACCGGCGACCGATCAAGAACGACAGGTGATTGCGGAATTCCTCTCCGCGCAAGCCAAACGGCACCTTGAGGGAGCCGACGGCAAACCGGTGGCCCCCAGCGCCGCCCGCCAGCAAGCCATCATCGACGTTTGTCACATGCTGTTGGCCAGCAACGAATTCGCTTATATCGACTGACCCGAGCCCCGCTACGGAACCACACCATGTTTGTCCAACCTCTCACGCGGCGCACGGCCCTGGGCCGCCTGGGTGACGGTTTCGCCGGGTTGGCAATCGGGTCGTTGATGACCTCGACAGTTCCGGCCGATTCCCAGGGAACTTCACTCAGCCAGAGATCGCCTCGCCACCGGGCACCCGCCCGCGCGGTGATCCAGTTGTTCATGCACGGCGGACCCAGCCACGTCGACCTGCTGGACCCCAAGCCGATGCTCAGCCGTTATCACGGCACCACGCCACCGGCTGAAGTCGACGATGACGAGGACAGAACCAAGTACCTGCTGGGTAGCCCGTTCTCATTTCGACGATATGGGGAAAGTGGCCTGGAATTCTCCGAGGTGATGTCGGGGGTGGCGGCGCACGCCGACGACATCGCCGTGGTCCGGTCCATGTTCACCGAACACCGGAACCACGAGCAGGCCATCTGGATGGCCAACACCGGCCTGATCCGACCCGGACGACCCAACATCGGCAGTTGGGCTGCCTACGGCCTGGGTTCAGAAACCGACGATCTCCCGGCCTATATTGCACTGCCGGATCCCGTCGGACTGCCCGTCGATGGAGTCCGCAACTGGTCCAGTGGCTGGCTGCCGCCGATCTACCAGGGAACCGCCTTCCGTTCACAGGGGGTCCCGGTACTGCATCTCAAGCCCTCCACATCTCGAACCGAGGCTGTCAGTCGCGGACGCCTCGGACTCCTCCAGGCCCTCAACAAAAAACACCTCCGCACCCGCCCGGGAGAACTGGAACTCGAAGCCCGCATCGCCAACTTCGAACTCGCCGCCCGCATGCAGTTGTCGGCCACCGACGCCCTGGATCTCTCGAGTGAAACCAAGGCCACCCAACAGATGTACGGCCTGGACAACCCGGCAACGACGTCTTACGGCCGCCGCTGCCTGATGGCCCGTCGGTTGATCGAACGGGGCGTGCGATTTGTGCAACTGTTCATGAAGGGCCAACCCTGGGACACGCACAGCAGCAACACCAGTGGCCTCAAAAGCGTCTGCGGACAAACCGACGGACCGATTGGTGCCCTGTTGACGGACCTCAAACGGCGAGGGCTCTTCGAATCGACCCTGGTCCAGTGGGGAGGAGAGTTCGGCCGGACGCCCGGGGCAGAATTGCGGAACGGCAACACGGCCCGGGGAAACGAGGGCCGCGACCATCATCCCTATGGTTTCAGCGTCTGGCTGGCCGGCGGCGGAATCCGCGGCGGACAGGCCTACGGCACAACCGATGATTTCGGATATCGCTCCATTGAAAACCGCACTCAAACGGCCGACTTGCACGCCACGATCCTGCACCAACTGGGCCTCGATCACGAACAATTGACCTACACCCACAACGGGCGCGACGAGCGATTGACAGATGTTTACGAAGCTCGTGTCATTTCCGAATTGATTGGATGACGCCACCATGCTCAGCCTGTTGGACCATGGACAAACACTCTGTGACGGCATCACTCGTCGCGAGTGGATGCGAATCGGTGGAATCGGCCTGGGTGGCCTGACGATGCCCCGCCTGGCAGCCGCCCGGGCGGCGACTCCGACTTCGATCGCACCCACCGCGAAACGGGTGATCCTGTTCGGACTGACCGGCGGTGCTCCTCAACACGAAACCTGGGACCCCAAGCCCGATGCCCCGGCCAATATTCGA
Organism: uncultured Planctomycetaceae bacterium; assembly: GCA_964646205.1. Taxonomy (GTDB): domain Bacteria; phylum Planctomycetota; class Planctomycetia; order Planctomycetales; family Planctomycetaceae; genus UBA8437. The sequence continues at coordinate 28,668 of CAZYAZ010000015.1, read as the reverse complement.
GGCGAATTCGGTTCCATTTCCTCGTCGTTGACGGGCCTTCCTGTCGGAGAACTGATGCCTCGAACCGCCAGGTGGGCCAACCGGCTGGCGGTACTGCGGGCGGTTGTCACGGGCGACAATTCCCACTCCTCCAGCGGCTACCAGATGCTCACCGGCGTCCCCCACCAGCCACTGAACCGCGAAAGCGCACTTCCCAAGCCGCCCAACAACTGGCCCTGCGTCGGCTCGCTGGTGCGTTCCCTGAAGCAGGAAGTCGGACAACTTCCCGCCGCGATCACACTGCCCGAACACATCTGGAACGACGGCAACTTTCCCTGGCCCGGACAGGATGCCGGTTTTCTCGGCCGCCGTCACGATCCATGGCTCATCCACTGCCAGCCCCAGGACAACACCTTCAACGTCCCCGGACTGACAATGGAATCCGACGTCGCGGGACTGCGACTGGACCGTCGACGCCGGCTGCTCGAACAGTTCGATTCCACTCGCGGGCACCTGGACCGTGCCCCCGCGGTCAGTTCTTACCAACTCCAAGCCAGGCAGGCACTCGACCTGCTCACCCGCGGACAGGCGGGCACGGCATTCGATCTCGGGGAAGAATCTGACAAGACCCGAGATCGTTATGGACGAAGCCGTTTCGCCCAGAGCGTGTTGCTGGCACGCCGATTGATCGAACGCAACGTGTCGCTGGTCCAACTCAACTGGACCCGGATCAAGGACAAGCCCAACCAGGGTGGCTGGGACACGCACTCCCTGCACTGCAAGTCCTTGAAATCATTCCTGATGCCCATGATGGACCAGGCCTTCACCGCGTTGCTCGAGGATCTCGAACAACGCGGCCTGCTGGACGACACGCTGGTCGTGTGGCAGGGAGAATTTGGACACACGCCAAAAATCAACAAGAACGCGGGACGGGACCACTGGGGAAACTGTTTCTCGGTTGCGATGGCCGGAGGTGGCATCCGTGGCGGAGTCGTTCACGGTTCCAGTGACCGCCACGCCGCGTTTCCCGTCGACGGTGTCGTCCGACCCCGTGACATCATTTCCACCATGTTCCACTGCCTGGGCTACGGGTCAGAAACCGTTGTCCATGACCCACTGGATCGGCCGATCCCCATCAGCCGGGGGCGTGTCATCCACGAGATTCTCTAGGGCAAGACCCAGTTTTTTTATCCAGAAACCGGTAGTTCCCTTCAAAACTGATCCGAACTTGCTAGCCTCGAGAGATAGAAACTTCCGGAAGCCCCGAGTTTTCCGACAGGTTCTTTCTGGACCAGGAATCGAAAAAGGGGCTGCGAGGGGTTTTTCTGAGCAGAAATCGTTAGACTGTTTTTACACAATTTTCGGCCGTGGTTCGCCACGCTCTTCTGATGCAAGGAATGCAATCATCGCAAGAAATCGGAACACATTTGCCAAACGCCAACGTGAGATGGAAAAGAAGGCGAAAGCCGAAGCCAAGCGACAACGTCGGATAAGAAGAAAGCAGGGACTCGAGGACCCTGCGGCAGCCGACGGAGACCCGGCCGACCTCGAGGCCAACGACGTGAATGAAGTGGACGAATTTGACGACGACGATGATGACGATGGGGGCTTCTCCCTGGACTCTGGTCGTCTTCCACACTGAAATCGAGAGCAACTACGCAGGCCATCTCCAGCTGGTGAAGCGTTCACCAGTTGGGGCTGACCAACTTTTTTTCTAGAGAATTGGACGAGACTGATGGCAGAAGGCACGATCAAGAGACTGACGGACAAGGGTTTTGGATTTATCGAGGACGGCTCTGGCACCGACGTGTTCTTTCACATGTCGGCAGTTGAGGGAATCCAGTACGACGACCTGCAGGAAGGTCAACAGGTTTCCTACAACGTTGGTACCGGTCCCAAGGGACCGCGCGCCGAGAACGTTCGGGTCAACTAAAGCCGACTCGGCTTGACCAGATCTGGTTGATTCCGCGGCGAGTCCTGTCTTGTCAATTTGACGGACGGACCGCCGCAGTCAGCCGCTCCATCCATTCTTGAACCTGGATGGCGTCCGCGAATGTGGCCCCGACTGGGACCACCTGGGTTCCGTGCGCCACGCGGCAGAGGCAGCGCAGCTCCTCGGCCAGCATTCCAGTGGCGCCCTCCGGATCCGTTCGGATTTCCAGGGCCATTGGCCACTCGGACCGATCGCCCCAGACCTCCACGGGGCGTGGATTGGCCTCGGCCCGCGCTGCCCAGCCCGCACCGAAAACCTCCATCCGATCGATCCCGCGCGGGGGCATTCCCTCGGGAGTCAGGTACGAAGCGGAGAACGAGGCCAGGGGGCCGTTTTCCCACTGCATCTGTGCCAGCGCCAGATCGATCGCCCCATCTGGCGTCCGGTGATACTGGCACGACACTGCAACCGGATCGGCCCGATCCACCAGGACCTGCACCATGTACAGGTCGTGCACCATCGCGGCATGCAGAGGGTTTTCTCCGGCGAAATCCTGAACGATTGATGCCGGACGATGACGGACACAATCGATATGAGCAATCGGTCCCCTCGCCACCGCCTCGTCGCGGATCTGACGGAATTCGCTGTTGAACAGCAGGATGTGCCCGATCATCAGGTTGGCCGAATCGGCTGCCACGAGCGACTCCAGCGACCTCGCCTCGCCCAGATCCTCCGCGATCGGCTTCTCCAACAACACCGTCTTGCCCGCCTCCAGCAGTTGCCGCGTGATCGGCACGTGCGCCGCGGTGGTCGCCGCGACAACCCACGCATCCGCCGTGCACTCCTGCAACGCCACACCCAGGTCGGTCCACCCCGGAACCCCCGGCAACTCCTGCTGCAACGACTCGACGCTTTCCGTCCGCCGGGCCACCAATCCCACCAGTTCGGCCTCGGCCAGCCCGGCAAGCGTGAGTGCGTGCAACCGCCCAAAACGCCCCAGACCGATCACAGCGACCCGTACCGGTGCTCCCTCTGATAACGCCATCGTGTCCGCCTCGATCCAGTTTCGTTGATTCGGTGCAAAACCGATCGAGATTCTTACTCCTCAGCGGCGCACAAGCAACGTCAGCTTTTCTCAGTCACGTTCCACCTTTACCACACCCGATGGAAGGCGTAGACTCGGAGTTGCGCAAGCCTTTGTTTATTCGACTGTGCCAGGGACGGGCACGCACCGCTCATGCCATACACACGACGACAATTCCTCGACGGCACACTCTCGGCCGGCACTGCTGGACTGGCATTGCCCGAATTGTTGCGATTGCGTGCTGCGTCGGCCGATTCTCCCCAGAAGATCGACAGCGACACCGCGGTCATCCAGATCTGGTTGGGCGGAGGCCACAGCCAGTTCGAAACTTTTGACCCCAAGCCCGAGGCTCCCGTCGAGTATCGGGGGCCTTACGGGGTGATCCCGACCAAGCACGCGGGCATTTCGTTTTGTGAGAAACTGCCGCGGACGGCACAGGTCATCGACCAGGCCGCGCTGATCCGTTCGATCACCCACACCACCAACGGCCATTACGTCGCCGCTCACTGGCTGTCGACCGGATACCCGGGCAACATCACACCTCCAACACATCCCTCTTCCGGATCGATCGTGAGCCATTTCCGTGGTGCAAACGATCCCGGCCTGCCCCCCTACGTGCTGCTGTCCCACGAACAGACCCGGAACCCGGAAATCGGCGCGGTCATGGGAACCGGCTACCTGGGTGTTCAGCACGCTCCCTTCACAGTGATGCAGGACCCGTACCGAGACGAGTTCAAGCGACGGAAGGTGGTGGAGGCGACATCGAACCTGACTCTCGCCGACAACCTGACAATCGATCGAGTCGATGATCGCCGCAGCCTGCTGCAGCAACTCGATCGGTTTTCTCGCAACGCCGACGCCACTCGCCAGATGGAAGGCATCGACAGGTTCACCGTCGCCGCGCTCGACATGGTCACCAGCGGCCGCGCCCGGGCAGCCTTCGACCTGACCCGCGAACCCGAACACGTCCGCCAGATGTACGGCCCGCACCGGTGGGGCCAGATGGCCCTGTTGGCTCGACGCCTGGTCGAATCGGGAGTGACCTTTGTCACCATCAACACCGCGCCCGATTCATTGTGCTGGGACTGGCATCTCAACATCGTCGACGACAAACGCCCCGCCGACGGGTCCAACGGCCCCTCCCGGGGCATGGAACACCATGGCCCTCCGCTGGACCAGATGGTCAGTGCCCTGCTGACAGATCTCTACCAGCGCGGCCTCGACAAGAAGGTGATGCTTGTCGTCTGGGGCGAGTTCGGACGGACACCACGGGTGAACAAGACCGGTGGTCGCGATCACTGGGGAGCCCTGATGAGCATCCTGATGGCCGGCGGCGGCCTCAAGGTCGGCCAGGTGATCGGTGCATCCAACTCGAAGGGCGAGATGCCTTCCGAGCGTCCGATTCATCCCACCGACGTGCTGGCGACGATGTACCGTCACCTGGGAATTGATCTCAATGGCGAGACGATCAATAACGCCGGGCGGCCAATCCCCCTGCTGCCCAGCGGTCGGCCCATCGCCGAACTGATCTGACGCTAGGCGATGATCTCAGGAATCACTCGCCCGGCCACATCGGTCAAACGGAAATCCCGGCCGTTGTAACCGTATGTCAGCATTTCGTGGTCGAGTCCGAGCAGGTGCAGGATCGTGGCGTGCAGGTCGTTGACGTGCACCCGGTTTTCGGCAGCCCGGAACCCCACGTCGTCGGAGGCACCGTAAGAGGTGCCTCCCCGGATCCCGCCCCCGGCCATCCACGCCGTCAGACAATGCGGATTGTGATCGCGGCCCGGCTTCTTGCCCGTCTGGGCGACCGGCAATCGGCCGAATTCCCCACACCACACCACCAGGGTTTCGTCGAGCAGCCCTCGTTGGGCCAGGTCCTCCAGCAACCCCGCCACTGGCCGATCGGTTTCACCAGCGAACTGCGAATGGTTCCCCTGGATGTCGCTGTGCCCATCCCAGCTTCTCTGGTTCTCGTTCCCGCCGGAATACAGTTGCACGAATCGGACACCCCGTTCGACCAGCCGGCGGGCCACCAGGCACTGGCGACCAAAATGGTCACACTGCTTGTCGCCAATGCCATAGAGTTCCTGGACTTGTCGCGACTCAGCCTCAATCGCCAACGCTTCCGGCGCCGCCGACTGCATCCGGTAAGCCAATTCAAAACTCTGGATTCGTGAAGCCAGTTCTCCGCCGGCCAATGACAAACCGCCCGGGCTGTTCAGTTGTCGGAGCAGGTTCAACTGGTTGCGTTGCGAGAGGTCGGTCATCTTCCCGGGCCGTTTCAGATTGTCGATCGGCGGCCCCTGCGGCCTCAGGTGCGTTCCCTGGAAAACGCCCGGCAAGAACCCGGCACTCCAGTTGGCCGCGTGCCCCTTGGGCAACCCCCTGCCCTTCGGATCGCTCATCACGACAAACGCCGGCAGGTCCTGGCTACTGCTGCCCAGTCCGTAGGTGACCCACGATCCGACACAAGGCAGTCCCATCCTCGGCATGCCACAGTTCATCATGAACAACGCCGGAGAATGGTTGTTCGACTCGGTGAAAACCGAGTGCACGAACGCCATCTTGTCGGCATGGCCCCCCAGGCGAGGAAAAATCGAGGAGATCGGTTTGCCACATTCGCCGCGACGTTGAAATGCAAACGGCGATGCCATCAGGTTGCCCACGGAATTGCGGAAGAACCCGGTGGTGTTCTCAAACTTGGGATCAAATGTCTTGATCGACATCCCGTTGCGACGCACCAGCCCCGGCTTGAAATCCCACGTGTCAACCTGGCTGGGCCCCCCATTGACAAAAATCCAGATCACCTGCCGGGCACGACCGGGAAAATGAGTCTGCTGGGGTGCCAGTGGAGCCAGGCCCCGTTGCCCCAGCCCGGAATCGGCTCGGACAGTCGGCCCCAGCAGGCCCTCCGAATGCAACAACCCCGACAGCCCCACCACGCCAAAACCGGCTCCGGCTCGAGCCAGGATGTGACGACGCGTCAGCAGGGCCGGGTCCAGGCCAAGATCGGCATTTTCTCTCATAGCGAGATCCTCTTCAGAGATCGCCTCGAAAGGCGCATGTCTCTCAGTCAACGTAAATGAACTCGTTCATCCCCAGCAGGGCCTGGCACAGGTCGACCCGGGCGGTCTGAACCCCGTCGGTCCGGCCGGCCAGGCGGTAGATCTGTTCCTGTCGCTCCAGGAACAGTGACGTCGCAGCCCGTTCGTCGGGCCGCGGAGGACGCCCCAGGGCCAACTCCCACCCACGAACCACCGCCTGTTTTGAATCGCTGGGCAACCGGTCCGCCAGCGATCGCGCGTAGCCCCGACCCGCTGGGCTGTTCATGAATGCTAGCGCCTGGGCCGCGGTGGTCGTGTTGGACCGCCGCCCGATACTCACCAGGTGTTCCGGCCAATCAAACAGCATCATCGTCGGCACCAGGCGACTTCGCTTGACCTTCAGGTAAACGCTGCGACGCGGCGATTTTTCATCGAGTGTACCCGGACCGTACATCCCCGTATCGAGTCGCCCCGACACACCCAACAACGCGTCCCGGATCGCCTCGCCCTCGAGCCGCCTGCGGGGCCTGTGCCACCACAACCGGTTTTCCAGATCAGCAGTCATTCTCCGGTCATCGATCCGTCCCTGCTGACAATAGACGCTGCTGGTCAGCAACAGGCGATGGATCGGTTTCAATCGCCACCCACCCCGGATCAGTTGTTCGGCCAGCCAGTCGAGCAGTTTTGGATGAGTGGGCTCCTCGCCCTGGGTGCCAAAGTCGTTGGGCGTGGCGACCAATCCACGGCCAAAGTGGTGATGCCAGAGACGATTGACGATCACGCGCGCCACCAGGTTCCCCGCCCCATCACGGGTGTCGGTCATCCAGCGGGACAGCGACGCCCGGCGGAAAGACGTCCGCGTCCACCCCTGCGGAGGCTTCACCTGCCAACGGGACAATTGACTGCCAGGCCGGATCAGCACCTGGAGATATCCCGTCTCGGCGGCACCGTGTTTCTGGTGAACATCGCCACGGGACAGAAAAAAGATCTGCTTGTAGAAATGCGGAAACCCACGACCATCGGCGTGGTGCTTGAGCTTGGGCAGCCCCTCGCTGGTGACCAGCACCTTCTGGTCCACATCGTGCCACGGTGCCCGCGTGGTCACTTCACCACGGATTGCCGTCCGGAATGCCGACAGCAGGCGGTAATAGTCCTGGGATGGAATCGGGTCGTACTTGTGATCGTGACACCGTGCACAACCAATCGAGAGTCCCAGGAAAGCCACCCCCGTGGTGGTCACCATGTCATCGAGTTCGTCGTAGCGGGACGATTCGAATTCGGCTTCGGTCAACTGGCTGGGAAATACACCGGCCCCCAGGAACCCGGTTGCCATCAATGCCAGTGGATCTTTCGGAGCCAACTCGTCTCCGGCCAGTTGCCAGGCCAGAAACTGATCGAACGGCATATCGCTGTTGAAAGCGGCAATAAGAAAATCGCGATAATGGTAAGCCGTCGGCCGATCCGCATCGTGTTCGAAACCGCCACTCTCGGCGAACCTCGCCACGTCCATCCAGTGCCGGGCCCACCGTTGCCCGTAATGTGGCGAGGCCAGCAACCGATCGACCAGGTCGCTCCAGGCCGACGGTGACCTGTCGGACCTGAATCGGGCAATCGCCTCCAGAGACGGGGGCAAGCCCAGCAACGAAAAATGGGCACGTCTTGCCAGCACCCGCCGGGAGGCCCTGTCCGAAGGAGACACCCTGTTCTCCTCCAGTCGCGACAGGACGAATCGATCGACTGGATTGCGACACCAGGATGATTTTTCCACCACGGGCACCTGCCCCGGCTGCAAGGACTGGAACGACCAATGGTCGCGTTCGTCGACCGACACACGTGTCCGGGGAAAGGAGGATTCGGTGGGTTCCTCGGCGAGCAATCTCACCGTCAACGGTGACCCGACAACGAACATCAGCAATGCGATCGGCCATCGAATCTTCACGTGTGCATCATCCCGGTGAAGCCAGTCATTGGAAGCGATCACCATGATACAGGATTCTCGTCATCCGAGACCGTTCGTACCAATCGGTTCGTCTGGTAATATCACGACCAAGAGACTCACACCACCATCCTGTGAAACAGTTCTCCATGGCCAGCACATCAACAATTCTTGGCATCATTCTTGTTGGCATTGTCACGGTGATCGGTGGGATCCTTTTCCTGAGACTCCATGCCTTCGTGGCGCTGATCCTCGGTGCCATATTTGTCGGACTGCTCACCCCTGCTTCCTCCGTCGAACGGTGGTCCCTGGAGAAAGCTGCCGTTGCGTTCCAACCCTCCGCCCCTGGCGAGACTCCCCAACGAGTCGACTTCAACGGACCGGTCAACCAGGACACGCCACTCCAGGTCGTTCGTTTCTCGGCTCAGACCGGACATCACGAACCCATCGGAACACTCGCGGTCGAAGAATCCGGCAAGTCGGCCGTGTTTCATCCCGAGGCCATCGGAACAACCATCCGGGCCGACGACCTGGTCGTCCGGTCCTCGGCAGTTGCCACCGCCAACCGGTTGTCCGGCCAGACAGTCGGTGAACGGGTGGCAACAGGTTTCGGATCAACGTGTGCCAAGATCGGCATCCTGATTGCCCTGGCCTCGATCGTCGGCAAGTGCCTGCTCGACAGTGGTGCCGCCGACCGAATCGTCCGCAGCGCGCTGGCAGTACTCGGGCAGCGCGGAGCCGGCGGGGCGTTCCTGGGCAGCGGTTTCCTGCTGGGCATCCCCGTCTTCTTCGACACGGTCTTTTACCTGATGATCCCGCTGGGAAAGGCGATGCGGATGCGGACCGGCGGGAATTACCTGCTGTACGTCCTGTGCATCGTCGCCGGAGCCTCAATGGCCCACTCGCTGGTGCCCCCCACCCCCGGCCCCCTGTTCGTGGCGGGTGAACTGGGTGTCGATCTCGGTGCCATGATCCTGGCCGGCTCGATCGTGGGCACCTTCACAGCCGGATTCGGCTACCTGTACGCCTCGGTGCTGAACCGCTTTCGCGAGTTGCCGCTCCGGGAGACCGCCGAATTCTCTCTCGCGGAACTCGAGACGTTGGCACAGAAGGACGAAAGTGAATTGCCGGGCTTGTGGGTCTCGCTGATGCCGATTGTCTTGCCTGTGGTGCTGATCAGCGGCCTGACTGTGGTCAATACGTTCCAACTGCAACTGCCCAAAACGGTCCACTCGACACTGGAAACGCTGGGCAACAAGAACATCGCCCTGCTGCTGTCTGCAGGAATCGCCCTGGCCACGGTGGCCTGGCAGAAGCGGACCAGCCTGAAAGAACTGGGCGGCTCGATCGAACAGTCGTTGGCCAGTGGCGGCGTGATCATCCTGATCACCGCCGGTGGCGGAGCCTTTGGACAGGTGTTGCAACAAACCGGAGTGGCCGGCCTGATCAAGGATCTGCCCGACGCATCCCCGGCATTGATTGTCACGCTGGCCTTTTTGATCACCGCCGCGGTCCGTACAGCCCAGGGATCAGGCACCGTCGCCATGATCACCGCCGTCGGAATTCTCTCGGGACTGGCCACCTCCGGCAACCTCCCGTTCCACCCCGTCTACCTGGCACTGGCAATCGGGTGCGGGTCGAAACCGATCGCCTGGATGAACGACAGCGGATTCTGGGTGATCGCCAAGATGAGCGGCATGACTGAAAGTGAAGCCCTGAAGTACGTCACGCCGATGTCCTGCATGATGGGGCTGGTGGGACTAATCGTGGTCGTGATCGGTGTCTCGGTGTTTCCGATGGCCTGAGACAGGGTGTATACTGTCGTTTCCACTGGAGGCGAGATCGACAATGCTCAACCTGATGCCCATGCACGTCCCGCACCGCGGCGGGTTCAGTCGCCGTGACGCATTGCGTCTGGGCACCGTTGGTGGCCTGGGAATGACATTGCCCGAGATCCTCGCGGCGGCCGACACATCCTCCCAGGCGATCGATGCCACGCGGCATTCGGCGACGGCCAAACGGTCCATCTACATCTTCCTCTGTGGTGGTCCCTCGCAATTGGACATGTGGGATCCCAAGCCCGATGCGCCAGTCAAGATCCGGGGCCAGTTTGGTGACATCGCGACCGCGGTCCCCGGCACACGGTTCGGTGGCCTGCTGCCCAAGGTCGCCCCGCACGCCGACAAGCTGGCGGTCATCCGGTCGATGAATGTCGACACCCAGTCACACGATACGGGCATCTACCGCACGCTCATGGCCAGCCGGTTGTCCACCATCCGGAACAAGGCCTACCCGGTCTCACCCGATGACCATCCGGCCATCGGCGCCATCCTGCACAAGTTGCTGGGTCCCTCGGGAAGCCTGCCACCGTGGGTCGTGGTCCCGAGGCACTTCACCACCGGCACACGTTTCTACAAGGGCCAGCGGGCCGGTTTCCTCGGCCCACGATTCGAGCCATTGAGCCTGGGCACCGAAAAAACGGGGTCCCTGGAAAGAACCGAATTCACCCTGAAGAACCTGGAACTGCACGGCGAACAGATGACGGTCGAACGTCTCGATGCCCGGCGATCGTTGCTCGACGCGGTCGGACCACAACGCGTCGGCAACGACGGCGCTGTGCTGGCCTACCAGCAGCAGTACAACAAGGCGATCGAGATGCTGACGTCGAAAGCATTTCGTGAGGCATTCGACGTCACCAACGAATCGATGCCGTTGCGTGAACAGTACGGAATGAATGAGTACGGCCAGAGTTTCCTCCTGGCGCGTCGACTGATCGAGCGCGATGTGCGAATGGTCAACGTCTTCTGGACCTACTACGGGACCGACGGCTGCCAGTTCAATCTCTGGGACAACCACGGAGCCGAGAAGAAAACCAAGGTCTGTGGCGGCACCAACCGTGGCAAGGAGATGCTCAGCAACAAGAACTGCCTGCCGTCATTCGATGCGGCCTTCTCGACATTGCTGTCGGATCTCGATCAACGGGGACTGTTGGAAGACACCCTGGTGACGGTGATCGGGGAATTCGGGCGCACACCCACAATCAACAAGTTCACCGGCCGGGACCACTGGGGCGCGTGCTATTCGGCCGTGCTGGCCGGAGGTGGTGTCCAGGGAGGACAGATCTATGGCGCCAGCGACCCACTGGCCGCCTACGTCCACGACCTGCCGGTGAGTGTCTACGATTTCCAGGCCACGATCCTGCATGCCTTCGGTCTGAAACCCGAAGCCGCAGTCCCCGACGGCAGCGGACGACCGGTACGGGTCTCCGACGGACGTCCGGTCGTCGAGTTGTTCTAGGCTCGCCGGACTGACCGCAAACCATGGACACGGCGCGTGCGGACACGATGACCGGTGCCGGCCGCCCCGGCCGCCGCAGTTGCGATTCAATTCACAGTCAATTAGCCTGCCAAGGCAATACGGTCGAATCCCCCTGACAAGGACCAAATCCCCATGAGACAAGTTGGACTGCTGGCCGCCGGGCTGGTGTTTTCCGGACTGATGGCGCTGCCGGGCCAATCAGCCGAACCTGCCGCCGGCCTGAAATTCAAAATGAAATCGATCGACGGCAAGCCGGTCGACTTCAAGAAGTACAACGGACGCGTGATGCTGGTGGTCAACCTGGCCAGCCAGTGAGGCCTTACCCCCCAATACCTGCAGTTGCAGGCCATGCACACCAAGTACAACAAGTCGGGTCTTTCGGTACTCGGCTTCCCCTGTAACCAGTTCGGCGCGCAAGAGCCCGGCACGAACGCTGAAATCAAGACTTTTTGCACGTCGAAGTACAAGGTCAGCTTCGACATGTTCTCCAAGGTCAACGTCAACGGCAAAGACGCCGCACCGTTCTACAAGCACCTGACCAAACAGGCTGCCAAGCCCAAGGGGCCCGGCAAGGTCGCGTGGAACTTCGAGAAATTTGTCATCGACCGCCAGGGCAACGTGATCGGACGTTTTGGTCCCCGGACCAAGCCGGACGACCCGGCCGTGCTCAAGCTGATCGAGGGCGCGCTGGCCAAGAAGAAGTGACCGACGTGTCATGAGCAACATGGGACCCCGCGGTGAAGACTGTTCGCCGCGGGGTCCTTTGCATTTCGCTGCCCCCAGTCTTATCCCATGACAGGCCCACACCATGCTGATCGTAGACGGCCACCTCGACCTGGCGCTGAATGCCATCAAAGAAAACCGGGACCTGCTGGTCAACGTCTGGACCACGCGGGTTCGGGAGAGTCACGAGACGGCCAAGGGCAAAGGCAAAAGCACTGTCTCTCTGGACGAGATGCGGAGTGGACGGGTGGCGCTGTGCTTCACCACGGCGCACGCATTCGCCACGACCGGCCGGTTCATCCCGCACATGGACTTCGGATCTCCTGAACAGGCATTCGCCGTCGCCCGCGGCCAGTTGGCTTACTACGAGGCCCTGGAGCGGCAGGGACACGCCAGGATCATCCGTTGCCTGGAGGACCTGGACGGCCACATGGACGAGTGGACCCAGTGGGATGCCGGCGACACGCCCGACCCGGCGACCTCTCCTCCGCTGGGCCTGGTCGTCAACATGGAATGTGCCGACGCGGTGCTCGACCCCGGCCAACTCGAGGACTGGTGGAACTGGGGCCTGAGACTGATCGGCCCGGCTCATTCGGCCGAGGGACGCTACGCCGGGGGCACCGGTAGCGCCAGTGGGCTGACCTCCCTCGGCCCCCCACTGCTCGCGGAGATGCAACGGCTGGGAATCCCGCTCGATTTGACCCACTGCTCGGACGCGTCGTTCTGGGAATGCCTGCAGCATTACGAGGGGCCGGTGCTGGCCAGCCACTGCAACAGCCGCACCCTGGTCCCCCATCAACGCGAACTCGACGACGCCCAGATCCAGGCGATCCTCGACCGCAACGGCGTCATCGGCGTCACGCTGGGAAACTGGCAACTGCAGTACGAGTGGAAATGCCTGGGAGACAACCGGCACCTGCGGGTGATGCTCGATCGGGCCGTCGACCACATTGACTACATCTGCCAGATGGCCGGCGACCATCGGCACGTCGCCATCGGCAGCGATCTGGATGGAGGGGTCGGCACCGACGAATTCCCGGCCGACCTCGACACCATCGCGGATCTGCAGAGGTTCACCGAAATACTCGACAAACGTGGATACTCGGCCGAAGCCACCGCAGCGATCCTCAACGGAAACTGGCTCAGATTTCTGCGAGACGCCTGGGGCGAGTGACCCCCTGCTCCGACCACTTACCGGGCCTGTGACACCCACGGGATCTCGTACAGCCCGACCATGCCCTGGTCCCCGTAGGTCTGGGGACCACCCATCTGGGCAACGATGATGTGACGACCATCCGGGTGCAGGTCCATCCCGTAGGCGGGCCCCGACACCTTGACGCTGGCCAGTTTCTCGTCTTCACCGGGCGTCCAGAACCAGATCTCACCCGTCTGGGCCCCCACCCCCGCGGTCACGAAGAAACCCTGCGGGTGGAACACCAGGTGATGGAAGATCGAGTTGGTGAACGTGGACACCTGCTTGCGGACCTGTTGACCGGTCTTCCAGTCGAACTGCAGGACAATCGCCGGGCGGGCGTAACTGTCTCGACCGCAGCAGAACACCACGTCCCCCGCCGGAGAAAAAGCCAGGTCGCGGACCCCTCCGTAATTGATGTCCGTCCCGCCCTTGTAGTTCGACAGGTCCTTCGCATCGAACTCCCGGATTTCCCGGCCGGCCCTGTAGTCCCACTGCTTGATCTTCTGGTCGCCACGATCACCCGAGAGCAAGTGCACTCCATCGGGATGAAAGGCGGTGCTGAACACCGGGCAGGTGTGCCCCACCAATTCACGAACCGCCTTCCCGTCGTCCAGGGACCAAAGACGGACCACGCCATCTCCGCCACCCGTGGCCACCAGTTGTCCGTCTCCTGAGACCGCAACGCTCCTCAGTGTCCCGTGACCGGTCTCGATGCTCCAGCGGACCACCGGCCCATCTCCCAGCGTGTCCCAGCAGATCAACCGGCCCACCAGGTCACCGGTGACCACCACCGATTTCTCGTTTGGCATCACGACCGGCGTCGGCGAACCGGATTCCACCGACACGGTGTCTCGTGGTTGAGGTGGCGGAGGCGGCGTCAATTCGGCCGCCGGCGATTTCACCGGCACGTCCGCGGTACTCCAACGTGTCGCGGTGACCACCCAACTCTCGTGATCCTCCAGCGACCGGGTCACACCCGTGTCGAGATCGGTGACATAAACCCGGCGGCTGCGACCGCCGGCAAAGCACCAGCGACCGGTCGGATCGACCACGCACGACATCAGCGGCGTTTCGTGAGGAAATTCTCGCAACCGCCTGGTGGCAGCGGGATCCAGTTTGTCACCAGCAAACACCATCAGGCCAGCACCTCCTTGATGACCGTGGAGGCGGGATCGGCGATCGGATTGTCCCGTCCGCCAACCTGGTGATTTCCTGTCGAATCCAGGCCCATCGCGGCCAGGATGGTGTGGAACAGGTCCCCTGCATCAACCGCACCGTCGACCACCTCGGTTCCCAGGGCATTGGTCTTACCCAACACGACCCCGGGCCGGATCCCGCATCCGGCAAACGCCATCGACCAGGCATCCCCCCAGTGATCCCGCCCGCCGTAGTAGTTGATCCGGGGTGTGCGTCCCATCTCGCCCACGATCACCACCAGGGTCTCCTCCAACAGTCCCCGGTCACGGAAATCATCCATCAAGGTCGCGAAGGTCCGGTCGAATTCCAGGCACCGCTGCCGCTGCCAATGGAAGTTCTCGAAGTGGGCGTCCCAGTCATGGTGGGCCACCTTCACACAGTGAACTCCCGACTCCAGCAACCTCCGGGCCAACAGGCAATTGCGGCCAAAGTGGTGATCCCCATATCGCTGCCGGTCTGCCGCCGATTCTTGCTCAAGATCGAAAACGTCTCGCCGTCGCATCAATGCGGCAGCCTTTTGATAACTGTCCGCATAGGATTGGATCGCACCGGGACTCCGGCTTTCCAGGAACCTCCGGTCGGTCAACCGACGAATGTTGTCACGGGTTTTTTCCGCGGCAACATCAAGCGACTTGGGTCGAACGATATTCGCTGGCGGCTTGCCATCGATGAGCATCACCCCCTCGTAACGAGGTCCCAGGAACCCGGCATCGCCAACATCGGTGTAAGCCTGGGGATTCTGCCTTCGCAGCGTCACGTAACCAGGCAATTCGTCACCGGGACGCTCCAGCAATCGGGCCATCACCGAGCCCAGCACAGGATATCCCGGCACCTTGCGTCCCGACTGCAACAGGTAATGGCCTCGGAAATGGCTTCGCTCGCCCGTGTTGACACTGCGAATCACCGCCAGGCGGTTGAGGATTCCAGCAGTGTGAGGCAACAACTCACCAACCTGCACTCCGGGAACCGACGAAGCAATCGGGCGAAACGGACCGCCGTACTTCGAATCCGGCTTGGGATCGAAAGTCTCCAGTTGACTCGCGCCGCCGGACAAAAACAGCAGCAACAGTTTCCGAGGAGGAGGGACCGCGGGTGCCGCCGTGAGTCCTCCACCACCGACCGTCAGGCCCACGGCACCACCCAGCGTGCTCTGCAGCAATCCACGACGCGAGAATTGCCGTGAGTCCTGGCAATTGCCCGTCCGGTCGTGTCGCTCCGGTGGTCGCTGATCCTGCAAAACCGCACTCCTGGAGATCAATGGTTCAAACGAAACTCCGCAGACACCAGCAAACCCCAGATGATCCGCCGGATCGCCTGGCGAAGCTGATCACGATTCTCTGTCCCCACCAACAGCTTGGCCACCTCCTGCTGCTCCTTGTCGTCGGGCAAGCGAGAGAGGACCGAGAGATACAATTGAGCCGTCAACTGGCCAGGTTTGTCCGCCAGGGTGGTCAACTGATCGAGCAATTGAAAGTCCGTGGTGAACTTGACCATCTGCTCGCTGTTGAGCAGAAACAACGCCTGGTCCACCGACGGTTGAAAACCGTTGTCCGACTGACCGGGCAACCGGGAAAACACCATGAACAGGCTGTCCAGTTCCCTGCCAAGCTCCCGGTAAGCCTGTTGGTGCGCCTGCCAACTTCGGTCCTCCACCTCCCCCCCGGCAGCCGAAGACGTCGGGCTGGTTTTCTGTGATGCTGGCTCCGTTTTGGCTTTCTTGTCGGCCTTCTGTTCGGTGGCTTCTCGCAACTTCCTTTCAAACCGTTCAACACGCGACGGCAACCGTCCGGTGACCTGCAGCATGCTCCATCCCAATTGTTCCGGGGTCAATGGACGCAACGCGGCTACCGTGAATTCCGACGGCCTGGATGGCCGCATCGGATCAGCCCCGGTCGGCAGTCGACTCGAACGCTGGTAGGTCCGCGTGAGCGCGATCTCCCGCAACAGTCCCCGGATATCGTAATCCGTCTGTTCCAGCCTCTGGCCAAGTCGCTCGAGCAACTCGGGGTGGGATGGGGGATTGTCTGGATGGTGCATGTCCAGCGGATGGACCAGGCCCCGACCAAGCATCAACGCCCAGAGGCGATTGGCTATGTTCCTGGAGAACCCGGTTGTCTGCTTGCGAGGCAACTGGCGAGACAACAGCTTGCGCCGGCTGTAGATCGGAATTCCCATCTGACCTTTCTCCGGCTTGACCGAGTACTCCTTGCCCTTGACCAGCGGAGGATCGGCGATCATCTCGCCACCGGGCAACCGCGGGTTGGTCTCTCCCATCTCTCCACTGAAAGCCGAGGAGAACGACACATTACCGGTAGCCTTCTCGGTCACGAAATTCATTTTTTTCTTGTCGTCACGAAAGTGTTTCAATCGACTGACGAACGCGTACAACCCGTAATAGTCTGCCTGGCGATATGCCTTGATCCGGGGATCATCATGACACTGGGCACACTGGAGATCCTTGCCCAGGAACAGGCGACCGATATCGCGAGCGACCAGGTGAGGCTCGACATCCCGAACCAGGTAAAACCTCGCCGCCGCGGCCTCCGAGGGATCTGTCCCGTCGCTCTCGAGCAAGACTGCCGACAAACGATCCCAGGGAGTGTTCCGCCGGAATGCCGTCGCCAACCAGTCCTGCCAATCGGTCGGTTTGAAGTCGTATGAACGGATCGTGGCCACACGTCGCTCCACCAGCATCGCGTCAAAAACGCGAGCCATCTGCAACGAGAATTCCGGGGCCACCACGAGTTGATCGATCAAACGTTCGCGTTTCGCCTTGGTCGCATCCTCAAAAAACTGGCTGGCTTGCGCCGCAGTCGGGACCACACCAGCCAGGTCCAGGTACACCCGTCTCACGAACTCCGCATCGTCAGCCACCCCGGCCGACTTCAGCCCATCGCGACGATGTGCCGCATCGATGATCCGGTCGATCTGCTCGGGAAATGGCACCTCGGCCAGCCCGTCACGAGGAGTCCCACCGGCCAGCACCAGGGCCAGGACGATCGCGCGACACTGCTTGGCTGTCGATGACGACAAGTTCGCGACCTCCGGGACGAATCAACCACCCCATCCTACGACGGAAACCTGCCCAGGTCGACAGGCCAGAGCGAGCCGACTGGCCATTGGCCGGTGAAGAAAGCGACGACTACAATCCGGACAACAAATTCCGGTTCCGGTTCCGGTTCCAGCACGCCTCCCCTGGTACGTATGCGACTCGCCCTGTTCACGATGTGCCTGCTCGGGATGAACG
>CAZYAZ010000015.1:0-10909 GCA_964646205.1 uncultured Planctomycetaceae bacterium | reverse complement strand
CCCCTGGTACGTATGCGACTCGCCCTGTTCACGATGTGCCTGCTCGGGATGAACGTTCCAACATCCGCCCAGCAGACTCAAACGATTTCCGGCGCCCAACGGCCACCGGCAGTCACCGCCGCCGACCGTCAACAGGCGCGCGGACTTCAGGCCACCCGCGACATCCTGCCAATCCTGCGACAGTTCTGCACTGGATGTCACGGACCGGAGAACCGCGAGGGTGGCCTGCAGTTGGAAAAGGCACTGCAACGCACACCACTGGTCGCCGACCGGGAGATCTGGAACAACATCGCCTTCCTGGTTGGCCACCGGTTCATGCCGCCCGAGGACGAGGAACAACCCGATACGGCCACACGACGACGCCTGGTTGCCTGGATCCGTGTCCAACTCGATGAATTCGACTATTCGACAATCGACAATCCCGGCGACGAGCCCACGCGGAGACTGACCCATCACGAGTACGACAACACGGTCCGCGACCTGTTCGGTGTCGACGTCCGCGCCGCCACGCGGTTCCCATCCGAACTCAGCGGTACCAGTGGTTTCGACAACAGCGCCAACACGCTGTTCCTCCAGCCCACCTTGATGGAACGGTACCTGGGCGCGGCCGAAAAAGTCATCAACCAGGCCCTGCCGCTGAAACCGAAGACCGAGGCACAACAGCAGGCCATAACGAGAATCCTGGTCCGTCGTCCGGGAAATGACGTCAGTGACAAAAAAGCGGCATCCGAGATCCTGGGACGATTCCTTCCCCGCGCTTTTCGACATCCCGTCCCCGAGTCAACCCGACAACGGTACATCTCGGCCGTGTTGGCACGTCGCCGGGCTGGGGCCAATTTCGACCAGGCAATCCGATCCGTGCTGCAGGCCGCCCTGGTCTCTCCGTCGTTCTTGATGAAAATCGAGACGCCACCTCGTGGCACCGCCCCGACCGCCATCAGTGACCACGACCTCGCCTCAAGGCTCTCGTACTTCCTCTGGGCCTCGATGCCCGACGAACGGCTCACACGGCTCGCCGACCAGGACACCCTCGATCAGCCCGACAGTCTCGAAGCCGAAATCACACGGATGCTGGCCGATCCCCGCGCCGAAACGCTGGGCACCCGCTTCGCCGGGCAGTGGCTGGGATCGGTACACCTGGGTACCCGCATTCGTGCCGATCCAATCGACAACCCCTGGTGCACCGAAACGCTCATGGCCGCCATGCGGGCCGAAACGGCGATGTTTTTCGTCTCCCTGGTCCGTGACAACCAGCCGGTCTCGCGACTGATCGACGCCCGCTACACGTTTCTCAACGAGGAACTGGCCAATTTCTACCGCATCGAAAACGTGCGGGGGTCACGAATGCGCCGGGTCGAATTGAAGACCGATCGACGAGGCGGGCTGATTGGACAGGGAAGCCTGTTGACCGTCACCTCGTTTCCCGGCCGGACCAGCCCGATCAACCGGGGCCGCTGGATCCTGGCCGATCTGCTCGGCACGCCTCCCCCTCCCCCACCGCCCGGGGCCAACGAGTTGTCCGAGGACCTGGCCGAGAGATCGCAACTCACCAGGCGTCAGAAACTGAAACTCCACCGCGAGGACCGCCGCTGTGGCGCCTGCCACGACGCCATCGACCCGCTCGGTCTGAGCCTGGAAAACTACGACTGGTTCGGACGCTGGCGAACCCGTCGACGCCGCCGCACGATCGATGCCACCGCCTCGCTTCCCGAGGGGCACAGGTTCACCGGGCCATCGGGCCTGAGGCGGGTGCTGCTCGAGAAGCGGCATGACCAACTGGTCAACCAGGTCATCCGCAAGATGCTGGCCTACGCCCTGGGACGACAACTGGAGTACTATGACGAGACCGCGGTGCAATCGATCCGAAAGACGCTCGCGGCCGACGAGTTCCGTTTTGGGACGTTGATCCGGGCCATCATTCGCAGCTACCCATTCCGAAACCGCCAACGGCAACCGACCGAAACGTCGCCATGACGCACCCTTACGCCATCTCGCGACGGACCATGCTCCGGGGCACCGGTGCGGCCGTCGCCCTGCCATTGCTGGACGTGATGAGTCCGTGCACCGATGCAGCCGAAACAGGCAACGAAACAACCGGGCCACCACGACGACTGGCCTACCTCTACTTTCCCAATGGCGTGGCCAGCGGAGCCTGGGATCCGCAAATGGTTGAAGCCGGGGGAACAATCGGGTCACTCAATCGCTGGATGAAACCGTTGGTACCGTTCCAGGACCAACTGATCGTGATCCGCAACATGTGGACTCCCGAGGGAAATGGCCATGGTGCCGGCACGGCGACCTGGCTGACCGCCGGAGACTACAACGGACGGCGAATCGATGCCGGCGGAGTCTCGGCCGACCAATTGGCCGCCAGGACAATCGGACAAAAAACGCTCCTGCCATCACTGGAACTCTCCCTGAGAGGCGAGGGCTTTTTCAGCAACAGCCTGGTCCGCAACACGCTCTCGTGGACCTCCCCGAACACGCCGGCTCCCCGCGATATCGAACCCCGGGCCATCTTCGATCGCATGTTCCGCCGCGGCCGAACATCAACGGTCGAACGATCCGTGCTCGACCTGGTCCGCGAGGATGCCCGGTCGCTGAAGCGGCGAGGCAGCTTCGCCGACCGCCGCAAGTTGGACGAGTATCTCGAGTCCATCCGCAGCATCGAACGGAGGCTGGCATTCGCCGACCGGCAGACCAATCGCTCGCCGGCCCTTGGGCAACAACTGGTCCGGCCCGGACCGGGAATCCCCGAATCACACCGTGAATACGTCCGGGTGATGCTCGAGATGATCGTGCTGGCCTTCTGGGCCGATGCCACCCGGATCTCGACCTTCATGCTCGACCACGGCCAGAGCAATCGTTACTTCAATTTCCTCGACGGGGTCAAAGGCACATGGCACGCCCTGTCTCACTGGAAGGACTACGACGGCAAGACCGAGGACGACGACGGGACGACGTCCTGGCAGTCGGCAGCCGAAAAGAAACGGATGTACAACCTGGTCACCCGCTGGCACCACGAACAACTGGCATGGTTCCTCGGACGGCTCAGATCCATCAACGAGGACGGCCGGACGCTGCTGGACAACTCGATGATCGTCTACGGCTCGAGTCTCGCCGACGGTCACGCGCATGCCGAAGAGAACCTGCCGCTACTGCTGGCCGGTGGCGGCGGCGGGACCATCCGCGGTGGACGACTGCTGAAGCCACGGCGCGAGATGTCCATGTCGCGACTGCACCTGGCGCTGCTGCAGCGGGCCGGTGTCCCGATCAAGCGTTTCGGTGAAGCCGAACGACCGGTCGAACTCGCCTGAATCGGCTCACCTCCGGTCATTGTGCCAGCAGGTAAGCCAGCAGGTCGCGGAGTTCGCGCGGCGTCTTGACCAGCCCGGCGGGCATCGCCGAGACGTTCTGTGTCTTTCGCTCCTCGATGTCTCCGCGACGGATCTCGACCCGTTTTGCCTCGGGCGTCAGCACGGTCACTCCCTCGCCTGTTTCGCTCACCACCAACCCCGTCACCACCTTCCCGTTGCCGGTGACGATGACCGACGAACGAAAGACCGGTGAAATCTTGCGATTGGGCAACAGGACACTCTCGACCAGGTACGGCACAGTGAACCTCTTGCCGGCACCGGTCAGGCTGGGCGCCCCGGGCACCGCGGCCAACCCTTTCGCGGCATGGCACTTGGCGCACCCGATTCCCGATGCGGAGAACAACTTCTTCCCACGCACCTTGTCTCCTCCGGCCGCCTCCTTCACCCAGTCGACATCCAGGAAAGCGGCCCCAACCTTCTGCTTGCCTCCCGCGGCAGCTTCCTTCAGCCTGGCCGCCAATCCACCAGCATCCAGTGGCTCGGGCAATGTCGACTGGACCGACCCCCCCAGTGACCGGTAGTGCAGGTACAGGCAATGTTCCCCCACGACATTGCGGACCCGGAACAACACCTCGTTGCTGCCGGGTTGCAATTCGGCAAAGACCACGTCCTGCAACGGCAGGCCGCCTCGGGCAATGTCGTTTTCGTGCACGACTCGACCATTGACCCAGACCTTCAATCCGTCGTCGGAACCGGGAGTCAACAACACCTGTTGTCGGCGAGGGCTGATCAGCCGCAGGTAGGCATAACAGGACGATCCGTCGGTGTTTCCGTACTTCAGGTGAAAATTGAACATCCGAATGGGCTTCAGTTTCTCCCACCTCACCGTCCTCTTCCCGATCTCGAAGCGACCGGCCACATCGACAGCCCCGGTTTCGGGAGGATGAACCGTTTTGAACCCGGCATTGCGGTCGTCAAAGGGACCGGTGACCCAGAGTTCGCCCACTCCGCGGATCGGTGCCCGTTTCAGCCGTTGGCGTTCACTCTGGCGACGCACGTCGGCGACACGAGACTCCGAACGCGCGTCCCGAGTCAGCGACAGGTAGTGAGCCGCCTGCAACCGCACCGACTCGGAACCGTCAGACAACCGGGCCATCAACAGCGAGAACAGTGTCTCCTGTTCAGGACTGCGTTTGCCCGCCTTCCAATGATCGGCCGTTGAGAACACACCAACGGGTCCCAGCGTCCGCAGATCAACCGTCTGGCCCACGTAGGTCACCTTGTAGACCTTCTGGTTGGGCCATTTCCCCAATGGCAACCCCGACCGCAAGGCTCCCACGGCTGGCGGAATCGTCAGGCGGGTGCCGATGGCCAGGACTGCGGCCAGGCGGACCCGTTCGTCTTTCGACTCGGCCCAGTCGGCAAATTGTTTCACCGAACCGCGCCGGGCGAGTGCCTGAAAGGCCGACTGCCGCACGTACGAATCACTCGACCGCGCTGGGCCACTGGCAATCTTTGCCAGGCTGGGCGTCGGCCCGGAGGCCTGGGCGATCACGGCGTATTGCTGGATCCGCGGATCCGGATCGGACAACTGGCGATCCCAGAACTCTTTCAGGTCTCCCTCGGCGCCAAACACCTCGGCCAAGGCACGCGCGGCGACCCCCCGGGCCGGCGACTTGCTGTCACCGACCAGGTCGACCAGGTGCGGAACCACCTTCCGGCGATCCACCCAGCCATGTCGTGCCGAGTGGGCAGCCAGCCAGACCAGGTGAGAATACTCGGGTCGATCCGATTTCGAGGCCTTCAGGCGACCAACCAATCCCTGTACCGCGTCCCGTCCACGTCTGACCAATTCCACGTAGGCTCGCCGCGCTGGCCACGAGGCACCCCGCCCCAGTTCGGCAAACAGCTTCTGCGTGGGAGCCTCGAGAATGTCAAAACCCTGGAACCCACCGCGGCCAGCGGTCTTCTTTTGACGGATCATCAACAGGTCGCTGCGGTAGACCGGCGAGCCCTCGTTGTGAGCCATGTAGGCGAGGGTGACAAAAATGTTGCCGCCGCGCCCCACGGCCACTCCAACCGGACGGGCCGTATCGAGCCCCTCGAGCAACACGTGCTCGGTGGCCTGGAACGTGGCCCCGTGTCTGCGGACCACATACCGCGTCACCGCGCGGCGGCCCCAGCGAGCCAGCAACAGGTTGCCACGATACCGATCCGGCAAACCGGGCTCGTCGTAATACGTCTGGCCGACCGGAACTCCCCGTCCCATGTCCGGGACCATGGTCTGCAACAGATCGGCACGGTCGGGGGTCTTGGTGGGCATCCACCCACGGGGCCAGCCAAAATCCGCTCCCGGTGTGACATGCAGCAACCGGCCGGGCACATAGTCCAACGGCAGCCCCTCGTGGTCGTTGTCGTGTGTGAACAGGTTCCAACGGCTGTCGAACACCAGTCCACAACTGTTCCGCGTGCCACGGGCCACCACCTGCAAATCGCTCCCGTCGGGTCGACACCGCAACACACCACCGACCCCCGTGTAGGGCACTTTCGTCCCCTCCGGCTGGCAAAAGAACGTCCAGTGGCCCCAGTGATCGGGACGGCGGAAATCGCCGTAGAAGACCAGCATGTCGCCCAGCGACAGGTACAGGTAACCGTCGGGCCCCCAGGCGAGGCCGTGAAAGCACTGGTGCGGATGATAGTCGGGATGGCCCCAGATCAGTCGTTTGGCCTGGACTCCGCTCCGCTTGGTAACGGCCCCGGGCAACAGGTACAACGCCCGGTTGGTCATGGCGTACAGGTCGTTTCCACGGATCTCGAGGTCATACACCCAGGAATTGGCCGGAA
Organism: uncultured Planctomycetaceae bacterium; assembly: GCA_964646205.1. Classification (GTDB taxonomy): domain Bacteria; phylum Planctomycetota; class Planctomycetia; order Planctomycetales; family Planctomycetaceae; genus UBA8437. The sequence continues at coordinate 4,748 of CAZYAZ010000015.1, read as the reverse complement.
AGCGAAAGACCTCCCGCCGTTTTCCCAGCCCACTGGATTTCGACGCGGCGTCCGGCTCGTAGACAAAAATCGCCTCGCGCCCTCCGACAAACAATCGCCCCGCCGCATCAGCCCGCATCGACAAGAACGATTCCCGGGGCGAACTGTCAATCGGAACCACCTCCAACGCCGGGTCGGTCAATCGGTATTCGACCGGGGCCGCTGTGGCAAGTTGTGGGCAGGCAATGACGGCCAGGATCACCGGTACCAGTTCGCGCATCACAGCAGTTCCTCGGACTATTCGCAAAAGCACATTGTGGCACGCCGGGCGACAACGAGCCAACTCACGGCACTCAGAGTTGACATCCGTCCGCCACAAGACTCCCTTCTTGGAATGCCATGGTTCCGACTGTTCTTGATTGCCGCCTACCTGCTGCTGCTGGTGCATCACGGGAGAGAAGGTTCCAGGAACACCCGATCATTGTCCGACTACCTGATTGCCGGCCGCAGCCTCGGCGGTGTGGTGATCGCTTTCTCGTTCTACGCCACGTTTGTCAGCACCAACAGTTTCATTGGCCAGGCAGGGGAAAGCTGGGAAGCGGGACTGGCCTGGTGGTTGAAAGTCGGCGTGTATGGGCCGTTGTGCTGGTTGAGTTGGCTGGTGGTCGCACCGCGGTTCTACCGCCGGTCGCGTGAATACCAGTCCCTGACTGTGGCCGATTTCCTGGGGGCCCGCTACCAGTCCCTGGCGGTCCGGCGGATCACCGCCATCGTGATCCTGCTTGCCTCGGGACTCTACCTTGTCGCCATCTACAAGGGGTCCTCCGTCGCTCTCTCTCAATTCCTCGGGCTCAGCTACGGCGTCTCGGCCGTGGCCGTCTTCGTCGTTGTGACCACCTACACCCTGCTGGGCGGATTCCGCTCGGTCGTGCTCACCGACAGTGTCCAGGGCATGCTGATGACCGTGGGCGCCGTGTTGATCATCTTCGCCGTACTGTCCAAGGGCGGAGGACTGGGCCCGATGGTCGAACAACTCGAGTCCATCGACCCACGACTGGTGTCCTGGGATGGCCCCACCCCCCTGCTGATGATCCTGGGAATCGGCCTGGCCGGTGGCCTGAAACTGCTCGTCGATCCCCGGCAGATCTCGAGAATCTACGGACTCAAGGACGAGCGTGCCCTGAAAACCGCCCGCATCGTCGCTCCGATCCTGATCACCCTGACCTACGCCTGCCTGCTGCCAGTGGGCGCGCTGGCGAGAACGATCGTCCCACCAGAAATGGCGGCCACAATCACCGCCGACACCGACCAGTTGACACCCTACCTGCTCGGACAGGCCGAGATCCTGGGGCCGACCGCCAGCAGTTTCTTTCTTCTGGTGCTGCTGGCGGCAGCCATGTCATCGCTTGATTCGGTTTTGCTGGTCACCGCCAGCGCCATCACCCGCGACCTGCAACTGCTGTCCGACGACGATCCCCGCGCGATTGGCCGCACCCGGGCCTGGGTGGTGGCCATTTCGCTGGCCGCGATGATCGTGGCACTGAATCCATTTGCCGACATCGTCGAGATCACCGCGTTCTCGGGGTCACTCTACGCCGCCTGCTTCCTGTCGACACTCGTCGTGGGGCTCTACTGGAATCGCCCCAACGCCACCGCGGCCACCGCCTCGATGGTCACCGGCGGCCTGGCTGTCATCGCCTGGTGGCTTGCCAAGCGAAACGGTTGGACGGAATTCCACGAGGTCTACGTCGGGCTGGTCGTCTCGACACTCGTCTACGTCACCGCCACCCTCACCCTCTCGCCTCGAAATCCACATCCCGAACAGACACACTGACACCATGACTCGACAATTGACCATCGGAGCTGCCCAATCCGGACCCATTCCCCGCGACCAGTCTCGGGCCGACGCCCTGGAACGACTGATCGTGATGCTGCGGGAGGGGCACCAGCGCGGGTGCGACTTGGTCGTCTTCACCGAGTGCGCCCTGACGGCCTTCTTTCCGCACTGGTTGATCGAGGATCCGGCCGAACTCGATTCGTATTTCGAAACCACCGTTCCCGGCCCCGACACGCAGGCCCTGTTCGACGAGGCCCGTCGCCTGGGCGTCGGCTTTCACCTGGGCTTTGCCGAACTGGCCGAGGTCGACGGGGAGGTCCGCCATTTCAACAGCTCGATCCTTGTCGGTCCCGATGGAGTCGAGATCGGCCGCTTTCGCAAGATCCACCTGCCCGGTTACAGCGAACCACGTCCGGACCACCCGTTCCAGAATCTCGAGAAACGGTATTTCGATGTCGGCGACCTGGGCTTTGACACCTGGAGAGCATTCGGTGGCACCGTCGGCATGTGTATCTGTAACGACCGCCGGTGGCCCGAAACCTACCGTGTGCTCGGCCTGCGTGGAGCCGAACTGATCCTGCTGGGCTACAACACGCCGTCAAACAACCCCGACTACCCCGAGATGAACCCACTGGTGCCATTCCACAACCGGCTGTCGATGCAGTCGGGTGCCTACCAGAACGGAGCCTGGGTGGTGGGCGTCGCCAAGGCGGGCGAGGAGGAGGGTGTGATGCAGTTGGGACAGACGATGATCATCGCCCCCTCTGGCGAGATCGTCGCCCAGGCCACGACACTCCAGGACGAACTGATCGTCCACACCTGCGACCTCGACGCGACACGCCCCTACAAGGAGGGCATCTTCCACTTCGGGAAGAACCGCCGTGTCGAGCACTACGGTCCGATCACGAGCCAGACCGAAGCCGAGCCACCTGGCTGAGATCGAAGCGGTCAAGCAACCCGTCCAGTTCGTCGGCCACCTGCGAACTCAGGGGAATCCCCTGTTCCAGCCGGGTCTCACGGCAGGCCAGTTCCTTGTCTCCGGCCACCATCACCGGTTGATCCGCATCGACCGGCTCGGTCGCTCGCACCATGTCCACCAGGCTGTCGACTCGCGAACGGAAATCCTCCAGCGGCAGAAACCGCTGGACATCGATGGCCACGTAAAAGCCGCTGCTGATCAACGGGTCCTGCCCATAGTTCACCAGTGTCGGGACATTCCGGCCGAACAGGCCACCGGACAGGACTCCCGAGAGGATCTCGATCATCGTCGCCAGGCCAAAGCCCTTGTAACCACCCGTCCACTGGTAGAACCCATTGTCGATCACCTCGGCCGGATCGGTGCAGGGTTGCCCGTCCCGATCCAGCCCCCAGTCGGCCGGGATCGATTGGCCCAGTTTGCGGGCCAGCCGGATTTTCCCCGCGGCCACCGTGGTGGTGGCCATGTCGAGCGCGACGGGGTGCGGCCCACCCGAGGGTGCGGCAATGCTGATCGGGTTGGTCGCGGCCACCGGCTCGATCCCACCAAACGGTGGGGTCATGCACGGACCATTGTTCATGGCGATCCCGATCAGTCCCTGCCGGGCCGCCCGCATCGTGTACCAGCCCAACAGTCCGGTGTGCGAGACGTTTCGCAATGACACGCAAGCAATGCCCGATTCGTCCGAGAGCGCGATCGCACGGTCCATCGCCTGTCGGGCAGCGATGATGCCAATCCCGCTGTCGCCATCCAGCAACGCCGTTGCGCCCGATTCGCGTTCGACCGTCACATCCGGTCGCGGCCGAACATGGCCGGCGTCGATCATCTCCAGGTACCCGCTCAGGCGAGTCACGCCGTGCGAATCGACCCCCCGCAGGTCCGCCTCGACCAGCACCTCGGCCACCAGGGCAGCGTCCCCGTCGCGGAAACCAGACGCCACCAACACCGCCTCGGTCAATTCTCTCAGCCGAACGCTGTCGACCTGCACATTCATCGTTGTCATTCGACCGAACTTATCCCGTCATCATCATGCTCGTCGAACGAACTGACCGCTTCGTCCCGACTCGTACTCGCCTGGCTCCCCGATTGCTCGGCCTCGGCAGCATCGACCTCCGCCGTGCTCACTCGCAATAACAAGAGCAACGCTGGCAACGTGATCAGGCCGGCAAAACCAATGGTCAACTGGTAGGAAAACAATTCGGCTTCGGCGCCGACCAATCCGGTCGACAGAGCGTAATCGCTTGTCGCGGACCGAACCGGACCGGCCAACCAGTTTCCCGTGACATGAGAAACATTGCTGAGAGTCATGTAAACCGTGAAGACCGTTGCAGCGGCGGTGGACCAACTGATCCGCATCGCCATCGACAAAAAACCAACCGAACCGATAGCAGACAGCGTTTCGTAACTGAGCACATACGAAGTCGTGAACCACCGCTCGCCCCACATGTGGGGACACAACGCGAACACGATCGCAACCACGGAAAACCCTCCGAAGCCGACTAGCAAAACCAGCCGCCGTCCGAACCGGTCAGCGCAAAAGCCACCAATGAATGCTCCAGCAAGGACCAGGCCAAGCGTGTACAAGCCACTGACCGTGGTGAAATCGATATCACTCCATCCCAGTTGCTTGATATAGAGCGTGTTGACCACAACCTCGTTGATCCCGGTGCCGAACAGCTTCACCAGCGTAAATACAATGTAGATGGCCAGGGTGGGCAGACCGAGGGCCTTGAACGTCTGTCCCAGCGTGACCAGCATATTGCGACTGTCGGCAGTATCGGTTCCTTGCGCCCCCCCCTTCATCGACCAGGGCAGATAGCGTTCACCGGGTCGTTCGAGAATCAACAATGGCACAGCCATGATCAGGACCAGCAAAGCGATCTGAACCGCCACACAGGCTTCGCGGGGGGGGGGGGGGGGGGGGGGGGGGGGGGGGGGGGGGGGGGGGGGGGGGGG
>CAZYAZ010000014.1:82109-86108 GCA_964646205.1 uncultured Planctomycetaceae bacterium | reverse complement strand
CTTCGCCAAACAGGGAATCAATTCCACCCTGGCCCTGCAAGACGTCGTCACCGTCCCCACCCCAAACCACGTCGTTTCCACCACCACCATAAATCACATCGTCTCCATCGCGTCCCCGCAGCACATCGGAGCCACTGCCGCCGTTGAGCAAGTCCTTGGCGCCTGCCCCAATGAGGGTGTCCTGGCCGCTCCCACCCAGCAATGTCTCGCCCGTCAGGGACGCACCGCCGGGTGTCCCCGGGTCACTCGGGCCACCACCACCTGTCACAGTGATGTCCAGTTGGTAGGTTTGCACCACGTCCTGGGAACCGGTGACACGAGCGTAGTAAACGCCACTGCTGCCCAAGAACTGGTTGGCGATCAATTCGGTTTCCCCGAGACCACCGGAACTGGAACTCGCCAAGAGGGTGCTGCCATCCGGGCCAATCAATTCCAGGGTCAAATCATTCTGGACCGACGCGTCAAAACTGCTGGAGGATCCCCCCTGGGGGCCCTCCGAGTAGGTCGGTCCCACCGGCGCCAGGCTGATCGTCGCGGTAGCGCCCGAAACCGCCGAGAACCGAAACACATCCGTGTCGGATGCACCGTCGATACTGACAAAGTCGACCTGGGTCAAAGCCACCGGCACGTCGATCCTGCCATCGCCATCGCTGTCGACCAGTCCAGAGGCGTCCGCGCCCAGGGTCACCGTGGCATTGTCGATCAGGCCGAGGTCTGAAGCCGTGGCCGGAGTGTCATTACCAGTGTAAGCATCGCCGTAGAGTCTCTGGATGGCCAGGATGTCGTCGTACTGTGGCCCATCGAACGACGTGCTGGCTGTCGGTTCCATCAACTTGGATTGATCGACAGGAATCACATGATGGAACGCCAAGCCGTGACCGTGTTCGTGCGCCAGAACGTTGCGGAGCCCACGGGAGTTGTCGGCAGTTCCGTTGTAGAACGAGTCGGCGGTGTCGATCACCATATCGCCGTTGTTGGGAAAATAGTTGAAGGCCAAAATGCCGAAATTGCCGTCGATGTTGCGTCCGGCAATACGGACGTCCGGGCGAACCCCCTGGGCTCCCGGACTGGACGGAAACGCGGCCCCGTCGTCGGCCAACTCGTACACATACGTGTTCCCGGAGAGTTCCGACCAGCGATCAAACATCTGCACAAACAGGTCGTACCACGTCCGGTTGGTGATGTCCGTCCCACTGGCTGTTTCGTTGTAGATCGTATCCAACCGCGCGATCAGATCGCTGGTGGCGGTGGTGTCGGTTGCCGTTCCGTCCGGCAACAGTCCCCAGGTGATCGTCGTTGGATCACCCTGTTGAAGTCCTGATCCATCGACAGCCGTTGTTGTCCATCGATCGGCAATACGATAACCGGCCGCATACAGGGCCGCGATTTGTTCTTCTTCCTCTTCGAAGATGTCGTTGATGTAGTCGTCCGGGGTCCCCGGAGCAAACAGTACACAGCCAATAGCGGGGAACGGAGACCCTTCCTCGACACCGGCAAACGGAGAATCGTCCTCGACAATCGTCACCCGGCCCAATTCGTCCTCGATCCAGGCATTTTTGGCATTCGACAACAGCAGGCCAAACGACTCGTCTCCTTCAATTTCGCTGTCGCCAAGTACCGTGACGGAAATCGTTTGTGTCACCGTACCGGGGGAGAACACCAATGTTCCGGAGGTGGGCAGATAATCCTCGTCCGCAGTGGTCGCCGTTCCATCCTCTGTTGTGTAGCTCACCGAGACGGTCTCGTCATGCGGACGGGACAACGTCACCGTCACATTGACATCTGATTCGTCAACCAGCCCGTTGAGCACGACACCGACGTTGTCGATGGCCCACGATTCGTCATCCCCGCCCTGGTATCCAGCACCACCGGCATACCACTGGATCGTCACCGTGCTGGCAGTGTGGGGAATTGCATTCAATTGAGAATCGAGTCCAAGATCCCAGGCCGAGTCATTGACGTAAAACGGGTGATTCCCCCCATCGGGTGTGAACAGGTCGCTGCGATTGTGTTCCAGCATCACGCCATCGGCGGGACTGTACGTGTCGCCGGCCAGCAGGTCGAACATGTCGTCCGATGACTGTTGATCGAAGGCAACGCTGTAAACCACCTCACCATCCACGACCACATTGAAGAAATCCGGATAGTCGACCGGGTTAGCCTGTGCATCCCCGTTGGCGGTGTTGCCATCCCAGTTCTCGATGATTGCCAATAGGAAATCGATGTCCAGGCTTGTGTGGTCCGGCAAGTCGGTAATCACCAGAGTGACCGGTTCGGAGGGTTCACTGCCGGGAATCTCAACGGTTCCACCGGTCGTGTTGTGCAAGAATGACCCGGAAAACACGTTCGTGTCAGTGCCCAAACCATCATATCTCTGAACGTCGCTCAGTTGAGCCGAGTTCGAAATCTGGCTGAATTCCTGGGGCATCCCTGTTTCAAAATCAGTGAAGAACACGAGTGCGCTGTTGTCGTCATCGCCCTCTGGGTTTGCTGTTCCGTCACCAATCGAGAGAGTCCATTGTTCATCGGCATCGAGGTAGTCATCGCCGCCACCACCATCAATGTGGTCAAAGTTCAGACCACCAAACAACTCATCAGCCCCTCCCTGGCCTCGCAATACGTCTTCACCGGCTTCGCCTTCAAGCAGGTCACCGCCAGGTCCACCAAAGAGGCTGTCGTTCCCGTCCCCACCGGCGATCGTGTCGGCATTGTTTCCACCATTCAGACGATCATTTCCAGGCCCACCCAGCAATTGGTCGCTACCGGCTCCGCCATGAATCGTGTCGTTCTCGTCGCCACCGGCGAGTGAATCATTTCCACCCTGGCCTGACAGGAGGTCATAGCCATCGTCTCCGGACATGTCATCACGTCCAGCGCCTCCAAGCATCACGTCGTCACCTAGATCGCCATGAAGAACATCATCCCCCCCACCACCATTGAGCGTGTCGTTACCGTCGCCACCAAGGAGCATATCTGCCCCCGCCTTGCCCTCGAGCAGGTCATTGCCAAGATTCCCGAGCAACGAATCGTGGCCATCACCACCAGTGATCGTATCGCTGCCATCATCACCACTGATCTGGTCTTGACCGTCTCCACCATCAAGTTGGTCGTTTCCGCCGCCGCCTGAAATCAGGTCGTCTCCATGACCTCCGTACAACTGATTGTCACCATCACCGCCAATCAGGGTGTCAGAACCATGACCACCGTGAATCACGTCGTTGAAATCGGCGCTGGCAATCACCGTATCGTTGCCCTCGCCGGAATCCACATCGATCGTCTCAAGGCTGCTGAACGCAACCGAATTGAGACCACTCAGATCGATCCGGTTGTCCCCCTCACCGGTCGTGATAAAGAGTGTCTTCAGCGACGACGTCGTGAGCGCAACGCTCGCCTCGGCCTGTCCATCGACCCTCAATTCAACCTGACCGGTGTCTTGTGGATCCTCTCGGATCACCAATTCCTCGTCACCATCGGCAAGCACCGTCAGACGTCCATCCAGATCACTCCAGATTGTCGTCACTGCTGACAGCAGTGTCCGATCTTCCAACGCTTCAACCCTCGACCGGCCTATCCTGGGAAGGCGTCGTCGGGTCTGTGACGTGTGGTGGGTCAGTCGGGCCCGGAGCCCAGTCAGCCAAGATCTCAATTGCATCGTCCCATCCCTGGGGTTTCATCATCCCTGCGCAACCCTGCGCAACGAGGCTACGACACCTCCTTGTCTACATCCCCTCTTTGCCACCCGTTCATTCATTACAAAACGACCAATCAGCACAATTGCGCCAATTCGGACGTCAAAACGGACGCAAAATCCCTACAACCGGCATTGTCATCCCAGACCACCCATATTGACTTTGGGAGGCAGTCGGGTCCTGAAAGTACTCCAGCAGCCGCAGGAATCGCCGATTAGCGGCGAGACACCTTGACCAACCCTGGTGCGGCCAAAAATCGGCTCACCACCCGGCCATTGGCCCGATTCCACACAATCACCTCACCACGGTA
>CAZYAZ010000014.1:72548-82009 GCA_964646205.1 uncultured Planctomycetaceae bacterium | reverse complement strand
CCGGACGCGTCATCAAATCCAACGGCGAACACGGCAAACCGTCCTGTAAATTTCCCCAGCTGCTTGCGATGTCCGTTGTAGGTGGTGAACAGACCACCGGTTGTTGCGTCGTGCACCTTGACCGTCTGGTCCCGACTGGCCGAGACCACGAATCGTCCGTCACCACTGAAGACGACCCCGGTCACCCAATCGGAATGCACGCGGCTGCTCCACCCCTTGTCACCGACCGGCAGCCCCCACGCCCGCGTCTCGTGACCGGCCGATCCCGCCGCCACGCGTTTGCCGTCAGCACTGATCGCCGCACCGAGTACGACATCGTCGAAGGTGCCAAACAATCGCTGGACACGACCGGTCTGGGCAGCCACCAGGGCCAGTTCACCGTATTCCCCGGGCGTCCCGCCGCCCACCAACACTCCGTCTCCGCCGGATGTCCAATCCAGCGAGTGAATCCGCTGTGGCCGACGTTCCAGCCGTCGCAGCAATTTTCCGTTGGCCGGATTCCAGACAGTCACTTCGTGGTACCCGCCCACGGCCAGTTGTTTCCCGTCAGGAGAAAATGCCAGTGCAAACACCGGAACGGCCACCGGGTAGGTCCTCGGAGCAACCGGATGAATCCGGGGAGGCAATTGTGATCGCAATGGGACCTTGGGATCGGTGCCATCGAACTTGGCCCCGGCGGCGATCCAACTCCGGACCAGCCCAATTTCTGTCGCCGACAGCGGATCGTCCTCTCGTGGCATCCGTGCGTCAGGATCCGTCTCGGTCAACCGCCGGTACAATTCCGACGACTCGGGTTTCCCGGCAACCACCGGTGTCTCCCCCGATTCACCGGTTCGCATCAGGCTGGAAAAATCGTGCAGCCTGTAGCCACCGCGGCTGACCCGACTCCCGTGACACCCGCTACAACGTCTCAACAACACCGGCGCCACGTCGCGGAGGAAGGCGACCTTGCTGGGAGGCGGATCGGCCGCCTCAGTGGTCGCAATACCACACACGACCGCCAGGCAGGTTGCGACAGACAGTGACGGATTCATCGAAGTTTTCACGAGTTGGATCCCGAGACGCGATCGTTCAATGCTGGAAGATGAATTCCTGGGTGTTGATGACCGCCCAGACAAGGTCCCGAACCGCGGTGTTACGATCGGTGGCAGTGGAAAGGTGCTGGGTGGCTGCAACCCGTTCATCGCCGGTCGGTTTTCGCGAAAAGGCTGCCAGGTACAGGTCGGCCACCAGTTGACCGTTTTCGAGTTTCGAAAATTTCCCGACACTCTTGTTCACCTGGTCATGAACCCGACGTCCGTTGAGGAGTTGCAGGGCCTGATCCAGTGTGGGCTCACTCGATCGCTCGCAGGCACAGGGGGTATTGCGTTCGGGTTGGCCAAAGGCCCTGAGAAAATCATCCGACCCGGAAAACGGTCGTTGTGTGGCGTACTGGTCACGGGCTCCACTCTCGACCCGGCCACGGAGTTTCTCGAGCCGGCCGTCCCGCATCAGATAAAAACGGTCCAGCCGTGCAGACGGTTCGGCCACGCGTTTGTCCACAGGCGTCATCAGCACCTCGGCCAGTGCATCGGGCAATTCGGCAACCGATGGAGCGGGAATTGCACCTGGCTGCGTCGGCTCCAGCCGCCACGTGAAGTGCCACGCCCCCCCCTTGTTGAGGATCTTCAGCAGGAACTGATTGGCGCCGGGCCTGAGCACGATTTCGGGCTGCTGTTCCTTGTCGTTGGGCAAGACCTGGGCGAAATCGAAGACCAACTGTCCGTTGTGCCAGACCCTCATGCCGTCATCGGCAACGACCCGCAGGCGAACGCGAGTCTCGGCACGAGCGTGAACCACGTGCCAGGCATACATCGCCTGCTGAGCCCCCTTGGGCAGGTTGACCTGTTGGCCACGGTTCCAGTCCGGACGTGGCTGCCAGCGGATCTTGTTTGGCCCGAAGGCCCGAGAAGCATCGAACCGGCCGGGAGAGGTCTCCGGGCCGAAATCCGTCGAATGAGTCGCCTCGGCGGTCTTGGCCTTGAACGGGCCGGCTGACCACCAGGGCCCGTTCCACCACGCCGCTTTCTTCAATCGCTCGACCAGCCCGGCCTCCCATTCGGGACGTTTCGTCCGCAATTCCTCGCGGACCCGTTCCAGTTCGCGACGGCTCCCGGCCACCACCTCAGCAGACTGTTCCACCGTCTTGATCGATCCGGTGACATAGCCGATGGCGTCCTGCAGTTGTTCAGCAGTCAGCAGCCGCACCGGGGCCCGTGAACACAGCGTGGTGTCGTCACGATTGAAGCGATTGGTGGCAGTCGACCGTTGATAGGTCTGGCTGTTGCAGATGACTCTCACGGTTTGCCGTCGATCGAACCCGCTTTTCTCGAACTCGGCAGCCAAACGATCGAGCAACTCGACATTTGACGGAGGGTTGGAGGAACGGAAATCATCGACCGGATCAACAATCCCTCGACCGAACAGATGGGCCCAGATGCGATTGACAGCCGCTCGTGCAAAGAACGGGTTGCCCCGGGCGGTCAACCAGCCGGCGAAGGCCACACGACGATCGGAGTCGGCCAGCGGCCGGGGCATCACACGATTGCGACCCCAGGGGATCATCACTTTCCCTGACCGCGGATTGACCATTTCCCCCCCACCGAGCACGCTGATGCGATCGGCCTGGCGAGCGACCCGATGGAACGCCGCCCCGATGCTGTAGTAATCGTCCTGGGTCCAGTTCTCAAACGGATGGTTGTGACACTTCGCACACTGGATCCGCGACCCCATGAAGACCTGGGCCGTCGTCTCGGCCACGTCCTCGGTCTTGGGGATCGCCGCGAAGTAGTTCGCCTCGGCCACCAGCCGCGTGTCGCCCGTGGAGGTCAACAGGTCCCGGGTCAACTGGTCGTACGGACGGTTTGCGATCATCGCCTCGGCGATCCAGTTGGCGAACAATTTCGCCCGGTCGGCTCCGAGCACCTTCGGGTTGACCCGCAATAGATCGGCCAATTGCAGGGCCTGGAACCGGGCGAACTGGTCGGTAGCCAGCAGCCGATCGACCAGCCTCGCACGTTTTCCGGGTTTCTTTTCGGCAAGGAATGCCCTGGCCACGGCCGCCGAGGGCAGCAGCCCGGTCAGGTCCAGGTGAACCCGCCGCAGGAACACCCCGTCATCGCATGTGGGTGAGGGCGCGATCCTCAACAGTTTCAGCCGCGAATTGACCAACCTGTCAACGAAGTTGTGTTCGGCCACCGCTGGCCATTCGAAACCCTCGACCTCCTCGACAAACGTCAGGTAGACACTCTCGAGGTGCTCGAGAAACCGCACCGTGATCGCGGCCTGGCCCCGTGACTGTCCGGTGACACGACCATCAGCGTCGATCGTGGCAATGTCGCGGTGCGAGGTGTCAAAGGTCGCCAGCCGGGTGACATCGCGAACCGTGCCGTCGGTGAAATGAGCGATCACCGAGAGTTGTTGCGTTGCGTCGGGACCGGCCAGCACCCGGCTCGGCCCCGGATGCACAACGATCTTCTCGCAGGTCGGCGCTCCATCGCGGTCGGGGCGGGCGCCCTCGGAAATCCATCGTTTCAGGATCATGAATGCAGCGTCCGTCGGCCTGAGTCTCTTGCCCCCCACGTGAGGCACTCTCAACAACGGCTTCTTCAACATCAGGCTTTCAAGCGGGGCGAACACGTTGACCCGGCGATTGAGACCACCACGAACCAGCGACTCGGTGTCGTGAACCGGGTCGAAGGCGAACAGCGACAGGCTGAAACCGCCCTTGCCATCCGGGGATCCGTGACAACTGCCCGCGTTGCACCCCTGCTTGGTCATCGCCGCCAGTGTCTCGTATTTGAACGCAATCGGGTCGGGCCGTTTCTGACCGCTGACCTCGACCGGCACCTCGACCGTCTCACCCTGCCACACGACTTGCAGCTTGGCCTGCCCATCAACACCGACATTCGATGGACTCACACGACCGTTATGGACCGACACCAGCCCCGGTTTGTTCGAACGCACAGTGGCGAGGTGTGTCACATCTCGCAGTCGCCCGTCGGCCTCGCGAGCGGTGATCACCAGTTGGACACGGCTTCGACGAGATGTCAGCCGAACCATCTCGGGATACACCTCGACGGCCGCCTCCGCCGGTGGTGGCGCAAACGCCAACGCGATCACAACCAGGCAAACACTCCGCAACACGTCGTTTCCCCTGCTGGCTTCCTGTCTCAAACCGGCCTCAGAACAGTTCACCGATGGGCTGCCCGTGCCGGGACAACAGAATCGGCCGATCAGCGGGCGTGTAGATTGGCTTGTGCCGATCAATCCCCAGTTTCTCATAAATCGTCGCGGCATAATCCTCGATCGTGAATGCCTGCGAACTGGTGATGTACCCACCATCCTTGTCGGTCGAGCCGACCACCTGCCCGCCCGGCACTCCCGCCCCGGCAAAAGCAAAGCTGAAGGCATGAGTCCAGTGATCCCGGCCCTGCCGACTGTTGATCTTGGGGGTACGACCGAATTCGGTCACAAAACAAACCAGCGTCTCTTCCAGCAAACCCCGCTGGTCCATGTCCTCGATCAAGGCCGAGAGTGCCTGGTCGGTGCTGCCCATCATGGGCCACGTGTGGATTCCCCACCGTCCACGACCAGCCCCGCCTCCCTTGATGTTGGTATGGGTCTTGGCGTAGATCGCGTCGTGGTGATCCCAGTTCATGTTGTTCCCGCCGTCGTAGCCCACCGATTTCCCGTCCCGGAAACTCCGCTGAGGTTCGCGGACATCGACCATCACGAAACGGACCCCCGATTCGATCAGCTTGCGGCCCAACAGGTAACAACGGCCCCGCATGCCGCTCCCGTAACGCTGCCGAACGGCCTCGGGTTCGGATCCGATATTGAACGCCTTGCGTGTCGCGGGATTGGTCAGCATGTCGACCGCCCGGGTCATCAACGACCGCATCGCCCTGGCATCACGTGCCTGGTCAGCCCCGAGCAGGCCGATGTTGAGCCGGTCCAGCAGACGTGTCCGAGTGCGAAAGCGAGCGTCGTCGACCCCCAGCAAGCCCAGGTTTGGGACCGTCCACTTCGGATCGGCCGGGTTGCCACCGGTCTTGAACACCTTGTAGGCCGGGGGAAGAAATCCGATTTTCGTTGCCGGTGACTGCTCGTTGGTCCCGGGAACCATGATATTGGAAGGCAGGTGGCTGGCATGACTGCCCTGCAGCATCGCCACCACCGAGCTGACATCGGGCATCTCGACCGGACCACCGGGTGCTTCGCCCGAATAGATGTATTGCGAGCCCTTGGGATGCGAGTTGCCGATACCCGGTGTCGGCTGGGTCATGCAACGAACAACCGTCAGCTTGTGAGCGAGCGGGGCGGTACGAGCCAGCAAACGGGTGAACTGCAACCCCGGAACGCTGGTGGCCACCGGTTCAAAGGGACTTTTGTGTTCGGCCACCGCCTGGGGCTTGGGATCCCAACTGTCGATCTGCGAAACTCCTCCCTGCTCAAACAACACCAGCACCTGCTTGGCCCGCTTCTGCCCGACCGGGGCGGCGGTGGCTGGCGTGGTCGACAACATGCCACCACCAGCCAGGCCCAGGCCCAAACGGACAAAATTGCGACGAGAGATCGGCGTTCGCTTGCGCATGAGGCGCAGGATAGCAGTTGCCTTGCCGGGGTGTCGACGTCGGCCCTGCAAACGCTCTCTGGCCCGACCCCGACAGCCAAATTCATTACAACTGCGATTTCAATGAAACTGGGCAACGGCTACCATGTTCGCGCTTTCGGAGCGGTCGACTGCTGTCTTCTCCGATCAAACGGTGCTTCTGTATTTTTCTTTTCCTTCGGAACGGGACGGGTGATCCATGGCAAGTTCAGAGGTGGCGGTGGGTTCGGAAACTCCCAATTCACGTCAAAACATGCTGTTGTTCTGGGGTTGCTTCGCCGCACTGATTGCGACCGCCTTCGGATTCCAGGTCCGTGCGATGCTGATGGAAACCTGGGGAGCCGAATTCAACATCAGTAAGACCCAGCAGGGAGAAATATTCGGAGCGGGACTGTGGCCGTTTGCCATCAGCATCATCATCTTCAGCCTGATTATCGATCGCATCGGCTATGGCAAGTCGATGATTTTTGCCGGCATCTGTCACATCGTGCAGGCAGCCATGCTGTATTCTGCCAAGGGAGAAAACGCCTACCAGATGCTGTACTGGGGTTCGATCGTCGGAGCACTGGGTAACGGCACCGTCGAAGCGGTGATCAACCCGGTGGTGGCGACCATGTTCCCCCGCCAGAAGACAAAATGGCTGGCCATCCTCCACGCCGGCTGGCCCGGCGGACTGGTGATCGCCGGCCTGCTCTTCATGGGAGTTGCCAACACGAATGCCAATGGCAATATCACCAACTACTCGCTGATCATTCTCCTGACCCTGCTTCCAATCATCATTTACGCCGTGATGCTCTTTGGACGGTCCTTCCCAGTCCAGGAACGCGTTCAGGCCGGTGTTTCCTTCAAGGAGATGCTGCAGGAGCCCGGTATCCTCTCCTGGTCGGTCGCCGTGGTCCTGGTCGTGCTGGAAGTCGGCCGGGTCTTCGAACTCGGCACGATCACCAAGCTGATCGCGATGGCAGCACTGATCGTTCCGTTTGCCGCCTATGTCCAGAAGTTGGGTCGTCCCATCTTCTTCCTGATGGTGCTGATCATGTGCCCACTGGCAACCACCGAACTGGGCACTGACAGTTGGATCACCCCGTTGATGCAGGGTGAAATGAGTAACGTCGGAATCAGTGCCGGCTGGGTGCTGGTCTACACCTCGCTGATCATGATGGTGCTGCGGTTCTCCGCGGGCCCAATCGTGCACAGCCTGAAACCGCTGAACCTGTTGGCCATCTCGGCTGGCCTGGCCGCAGTCGGCCTGTACCTGCTGGGTTCGGTCAGTGGCTTCGCCCTGATTTTTGCCGTCGCCACACTCTATGGACTCGGCAAGACGTTCTTCTGGCCCGCCACTCTCGGGGTCATCTCCGAGCAATTCCCCAAGAGCGGTGCGTTGGGAATCAACATGATTGCCGGTATCGGCATGCTCAGCGTCGGTACACTCGGGGCCGCCTGGCTCGGGTACGTCCAGGATGTTGACACGTCCAGCACGCTCAAGTCCAACCACGCCGCCGTCTACGAAAAGGCGGTCGCCGATACGGAAGCGAAGAGTTTCCTGGGCCTGATCCAGTACCAGAGCGTCGACGACACCAATGCCACCGAGGAAGAGAAGGCAGTGATTGCCACGGTGCAGGACGGATCCAAGAAAGCCGTGCTACGGACAGCCACGGTGCTGCCGATCGTTATGTGTGTCGCTTACATCCTGTTGATGATGTACTTCAACAGCCAGGGCGGCTACAAGGTTGTCGAATTGATGGGCGGTGGTTCGGAAGCGACCGCCCCCGAAACGACCACCACCACGGAGCAAGCCACGCCCGGCGAAACGTGGTGACGCTGGAAGCGATTTTGCCTAGGAGGACTCAGCCGCTGTGGCCAGTTCCGGCCACCGGTCTGCCCATCCCGCGATCCGTTCGTAGGCCCGACTGGCTCGCAGAACCCCCGCATCATCGTACCGTCGGCCGACCACCTGCAGTGACACGGGCAATCCGTCGCCTGTAAATCCGCACGGGATCACCGATGCGGGTTGACCGGTCAGATTGAACGGGTAGGTGAACGGAGTCCACAACAACGGCCGGGCTTCCTGTCCCGGCATCGGGGCCGCATTGTCCAGGCCGACTGGAAACGGGGGCACCGCAGTGCCAGGCGTCACCAGCAGGTCGTAATCCTCATACAGTGCCACCACCTGCTGCCAGTAGGCGAACCGGTCCAGGGCTGCCCGTGCAAACTCGCCACCGCTGAGTTTCACACCCTCGTCGACAAGTGCCTTCAAACCCGGATCCAACTGGTCACCTTCGGCTGCCAATCGCGGCCCCAGTGAACCGGCAATGCCACCGTAAAAGTAGATATTCCAGCACTCATACGGGTCGGGCCAGTCCAACGACACTGTGTCGACGGTCGCTCCTGTTTCGGAGAACCTCTCGGCCGCCGCCGCACACAGTGATGCCACCTCCGGATCCACCTCGCCAAAACCCATGTCCGGGCTGTAGGCGATCTTCCACCCCGAGATTCCCTCCTCGAGCACCTCGCTGTACGAAATCGTGTCGGCTGGCAGCGACAACGAGTCGCGATCATCCGGGCCGGCGATCACGTCCAACACCAGCGCTGAATCTCCCACGGTTCGGGTCAATGGCCCCTTGTGACGCAGTGAATCGACCGTGGTCGCCGGGTAATTGGGAACCCGGCCAAAAGACGCCTTGATCCCGAAAAGTCCACAGAAGGCGGCCGGGATACGGATCGAACCACCACCGTCGGTACCGATCCCCACCGGCCCCATCCCCGCCGCGACGGCCGCCGAAGCTCCTCCGCTGCTACCCCCCGGAGTTCGATCGGTGTTCCACGGATTGCGGGTCGTGCCAAACACCAGGTTGTCGGTGGCCCCCTTCCAACCGAACTCCGGACTATTCGTACGACCAATCAACACCGCCCCAGCCTCTCGCAACCGGGCCACCAATGGAGTGTCCTCGGACGTGACATTGTCCTCAAACCATTTCGAACCGAATGTCGTTCGCTCACCCTCGATATAAAGGTTGTCCTTGATCGAAATTGGCACACCAGCCAGCCGTCCCGGATCCTCACCACGCGACACCTGCTCGTCGATCGACAACGCGGTCGCCCGGGCCGAATCGGCCATCGAGGTACAGAAGGCGTTCAGGTGAGTGTCGACAGACTCAATCCGCTCGAGAATCGCTTCGGTGACCTCGACGGCGGAGATTTCGCCGGACCGAACGGCAGAGGAGATGGCAACGGCGGTCATCTGCCAGATGGGTTCCGTGGGCATTGCAGGGTCCTGGAGTTGATCGAAACGGAAACGTGGTCAAAAGGAGCCACAGCTTACGGCAGCCTCACCCGACCGACAACTTGGCCGGACATTGCCGAGGCCACGGGAATCGGTTACCAAGGACGAATCGTGACTTCCGCATCCACACCACCGATCGATCCGCTGGCGAATTTGATCTCGGCGATCCACGACACCCCGACCCGGGTCGCGTTGGCAATCACCGGAGGTGGCAGCGCCGCCCTGTCTCGACTGCTGGCCGTGCCCGGCGCCTCACGAACCGTACTGGAAGGCCAGGTTCCCTATGCCGCATCCGCATTGACCAATTACCTGGGCAGTCCACCCGACAGGTTTTGTGACGACTCGACGGCATTGGCCATGGCCGTCGCCGCATTCCAACGCGCCACCAGTCTCGCTGAGGATGGCACCTCCCGAGACACGCTGCTCGGCCTGGGAGCAACCGCATCGCTCGCGTCGGACCGCCCCAAACGTGGTGATCACCGGGCCCTGGTCGCCGTGCAAACCGTCAACAGCACGACGCTGGTC
>CAZYAZ010000014.1:65879-72448 GCA_964646205.1 uncultured Planctomycetaceae bacterium | reverse complement strand
CGTCCAATTGGTGTGCTCTCCGGATCGTTCGCGCCACGGCATCGGGGCCATGTCGAGTTGCAACAGGCTGCCGAGTCGATCCTGGAGGGACCGGTGTGCTACGAATTGACCGCCGTCAACGCCGACAAACCGCCCCTGGATTTCGAGACGATCGAACGGCGCAGGGAAGTGTTCACCGATCGACCACTGGCGGTGACCAGTGCGGCAACATTCGTCGAAAAATCCCGGCTGTTCCCCGCGGCCACGTTCGTCCTGGGTGTCGACACCGCCGCCCGGGTCATCGCACCCCGGTTCTACGACAACGACGTCGACAAACTCGACACCGCGTTGAACGCGATCCGCGAAAACGGCTGTCGTTTCCTGGTTGCGGGCCGACTGGATGACGACGGATTCCAGGACCTCTCGTGTCTCGACCTGCCAACTCAACACCGGGAACTCTTCTCTCCCATTCCCGCCGATGTGTTTCGTTGCGATGTGTCCTCGACGGACATCCGCAACTCCAGCAACAGCGAGTAGAGTTCGCGTTGGTGGCACCACCACGAAACACATCAAGTCGGGACACTGATTCGACCGATCCCGAAAACAGGTCCCCGCGCAATTTGTCGGCAAGGAAGCTCGATGCTGCGGCTACTCGTCAACCACCTTCATCCGGTCAATTCGACGACCGGGCTCTTCTGCCTGGCATTCGTGGTCTTGTGTTGCGGACACCCGGCCGGTGCAGAAGACCAAAAAACGCGCCGGCCGGCAACCGTTCAGCGCGTCGCCTTGAAGGTCCACGAGATCGAACCGGCCACATCGTCCAACGATGCCCGCAACACGGTCACCGCCGGCATTCCACTCGATCAACTCGAGGATCATCACCGGGCCGAGGTCGAAACCTTACTCGGTCAACAAACACTGTTCCGTTGTCTGCCGGCATTGAGGATCGAACTCGAACCATCCAGCTACGAGTACTATCGGCGTCATCCAGAGGTCGCCGTGGCAGTCTGGAAGGTGCTGGGCATCTCGCAACTACAACTCATGTCCACCTCCGCCCCCGGCCTCTTCTCTGTCAAAAGCACAGATGGGTCCGATGGCACGCTTGAGGTGTTGCTGCGAACCGACAACCTGCTCATCGTCCGTGGAACCGGAAATTGGCACAGTGGCGTGTTGCCAACCCCGATCCGGAGTGAGGGGCTCGTCGTTCTCAGACATCGCTTCGAAAAGGACCGTGAAGGGCGTCGCTACGTGACTCACCAGGCGGCCGTGTTTCTCACGTTCCCACAACAATCAGTCCGCAATGTCGCTCGCATTGTTTCTCCGGTCACCAACATGATCGCCGACCGGAATTTCAAGGACATCAGCCTGTTCCTGAGAATGATGCACGTGGCCGCCATCGAGCGACCGGGCTGGATAGAAATGATCGCCGGTCGACTCGAAGGGCTGACCCGTCCGCAACGTGACGAGTTTCTCAAATCCGCCGCCCGCGCGCTGGTCGCCAATCGCCGACTCCGCGAAGCGTCGCTTCAGCGTTGAGTTGTGCGGGGCTTGATCACGACCGAGATAAATCCGATCAGGCCCAGCAGGGGGATCACCATCAACACCAATCGTGGCCGCCAGCAGATCACGGCGACCCCCGCGATGACAATGAAGAACAGTTTCATGGAGATCTTGGTCCCGGCGGCCGAACCAAAGCGTCCGGGCAAGGCCAACCACAGGCACCCGATCACGACCCCCACTCGAACCATGGCCCCGATGGCGCCCTCGGCCCATTGTCCCCCCGGGTCCACCCACCACACGCAGGCGGCCCCCAGCAAGAACGCCAGCGACACCACACCAACCAACGGGCGACTCGGGCCCTGACTTTCACCTGTCATGTCCGCATTATGCTCGCTGATCGTGCCGTGGATCAATGACAGTTGTGCAGCTTGAACAGTGGACCTATCCGTCGGCTGCCAACATCAGGCGGAGAACATCCAGCACAGTCTTGGTCGACCGACTGCGAGTGAAAGACACATCGCCAAGTAGTGTCAGAGATTTCGAGTGGACTCCGCCAGGCCCGGCACACGCCACCCAGGTCGTGGGCGGCTCGTCATCCGGATCGTCCGGATCGTAATCGGGGCACTCGGCCACCGACAACGCGTAATCGGCCCCGGCCTGATTCCGGCACGCAATCGCCAGAGCTTTCGCGGTCTCCTCGCTGTTGCCGGCGGTTCCAGTTTCCTCGCTGCCAAATGTCCGACCAATTGCTGCAGCATCAGCGAGCACCTGACCTCCCACGAAGCAGCCGTCCGCCGCATCAACATCGCTCAGACAGGCCGCCAGCAGTCCTCCCGTCCCAATCTCGGCCGTCGCCACCGTTTCACCACGAGCGGCCAACTCGCCGATCACCACACTCTCGAGTGATTCGTCTTCCTCGCCAAACACCAGGGCGCCCAATCGCTGGTGGATCTCGCCGCGGGCTCCCTCGATCTTCTCCAGGCACTCCGCCTCGGTCTCTCCGCCCGCATTGATTCTCAGCGTGATCGTTGCCTCGTGCACGGTGATCCCGATCTCCGGATCGTGGTCACGCGCTGTCAATTCGCCAAGCATTTCCTCGGCGGTCGATTCACCGACTCCAAAACAATGCACCAGGGCACGCCGCATCACTCGGCCCGACCCGGACAGGTGAGGTTTGACCTCGTGCGTGAACATGCGCTTCATTTCGCTGGGCACGCCAGGCATTGCCACCAGTTGGCACACTCCCTGTTCAGCTCGATCCCGGTCCATCCAGATTCCCGGCGCGGTGCCACGGGGGTTGGAAATCGCTCGACTTCCCGCGGGCAGCATGGCCTGAATTCGATTGCGATCGGGCATCGGGCGACGTCGGCGAGCAAACAATTCGGTGATATGAGCCAGGCTGGTTTCGTCAAGAACCAGTTCCACTTCGGCCAATGCGGCCATCGCCTGGCGAGTGATGTCGTCGAGCGTGGGGCCAAGACCACCGGTGATCAACACGAGGTCACAGCGTCCCGAGGCTATCTGGAAGACCTCGGTCATCGCCTCCAGAGAATCAGCCATCGTGGTGTGGTAAGCCACCGGAATTCCCAACTCGGCCAGTTGCAAACTCAACCACTGGCTATTGGTGTCGAGCTTGGCTCCGCTGGTCAACTCGCTGCCGATTGCGACGATTTCCGCCCTCATCCCAACTCGTCCTCCCGGGTTTGCTTGCCGGTTGCCGCTCGCATGTCTAGCGGCTCGACAACGTCGTTGTAGACGGCCACCGTCCGGTCAATCATGGCTCCTGTCCCGAATCGGGCCATCACCTCCTGCCGGCCGGCCTCCCCGATCGTCCTGGCACGGACTGGATCGTCCAGCAGGCCCAGGATCTGACGGGCCAGTGCACCGCTGTCCTGGGGTGGCACCACCAGTCCCGTCTCACCGTCGCGGACGACACTATAGACCCCGCCCACAGCCGAGGCAATCACCGGGCGACCCAACGACATCGCTTCCAGCATGATCGTGCCCAGGCCCTGCTGAAGTGATGGCAGGCAAAACGCATCCAGCGCCGCCAGAGCATCGGAAAAATCAGGACGATTGGGCAGGAAGGTCACCCGAGATCGGATTCCCAGATCCCCGGCCAACCGCCTCAGGTTGACCTCCTCGGGCCCGGCTCCCGCCACCAGGAACTCGACATCACGCCCGGCAGCCAACACCTTTTGTGCGGCTCCCAGGAAGTAGGGAAGCCCCTTGATCGATTCCAGTGGCCCGGCCGTTCCAATACTTGGAACGTGATCGGGTTCAAGCACACTGACCAGCCGGGCCACCTCGGGCGGGTCAACTCCGGCGGGAACCACGACCACTCGTTCAGCGATCGACTCCTGGCGTTCGACCAGTGCTTCACGCACCGCCTCACTGACCGCCAGGACCTTGTGGGCTGATCGGGGAATCACCGGCCGCTTGCGACCACGCAGGACCTCGTGCACGCTAACGACCAGTGGTCGTCCCCAGGCGGCGGCCAACCAACTTCCCAACGGTGCCAACCGCAATGTCTGAGCATGCACCACATCTGGTGGTGACGCGGCAAATTCTCGTGACACCAACCGTCGCACCAACCGACCGAACACACGGGTCGTGAGACCTGGAAACTCCAGGATGGTCAACTCGCGACGGACCTCTGCCGAGAGGCGGCGGGCACTGCTGCACACCACCAGCGAATCGTAGCCATGGCCGGGAAGACACTCGGCCAGTCGCAACGTCGTCGCCATGCTGCCACGGACTTCACAGTCGCCGGCCAGCAACAAAACACGCCGCGGCGATTCAGATTCCGCTTCGGCCACGACGCCCCTTTGGACGTGACAGGATTTCCTGGACCAATACCGCCTGGCGAATTCCATCCGGTTGGCTCAACAACTCCTTCAGATTGTCGGCCGTCATCACATCTTGCAGGTCCGTCCGGAGGGGGATTCCTTCCTGCTGGCTCAGATCATCGGAAAACGCACTATTGGACACCAGATCCCGAGCATCATTGCCTCCCAGGTCCCGGTTGACGATTTCGTCCAACTTCGCCTCGGGCAAATGTTCAACGACGTGCTCGTTGACGTTCGTATCGATATGTCGATTTCCGATGACATGACGGTCCGACAAGCTCTTTCGCCTGCTTGTCGGTTCCGGTGTCCTCGGCGGGGAACCTGTTCCTCGGTCACGGGCCGGCGCCTCTGCGGCCTCTCCAGACGGCTGACCGCTCCCTCGGACTTCGTTCAAAAATCGGTCGATCTCGGCCTGCACACGGCCACCCTCGTCACCGCCGGCCAGCCCCACCGCGCCACCGGCTGCACGTTCCTTGACCTTGTTGACGGCCCAGCTGATCAGCGCAATCACGCCCACGATCAGTGGCAGCACGTCACCAAAGTCGGCGGCCAACAACCGCATGAACGGTCTCCATGAGTGGAAGATTGTGTTGGTGGGTGAGAGCAACACGGAAGACGAGAAGTTGCCGACTAGCTATTGCCGCCGGGGCCCCCTGCAATCGTCTGCCGCATGTCAGTGTCGGCTTGCACGTTCTTCAACTCGTAGTAGTCCATCAGCCCGAGCTTGCGCTTTCCGAACGCCGAGGCAATCGCCTTGGGCACACCGGCTTCAGCCAACACGACCTCCGCCCGGCTCTCCTGCACCTTGGCAATCATCTCCTGTTCTCGAGCTGCGGCCGACGCCCGTTGTTCCTCGGCTTTTGCCTGGGCCACCCGCATATCCGCTTCGGCCTGGTCGGCCTGCAATCGGGCTCCGATATTCTCGCCCACGTCCACGTCGGCAATATCAATGGACACGATTTCAAAAGCGGTCTGAGCTTCCAGCCCCTGGCCCAACACCGTCTGAGAAATCGAGTCAGGATTTTCGAGAACTGCCTTGTACGACGAGGTCGAGCCGATCGCCTGGACGATGCCCTGGCCGACCCGGGCGATCACCGTCTCCTCGGTGGCACCGCCGATCAATTGAGTGATATTCGTCCGCACGGTCACTCGTGCTCGAGCTTTCAACTGCACACCGTCACCGGCGACCGCGTCCAGGGTCCCGGACGTCTTGGACGGATCGGGACAATCGATCACCTTCGGGTACACACTCGTGCGAACTGCGTCCAACACGTCGCGTCCAGCCAGATCAATCGCCCGGGCGGTATCGAAATCCAGGTTCAGGTGAGCACGGGTCGACGCCACCAGGGCCCGGATCACATTGGGAACATTCCCCCCCGCCAGGTAGTGCGCCTCGAGATCTCGAGTTGAGATGCTGTAGAACTGGTTCAACTTCGCCTGGGTGGCCATGATTTTGCTACGGACGATCACGGTCGGATTGACCTTCCGCAGGCTCATCACGATCAGGTTCAACAGGCCAATTTTTGCGCCCGTCGTCACGCACTGGATGTACATGCCGAAGTACCGCATCACGATTGCAAAGATCACGAGTACGACAATCGCACTCACGACGACGGCGATAATTGCCAATGGGTTTTCCAAGAGCTCACTCCACCAAGAATTCAAGTCGTTCGGAAACGAACCGAATGCATTCCGATCAATACTGAAACGATCGGGATCTCAAGCTGCTGTTTACCCCTCGAAATCCGCAAAGTCAAGGGGCGGGTCGTTCGAACCGGATCCCGTCGAATCCCGGGGTTCCTCGACCGGTCGAACGCGTAGACGATTGCCGTTGACCGAGACAACCTCGACAGCGGAACCGCTCTCCAGCATCATCCCCTCTCCTTCACAGTGCAACCGTTCCCCATCAATCTCGACCATGCCGCCAGGGTTGAGCACTGTCACTGTGACACCGGTCCGCCCCACCTGAGAATCCAGGAAGTCCGTCTCCTCCTGGAAACCCTCCAGTCCTCCACCGGGAGGCGGCTCGAGCGTCATGCGACGCCCCCAGGACGTGTACGGCAGGATCTGTATCGTGCCCAGGATCGAGAGTGGAACCAACACGATCGCTGCTGCAACAAACGACCAGAAGTATCCCGGCGACTCACCCCACCATGACTGCGCGGCGAAGAGGATTGATGCCGCCAGACTGCTGATGGCCAACACCGTCACCAGGCCACCCGAGGGAATGAAGAACTCGGC
>CAZYAZ010000014.1:57038-65779 GCA_964646205.1 uncultured Planctomycetaceae bacterium | reverse complement strand
GGAGATTGTGCCCGGACGATTGTTTCTGCGGATCTCTTGCGGCCAGGCCGACCCCGCCATCCGGCCACGAGGACCTGAGGCGATCGCACTGCCCAGGCCATCCACGCCTGCTCCAGTTCCTCGATCGACGCCCCCCCACAATGCGACCGCACCGCCGCATCCCAGTCACGACGGCCCGCATCCTCCAGAAACGTCAGAAAGCGAATCCGCCCCATGCGTTGGACAAGGTAGGAAACCAGAGACACTCCCTCGGCATAAAGTGCCAGCATGGCGCCACGATCAGATGGATATTCCGACAGGCTCAGCAAAGTCCTCAACGGAATCCGCCGCCGTGTCTCAAACAATCTCAACAAAGCCCGGTGTTGGCGTTGACGTTCCACTAACGACTCGGCCAAGACCGCCGCTCCTTCATCGGCCCAGCGGGAAACCGGCCTGCGAAATCGACAGGCCAGGACTGTGTGAGTCAACTCGTGTGGAAGAATCGACTCCAGCACTTCCTCGTCAGGGCCTTGCAGGGTCATCTGCCAATCAAAGACCTCTCCTCGACGGAAACTGAAAGTCGTGGCGCCCGAGGCTCGCGCATGATCGGGGCGCACCAGAATTCGGCACGGTGCTGACCATCGAGGCATCTCGTGACCCAGCCAGCGAACTGCCAATTCTCGCCGATGGGCTTCAGCCGCCCCTGCGACCCGGGATGCCATGGAACGAGTCGACGCGGTGACCAGAAAGTTGGCCGTTTGGCAGCGAGCGGCCATCGCTCCACTTTAACAGAACAACCCCACCACAACCAGGACAAATCCCGCCAGGTGTCCCCGACGACTCCCACCGTGCCACAATCCACCACACAACATTGGGAACCTCCTTGTTCCCCCGGGATTGCCCCCCCGGTAGTCTGTGATTGTGCAATTGTCGGACCTCCAACCAAAAAAACTCCGCTCATCGACAAGGAACCTGGACAGCCTGGCCAGTCTGTTTCGACGCAAATCGATCAGTAACAGCCGCTTATGGTCTCCGAACGATCATGTGTGAGAAAATTGACAGGACCTCCAGAGCAGGCCAGTCCATCCAGTTTTCTCTGATCGAGGCCTGTAAAAATTACACTCGAAGGAAAATCAGCGGGAGAAACGACAAGGAGCATCTCCAACAATCCGAACCGCGCAGCTGACAGGCCGTTGCTTGAAAGCCACTTGTTGCCACGTTACAACGACAGCCGACTGTCTGGAATTGGGGAGTTGTCCCATTCCTGTCACTTGTCCCCGTAGCTCAATTGGATAGAGCGCTGGCCTCCGGAGCCAGAGGTTAGAGGTTCGAATCCTCTCGGGGATACTCGGCTCCTCGCCCCGACAACACACGACTGTTCAAAGATTTGAATCCATCTGCGAGTCTCAATCGTGCAATGCATCAATTCCCATTCCGTTCGCAGCCTCCTGATGGTCCTGCTGCTGGTTGCTTGCAACCGGACCCAGGCGGCCGACAACCAGTTGACTGCGGCTGAACGCGGTGCTGGCTGGCAATTGCTCTTCGATGGCAAGACCTTCGACGGCTGGATGACCAGCGACGGCAAGTCGAGTCGTCGTCCGATTGAACAGTCGGCAATCAACCCGCATCGTGCCGGCGCCTACATGATGGTCCACAAGCAAGCCTGGACCGACTTTCATCTGAAACTCGATTTCAAAATTGCCCCCGGCTGCAACAGCGGGGTGTTCTTTCGCACCTGGACCCTGAAGAAGATCGGCGGACAGGATGTTGGCTTCAACGGTCTGGAGATCGCCATCGACGACACTCGTACGGCCGGTTACCACGACACCGGCGCTTTGTATGACCTGGTCAAACCAGGTCGCAATGCGATGAAACCCGCCGGCAAGTGGAATCGCATGGAACTGGTCTGTCGGGGCCAGTTGATCCGAGTGACCCTCAACGGGGTCCGGGTCCTCAAAGCCAACCTGGATGAATTCGACAAGAAACACACACGGCCCGACGGCACACAGCACAAGTTCCCCTTCGCCTACAAGGATCACCCACACCGTGGGTATATTGGCCTCCAGGACCATGGCACCGATTGCTGGTACAAGAACATCAAGTTGCTCGACCTGAGCAAGCGTCGCCCAAAAGCCGGTTCACGAGCAACACGACAATGACCCAGCGAGACACTGCCTTCCAGATGGCTGCGTCGAATATTCGTTTCGGCCCGGGAACCACGGCGGAAGTCGGCATGGATCTCGCCGACATGTCAATTCGCAAGGCCGCGGTGCTGATCGACCCGGCACTGGTCGAGTTGCCAACGGGCCGTACGGTCATCTCCTCGCTCGAGGATGCGGGAGTCGGGTTCGAGGTGTTCGAGAACATCTCGGTTGAACCGACCGACCGAAGTTTTCAGGACGCCACTGCGTTCGTGTCACAAGGCGACTTTGACGCGATTGTCGCCGTCGGTGGCGGCAGTACGATCGACACCGCCAAGGCCGCCAACCTGTACACCACGCACCCTGCCGACTTCCTCGAGTACGTCAACGCGCCGATCGGTAAAGGCCGTCCGGTTCCAGGACCACTGAAACCCCTGATCGCGATTCCAACCACCGCCGGCACCGGTAGCGAAACAACCGGCGTGGCCATCTTTGACTTCGTTGAAATGCAGGCCAAGACCGGAATCGCTCACCGGTTTCTCAAGCCCACTCTCGGCATCGTCGATTCCGAAAACACCCGGACCATGCCCGCCGCGGTGGCCGCGTCGACTGGACTGGATGTACTCAGTCATGCGTTGGAGTCCTACACGGCGATCCCGTTCAACCAGCGACCAAAACCGGACCGACCAATCGAGCGGCCGGCCTACCAGGGCACCAATCCCATCAGTGACATGTGGGCAATCCGGGCCCTGGAATTGATGGCCGAGTTTTTGCCTCGTGCTGTCGCCGACACATCCGACGATGACGCCCGACAGCAAATGTTGCTGGCGGCAGCAATTGCCGGAATTGGATTCGGGAACGCCGGCGTCCATCTGCCACATGGAATGTCCTACCCGGTGGCCGGCATGTGCAAGAGTTTCACACCGCCGGGATACAGCGTGGACCACCCACTGGTCCCACATGGCATCTCGGTCATTCTCAACACCGCAGCGGTGGTCCGCTTCACCGCGGGTTCCCATCCCAAACGCCATCTGGAAGCGGCGCGTGCCCTGGGCGCTGACATCAGTGACGCCGACCCCCGGGACGGCAACCAGGCCGGCCAGATCCTCGCCGACCGTGTTCTCCACTTCATGAAAACTCTTGGCATGCCCAACGGACTGGCTGCCGTCGGTTACAGCGACACCGACATTCCACGCCTTGTCGAGGGCACCCTGCCACAACACCGCGTCACGAAGTTGGCGCCCCGGGAGGCGACCCGGGAGGATCTGGCGGAATTGTTCCAGGACTCGATGCAGGCGTGGTGATCCCTGCCCCTGCCGGGGCGTCACTCGCAGTTGCCTGACTCTCTTGCCCTGCCTCCTCGCGCTCGTCGTCTTCCTCCGCCTGGAAAGATTTCAGGACCAGCATGATCGCACCGGTCACCAGGAAGACGTCGGCAAAGTTGAAAACGGGGTAATGGTACCGCTGCCCGATCGGCGTCTCGGGTTGGCCAAAGGTGAACAGGAGGAAGTCACGAACGGCGTAGCGGACCTGGCCGGCCCGGACCAATCCCTCGGGATACACCTCCCCGTGACATCCGGCACGGTCATAAAGATTTCCGAGTGTTCCCGCCAGGATCAGCCCCAGCGCCACGGTCAGCCACGCGCTGGAACGGCCACCAAGCCGGAACATCCAGAAAAAGACCCCGGCGACGGCCACCAGCGACAACAGGGCAAACAACCAGGTCCACCCCTGGCCCACGCCGAACAACGCTCCCTCGTTGAAACTCGTCGTCAACTCGAACGTCGCCCAGCCTCCGGCGATCGGCCGTCGCGGCCGTGGAACAAAATTGGTATCGAACGCGACGTGCTTGGACCAGAGATCCACCGCGAGTCCGACGAAGGCCAGCGTGGAAAACACGACAACCGCCCGGGACGTCCCCGTTTCCACCCGCCCGGCCGCGGCGATGGTCTCGCCCCCCTCGTCACTCATGGCATCTCGGATTCACGTAACCGTTCGCACTCGATACAGAATCGAGTGAATGGAATCGCCCTCAGTCGGGGTTTGTTGATCCTCGACTGCGCCGCGGTCTTCCCCTCCTCCAGGCATCGCTCGCAACCACCATAAGTCCCGGACTCGATGCGGCTCAACGCCTCGGAGATCTCCCGCAGCGTCTCCTGCTCGTTCTCGACGAATCGCAGGGAAAAATCCTGTTCGTAATTGTCGGTCCCAACGTCGGCGATATGGGTGGGGCTACGCGAGTCACCACTCGCGTCCCCCTTGGTCAGGGCCTCGTCAGTCAACTGCTGCACATCACCGCGCAACCTCGCCCGAAGCCGTTCAAGCAGTTCCCGGAACTCCTTGACCTCGGATTTCGAATACACAGCCATCGACACACTCCGAGCCCGCCTCCAGATGACAATCGACATGTCACCATTTTTTGGCGGAGCATTATGATGATGCGACCGCCCCGGCGGGTCAAGCAACGTCCCTGGCCAGCTTCAGGCAATCGCCTCAAAGACTGGCTCCCCGCCATGTGCTATGAAAATGGGACGACCGGCCAGATCGTCAACCGTCATCGAAGGATCGACCCCCAGTTGATGGTAGATCGTCGCCACCATGTCGCCGGCCGAAACAGGACGATCGGCAGGATAGGCAGCCTGGGCATCGGTCCGACCGATCACACAGCCCCGCTTGATGCCACCGCCAAACAGCAAACTGAAACCGCACTGCGGCCAATGATCACGTCCGGCCTTCGCATTGATCCGGGGTGTCCGCCCCATCTCACCCATCACCACGACCAGTGTCGTATCAAGCATCCCACTGGATTTCAGGTCTGTCACCAGGGACGTGACCATCGCATCGAGCACGGGCAGATGGCCCCGCAGCATGCCGAAGTTGTTGCCGTGCAGATCCCAGTGACCGCCCCGCTGTGCCTCCCAGTTGACCGTCACGAAAGTCGATCCCGCTTCGACCAGTTTGCGAGCCACCAGCGTGCTATTGCCCCAAAGGTTGTCGCCATAACGATCGCGGACCGAACGAGATTCACCGGAGAGATCGAATGCAGCCCGGGTTTTGGGTGACGTCAAGAGCCCAAACACCTGTTGCTGGAACTTGGTCATCCCATCAAGTGAACCGGTCCTGTCGATGCCTCGCAGACGGGTGTCGAACTGTTCCAGCAGGCTGCGACGGCGGTCGAGACGGTCGGCGGTGACCGCGGGCAATTCGTCCAGCGAAGGCAACAGGGGGGCCCCCTTGGCCAGCACCGGATCGTAGTCCCCGTTCCCCTTGCGATCCCACTTGGGATCACAAACGGTGAACAGGGGATCATAACGGCTGCCAAGATACCCCCCGTAGGGCCCAGCACGACGCAACGCCTGTCCATAACCGGGAAACGCCGGCATCAGGACGTACCGCGGTACATCCCGAGGCCCAATATCCAGGTGCTGGCAGATCGACCCCATGCTCGGATGGTCCGACCGTTTGGCGAAGTAATTCTCACGGTCGCTTCCACCATCGAACCCGGTCAGGACATTGTACGGATTGTGGCTGTTGTACTTGTGGGAATACGTGCGAATCAGGGTCGCCTCGTCCATCAATCCGGCGATCCCGGGCATCAGGCTACAGATCGACAACCCGGGAATCGCGGTGGGGATCCCGACCATCTCCCCGCGGACGTTCGACGGAGCCTGGGGCTTCAGATCAAACATGTCCATGTGCGGCGGACCGCCGAAGAGATTGATCAGCACGACGCTCTTGGCGCGCTGCGGCAGAGCGGCCGGCTGCTGGTTGGATGCGTGCAAAAACGTCGGCAACGACACGCCACCAAACAGACCCAGTCCACCAACCCGGATTGCCTCTCGACGAGTCACCCCGTCGCAGGCCATCTGTCGTTCACCAAGAACGCGAAGCACTGTCCAGTCCTCCTTAAACTCTTCTCTCGGTAGAATACACGCAGAGGTCCACTATTCTCAAGGTGTCTCACCCGCGTGCGATTCCGAACCGGGTCGAGTACGGTGTCAAGCAGTCCCCGGCTTCCCCCAATACTTCGCGACGGACAGCATCGTGAAACGCCCTCGCATCGCTGCGGTTGTCACCGAATTCCGCCGTTACTCGCACGCGCAGCACATCCTCGACCGCTACCTGTACGGGTACAGTTGGAACGGTCGACATCACGTCCCCGACATAGAATTGGTGGCAGTCTACACCGACCAGCAACCCGATGGAGAACTCAGCCGCGAACGGGCAAGAGACTTCCCGCGGATGAAAATCTATCCGACGATTGCCGAGGCGCTGTGCCGCGGCGGACGCCGCCTGGACGTTGACGGGGTGCTGTTGATCGGCGAACACGGCAACTACCCCACCAACAAGAAGGGCCAGCGGCTCTATCCGCGGTATGAGTTCTTTCAGCAAATCGTCGGGGTGTTCCGCGAAAGCGGTCGCAGTGTGCCGGTCTTCAACGACAAGCACCTCTCGTGGAACTGGGACTGGGCTCGCGAAATGGTCGAAACGGCCCGCGAACTCGACTTTCCACTACTGGCCGGTTCGAGCCTGCCGGTGACGCGACGTATTCCCCAGGTCGACATGCCGCTGGGGGCCCGGGTCGAGGAAGCCCTGTGCGTGGCCATTGGCGGAGTCGACGGTTATGACATTCACGCCCTGGAAGCGATGCAATCGATGGTGGAACGACGAGCCGGAGGCGAAACGGGCGTCGAGTGGATCGAGGCGGCCACCGGAGTTGATGCGGTCGTCAAGGCCCTGGCCGCCGGGTCGTTTGACCAGGGCGGGTGGGATCCGAAACTCTTTCGCGCCTGCCTGTGCCGAAGCCACCAGTTGGTACCAACGCGGCAGGGATTCAACCACACGCTGCCAACCAACCGGCAGATCGAAAACCTGATGCGGGATCCGAAGAACAGAAACACTCCGGTGTTGTACCGGTATCAACATCGCGACGGATTGAAAATGAACATGCTGCTGATCGAGGGCGTCGTCAACGACTTCACTTTCGCGGCTCGCCTGACCGGACACCCGCGGCCACTCTCGGTACAGATGTTTCTCTCTCCTCGCGAGGTCTGCAATTTCTTCAACCCGCTGACCCATGCCACCGAAGAACTGTTTCACACCGGTCAGACGCCCTACCCCATCGAACGGACCCTGCTGACGACAGGACTGACTGCCGCGGGAATCGAATCGCTGTATCGGAAGGGGCAACGACTGAAGACACCCCACCTGGATGTCCAGTACCAACCCCGACAACAGTCAACCTACTGGAGCAACTGACCGTGCCCTTCACTCGCTCCGCCACGACACGACGCCATTTCCTCGGAACAACCGCCGCCACGGCGGTGGCCGGTTCACTGGCCACCCCCGCCACGGGAACCGCGGACAATCAACCCGCCCCGGAAGGCCCCAGGAAACGGATCGCCATCATCACCACGCTCTGGGCGTACCTCAGACACGGGCAACACATCGGCGACCGGTTCCTGGTCGGTTACCCCTGGGAGGGCGACTGGCACGAACCGGAAGTCGAGGTGGTTTCGGCGTTCGTGGCCCAGCAACCCACCGAGATGGACAAAAAGATTCGCGCCAAGGAATTCGGATTCCCCCAGGGAGACCTGTCGACCCTCCGGGCCCGGGAATTCGGTTTCTCTCTCTACAAGTCGATCGCCGAAGCGCTCCGCTGCGGCGGAAAGACACTGGCTGTCGACGGGGTGGTGCTCATCGCCGAACACGGTGAGTATCCGACCAATTCCCTGGGACAAAAACTCTATCCTCGAGCCGAGTTCTTCTCGGAAATCGTCGATGTTTTTCGCAGTGACGGCCGCGCCGTCCCAGTCTTCAACGACAAGCACCTCTCGTACAGCTTCGAAAAAGCCAGGGCGATGTACGACGCAAGTCGTGAACTGCAATTCCCACTGCTGGCCGGTTCCAGCTTGCCCGTGGGATGGCGGATGCCGGAGATGGAAGTGCCCTACGGGGCCAAGATCGAAGAGGCAGTGGCCATCTCGGGTAGCCAGTCGCTCGACTCTGCCGGTTTTCACGCTCTCGAGGCGCTGCAATGCCTGGTCGAAAGGCGACATGGTGGCGAGTCCGGAATTCGACGGGTCCAGACGCTCACCGGTCCCGACGTCTGGCGAGCACTGTCCCGCAAGAAATGGTCCACCGACCTGATGTCTCGTGCACTCTCACGAGCTGACCTGGTCGAGGGCATCACGCTGGTCGACGCAAGGCCCCAGGACCTGGCCGCCCCCGGCGTGCTCGAGTCGATCGTCCCCCAACCCCAGGCGGTCCTGTTTGAATACCGTGACGGGCTGTCCGCAACGCTGTTGATGCTCAAGGGTGCCATCGGCGATTTCACCGCCGCCGTCCGACTCGATCGCGGCGACCGGGTGCTCTCGACCAAGTTTCATCTTCCGGTCGAACCCAACGTCGCCTACTCCGCCTGCCTGGCTCACCACATCGAAACGATGATCGTGACCGGGCAACCCGGCTACCCGGTTGAACGCACGCTGCTGGTCAGTGGCCTGCTCGAAGCGGCCCACCACTCGAGGGCTCAGCAGGGACGACGCCTGAAGACACCACAGTTGGACGTCCATTACCAGGCCCCGCAAGCCTCTCTGTATTGCCGCAGTTGATCAGCCG
>CAZYAZ010000014.1:0-56938 GCA_964646205.1 uncultured Planctomycetaceae bacterium | reverse complement strand
GTTGATCCCCGATCGCCGCCGGCAACCCCGTCTCGAAATCGGGGTAGAGCAATTCCAATCCCAGGTCCTTCTTCAATCTCGCGTTCCGGCACCGTTTTCCCAGCCCGTCGATCCGCGAACCGCCCCGCGCCGCATCGAATGTCGGTGGAGGTGCCCCGAACAACTCCGCCAGTCGACCGAAAAACTCCTCTCGCCGCACCGGCCGATCATCACAGATCAACCACATCCCGTTCTCCGTATGGTCGGCCTCGATCGTCGAGGCCGTCACAACCGCCCGCGCCGCATCGTCGACATGAACCAGGTTCAACCACGCGTCAGGACGCCCGCCCAGTGGGGTCGATGACATCAGGGTTTCGCGTCGGGAAATCAGCCGGCCAGGCCCGTAGAGCCCCGCGAGCCTCAACACGCAACCACGCTTTCCCAAACGACTCCGCACCAGGGCTTCCGCCTCCACCAGCACCCGCCCGTTCTCGCGGGTCGGCTGCGCCGGGGAGTCTTCGTTGACCCAGTCACCGTCCGACTGGGCATAGACCCCGGTACTGGAAATGAAAATGAACCGCTTCGTCGTCTCACCCAGAACGTCCAGCACATTCTCCAGACCGTCCAGGGACACCTCGCGCATGGACTGGGACGTCCGCTCACGATCCCGACCCACGGCGAACAACACCACATCGGATTTGGGCAAAGCAGCCAGGGAATCGGGATGGGTGACATCGGCCAGCACCGGTGCCAGGCCCTGGCTGGAGAATTCCACGGCGCGTTTGTCCGAACGTGTCAACGCCGCAACAGTCCAGCCCAGATCACGCCAGGCCCGGGCCACGCGTTGGCCCAGGTAGCCGCAACCGACCACCAATCCGCTTGGTTTCACCTCGCTCACTGGAGGAACCGCCAACTCGAATTCACGCGTATCCCTCTTCCTCTTCCTCTTCCTCGACCTGCATCGCGACCGAGACATCGGTGGTCTGGAACTTTGACTTCAACAGATCCGAAACATTCTTGGCCCAGAAAATCCCCTCGATCCGTTCCACCTCGGTCGTCCCCCGGGAATCCCGCACTTCGATCTCGCCGTAGCCAAACAACAGGAAGCGACGCAACAGACACGGCCAGGTGTGGATAAACGTCTTGGCCCCTTTCTGAATCGTCCGGTCCTTCAATTGGAAATTCTCGTGCTCAAGAAAATTGCCCTGGTGGGCAACAATCCAGCGATCATCCAGTTGTTGCCAGATACTGGACAACAACATCGTGATGCCCAGCACGGCCGACACGACCATCGGGACGCCCCAGCCCAGGGTCACATCGATCTTCTTCGCGTTTTCAGCCGTCAGCTTGACGACCTCGACATCCGAGACCTGTTCCCACAACAACATGCCCATGACCACGATCACAATCGTCGTCAGCAGGAACCCCGAGGCGACACGGCCGAATTGAATACCCAACACCAACACGGTGATGCAAAGCACTGTCAGCCAGAACCACGACAAACCATCCATAATCGCTTGGGAAAACTCCGGGATGGCCGACCCGTGCACGATTCGGTTGTACAGGCCAAACGCGGCCACGACCCAACCGACCCAGATCAGGTGAATCGTCGTGACAAAGTTCGGCTGCGAATAGAATTCCAGTTGTCCCTTGCCGTCGTCGGCCTGGAAGTCACGGAATGCGAGTTGCTTGCGTGCAAGATACCTGACCGGGATCGGCAGAAAGACGACGATGATGTAGCGGTAAAACTCCTTGAGGACCCTGACGAACATGGTCCACAGCACACCGCCGGTCTTCTTGGCCACTTCGCCGGCTCCATCGGCAATGGTATCCAGCAACCCGTCGTCGTCTGCGGCAGGCTTGGGAGGCACTGGCACGTCAGCGGTGTCTGAATCTCCAGCCGCGGGAGCATCGCCATCGAACATGTCTACCGTCTCCCCTTGAAGTCGTCGAATTCACAACCTACCGGCAGTTCCACACGCATTCCAGCCGCACCCGACAAATCCGGACATGTTCACATCTCATCGACGCGCCTGTTGCATTTCCTCTCGATCGCTGCGTGCCCTGAGCTTCTCCCGCTTGTCGTACAGCCGCCGCCCGCGAGCCATCGCCAGGCCAACCTTGATCTTGCCACCGACAAAATGAACCGTCAGCGGCACCAGTGTCAGCCCCCGCTGCGACGCGGACTCGGCAAATTTTTGCAGCTCCCGCTTGTGCACAAGCAGCTTTCGTCGTCTCTCGGGCTCGTGGTTCATCACATTCGCCTGGGGATACTCGGCAATCCGTGCTCCCAGCCACCAGAGTTCACCATCAATGACGCGTGCATAGGATTCGTCGATCGAGATCTTCCCATCCCGAATACTCTTCACCTCACTACCAGTCAGCACCACGCCGCACTCGAGTTCCTCGAGCACGTCATAGGTGTGGCGTGCCTTTCGGTTACGAGTGACGACACGACGCTCCGGACCGGAGTCGTTCGTCTTGGTCGGCTGTTTCTTTTTCTTCGCCATGGGCGAGAGAATCTTACAGCGCCACGCCGCCGGGAAAAGGGTACGCCGCAACCGACTCAGCCAACTCCGGCCAATTGAACCAGCAGCTGCTCGACCACGAGGTGATCCGGCAGCTTGCCCTCGTCGTCAGCCCCCTTCAATTTCTTGTCCACCGTCAACAACCGTTTCAAAATCTGCTCGGCCTCGTCGCGTCCGATTCGGCGAAGATACCGGTTCGATTCATCGACTTCCTTGTAGTAGACACCGGCATCTTTAAGAGCCTGGCTGAGTCGTTTGCCCTGCCGGGCCATCTCGGTGGCACGGGCCAGCCTTCGGTAAACATAGGCCACGCCGCCCATCAGCTTGGGCAGT
Source organism: uncultured Planctomycetaceae bacterium (assembly GCA_964646205.1). Classification (GTDB taxonomy): domain Bacteria; phylum Planctomycetota; class Planctomycetia; order Planctomycetales; family Planctomycetaceae; genus UBA8437. The sequence goes on along the minus strand of CAZYAZ010000014.1, from coordinate 54,098 downwards.
GGCTCTTTCGATTCGTGAAGCCGGCCAAACTCCACCAGGGCCGACCCGGTTCGTCCCTGCCGCAACGCGGCCAGCATGTCGAAGGTCGATTGCACCTGCCACCCACCAACCAGCGACCTCACCATCTCGACGTCAATCCGTCCCGCCGGCGAGCAGGAGGCCAACTTGGCGAGTTCTGATTCGAGTTGCGAAAGATTCGAACCCACCAGTTCCACGAGCAATGACGCGGCGTCCCGCGTCAATTCGATCGCGTGCTGCTCACCGGCGACTCCTCCCAACCACCGCAACAGTGCCGCCCCCTCCAGCGGCGTACACTCCACCACAGCGCCCGATGCCTTGACCGCCTTCGCCAACCGCGTGTTCCCCGGAAACGACTTCGGCTGCAAGATCAGCACACTCTTCCTGATCGGCGCCGCCACATACTCTTCCAGTGTCGACCGGTTCTGCTTGATGAATTGTTCGGCGTCATCCACCAGGACGACCCGCCGTTCGGCAAACATCGAGACGGTGGCCAACTCATCGTGGATGTCTCGCCACGTATTGTCATCACCGTTTCGACGAGACAGATCCTCCTCGCCCTGCTCACCCAGCACCGCGCGTGCAATGGCGGCAGCACTCTGACGAACCAGCAGGCCTTCGGCGCCGACCAGGACCACAACCGGAGGCACGTCCTGGCCGTCGATCGCCCCGACGAATTCGGTGGCGTGCATTCGCATTGACCCCTCTTCCTGAGAGCCACTACAGTTCCCGGCCGCTCCGGGGCGGGCCCATTACACCAGACCCTCGCCGATCATGACAACCGAGTTTCCTGTCGTCGAGCCTCTCGAGTACACCTGTCCGGGACACGGGCAGCCGATCTCGCGTGCCGTTCATCTGTCACGAATGGCAACGTTTTACCCGGCATGCCGCGATTGTCCACACCGGGACGACACACACGGCCTCGCCAGAACGACCATCGTCCGCCTGGCGCGGACTCAAGATCGGGTGACCCGCAACACGCTGTTTGATGACGAAGGTGTCCGCGGGGTTCACAGGAACGAACTGACCCGTACTGACGCTGGTCGCCTCGTGGCGGCCCTGGCCTGGCTCTGCTGGCAGGACCGTCCTCCCGGAATCAGCCGCGACACCCGCACCCGGTCCTCGCCCGTCGTCGTCGTCGGCCACGACACCCGTCCGGCCGCGCGCGATCTCCTGGCCGGTGTGCTCGCCTCACTGGTGAGATCCGGCTGCCGAGCCCTGGAGATCGGCTCGGTCAGTGATGCCTGTTTCCGCTTTGCCGTTGACCATCTGCAGGCCGATGCTGGAGTCCGAGTCACCGGTGACGGCCACCCACCGTCCTGGATCGGTCTGGATGCCGTTGCCGGCCGGGGCCGACCTGTCTCGAGAGGAGCCGGGCTGGACGCGTGGGAAACTGCTGCCGACACCGGACACCCCAGGCCCACTCGGCAAAGTGGCCATCGTCGATCGTTCCAGGCAACGGAGGTCTACGAGGCCACCCTCAGACGCCATCTCCTGGCCTCAAGACCACTCGCCATCTGTCTCTCCGCACCAGCCGGAGCACAAAGTGACTCACTCACACGACTGCTCTCCCCACTCCCCTGGAACCTGATTCACTCGGCAACACGAACCGGCAGTCGTCAACAACCTGTCGGCGAATTGACTCGAGACACCGGTAGCGACCTGGGGATCAGCTGGGGCCACGATCGTAGCTGGGCCACGTTCTGTGACGAAACGGGAGCGACAATCGCCCCTCTCCAACTGTTCGTGCTGCTGGCCACCCGGATCCTGTCCGATCATCCGGACCGGGCTGTCGTGCTTGCAGCGTCCTGTCCGGATGACATCGCCACGACCATTCGACGACTCGGTGGGCGTCCACGCACGTTCTCGGGATCATCCCGAGCCAGCGCCTGGCAGGCCATCGCGGACCACGATGCCGTGCTCGGTCTCGACGAGAACGACTCGATCTGGTTCGGTGCTCACGCCCCCACCCAGGATCCCCTGTTGACCGTCTCCCACTTGCTGCAAACTCTCGATCGGCACGAACGGCCCCTGTCTCAATTGCTCGCCCGCAACAGCTGACCCACGAACAGTGACCATGACACATACCGCTCCCAAAGACCCCGGCGACTGGATCGCCAGCCGGATGAACCACATCGACGCGTCGGGCATCCGCCGCATCTTCGACCTCGCGGCGGGAATGGACCAGAAGGTTGATCTCAGTATCGGACAACCTCATTTCGCGACCCCCGAGCCTGTCCGCCGCGCTCTGGCCGATGCCGTCGAAAACGGCCACAACGGTTACAGTCCGTCCCCCGGAATCCCCCCGCTTCGTGAGGCCCTGCAACAACAGGTCGACGCTGGCCACCAGCACGACGACCGGCGGGTCATGGTCACCAGTGGCACCAGCGGCGGATTGGTGCTGGCACTGTGCACCCTGGTCGACCCCGGGGACGAGGTCATCCTGTTTGATCCCGGCTTCATGATGTACCGGCACCTGGTCGCCTTGGCCGGAGGCACCAGCGTGACCGTCGACACCTATCCGGACTTTCGCGTTGATGTCGACCGGGTCGAGAAAGCCATCACCGACCGCACCAAGGCGATCGTCTACAACTCACCAGGCAATCCTACCGGAGCCATGGACGATCCAGAAACGATCGACGACCTGGCCAGGTTGGCGGCGGACCGCGGCATCGTGTTGATCAGTGACGAGATCTACAGTCGCTTCTGCTACGACCGTCCGTTCCACTCCCCCGCCTCCGCCAATCCACAAACACTGGTGATAGACGGTTTCAGCAAGTCGCACTCGATGACCGGATGGCGTCTTGGATTCAGCCACGGCCCGACCGAGATCATTGACCAGATGACCAAGCTGCAACAATTCACATTTGTCTGTGCCCCTCACCCTGTCCAGTGGGCTGGCCTGGCGGCCATGGAGGTCGACATCAGCGACCATGTCCAGGACTACCATCGAAAACGCGACCGACTGGTCGACCGGCTTTCGGGACATTTCGGTATCGGGGGTGGGGCGGGGGCTTTTTACCTGTTCCTGGAGCCACCCGGAGGAAACGGCAACGAGTTCGTCAATCGTGCCATCCAGCAGGGACTGCTCATCGTCCCCGGATCGGTCTTCAGTGAACGGGATTCGCACATCCGGGTGTCATTCGCCGTTGATGACCAGACACTCGAGGCGGGAGCCGACTTGCTGATCGGACTTCTCTAGCGAGTCTCTTCAATCCGTACCCGGACCCGTCGCAGTCGCACTCGAGCGACCGACTGCCCCCCGGCCTGGAGTTTCGCGTCCAGGCCAAGAAATCCCGTCAACGTGCCGGGAACATCCGAATCGACCACTGTCTGGCCATTGAGTCGCACGGTGACATGGCTGCCTCGGACTACCAATTCCAGGCGGTCCCATCCCAGTGGATCACGCGACGGAGTTCTCGGTGGCCCCGCCACGGCCATTCGTGAACCGCGGTGAAACAGCCGGCACAGGCCGGCGGGCGCCAGTTCCAGTTGCAGCCCATCGAACCGTCCACTGGTCGGTCCACCAATCAACAGCGATCCGGTGGTCGTGTCGGCCGCCAGAAGTGCCCGCAACTGGAAGTTCTTCAAAGAGACCGACTTGTCCCAGAACCCGCTCGCTCCGTCTCGTGCGGCCGTCTCCAGCCGGACATCGCCACCGGAAACAGTCCACAGGCTGCGGCCCAGATCCTCGAGATCATCACTCTTGTCATCACCGTGACGAACGAAACTCAATTTTGCTGCGTCCCGGAACAGGGGCGTGAACCGCAAACGCTTCAACTGGTTTCCCAGCCCTCCCAACGCCACCTTCCCCTTGGACGTCAATTTCAAAGGCTTGTTCAATCCGGCGGTGTTTTCCATCACGACCTGCTTCAAAAGTCCCACGGCGGTGGTAATCCGACCCACCTCGTTCGGTTCTCCCCGGACCGCGCCCGCGGCAAGCCCCAACAATTTCCTGGCCTCCGACAACCGTCCGGCATTGACGGCTGGCACAAACACCCGCAACGCCTCCTCGCTGATCTCGGCCCGCGCGGCGGGATTGAGATTCATGAGGTTCAGCACACCAAAGGCCTTGAGTGTCAGGGCGACCGGGTCAACCTGGAATCGCTGCTGCCAGGCCCGGGACACCTGCAGGGCCACCGCCGTCTGTCGACCACGCAGGGCGGTCTCGAAAGCGAAATCGAACAGGGAGTATGCACGGGCCGAATCACTCGTCTCACGGGCCTGCTCCACGACGTCAATCGCCAACTGCGAACGAGCCAGTGGCGTGCGAGCCTGGGCCAATAATGGCCGGAACACGTCCCGGACATCGGCCGCCGCCGATTTCCGTTCGGCTTGAGAAGGAACCACCTCGCCGCGGGCAGTCACCCGAGCCGGCCTCACGACAAGCAACAGCAGACTCTCGTCGTACAGTTCATCGTTGGCAGCCGAGGAGACTCGCACTCGAACCCGCCACCCCCGGGGTGCCTGAGTCGCCCGGGGTGCCCAGGTGAAAATACCGGTAGCGGGGTCGATCGCCGCGCCGGCCGGAACCTGACCCTGGAGACTAAAACGAAACTCCCCGGGTGGTTCATCAGGGTCGTCAGCTCGAACCCGCAATCGCAGACTTTGTCCCACTCGCATCGACAGACTCGGAATCGCCCGCAAGCGGGGAGGCTGATCCACTTCCTGGACTGACACAACAAGAGTCGACTCGGCGCGTTGGCGAACCGGGTCGATCACTTCAGAGTCAAAAGCTGTCGCCCGGACGGTGACTCTGAACTCTCCCGGCCCCTGTTGCTCCGTCGGTGTCCAACTCAACCGGCCGGTCCGACGATCGATCACCATTCCGGTGGGGGCATCGTTGCCCAGCGTGTATTCAATGATGTTGGCCGGCCGATCCGGATCGGTGGCTGCCAACTGGACCGTCATTTCACGAAGTTCATCCACACGGATCACGCCGGGGGACTCGAGATGGGGTGGCCTGTCCACCTCGCGGACAAGCACGACCGCTTCGGACAACGGTTCCCAGTTCGAGTCCAAACCATCCCGGCTCTCCACGACGATCGTGTACCGATCCGGACCGTCGCTCTCGCCGGGCGTCCACATCAGTTTCGCATTCCTGTCAACCGTGACCCCCTCGGGACCACCCGGCCGGATCCGCAATTCAAAATCCGGATCCCCCAGGCGGCCGGCCAACCGATGTGACTCGCCCAGCAACTGCAGTTCGAACGGCTGTTGCTCATCGACCACCTGTTCTGGATGCCTGACCACACTAAGAACATCCTTTGGTCGGGCTGACGGGTTGTCCACCACATCCCGGTCTCTCGGAGTGGAACCCAGATTGGCCATCGACCACCAGGTGATCACCACGCCCAACACCAGTGCCGCCAGGCCTCCCAGAACCAGGCGGTTGCGACCTGGTGAAGTCCCGTCCTGGTCGTCTGTCGACTGCTGTGGTGCCGGGCGAACCGATTCCAGGAACTGTTCGAGGCTGCCTCCAGCCACCTGGGTCGGCTGTTCCACTGCGTCGGAAAGCGTCAGTGACGTGGCCGGTTCGACAGCCGGTGAATCCTCGACATCCCGCCGGGTCGGCGGCGACGAAAATTCCGCCAGTGCCTCGGCCACCTCGACAGGATCCCCGTACCGCTCTGCCACGTCACGTCTCAGCATCTTCGAGACGATCGCATCCAGTCCTCCCGGCAGATCCGGATCGATCGACCTGAGTGCGGGAGCATCCAGGTTGGTTCGAACCATCAATGTCTGGAAGGGATTTTCTCCCTGGAAAGGCGGCGCCCCGACCAGGAAACGGAACAGCGTGCAACCGAGACTGTAGATGTCGCCACGGATGTCCACCGCCTTGGTGTCCCAGGCCTGTTCCGGCGACATGTAGTCGGGCGTCCCCATCATCTGCCCCGTCTTGGTCAACCCTCGCTCTGTCTGTTCAGCGTCTGCAAATCGAGCCAGGCCCATGTCCAGGATTTTCACCAGCGGCCGGTTGTCAGCCGTCCATGTCAACATCAGGTTCGACGGCTTGAGATCACGATGAACCAGGCCCTGCTGATGAGCCGCCGACAGTCCCAGGGCAGCCTGGCGGATAAACTCACACGCCTCGCCCACCGCCAACCGTCCTCGTCGCTCGGCGATCGAGCCCAGGTTGGCTCCGTCGACATACTCCATCACCAGAAAGTGATCATCTTCAACACTCTCCGCGTCGATCGCTCGCACCACGTTGGGATGGTCAATCGCCGCGACAGCCTGGATCTCCTGCTGAAACCTCGCCACGTGACTGGCACTCTTCACCAGCCGCCGGGCCATCACTTTCACCGCCACCACACGTCCCAGCACCACATGCTCGGCCTTGAACACGGTCCCCATGCCACCACGACCGAGCAAATCGAGCAACCGGTAGTTTCCCAGGTGAAAAGCATCGCGGCCCGAGAGCAGCATCTGCAACTGCCAGCCAGTCAACTGGCCACGTCGCACCAGCTTGCGACCGAGCGGTTCGACCTGCACCGCGTCGCGCACCGGATCGATCTCCACCTGCAACGCGGCGAGATCATCCCGCGTCAGCAGATCGCTGCGTTCGAGTCGGTCGAGAAACTCACCGAGGTCAAATGAGGGCATGAACCGCTCTTCGAAACGGGTGCGTCATTGGAACGCGGACCGGTCCCGGCACTCCACGTCCCCGCTCGGCTGGCCCGCCCACCAGCAACGTTCAGGTGTCAGGGTAATACGGCCTCCCGAGTGGCCGCAAGATGGAAACCCCCGGGCAGGCTAACTTCCGTACTGTGACATCCCCGAACCGCCCACCTTGTTCAGGCGATTGTGACAGTGCAACGCCTCGAGCACAAATTCCGCCATGCTGGCCCGCGCCGACTGGCGAAGCGTCTCGTTCGCACCCAGCCTCTCAGCCAATTCCGGATCGACCTGCACGACAAGTTCATCAAGTCGATCGACAAATCCGGGAATCGTCGCCACCTGGTCCAACAGTTCATCGGCTGACACGCCGTCTCCGACAGACACTGGCACACCCGTCTCGAAATACTCGACCACGTCGCGAAACTGCCGAGTCGACAAGCCCAGGTCGAACACGTTTCGCACAGCCTCCTCGGCCAGACGCGCCACCAACCCGTCCTCCTCCCCGGGCTCCTCGCTCATCGTCAATTCCATCTTGCCGCGGGAACTGGCCCGGACAGCCATCAGGTCGCTGACCCGGACCACCGCAGCCTGCTGCCCCAACATCACGCCACGGCGTTCAGCACTGGAAACCACATTCTCCATGTTGGCCATCGACATCCGCACACTCACACCCGATTGCTGGTTGACGTGTGGGCTACTACGAGCCAGCCTCGCGAACTCCTCGACCACGTCCTTGATCCAGTTCGGGACCAATACCTCCAGCGGTCCGTCGCGTTTTACCCAAGCGTTCTCATCAGTGATCCTGACCCCGATCTCACGCGTCGGCGGGTAGTGGGTCCGAATCACACTCCCAATCCGATCCTTCAGCGGTGTCACCAGCCGGCCACGGTTGGTGTAGTCCTCGGGATTGGCACTGAAGACCATGCACAGATCCAATTCCAGCCGGACGGGAAACCCCCGAATCTGCACGTCACGCTCTTCGAGCACGTTGAACAATCCGACCTGGATCTTCGGACTCAGGTCGGGCAGTTCATTCATGCAGAAAATGCCGCGGTGGCTACGCGGCACCAGCCCAAAATGGAGCACGTCCTCGTTGGAGAGATGCTGTCCCTCGGCATGCTTGATCAGATCGATCTCTCCAATCAGGTCCGCAATCGTCACGTCCGGAGTCGCCAGCTTTTCGTTGTAGCGATGCTCCCGGCCGAGCCACTCCACCGGACACTCGTCTCCCTCGCTGGCAATCCGTTCCCGCGCGTATTTTGAAACCGGCCGCAGGGGATCGTCGTGCATCTCCGAACCGGCCACGACCGGGATCACCTCGTCGAGCAAATCCACCAACATCCTCAGCATCCGGGTCTTGCCCTGGCCACGCAGGCCCAAAAAGAGCATGTCATGCTGCGAGAGGACGGCGTTTTGAACCTGGGGAATCACCGTCTCGTCGAAACCGAGGATTCCGGGAAACAACGGGGAACCCGCAACCAGCCTCTGCAACAGGTTGGCTCGCATCTCATCCTTGACGCTCCGCGACTGGTAACCACTCGCGCGGAGTTCACCGAGAGTGCGGGGAAGATCAGACATGGCAGGATTTTTTCTGAAAAAAAATGGACCGCAATTACGTGTCCAGTCTAGCCATCCGGAGGTGGTCGAGAAACCAAACCGGAAGAGAGGGGCTTGGCAGCCATTTGGAGAGGAAACTATGATCAGTAAACGCCCATCATCCCGAGACAGCCTCCCATGTCGACTCCTCTCGAGCCGTCCGACGACACCGCCGAATTTGGTGCCGGCAAAAACGACAGTGGATTTCAGGTCAAAGGATCATCCGAGGCCGCCGCCGAAGGCCAGGGCCAGGAAAAAATGGCCGACCCAGCGGATTTGGGGGGGTCAGTGCTGGGAGATTTCCATCTGCTGAGAATCCTCGGCAGTGGCGGCATGGCCAATGTCTACCTGGCCGAACAGACCTCGCTCAAACGCAAAGTCGCATTGAAAGTGCTGCGACCGGATCTGCTGGCCGATGACACGAATCTCGAACGATTCGCCCGGGAAGCCACCGCCGCCGCGGGACTGAACCACAACAATATCGTCCAGGTCTTCGGAGTCGGTGATCAGGACGGCCTGCACTACATTGCCCAGGAGTACGTCCAGGGCGTCAACCTCCGAGAGTTCATCAGCCGCAAGGGCCCCCCTGAAGCGGCTGTCGCTGTGCACATCATCCGACAGGTCGCCCTGGCACTGAAAGCGGCGGCCGAGGCCGGGATCGTGCACCGGGACATCAAGCCCGAGAACATTCTGCTGACCCGGCAGGGAATCGTCAAAGTCACCGACTTCGGTCTGGCCCAGTTGAATCCCGAAGCGGACAACAACAGCCTGACGCTCACCCAGGCCGGCACCACGATGGGAACCCCGCTGTACATGAGTCCCGAGCAGGTCAACGAATCACGGGTCGACCATCGCAGCGACATCTACTCGCTCGGTGTCACCTGTTACCACTTGCTCGCCGGTCGGCCACCGTTCCGTGGTGAAACCGCCATCAGCGTGGCCGTGCAGCACGTCAACAAGACGCCCAGCCCACTGGCAACCCAGCGAACCGACCTCCCGCGACGACTCTGCGACCTGGTCCATCGCATGATGGCCAAGAATCCCGACGACCGGGTGCCGGACGCCACCACCCTGCTCGATGAACTCGATACGCTGCAGCGGCGACTCGGAGGCGACCAAGGCGGCATCGCGACCGAATGGATCGATTACGAACCCCAGGTGTCGCCCTGGTCTCGCATGCTCGGGATCCTGTCCGATTTCGACTGGCAGCGACACAAGGGCTGGCTGGTGTGGCCGACCGCGTGCCTGGGTGCCAGTTTGCTTGCCGGTAGCATTTCATTGCTGGCCCGTCCGACCAGCCCACTCGACACCCCGACAAACAAGACCAGCCAGGTGTCGCGTGAAAACCTGGTCGAGAAGCAATTCTTCTATGCGATCATGGTCGACACCGCGTCAGCCTGGCGAGCAGTAATAGACCATCACCCGGACGAGACACTCTTTGTCAACCAGGCCAAGTACCGCTTGGCAATGCATCACCTGAGACATCTCGAGATCGAAGAAGCCCGCCCGATTTTCGAAGAACTCGTGTTGGCCGGTGAAACCGAACCCGACCTGGTGGCCAGTGGGCTGGCTGGCCGGGCCGTCATCGCCAGCTACGATGGCCACTACGAGGAATCCCAGGACGTGATCGCCGAGTTGCTTTTCCCACTGCGCGACTATCTTGCCGTGGAGATGGAACAGCTCATCCGCAATACGATCACCAACAACCGCGAGCGGTCCAAGCTGGAAATCCGGCAGGGACTCGAGGATTTCTTTCGCAACACCGAGACGGATGCTGACGCCGAGGCGAATTGACCACCTCGCCGGCCCCTCCGTATGATGGCCCCGGAGCCGTTCGATCGGCACCGCGAGTCCGACGGCCCAACCGAAAGTGCAGCATTGGCCTATCTCACCACCCAGCAGGACCGCACTCCCTGGAATCTGCGCGAACTCGAAGACGAACGAACCGTTTTCGGCCGACACCCCAGCAGCCACATCGTGCTCGACAACGAGGCTGTCAGCCGGCACCATGCCCAGATCCTCCAGAGCCATGGGCACTACTTTCTCGAAGACCTCAAGAGCCGGAACGGGACCCTGGTTAACGGTCGTCTTGTCGACCAGCCAACCGAGCTTCACGAAAACGACGCGATCACACTGTGTGATTTCGAGTTCCGTTTCCACCAGGACCGTCCCGACCCATCTCCGCCCCCACAATCAGCCCCACTGGAACACGACAGCGAAAACAGCCGTTACTTCGCCGTGGGAGTGGAACCAGTTGACGACGACGGCTCCTCCTCCTCCATTCTTTCCAAGCTCAGCATGAGCACGATCCGCCGTGACCACGTCGCGGCAGATCCCGAAGCCAAGCTGCAGGCGGTGCTCGAGATTTCCAAGAGCCTCGGCCAGGTGCTCGAGTTCGACGAGGTCCTCACCCGGATGCTCGACGGACTCTTCGAAATCTTTCCACAGGCCGAGGAGGGGTTCGTCCTGCTCAAGGAAGACAAGAGCGCCAACCCCGTCATCCGTGCCACCCGCAACCGCTCCGACACTCCCGATCGCACCCCATCGATCAGCCTCACGATCGTCCGCGAGGCGATGAGTTCCGGCGAGGCAATTCTCAGCGCCGACGTGATGGGAGACAACCGGTTTGTCAGCAGCCAGAGTATCGCCGGCATGCGACTTCGTTCGATGATGTGCGCCCCGTTACCGGGAGTGGACGGCCAAGCATTGGGCCTGATCCAACTGGCGAGCCGTGATGTCACATTGCCTTTTTCCGAGAGCGACCTGGACGTGCTGGTCGGGGTCGCCACCCAGGGAGCCCTGGCGATCGAAAACGCCTCACTGCACGCCGAGGTGCTCAAGCAACGCGACCTGGAACGCGAGCTAGAATTCGCCACCCAGGTTCAGTTGGGCTTTCTGCCCAACAAGAGACCCCAGGCTGCCGGACTGGAATTCTGTGACTATTACGAGGCGGCTCACCGGGTCGGCGGTGACTACTTCGACTACATCGAATTGCCAGACGGCCGGATCGCTGTCGCCGTCGCGGATGTCGCCGGCAAGGGCATCCCGGCCGCCCTGCTGATGGCCCGACTCTACTCGGCCACGCGGTACCACCTGCTCAGCCAACCCGACCTCGGGCAGGCTCTCTCGGACCTGAACCGCGACATCTCCACCAGTGGACTCGGGCACCGGTTCATCACCTGTGTCCTGATCGTGATCGATCCCGCCACTCGACAGGTCGCCCTGGCCAATGCCGGACACCTGCCGCCACTGGTCCGGCACGCTGACGGATCCATTTCGGAAGTGGTCTCCGAATTTCCTGGCATGCCGTTGGGAATTGTCCCCGACCAGGAATTCCAGCAGCAACACCACCAGTTGGGGCCTGGTGACACCTGGTTGATGTTCACCGACGGCGTAACTGAAGCCATGAACGATGACAACGAGATCTATGGCACCGAGCGACTGCAGGAGAGCCTGTCCCGGGCGCCGGCCGAACTCGACACGATGATCCAGGCCATCGTTGGCGATGTCGAAGTCCATTGTGCCAACCGGGACCAGAGCGACGACATGTGCCTGACCGCGTTTCGCTGTATGGATGCGGCCACGTGAGCAATCTCGTCCGTTCGATCCTCGGACCCGACGGCCGGATTGCCGAACGGCTGGACACCTACGAGCCGCGGCCCCAGCAATTGGAGATGGCCGAGGCGGTGGCCAACGCCATCGAGCAACGTCAACACCTGGTCGTCGAGGCGGGGACCGGGGTCGGCAAGAGCTTCTCGTACCTCGTCCCGGCAATCCTGGCGGTTGCGGCCAATCCCTCGGATCCCGACCGCCCACGACGTGTCGTCGTCTCCACACACACCATCGCGTTGCAAGAACAATTGATCACCCGGGACATCCCTTTTCTCAACGCCATTCTGCCGGTCGAGTTCTCGGCGGTACTGGCCAAGGGACGCAGCAACTACATCAGCCTCAGACGGCTCGCCGGTGCCGTTGCCCGTGAGGAATCGATGTTCAATCAGCCGGCCGAGGTCGAACAACTCGAATCACTGGTCGACTGGTCGCTAAAAACCACCGATGGCAGTCGCAGCGACCTGGGCTTTCGGCCGGTGCCGACAGTCTGGGAGGAGGTGGTCAGCGACCGCAACAACTGCCTGCGCCGCGCCTGCCCACGCCACAACGAATGTTTCTACTACCAGGCTCTGAGACGAGCACAAAATGCTGACATCCTGATCGTCAACCACGCGCTGTTCTTTTCCGATCTCAGTGTGCGACGAGCCGGTGGACGACTCCTCCCGGACTACGACGTCGTGATTCTCGATGAAGCGCACACTGTCGAGTCGGTGGCTGCCGACCACCTCGGGCTGACCGTCACAAGCGGGCAACTCGATTTCGCACTCAATCGACTCTACAACGATCGACAAAACCGCGGCCTGCTGGTTCACCACGAGCAGCGGCCGCTCCAGAGGATTGCCCAGGACGCTCGGCTGGCCGCCGGACAGTTCTTCGAGTCACTCCGCGAGTGGCAGGGTTCTCTCCAATCACCCAACGGCCGTGTGCGGGTTCCGCCGTCATTGCCCAATCCGCTCAGTGAACCACTCAGGCAACTCGCCGGCAATGTTCTCGACGCAGCAGATCGCATCGAGGCCGAGGAAGACCGGATCGAATTGAAGGCGGCTGCCGAGCGAGCCGGCGATCTCGCGACGGCTGTCGACGCATGGATGTCACAGCAAATCCAGGATGCGGTGTACTGGATCGAAACACAACAGCGGGGCCGGCACACCACCACGCGACTGGCGTCCAGCCCCGTCGACATCGCACCACTGCTGGACGAATTGCTCTTCAAGCAGGTCCCCACCGCGGTCCTGACCAGTGCCACGCTCGCAGTCGGCCAGGACAACTTCGAATTCAGCACCGGGCGACTGGGCATCTCCGGCGCCCAGCATCTCCGACTCGGAAGCCCATTCGACTTCTCGACACAATGCCGGTTGATACTGCCATCTCGCATGCCGGACCCCCAGCAAACGGCTGAATACTCCAGGGCGTGCAGCGACGCCATCCGCCGACACGTGGCTGCCACCGATGGTGGAACCCTGGTCCTGTTCACCAGCTACGCGATGCTTCGTGGCTGTGCCTCCGAACTCCAAGAGTGGTGCCAACAAGAAGGCCGCCCCCTGTTCCTCCAGGGTGACTCTCTCTCACGCACGTTGATGCTCCAGAAACTCCGCCAGGAGCCCGGCGCGGTGCTTTTTGGTACCGAGAGCTTCTGGCAGGGAATCGACGTCCCCGGCGAAGCACTCGAAACTGTGATCATTACGCGATTGCCTTTCAGCGTGCCCGACCATCCCCTGTTGCAAGCCAGGCTCGAACGAATCCGCAGCCAGGGCGGAGATCCTTTCATGGATTACCAACTGCCCGAGGCGGTGCTGAAGCTCAAGCAGGGATTCGGCCGCTTGATCAGGCGTTCGACCGACGCCGGCCGTGTCGTGATACTCGACCCCCGGATCCGGACCAAGCCCTACGGTCGCGTGTTTCTCGACAGCTTGCCCGATTGTCGAGTGGAAATCGAAGAGGATTGGGATGACATCTAGTCATCCGGTTCCCCGTCCGGCTGGCCTAACGCCGTGACGGCAGTTGGCTGATGCCGCGTACCACCGCGGTGTCATCGTCGCGAGATCTGACCAGGTGCACCGCAATGCGACTGCCTCCGGGATCACCGTAGACCCAGATCTCGCTGATGGAACCCCGGACCGCCAATCGCGTCATCCGTCTTGGAGCCCCCATTGCCGCCAACAGGCGCTTGCCGGACATTCCCACCTGGACCCCAACCGGGACCGGCGCACGACGAAGCGGGCTGCCTTTCCTGGACGGCAACGGCACCCATTTTCCGCCTTTTTTCTCGTAGCCCAGTTGATCCAGCCGCTCGGCAACCTCTCGATCGTCCGGTTTCAGACGGTCGGCTTCGATCAGGATCGTGACAGCCCGGCGACGATCATTCTTGAGAGACAGCAACAGGTCAGCCCAACGAAGACGCCCCGCAACGCCTTCACCCATGAGCTTCTCACGGCGAGCCTCCAGCCAATCGCTAACCGCGGACGCAGCTTCGGTCGCTCGTCCGGCGGCCTTCAAACGCGACGACAACCGATCCAACTCGGCACGGCTCATCGAAACAACCCGTTTCAGGTCAGCGTCCAGCGCAAGACGTTCCCAGCGAGCAGCCTCGCCAACCGCCTCTGGTACTTCACGGCGAATCGTCTCGGCCACCTGGTAACCATTGGATCCGGCGGCCCGAGCCCGCAAGACAATCACCCGCAGCACCACCGACGTGTAGAGTGTCCGGTGCAACGTGAGGCGCTCCTTGGAACTCGCCTGGTCGTACACGGTCACCGGGTCCTGGCGGTATCGTGCGACCAGGGGATCCGATGCCCTATTCTTCGTGTCGCGGGCACCCACCAATCCACGGCCAATCCGGTCCCGCAACGGCTCGAGAACCTCGAGCTTCCCAACGGCATCCTGGAGTTCCAGTTGGAACGCTTCGTGCTCGATCGCCCGTTGAACAGTTGTCCCCGCACCCCGGGTGACCGCCAGGCGCGACACGTCCCGAAGCGATTTCAGTTTCCCCCTCGCCTGGCCGCGTGCCACACCAATCCCATTGCGATTCGCCTCAGACGCTTTTTCCTGCAGTAAAGCATCGTCGTAGAAACTCCCTCGCCGCGACGCCCAGTCGGCCAGGGCAAACCAATCCGACGCTTTCACTTTCGGTCCGGTCGGACGACGACGCGCGTAAAGCATCAGGTCGTCCTCCTGCTTGCTGATTCGCTCGATCTGGAAAAACAACTTCTGGCCGTCACGGCGAAGACGACCAACCACCTGGACATTGACATCCCGCTTGTTGCGACGAGCCAGTTTCGGCAGGGGCTCGGTCGAACGGAATTCAAGCTGGCAGTGTTGAAACTTCAACAGGATGCGGCCGGTAATTGCATAACGCCCTTCGACCACCTGCCTCAAACCAACCTGGCTGGGCCACTTTTTCTTGCCCTGGACGAATTCCTGGATCGAAACCGCCCCCGAGACCGAGGATGACCCCCAAACCGTCGCCAGGCACAGAATGAGCAATTGTCCAAGACGATGCCTCATCGAGACACCTCCTCGCCACTGCCTTCGGGTTGTCTCTCGCCTCCCTCGGGGGACCGAGCGTCACGTCCCACGGCAAGCGATCCCGGCTCGAGGCCAGCAGCCGTGGCCTGACGATCGAGAATCTCTGACATCCCGGCGTCGCCGAGCGTCGCATCAGGCGAAAAGCCCAGGTGACGGATGCTGCCAATATCGGTCCACAAGAAAGCCGTGCCCGGAGACAATTCCACCCACCATGTGTCGGTGGAGGAATCAAAGCGACAGGCTTCCAATTGAGCCGCAAAAATCACCGGTCGAGGATCCTCCGACGGATCCCCCCAACCTGACAATCTGCCCAACGCGGGAAGCCGACCTCTCACCCTCACCTGCCGATTCTGAAGCATGAGCGGATACTCCAATTCGAAACCGCCTGGTTCGGCCAAGTCCGTCGACATTTCACCACGGTCTTCGCCTGGATCACCGGGTGTCGTCGACCGGTCACTGCGACGTTCCAGAACCGACTGCATCACGATCCAGGCACCTCGGTGGTCCCGCTCGAATTGCCGTTCCCACGACACCGTGCCACCGTCGTGTTTCAGTCGATCGATGCGCCCGAGAATCTCCACGAGCGACTCACCAACCAGGCCATCGGCCGCTGTCGCCTCACGACTGCGTTGACGAATCAATGTCGCCGATGAATCCGTTCTGTCGAGACGGTCGAGCACACGAGCGGCCATGCCCAGGTCGCGGGCGGCGGCCGTGAAATCACCCGAATCAAACGACTCCAGCCCACTGCGAGTCAAGTCTCCCAGTTGGCCAGCCACATTGGAGAACTGGAACTCGCGGACACTCCACCACACGGTCCCTGCCACCAGCAACACCATGCAGACGGCCACCAAACGAAAGGGAGTGATCCGTCGACGACGAGGCGTCAGGTCTGAGTCCTCCTGGATCCCACGCCGTGTCACCAACGGTTCACGACTGCCTGGCACCGCATCAACAACAGCGCCAACTGTATTCACCGCAGACGACTTGGCAGACGACTTGGCAGACGACTTGGCAGACGACTTGGCAGACGACTTGGCAATTGCAACTGGGCTGGAAGCCGATTGCTCCTCGACACCGGACGGTGGGACAGATGTCGACCTGGC
The DNA here is from genome assembly GCA_964646205.1 of uncultured Planctomycetaceae bacterium. Taxonomy (GTDB): domain Bacteria; phylum Planctomycetota; class Planctomycetia; order Planctomycetales; family Planctomycetaceae; genus UBA8437. Next base: position 37,620 of record CAZYAZ010000014.1, on the reverse strand, counting down.
ACGGCTACGCGGCTGAGCCGCTCGCCGAGCGTGGCTGACACCTGGCTCCCGTTCCGGGACTGCACCGGTTGGACCGGTTCCCGGATAAACGTCCCGGGGCAACAGGAAACCATTTTCGCCACAGTTCGAACAAGACAGTCTCTGGAACTGGTCACCACGAACAACATCGCTGATCCGGCCGCATCCGCAGATGTGGCGAATCGGACTGGGGGCCGGACGGGCCTTGGATGATCGGGGCCACTTGAACCAGTTCGCCATCCACGCAACTCACGATCGGCTCTCACCATCCCGCGCGGCGCTGCGCACCACTGCACTGTCTCGGGACGGGTCATCCCAATCGATTATTCGCGAGAGACCTGCGACGGTCAATTCCCACTCACCACCAACGGCAATTACGTGGCATCCGGAATATCATCGCCGTGATGGTGTTCGTAGAAATACCATCCCAGTTGGTCGCTGAGTCGCGACAGGTACTCGCGTTTGAAATTGGCCAGAGTGGTGTTGTACGTCGAACGCGGCGCCAGTCTCGGGTGCCTCGCACGGACGTCACGAGTGTAGATTCGCTTCCCATCACCATCAGGCGACATCTCGTAAACACTCAACAATCCCTCGGTCCGACCACGCAACAGGTTCTGGTTGTTCTTCTCGAACAGACTGTGCTCTTCGATCTCGATGTGGATCACGTAGGTCACGCCGAGCGCTTTTCCCAGTTCAGCCGGCGAATCCCATTGAGGGTGCTCGTCAAGCCACGCCTGAACTCTCTCGTGATGCACTGAAACAACCTGGTGTTCACGCAACCGAAAGGTGAGGTACTTGCCCAATTCACGATCGATCTTGCCAAAGTCGTGCTGCAATTCCAGGGGTGCCTCACAAAGGACCGCTACGGTGACTCCCTTGGCCGTCATCGACTTCCCTGTTCGGGATTCAAAATCGGGCTCGATCGACGGTGGGCCGTGTATCAACAGACCGAGAAAGAGAATCTGCTTCAGGCAACCGGTCAAGGAGACGACGACAACTGCCGCGGCGGTCGTGTGGACCGCGATCCTCAACAGGCGTCCAGGACGGCGGGGGCGGCGTGAAAGAGTCATGACGGGAAAGTCCGTTGTGGTGATCTTGTGCTGTGTCGGCCGGAGGCTCAGATACCAGCTCCAGGCAGATGAGTGTGGAATTTGCGGGCGAGGTCATTGGTGAGTTGATCGAGATGGCGTCGGACAAACACAGTCCGAGACACCTCGCCCACGGGCACCGGCTGCCGACGGGGGTGCCGTTCATCAAACCCTCGTTCGAAGATCATCCGCGGCACCTTCTTGCCATCAATCGTTTCCACCTTGAAGGCCGTGACCGTCCCGGCCGAACGGCCACGGTGCAACCACGATGTTTTCTCTTCAAGATTCTCGAATGTGGACAAGTCGATATGGATCACGAAGTCAGTGCCGAATTTTTCGGCCGCCGCATCGACAGCATCGCTACTCCCACGTTCGTCGATCCAGTCGATCACCTCGTCGGCCGGAGTCGCCTGGATCGATTCTCGCAACAGTTGGTCAGTGACGCCGGTAATCAGGTCCGGTTCCAGGGTCGCAAGATCTCCGGACAAGTAGGTGGGCACCCGGGCAACGACAACGACGGTGTGATCCGAGTCGACCAGGTTCACACCGGTCGCCATCGTGAATTCCGCCGGCATCCGGGGATCACCAAAGATCATCTTGCCGGCCATCACGCCGAGCGAGCAACCTGGAAGTGTCCCCACCAACATCGCCATCGCGATCATCAGCACCAGACGAAATCGCCAACCGTGAATCGAAGCACGCGACTTGGCAGGAGGAGACCAGCGCATCAGGTTATCACCTCGATCAACCAGTTGATGACAGTCACCGCCGTCAACCCGCCAACGCCCCAGGCCAGCCAACTGTCCGGATCGCGAACGCCCACGAGTTCCCCTCGCCACCCGCTCCAAAACGACCAGGGCAACATCAGCGCACTGACCATCGCCAGCAAAAGGCCGCCGATATTGGCACGAGCCGACAGGATCCACTGCCCGCGGACGAAATGAGAGAACGACGTGGTCATCCCACAACTGGGACAGGGAACGCCGAACATGGTTTGGAATGAACAAGGAGGGAGTCCCAGTTGCTGGTGAGTACCGAATCCAGCCGGATTGGGAGTTAAACGAATCGCTAATGAAAATCCGCCCAGCAGAAACACTCCCCAGGCCACCAGCAACAGTCGGACAACCGTGTTGATCGGTCGACCATGTCCAGAGTGGTACCAGGCCATAAGTGGTTCAGAGCAGGAAGGGGCGGTTTGATAGTGTTTTGCATGAAGAGCCGCAAGACCGGATCACACAGCCCAGCAAGTTGGAGTGTCCTCGATCCGAACGTCACGGCTGGTCTGTTCTGGTCCTCATGAGGTTGCTACAATGGTCGCATTCCAGATGGAGGCAACAGGGTCGGGGGTCGGCACCGAAGCCTCTCGGAAACAAGGGTGAAACGATGGGAATCACGATTACCGAAAAGGCTGCGGTCGAAGCGTCTCGAGCACTGGAAGAAACAAGCCAGTCGACTGACGGACATGTTTTGCGGGTCGGAGTCGCTGGCGGCGGCTGTGGCGGCTTCCAGTATCGCTTGGCATGGGATGACAAGGTCGACGAAACAGCCGATGACGTCTCGACGCAACACGGTGTGCGGATCGCCGTAGACCGGAAGAGCATGCTGTATCTCGACGGTGTGGTCATCGACTGGCACGACGGGCTGGAGCAACGGGGTTTCCGATTCGACAACCCCAATGCACAGCAGTCCTGTGGCTGCGGAACCAGCTTCTCCTGCTAAATTGATTGACGTTGGTTTCTCCAGAACCAACTGCGATTGCGGCCGATTCCTCCCCCTGCAACCGGGACGAATCGGCCGTGTTGCGATTTGACAAGCTCCCGATGGCCGTCACGGTCATTACCCTCCGGCGTTCGAGATCGTTCCAAACGCCGTCAATTGAAGGAGACAGTGGCAATGAGTTTCGAAGGACGAGTCGGGCTGGTAACGGGAGCGTCGCGTGGAATTGGACGGGCCACAGCGATCGCCCTGGCCCGTGACGGTGCCGACGTGGGAATCAACTACCGCTCGCATACCGACGAGGCTCTCGAGGTGGTCGAAGAGATCGAACGAATGGGCCGAAGGGCCGTGCTGTTGCAGGCTGATGTGTCCGATCAGCAAGCCGTCGAGGCCATGGTGACCCGGACCGTCGAGGAACTCGGTCGGCTCGATCTGTTTGTCTCCAATGCCGCCTACAGTGACCGCGAACTGATGATTGATGCGGACATGGAGGGCTTCAAACGTACGATCGACGTCTCGATGTGGGGCGCCTTCTACGGGCTGAGAGCCTCGGCCCAACACATGGTGCGGCAGGGTGAGGGCGGCTCGATCGTGATGGTCAGTTCCCCGCACGCGGTGCTCGCGATCCCCACCTCGATGGCCTACAACATGTCCAAGGCCGCCATCGACCACATGTCACGTACCGCCTCGATGGAACTCGCCCCACATCGCATTCGGGTCAACATCGTCCATCCGGGCTGGATCGACACACCCGGTGAACGGAAGTTCTTCTCCGAGGAACAGCTCGAGGAAGGGGCAGCTGACCTGCCCTTGAAACGGTTGGGAACGGCCGAAGAGATCGCCGAGGGCATCGCGTTTATTCTCAGCGAGAAGGCCAGTTACATGACCGGCAGCACAACCACCATCGACGGAGGTGTTGGCCAGCCATGGTGGTCCAACCGGGCCGAAGGCAAGCAGTAGAGTCCAGTCAGCCGCCTCGACCGTTGTTTGACACCCTGCGCCGGGCGTTCGTAGAATCGGCTGCTTGGCCGGGCGTTGACCGTCCCATCCCTCTCGACTCTCCCCACCGATCGAAACACACCAGGAGCTCGTCCCCATGAGTGACGATGCGATTCAAAGCGTACTGCAGGAAAACCGCCAATTCCCACCAGCGGAAGCCTTTTCGGCCGACGCTCACATTTCCAGCGACGAGCAATATCAGGAAATGTGGCAGCGGGCCAAGGACGACCCCGATGGATTCTGGGGAGAACTGGCGCGAGAGAACCTCGATTGGATTGAACCCTTCGAGCAGGTGTCCGAGGGCGACATGCCCGACACGAAGTGGTTCACCGGTGGAAAACTCAATGTCACCCAGAACTGCCTGGACCGACACCTGGACAACTGGCGAAAGAACAAGGCGGCAATCATCTGGGAAGGCGAACCCGGCGACACCCGGGTCCTGCGTTACCAGGACCTGCACCGCGAGGTGTGCCGTTTTGCCAACGTGCTGAAACAACTGGGGGTGGAAACAGGGGACCGGGTCACCCTGTACATGCCGATGATTCCCGAGTTGGCCATCGCCATGCTGGCCTGTGCCCGAATCGGTGCTGTGCACTCGATCATCTTCGGTGGCTTCAGCGCCGACGCGGTGGCCGAACGAAACAACGACGCGCAGGCCAAGCTGGTCGTCACCGCCGACGCCGGCTGGCGACGCGGCAAGGAACTGCCCCTCAAGGCAGCCGTCGACAAGAGTCTCGAAAAATCTCCCTCGGTCGAAAAAGTTGTCGTGGTACGACGTACCGGATACGAGGTCGAGATGGTCCCGGATCGGGACTACTGGTGGCACGACCTGGTCGAGACCGCCTCGACCGAATGCGAGGCCACTCCGCTCGACTCCGAACACCCCCTGTTCATCCTCTACACCTCCGGGTCGACCGGCAAACCCAAGGGAGTCCTGCACACCACCGCCGGCTACCTGCTGGGCACGACGATGACGTCGCGCTGGGTCTTTGACCTCAAGGACGACGACACCTACTGGTGCACCGCCGACATCGGCTGGGTCACCGGGCACAGCTACATTGTCTATGGCCCCCTGGCCAACGGAGCCACCACCGTGATGTACGAGGGTGCCCCGAACTGGCCGGATGAAGGCCGCTTCTGGCAGATCGTCGAGAAGTACGGGGTGTCGATCTTCTACACCGCTCCCACGGCAATCCGGGCCTTCATCAAGTGGGGCGACGACTGGCCCGGACAGGCCGACCTCTCCAGCCTCCGTCTGCTGGGCACCGTCGGGGAACCAATCAATCCCGAGGCCTGGATGTGGTACCACCGGGTCATCGGCGCCGAACGATGCCCGATCGTCGACACCTGGTGGCAAACAGAAACCGGCGGGATCATGCTCAGCCCCCTGCCGGGTATCACCGCGACGAAACCGGGCAGTTGCACCCGGCCGCTGCCTGGGGTTGTTCCGGAAATCGTCACCAAGGACGGACAGAAACTGGGTGACAACCAGGGCGGCTTGCTAGTCATGAAACAGCCCTGGCCGTCGATGCTGAGAACACTTTACGGCGATCACGACCGTTTTCTCGAGACCTATTTCAGCGAGATCCCGGGGTGCTATTTCGCCGGTGACGGTGCCCGTCGTGACGAGGACGGCTACTACTGGATCATGGGCCGTGTCGACGACGTGCTCAATGTCGCGGGACACCGATTGAGCACCATGGAAATCGAGAGTTCCCTGGTGGCTCATCCCAAGGTCGCAGAAGCGGCCGTCGTGGGTTTCCCACACGACCTGAAAGGGGAAGGCATCTGCTGTTTCGTGACAATGACCGTCGAGGACGACTCCGAGGAACTCAAAGCCGAATTGACCAGCCACGTCCGAGAACAAATCGGAGCCATCGCAACGCCTGACCAGATTCGATTTGCCGCCGCCGTCCCCAAGACACGAAGCGGGAAAATCATGAGACGGCTGCTGCGAGACATCGCTGCCGGACGAGAACAAATCGGCGACACAACCACGCTGGAGGACTACACGGTGCTGGCCAAACTCCGTGAGGAAGAGGAGTGACCCGACCAGGCCACTCCACCCGGCCCCCGCGTCGCCCACCAATCGCGGGACGGCCACACACACACGCGGCCTGACTCCAAGGTCTCGCGGATTTACTCGTGCCGCAACGCCTCGATCGGATCCAGGCAAGCGGCACGACGGGCCGGGTAGATCCCGAAGACAATCCCGATCAGGACTGAGATCCCAAAGGCCAGCGCGATCGACCACGGCAGCACCACCGGGGTCGCGTTCGAAACGATATCGGGCAGCCCCGCCGTCGCACCGGGAAACACGTCCCGCAACAGCTCGCGCAACCCCACCAGCACCCACGGACACCCCAGGCCCGCCAGGATGCCTGCCAGTCCTCCCACCGTGGTCAACACGGTCACCTCCATCAGGAACTGCCTGACAATATCTGAACGGGTGGCTCCCATGGCACGACGGACACCGATCTCGCGAGTCCGTTCGGTGATTGTCGCCAGCATGATATTCATGATCCCGATGCCACCAACCAGCAGCGAGATAAACGCGATCAGCCCCATGAAGATCATGAACATCAGCCGCGTGGCCCGTGCCTGTTCGAGCAGTTCCAGCGGAGTGACAACCGCGTAATCGGGCTGTTCAACATCGTGCAACCGGTTCATGGTGTCCTCGATCGCCTTGGCCGTCGGCACCACGTCGTCGATCGATCGCACCTGGAAGGTGATCTGGCTCAACTCGACTTCCTGGCCGCTCCGCTGGCCCGCCGCAATCGTCAACGTCCGATCCCCGATTCGCCGCCAGAATGTCGTGACCGGGATATAGACATCGTCACCGAAGTCCTGCGAATCCAACGACCCGGCGATGCCAGCCATCGGCAATCGGGCTTTCATCAATCCCACGACACGATAGGGAATGTCCCGGATACGAATCGTCTGTCCCACCGGGTCCAACAGCGGAAAGAATTTCTCAGCCGCACCGGCTCCGAGGACGCAGACATTGTCCTCGTTCTCGACGTCGATCGCCGAGAGAAAGTGCCCTCGCCGGACATCCAGGTGCATCACCCGAGCGTACTCGGTCGTGCAACCAACCAGCCGCACTTGCATCGTCTTGTCGCGAAAATGTGCTTCGCGATACGCCTCACGGATTCGCAACGCAAATTCCAGCGTGGGGATCGTCTCGACGAGCGTGGAGTAGTCGCGCCGCTTGATCCCGTACGGCGTCCAGAAATCGGTGTCCTCGAGATTGTCGTTGGAGGGACGCTTGGAAAGCAGGATGATGTTGGTGACACCCAGGTCCTCGATCTGCTTTTGCGCCGACCGACTGATCCCCTCGCTGATCGCCAGCAACCAGACCACGCTGGTCACTCCGATGAAGATCCCCAGCAACGTCAACAGGGAACGCAGCGGGTGGAGCAGCAGGCTCTTGGCTCCCTGTCGCAACGAGCGCCAGAACATCACGGGCCGGTCCGCACCACATCGGCGGCCCCCGATGGCAACGAATCCTGGCCCGGCTCGGGAATGTCCCCAGCCGAATCGTCCCAGAGCAACTCGGGATTGATCGCCACCTCATCACCCACCTTCAGACCTGTCTCGACAACCACAAAACTGTCGTTGTTGGGTCCAACCGTAACCTGCCGCAGCTCCCACGTCGGCTTCCGACTCCGCACCAGGCAATAGTGCTTCCCATCGCGTTCCACGACCGACTGGATCGGGGCTTGCAGGACGTTGTCCTTGTGAGCAACGAAGATGTGCACCTTGACCCTCTGGCCCGGCCGGAGGTCACGGGGCGGATTCTTGACCGTGATCTTTGCCCCGTACTCGATCGGGGCACCGTGCCAACGACGAGGAAATGGAAACGGGTTGATCTCGGCCAGTTCTCCGGCCAGCGGCAAATCCGGATTGATATCCAGCACGATTCGAGCCGAGTTGCCCACCTGGATTCGGTTCAACTTCGAGTCGTTGATCTTGGCCGCGACCCTCATCTGGGTCGGATCGGGCAGACGGAGCACCACCTGACGCTTTCGGATCTCGGCCCCTTCCTCGATCACCACATTGTCTCGCCGCTCGTAGTCATTGGCATACACCACCTGCCCAGCCTTCGGGGCCAGGATACGACAATTCTCCTTTTGCTCGGTCAACTCGGCCAGCTTCTCGCGACTGAGATCGAGCTTTCGCTTGGTGGATTTCAGAAACGCATCACGCTTGGCGATTTCCGCTTTGTATTCGGCAATGAACTTCGCCCGGGTGTACTTCTGGAGTGCCAAAAGTTTGATCTCTGCCACACGAACCGACTTGGCCGCGATTTCGACGTTTTCCGCCTGGGTCTCCATCTGCAATCGCGACACGAATCCCTTGCGATACATCTTCTGCAAGTGGTCCAGTTGATCCTTGTGAGTCTTGACCAGCGACTGGGCCGTCAACAGGTTCGCCTCGAAGGTCTCCTTCTCCACCAGATAGATCCCATCAACATACTCGTTGAGTGTCTGGACAGCTTTCTGCGATTCACTCTGAGCCTCGATCACCGCCGCGTCGTCAGTGGCGACCAGCGTTTCCTGTTCGATCAGACGCTGTTTCAACGCCGTGTCATCAAAGGCGACCAGGAAGTCACCCTTCTCGACGATCGTCCCCTCGTCGACCACTTCCAGAATGCGGGTCCCCGCCGCCCCCGGCGGCGCTTCCAACTCACACACAATTTCCAGGTTGTCGGAACTTTCCACATCACCCGACTCGGTGATGAACGCCTCGAAGTCCGACCTCTCGATCGAGTGAATCAGGACCCGCGCCAACTCGCCCTGGCCATCAGCCCCGGCCGAGTCGCTCAACTGGTCAACAACCAGGAATCCGGTGACGAGAACAAACGTGACCGCCAGGCCGAGTTTCAGCCATCCACCTGGCCGCCGACGCACCCGACGCAATTTCGGCTCGCCGGTCTCTGCAGTTGGTTCGGTCCCGTCGAAGGGGAGTTCGACCTGCACTCCAGTCACCATCCGACTCGTCTCCTTTGCCCGGGCGACGGCCACCACGATCACCGCAACCCTGCCAACGATAAGCAATCCTCCGGGCTTTCTCCACACCCGGATCGGCCTCTAATGAACCTTCATCCCACAGTTTCTAGTCGGCACAAAACGACGTCCTCCATCATCACCCTTCGTGATTGTCCGTCGGCAGTTCCTGGCCCGTGATTGATCGAAACAACCCCTCGGCCAGGTTTCTTCGGACCACGCTCGGCTCCACCACGAAGCAACCCCGCGCCCGGGCCTCGGCCAGCACTTCGGTGTCCTCGTCTCCAGCGGCCACGTCGATCACCTGCATCGGTGGCCTCAGGAACGCGGGATTGAGCTGTCCTCGTCCGGGCCCCAGTTCCAAGCCCGGATCAGCCAGGACCACGATATCCACGAGTGTGTCGTAGAGATTCTGTGCCGGAATGAACCGCACCTCATTGTCCACTGCCAGTTGCCGTGCCTCCTGGTCATTACTGCCAGCGACGCTGACCAGGCCCCGTCTGCGTGTCACTCCAAAGATCATCGTCCGTGCCAGGGCGCCGGTGCCGAACACCAGCACATTGCGTCGGTCCAGCGGTCGATCACCGCTTCCCTCTTGCTGCGATTCCAGGGTCCGTAACGCAGCTCGCCACAAACACCCGAATCCGCGCCAGGCCCCGTCCCGGTTCATCAGCAGGTCCACCGGCCCGTCCTCTCCCAGTGCTTCCTCGCGACTCTCGGCCAGCTCACCCAACCGTTCGTCACCACCGGAACGCCCGACAACTCCCCCCACCTTCAACACCTCCAGCATCTGCTTCAGCCGGCCCGTATCATTCCAGGCCAACGGCAACCATCTCGCGTCGAGACCCGCCGTCTCGGCCGCGCGATTGAAGAGGCCGGTCAGTTCCATGGTTCCCGTATCGAATCCGTCGAAACCAATGAAATGAGTCTTGTTGCTGATCGAGCGCCAACGATGGATCTCGTCCAGATCACCCACGGTTGGCTGTCCGTCGTACGCCTCCATGCCCCGTTCCAACGCGGCATAGATCCACGGGGACCCGTACTTGCGAGCCAGTAACGAAAACGTCAATCCACAGGGTCCCAGTCCCATACCGACCACCGGCAGGTCCCGTTTCTGGCTGACGGTCGAGAGCAACGGCCAGGCCGCCTCGAGCGTGGGAGTCGGCCAGGTGAACTTGACCACATCGGCATCCGCGTCACGAGCCGCGTCGAACAAGGAATCGATTTCACCGCGAGTGGCTCCCAGTGATTCGTAAAGACTCGTGTGGGCCACCACCCGCTTGGTGCGTCCATAACGCGGCACCTTCTTGGCAATGTCCAGATCCAGTTCAATCCATTCGGGTTCGGCCACGATCGCCTGCCGCAGCAGTTGCAAGCGTTCGGTCTCATCACCGGTCCACTGCCCCCCATCCTGGGAACGCCGACAGGTGACGAGGATCGGCTTGTCAACCGCCTCAATCAGGTCCACGATGTCCGGGGACCGGACCAGGTGATCCAGGCACAGCTCAATCAGATCCCCCTGGCGAGAGGCATTGAGTAGGTCGGCCTTGGCCAGTCGTCTCGATTCGGGTGTGACCGAAATACAAATCATCGTGTCGTCTCAATCTCAACTTGCGCCCCGGAAGTGTCCAATCAGTCGGCGACACTCTGCTTGAGAATCTCGTCGTAAACCGCGCGGGCCTTGTCGTAGGCCGCCCTGGCAGCCGGCTGCTCGGTTGGCCGAATCCGCCCCTGTTTCTGTTTCCAGCAGACATCGACAGCCTGACGACACCAGCTCGCACTGCGACGGCTCGCTCGGACCGGCTTCTTGCCAATCTCGACAAACACCGGGTTGGTGTGAACCGAGGGAAAGATTCGTACAGCCACCCAACTGGAGTGCTCCAGTTGCACGTCGAACTTCAACGACCGGGTCTTCCCGTCGGCAACGATCTCCTTTTTGGCCACCGGATAGCCATTGACGATCACCTCCACCGGAACCCGGCGGCTGTCACCCAGCCGTGACCGCTCGATGTGCCAGTACGGTTTCTGATCAAGCCGACTACCGCGAATCGCCTCGGTTGCATCGGTCGGTTCGGGCTCCAGTCTCGCGGCCACATCAAACCGCACCTTGACCTCACCTGGTTTCTTGAGATTGAGTTGGCTAATCGCCTTGCCCGACCCCGGTTCACCAACCGCAACATCGTCGACCTGAAAATCCAGGATGTGTGACCGGCCATCGCCACAGTAACTTCGACCGTCCCGCACCCCGGCAATCCAGTTGTCGAACGTCAGAGGCTGGTCCTTGTCGAGTTTCACATAGATCCGTCCCAGTCCCACTTTGTCTCCATAGATGCAGGGGAAGTCCGTTTCGCCACTGATCCGGGAACGGAAACCGCAGTTGAGCGTGTGGTACCAGATATTCAATTCCCAGACGCTGGGGGTGTCGACGGCCGAGATGAAATGACAGACATCGTGGGCAACGGTCACGATGAACTCGTTGGCCCCGATCCCGTCAAACGGCGGCATCGCATAGTCAGGCAACTTGTCGGCCGCACGGCCCTTCCATCCGGTGGGCACTCGACGGTAGTTGACAAATTGCCGCTTTCCATCAGCCGTGTAATCGGGCAAGGCCAACCCCCAGCCGCTGTGACTGTAACCGACCACTCCTCCCTGCTGCTTGCCCCAGTCGAGCACCGGCAAGGTCCAACTGGGCCACTCTTCGATCAGCTTGGTCCCGGGGTAGTCATCCTCGGAGAGTCGCAACAGGCACAGGTGGCCCGCATGAGAACTGGGGAACCCACTGACTTCGACGTCGTAACGCATCAGGTACTGGGGTCGCGAGAGTGCCGACGTCCGGCCCTCGAAATACTGCTTCTGGGAATACCAGCAGGGGCCCCACGAGAGCACGCAACCGACGTTGAGATCTTCGCCAAGAATATGTCGCATCATGTCCGCCGGGGTCACCCCTTCGGTCGGACTGTCATAGTGTGCACATCCAGCTGCGTGAACATGGTGATCACCAGAGAACCATCTCCGGGTCGCCGGATGAACCCATCGGACCAGTTGGAAATTGGCCCGATGGCTGGCGACACCACTGGGCACCACCAGCCGCCGCCGCTGCACTTCGTATTCGGGACCACGAGACAACTCGATGCTGTATTCCCCCGGTGGCAGGTGAACACTCTCACCGTCGGCCCGATAAACCTGGTTGTGAAAAAAGAAATCTGGAGCCAGCCGTCGCGCAGGATTCGGGTAAACCCGACCCCGGCTGTCCCGGATCACAAAGGCTGCGGTCGTCGGCCTGCCATCAATATCTCGAACTCCCAGGGAGACCTCGACGGCCGGCACGCAATCAAACAGTACCGCCACCTCGCTGCGAAACCCCAGGTCCTGTGTGCCCTGGCCCACGTGAAACGACAATTTCGCCTCGCGCCGTCCCACGTCACGACTGTACAACTGAAGAATGCGGTACTCGAGTTCGAGTCCCGAAAGCGTCGGTTTGAGCGGCTGCCTGTTGAACAGGGCAATGTCCAAAAATCTCTGGCCCACGTCAGACGGCTGCACCAGTTTCGCCTTGGACTGCGGTCGTTGTCTGGACCCCTGGCCCCGCATGTAGACGGGTAACGCCTGGGGACTGTTGGCGACCAGCCTGGCCGTCACGCCCGCCTCATTGTGAACCTTCACCAGGAAGGTTCGCCATCCTTGTTGGACAAGTTGTCGCGGCGCTGCTCCCTCGGCCACCTTCACCCGGCTCTCGGCATTGATGTGGACCCCCACCAGCGAATACCGGTCCAGCACGGCCTGGATCGCCTTGACCGCCACAGCGTCTTTTTTTTCGGCGTAGGCCGTTGCCAGGCGGGCGACATCGGCAGGTGGCAGCGGGGTCCCCGCATAGTTCAACGCCTCGACCAATCGCTTCGTCGCTGCCACCAACGGCTGACGTTCTACCGACACCACCTCCGGCAATTTTCCGGCTCGGGCCGTGGCCGGCATCAACGGCAGAACCACGAGGACACCCCAGAGAACCACGCGGGCACAGCGAAGGAATCCCGGCAACCGGTGAGAGTGAGAATCGCAGCGATCGGAAAAATTCATGAGAGCAGTCTCCTGGGAGCACGACCCGACAAAGCGGAACTCATTGTGCGGCCCTCCCGAGACGACTGCAAGCACCGCCGAGACAATCAATTCACACCGACTCAGTCGGCCTTCGGATCGGTCGGTGAAACGACCCTCCGCAACACGGTCACCGGTTGGGCCGCCAACTCCGAGTCGAGAGTCCGCAGCTCATCGGGCTCGGGCATGCGGACCAGCGAACCTTCGGACATCACATCGAGATTGGTCAACACGACCAACTCACCCTCCTGAAGGATCCCCGGTTCCACCAGAGCCAGTGTCTGCAGCATCCTGGGCCTGGTCCCATGCTGGTCGACCAGCAGACGTCTTTCGATCGTGCGGGCATCCGCCGTCGGACCGCCCGAGACACTTGGATCGACCATCGCTGGCTCTGCCCTCGCCACCCAGACAAACTCCCGGCCCCGGTTGTCGACAGAAATTGCATCCCTGGGAATCACGACCGCCCGACCATGCTGCAGCCCAGTGATCCGGGCGTGAACAAAAGTGCCCGGCACCAGGGGCTGTGACTGCCGGCTGTTCTCGACAACGACAAAGGCACGACCCGTTCGAGTCCGTTCGTCGATCTCGGGAGCCAATCTCACCACGCGACCTTTCCACGATGCCGCCCCTGTCTCTTCGGTGGCGAGGTCCACCAGGGGACCCTCGCCGGCATCGAGGACCATGCGAACCTGTTCGTAGTCCGTTGCCGTCAGCGACACGGGAACCTCGATCCGGCTGTCATCAACCAGGCGGACCAGGGCCTCGCCGGGACGCACATACTGCCCCTGCTCGACGTGGACCTCCCCCAGCACGCCACTGAATGGCGCCTGGACGGTGGCATGTTCCAGTTCGAGTTGGGCCAGAGCAAGATCGGCCTGGTGAACGGCCTGGCGTTTCTCCAGTTTCTGCTCGTCCAGGGGCAACAGGCTTTTCCGGTTCTCAAGCGCAATCACCTGGTCGTCGTACCGCCGCAGTTCCAGGGTCACTCGGGTCACATCACTGTCACTGGCCACGCCCTTGGCTTTCAAGCCACGGACCCTCTCGTATTCCTTCCGGTACTCGGCCAGGTCCGCACGGGCCTTCCCGAGCAACACCGTGGTGTTCTTGACATCCTGGGCATGCCGGGCCAACTCGGCCTTGTCCTCTTCCAGTCGCCGCTGGGCCTGGGTCACCTTCTGCTGAAAAGCCTGCGAATCAATCTCCACAAGAATCACCGGCTTGCCCTCGGACTGCTGCGGAGGAATTCTCAACCCGACGCGCAATTGAGGATGGACCGACACGATCTCGCCCGCCACCTGTGCTGCCAACACGACCTGGTGATCACTCCGGGCTGTTCCAAATGCCGACATGATCTGCTGCATCGGCTGGGATTCCACGCGGTACAGGTCGACCTGGAAGACTCGTCTCTGTTGTTCACGATTGGGGGGCTGGCTCCGCAGTGATGCCAGAAAGGTAAATCCCGAAAATCCAGCCGCCAGCAAAGCACTGCTGACAAAAACCGAGACCGTGGTTCGGCGGATCCACGAGGAAACCAGTAAAGGCATTGTCGCTCCAGGGCTCTTTCCCCCGACCGGCTGACACCCGGTGCGGACGATCTGGACAGAAGGTCATGACAGGCCCGCCAACCCAATCCAACAACCTGCTAGGATGGGTCACCGAGCCGACTACGGCTTCAACTCGAAGGGTTTATTGTAGAGACTGTCGACACCTCGTGGCGAGACTCGGAAGAACCGACGGGTTCGCCTTTGACCGGAAAACCGTGGCCACTGAAATCCGCCAACTCACTCCCGAACAACAGCGGGACTTTGACCGCGACGGCTTTGTCGTCGTACCCAAAATGGCCTCACCCGAAACGTGTGGCGAGTTGCTCGCAGTGATCCGAGACGAACTCCAAAAACCGGAAGGTCCCCTCGAGTACGAAGCCGACCTGGGATACCCCGGTGCGCCGTCGAATCGCAAGGCCAACGGTGGAGCAACGATTCGACGGATGCAGCAAGTCTTCAATCGACACCCCCGGTTTGCCGGGTGGGCAACCAACCCGGACCTGTTGTCCTGCGTGTCCCAGTTGGTCGGCCCCGATGTCGTCCTGCCTCTGGCCCACCACAATTGTGTCATGACCAAGCAGCCGCGGTTCTCCAGCCGAACCGCCTGGCACCAGGACTTCCGTTACTGGTCGTTTCAACGACCCGAGTTGGTCAGCGCCTGGCTGGCATTGAGTCCTGAAACCGCTGAGAACGGCGCGCTGGAGGTCGTCCCCGGCAGCCATGCCATGACACTCGACACCGATCGATTTGACCCCGACAAGTTCTTCCGGGAAGACCTGCCTGAAAACCAGGATCTGCTCGACAGCCGCCGCCTCATCACGCTCGAAGTCGGCGACGTGTTGCTGTTCCACTGCCTGACCCTGCACTCGGCCGGCCCTAACCAAACCGACACAACCAAGTGTTCCCTCGTGTTCACGTACCGGCCCGCAGACAACCCTCCCGCTCCGGGGTCCCGTTCCGCCTCGATCCCGGAAGTCCCTCAGGCTCCAGTCTCGCCCGACCCATCCGGGTCATCGCCCGAGGATCGATCCTGACCGGCCAGGCGGCTCAGCGGCCCCAGGCGGCCCTGGTACAACAGGATCAACCACGACGGCACCAGGATCGGCATCACGACCATCGTGTCCAGCAGCACGCCGAAGGCCAGGGCAAACCCCAACTGCTGCATGCCGACCAGCGAGCCGGCCAGCAAAGACGAAAACGTGCCCGCCATGATCACACCACAGCCGGCGATGATACTTCCGGTCCTCTTCAACGCCTCCAGCACGCCTCCGACCAGGCCGTGCTCAGCCTGCTCCTCCTCGATCCGGGTCATCAGAAAAATGTTGTAGTCCTCGCCGACGGCGATCAGGATCGTGAACAGAAACATCGGCACCTTCCAGTCCAGCCCACCGAAGTCCTCCGGACTTCCCACCACGTGTTCAAAGAACACAAACGTCACTCCCAGCGCGGCGAAGTAGCTGAAAAACACACCGATGATCAGATAAAACGAGATGCCCGGACGACGTAGCAGGACCAACAGGATCACGTAGACGCCGGCCAGGACAAAGACGTCGATGCGAACCTGGTCGGAATCGGTGACGTCCTTCAGATCCCGAATGCTGGCCGTCGAACCGATTGACAGCAGCCTCGTTCGCCGCCCCAGCAATTCGGTGTCAGTCTCCTCGCTATCGGCCTCCGGATCGATCGCCGGACGACTTGCCTTGATGTGACCGCGGACCTCGGCTTCCAAGTCACTGAGTTGCCGGATGCTATCACGGGAAAACGGATCCTCTTCAAAAACGACATCGACGCGAGTGACCCAGGCGTCGGGTTCGGCGGGGTCAGCCCCTGCATCTCCCGCCGTTGCCGCTCCCGAAGCCAACTCGGCCACGTAGTGCTGCCGGATCCGCTGACGACGGATCCGTCTTTCAATCCGGCTCCCCGTCAGCCCACTGCCTCCGGAGAGACCGTAGGGTTGAGTGACACTGCGGACATCGGCCAGTTTCAACGGCCCCTTCCTGGTTTCCAGAAACCCGGTCAATTGTTCAATGAACTCGCGGCCATCGGTGGAATCAAAATCGAGCGAGTCATTTTCCAACAACAGCGTCACCGGGCCGGCATTGCCGGCCGGGAAGTGCTTTTGCACTTCGGTGGCTCCACGCACACTGGCGTTGTCTTGGGGAAGTTCCGAGAGCAGCCCGTAACTCAGCGAGGTGTAGTTCCAAACACCCCATGCGGCAAATGGCGCCATCAGCAGCACGCTGGTTATCCAGATCGTCGCCGGATACCGCACCAGCGCCTC
The DNA here is from genome assembly GCA_964646205.1 of uncultured Planctomycetaceae bacterium. GTDB lineage: Bacteria > Planctomycetota > Planctomycetia > Planctomycetales > Planctomycetaceae > UBA8437. Next base: position 20,873 of record CAZYAZ010000014.1, on the reverse strand, counting down.
GGCCAGGCGATTCCAACCGGACTGGATGGGGTTGCTGCGAATCCAGCGACGAAACGGATCGTCGGTGGCCACCCAACCGGCACGTCCTCCCCCACTTCCCCCCGGACGACGCGGCCAGAATGCCCAGCGATCGGCCAAACGCAACAACGTCGGTGTGAACGTCAACGACGCCGCCAGTACCACGGCCAATCCAAACGAGATACCGACTCCCGCCTGCCGAAATTTTCCAAACTGCGCGAAGACCATCATGCCAATCCCACACATCACGGTGCCGGCACTCGCCGTCAACGCGGCGCCGACTCGCGAGAGTCCCCGCTGCAGTGCGGTCGTGACCGGAACCTGCGATCCGGTCCCCTCGGACGCCGTGACCACCAGTTCCTCGCGGTACCGTGCGATCAGAAAGAAGCAGTAGTCCACCCCCGCCCCATAACACAGCACGGTCACGTAAACCTCGATGCCACGGAACAGATCGACAATCCCCCACAGGGCACCCAGTTGCAGCAGGTTCATCGCAATTTGAACCGCCACCGCGACCGTCACCATCGGAATCAATGCAACCACGGGGGCCCGGTACAACAGCACCAGCAGAAAGATGACCAGAACCACCGTCCAGAATTCCGTCGCGTTGGCACTCTCGTCACTGGCCCGCAGCATGTCGCGACCTACGGTCGCCTCTCCACTGGTCGCCACTCCCAGCCTCTGCTGGATGATCCCGGGCTTCAGACCCGACTGCTTCCACACCGGCCGGTCGGCTGCCCAGAGCGTCCCGACCGGTTGCGCGACCTCGTTACGAATCAATTTTTCGATCGCATCAATCGTCTCCCGGTTCTCTCGATTGAGGAACTCAGCTGTCAGTTCGACAATCACCAACGATGCCCGGCCGTCACTGCTCTCCAACAACTTGCCGATCTTGCGATCACTGAAGGTTCGCACATCGTTGATCAACGAACGAGAGCGGACCTCGCTGGACTCCTGCCGCTCAACGTCATCTCCCTCCTCCTCCTCCTCCTCCTCCTTGGCCAACCCCCCCATCGACTCGGCCAGTTCGACAAGCGCCGCTGCCAGCACCTCGTCGATGAAACGGTGATCGTCGTCGTTGAGTTGTTCGCCTTCGGCCTTGCAACTGACCACGATCACGACGCGACTGGGAACCGTTTCCCCCCACGCCCGCTCGAACAGATCCTCGCCACGACGGCTGGGAGAGTCGGCTGGCAGGAAGGCGAATTCACCCGAGGTGACCACGTCGTCAAGCGCGGGGGCCGCCCAGGAACTGGCCAGCAGCAGCAGCAGCCAGCCGGACAGCCACACGGGCCAAAAACGAACGACGGCGGCGGCCAGACGGGCGAACATGGTCAGGACCGCTGTGAGAAAACATCACCCCGGGACACCTCGGTGCCACGCCGGTACAGAAACCATGATAAGGACCATCGATTCGGCCAGTCAATTCTCGCCCGGATCATCCGCACCACCTCGACACTCTTCCAGTTCAATCCATGCCGCGGGAATCCAGTCGGGAAGATCCGATGCGATCAGTCCCGACTCACCGAGTTCGACAACGGCCAAATCAGCGGCCAGGCCATGCAGGTGGACTCCCAACCAGGCCGCAGCAAACGAATCCATGCCTCTCGCCAGCAACCCCGCCACCAATCCAGTCAGGACGTCTCCACTGCCACCGGTCGCCAGGCCACTGTTGCCGGTCGTGTTGATCACCACCCGCACGCCATCGGTGATCACCGTGCCGGCCCCCTTCAACACCACCACGGCGCCGCTGCGGCTGGCCAGGTCAACGGCCATCCCTTCACGGTCCGCCTGGACGCTCAACACATCGGTTTCCATCAGCCGTGCCATCTCCCCGGGATGAGGCGTCAGCACGCGACCGGCAGCCGGCGGGCCCCCTGTCGCCAGGGTTCCGGCCGTGGCCAAGAGATTCAGTCCGTCCGCGTCGACGACCAGGGGGCAGTCGAGAGTCTCGAACAACGAGGTCGCCAGGCCCTCCAATTCCACACTGTGGCCCCAGCCGGGACCAATCGCCATCGCGGTGGCAACCGTCGCGGCTCGCGACAATTCCGACCCCGCGTTTCCCGACGTCCGTCCACCATTGTCCTCGGGCAACGGCAATACCAGGTAGGACGGCTCGATCGCTGCCACCACCCCAACCAGGCTCTGGGGAACCGCCAACCTCACCAGGCCGGCCCCTGACCTGAGTGCTCCCAGGCCTGCCAGTGCTGCGGCACCGCTCATCCCCACGCTGCCCGCGGCAATCAGCACATGGCCAAAGGTGCCCTTGTGCCCGGCCACTGGCCGCTCGGGAATCGGTGGATTCCCCGTGATGATTTCCATGCTCACTCCCGGTGCACTTCTTGCTGGCCATCACCGCCTGCGGATCCACGAGCAATCAGGCCGGCCACGAAACCCGCTTTGAATCCCGCGTCGATGTTCACCACCGTGACATTGGCGGCACAACTGTTGAGCATCCCCAGCAGTGCGGCCAGGCCCCCCAGGGCCGCCCCATAGCCCACGCTGGTCGGAACAGCCACCACCGGGCACGACACCCAGCCCCCCACAACACTGGGCAACGCCCCCTCCATCCCAGCCACCACCACGATCGCATCAGCCGATCCCAGGCGGTCGCGTTGTTCGAGGAGCCGATGTGGACCGGCGACCCCCACGTCCTCGATCCGATCGACCTCGCAGCGCATCCACCGCAACGTCTCAAGAGTTTCCTCGGCGACCGGTCGATCACTGGTTCCGGCGGTGACGACCAGGACCCGGCCTCGAGTCTCGGCCCCCTCGTCGCGGTTCCAACGCACACAACCGGCCACCCGGTTCCATTCCGCCTCGGGAAAATTCTCCAGCAGCGCCTCGCCCTGGGCCGGTGCCACCCGGGTCGCCAGGCAGTCCTGCTCCGCCGCGGACAACGCCCCAAAGATCTCGACGACCGACTCGACCGTTTTCCCTTCAGAGAAAATCACCTCCGGGTAACCACAGCGGGTAAGCCGATCGAGGTCGACCTGGGCCGATTCGACAGCGATCGACGTCGGGCGGGCGACCGGCCCGGTCAACTCGCCGAGTGCAGCGGTCCACTCCGATTCGCTCCAGTCTCCCTGCTCTCCCTGCCGCAGCAGGTCCTTCAATTCGTCCAGGATCATCCCGACTCCATACTGCGTTTCTGGTCTTCCCATCATACTCGCCCGCCGACACCACGAGCAGCCACCCGGTGACGGTATTCGTCTTGTCCGCCGTTCGCTACGATGGCCACTCTGGACACCAATCCACCGGCCAGTTCGAACACCACATGACACAATCCCGTTTCACCCGACGACGACGCGGTCTGATCGCCCGCATCAGAAAACTCGGCCTGCAGGCCGCGCTGGTGACCGACGAATCGAACGTGACCTGGCTGACCGGGTTCACCGGAGACAGCAGCTACCTGTTGATCGGCCCCAAGTTGGGCGTGTTGATCAGCGACACACGGTACACGGTTCAGATCTCGGAGGAATGCGACGGGCTGGACGTCGAAATCCGCGATGCACGTCGGCCCATGCACGCTGCCGTCGCCAGTGTCGTCGATGCCGCCCGAATCGACTCACTGGGAATCGAAGCCCATTCGACCAGCATGGCGACCTGGCAACAGATCTCCGATGCAATCAACGGTGTCCGACGATCCACGCAAATTGCCCAGGTCGACATGGTCGTCAACCAACTCCGGGCCAAGAAGGACGCCGGCGAAATTGCCGAGATACGCCTGGCCATTCGCCAGGCCGAGCGGGGCTTTGCCGCGATGGCCTCGGTACTCGAATCCGACAAGACTGAATTGGAAGTGGCCCACGAACTCGAACACCTGATGCGAAGATTCGGTGCAGAGGGGCCCGCCTTTGAGCCAATTGTTGCCGTCGGCGCCCGTGCCGCATTGCCGCACGCTCGTCCGGGTTCCACACGAATCGGCGAATCCGGATTCCTGCTCGTCGACTGGGGAGCCAAGACCACCGGCGGCTACCGCAGTGACCTGACTCGCATTCTGGTCACCAGAAAGATTCCGCCGAAACTTGAGAAAATCCACGGGGTTGTGTTGAATGCCAATCGGCAAGGCATCAAGGCCATTCGCCCGGGAGCCACTCTCAAATCTGTCGATCGGGCCGCCCGTCGGGTGATCGAGAACGCAGGATACGGCAAATTTTTTGGGCACGGACTCGGACATGGCATTGGGCTGGACATTCACGAAGAACCTCGACTCAGCCCCGTCGCCGAGGGCATTCTCGAACCCGGAATGGTGATCACTGTTGAACCTGGAATCTATATCCCCGGTTGGGGTGGCGTGCGAATCGAGGATGACGTGCTCGTGACCCGTGATGGCCACGAGGTCCTGACCAGCGTACCCAAGCGATTCGAAGACGCCGTCGTGGAAATCAATTGAACTGACACGACCCAGCATCACCTGAGCGGCAAGCATTCACACGATTCAGACATTCCTCTTCCTGTTGCGGAACACTCACCGATGGCTGACGACCAGGCATTCGACCTCGAAAAGATCAGGGAACTGGTTGCCCTGATGGACGAGCACGGGCTCAGTGAAATCAGCCTGAGCCAGGGAGATCGCAGTTGGAAGTTGCGACGTGGCCCCACCGAAGGAGCCACCGTGATTTCTCCGGTTGCCGCCGCACAGGCACCGGCCGTGGAATCCGATGGTGGCGGCGATGACCAGGCGGCGGAATCTCAACTGCCGACCATCAACGCTCCGACTGTCGGCACGTTCTACTCGGCGGCCTCGCCCGAGGATCCACCCTTCGTCAAGGTTGGCCAGGCGGTCACGCCGGAAACAATTGTCTGCATTGTCGAAGCGATGAAGGTGTTCAACCAGATCCCGGCCGAAACCTCCGGAACAATCGTTGAAGTGCTCGTCGAAAATGGAGAAGCCGTCGAATTCGGCCAACCGCTCTTCCGCATTCAACCCGCCTGACCCACATCGCGGTATTCATCTCGACCGCTGTCCCGTCGGTACCCGTCTTATGTTTCAGCGCATCCTGGTCGCCAATCGCGGCGAGATCGCCCTGCGGATCATCCGCACCTGTCGCGAATTGGGAATCGAAACTGTCGCGGTCTACAGCGAAGCTGATCGCGAGGCCAGCTACCTGGAACTCGCTGACGAGGCCTACTGTATTGGTGGAAACTCCTCGGCCGAGAGCTACCTGATGATCAATCGGATCATCAGTGCCGCCGAAATTGGCAACGTCCAGGCGATTCACCCCGGTTATGGGTTCCTCGCCGAAAACGCACACTTCGCTGAGGTCTGCCGCAGTTGCAAGATCGAGTTTATCGGACCGCCTCACGAAGCGATGAAAGAACTCGGCGACAAGGTCACCGCGAGAAAAATCGCTCGTGACGCCAAGGTGAAAACGGTGCCCGGCAGTGACGGCTTGATCGAAAACGAGGCAGAAGCGTTGCGGGTCGCCGAGGAAATCGGCTACCCGGTCCTGGTCAAGGCGACCGCCGGCGGAGGTGGCAAGGGCATGCGAGTCGCCCGCAACGACATCTCTCTGAAGGGCTGTCTCTCGTCGGCATCGGCCGAGGCTGAGAAGGCGTTCAACAACGCGGGGGTCTATCTCGAGAAATACATCGAGAACCCTCGTCATGTCGAAGTACAGATCCTCGCCGATTCGCACGGAAATGCCGTGCACCTCTGGGAACGGGATTGCAGCCTGCAACGGCGCCACCAAAAACTTGTCGAAGAGACTCCGGCTCCGGACCTTCCGAAGTCGGTCCGCGAGGACATCTGCAAAGCCGCGATTCGACTGGTCAAGGCCTCCGGTTACACCAACGCCGGCACCGTCGAATTCCTCGTCGACAGCCAACACCAGTTTTACTTCATCGAGGTCAACGCTCGAATCCAGGTCGAACACCCGGTCACCGAACAGGTCACCGGCATCGACCTGATCGAGCAACAACTCAAAATCGCAGCTGGCGGTGAGTTGGAGTACTCACAACGCAAGATCCCCTGCCAGGGGTCGTCTATCGAAGTACGAATCAATGCCGAGGATCCCGAGCACGACTTCCGCGGTTCGCCCGGGACAATCACCGGGATGAAGGTGCCCGGCGGGCGGGGCGTCCGCTTCGACTCTCATGTTCATGCCGGTTACCGCGTCCCTCCGTTCTACGACTCGCTCATCGGCAAATTGATCGTCCACCGGCCCACTCGCACCGAAGCCATTCGCTGCATGAAACGGGCTCTTGAAGAATTCCAGGTCGACGGCATCAAAACGACCATCCCACTGTTGCGACGCATCTTCAACCACACGGCATTTGTCGAGGGCCGGGTCGACACGGGGTTCATTGAACGTGAACTGCTGTAACCTGCTGCCGACTAACGAAGAAACAGGACCACGACAATGAAGATCGGAGCTTTGACCGGAGGTGGAGATTGCCCGGGTCTCAATGCGGTGATTCGGGCCGTGGTCCGCACCAACGCCAATCGCGGTGGCACGACTCTCGGATTTCTCGAGGGCTGGCGTGGACTCGTCGAGAACAACTACGTCGAACTGACGGCCGAAGGCACAGACGACATCATAGCCCGTGGCGGCACCATTCTCGGATCCTCACGTACCAATCCCTTCAAGGATGATTCGAGCATCCATCAGGTCCTGGAGACCATCCAGGCCACCGGCATCGAGGCGTTGATTGCCATCGGAGGCGATGACACGCTCGGTGTCGCTCACCGACTCAATGCCGAACACGGTGTGAATACCGTTGGCATTCCCAAGACCATCGACAACGACCTTTCCAGCACCGATGTCACCTTTGGTTTTGACACCTCGATCAACGTCGTCATGGAGGCCGTTGACCGGCTCAGAACCACCGCCGAGTCTCATCGACGGGTGATGGTGATCGAAACCATGGGACGTCATGCCGGCTGGATCACGTGTTTCTCGGGCATCTCAACCGCAGCCGACTATTTCCTGATTCCCGAAGAAGAACCCGACCTGGACCGCATGTGCGAATTGCTCAAGCAACGCCGCGAACAGGGCAAGATGTACGGGATCGTGATCGTCAGCGAGGGCGTCGAATTGCCACAGTCCGACGGGTTTGTCACCCAGGATGGCGATGTTGACGAGTTCGGACACGTGAAACTCGGTGGAGTCGGAGAAATCATTGCTGAGTTGATCGAACGGCGGACCGGAATCGAAACCCGTGTCGTGACCCTGGGCCATCTGCAACGCGGCGGAGCTCCCAGTGCCTACGACCGGGTCCTGGGAACCCGGCTTGGTGTACACGCCACTCGACTGGTCCACGATGGCCAGTTCGGGCAAATGGTCTCACTTCGCGGCACACGCATCACCTCCGTTGACCTCGGTGATGCTGTCGGAGAAATGAGAACGCTGGAATCGGAGTTCATGGACGAGGCCCGTGAGTTCTTCACCTAGGTCGGCCCTGGTGAACCGACCTTGCGTTGGACCACGGCATTCCTAGAATGTCGGCCCCTCCATTCCATCCTCGACGCAGATCACATCGATGTGGTGCGCGACGTGCCAGGCCACTGTGGGCCAACCAACTGACAACGAGGCCACGGCCTGTCCACGCTGTGGGACCGCGCTGACGGTTCCGCCATCGGCCACCGATCAGGCTCGTGACCTGCTCCAGCACTGGGCCAAGGACAACCCGCTGGAAATGCCAACTCCGGCAACTCCAACGAACCCGGAACCGGTCGTCGAATCTTCCAAACAGCCCAAACGCCATTTCCGTGTCGATGCCGCTCACCCACAACACCAGAGCAAGCAACAAGACAAGCCGAAAACCGAAAAACCGGCGACGGCCATCACACCGCCCATGACAAAGCCAGCCCCTCAACAACCACTCGCCAACCAACCCGTGGCTCCCAAACCACCCCACACAAAATCCCCCGCCGTCCAAAAAGACTCGTTGGCTGATGTGGCCTCCACCCTGGCCAATTTCTCGATCGATGCCCAGCCTGCGGCACCACCGACTGCGCCAGAGCCCGAGGTTGCCGTGAGTTCCACGACCGACACCGTCCCGGACGAAACTGCCGAGAACCAGCCCGGCATTCCCACAGGCGGCACCACCAGCGCCGTGACCCACTCCACGTCTTTATGGGGCCAGATTCTGGCTTACATTGGTGTCCTGGGGCTGACAGCAGGCGGGGCCTTGATCGTCTGGAATGGATTTGGCCACGCCCCGCTCAACACGCCCACATCATGGCTGATCGCCACCGGCGGACAGATGCTGCTGTTTCTCGGAATCGTGACGCTCGTCTCCAGCGGCCTCGAACAGACCAACGAAGACGTGAACCGCCAGGTCCGTCTCCTCGGTGAACAATTGCAGAGAATCGAACAGGGACAAACCACGTCGGCAGACCCGGCACCTCACCACGCCTCGCCACGCACGACTTCCAAGACGCCTCACCACGCTCAACCCAGCGGCACCGGGGCCACGAAACCGAAGTAGTACACCATCAGGCCGGTGATCGACGTGGCCGTGATGTCGAGAGTGGCCATCCAGCCCAGCCGCCGATGCAATCGGCTGTGTGTACCCGGCTCGGGGGGATTGGGAAAACGACGCGTCGCCAGGCTGATTGTGGCGACCCACAGCACGACCGTGGAAATGGCAAACACCAGGTGCACGTAAAGCAACACGTGCATCGCGGTCGAATGATTCCGCGACATGACCCAGAAACCGCCATGCAGTCGCATGTCGATTTCGAACAACGTCACCGCGACCAGTAAAACCACTCCCAACACCAGTTGCAGTCGCCTGTGCACCAGGTGTCTTCGTCTGAACCGCACCTGGAACAGACTGACCATCAACACCGGCACAACCACCAGCAAGGCGACGACAACCACGTCGAGCATCACCGACGTATCATAACCCAGAAATCCGTCACCCATCTCGTCGCCTCATTCCGTTCCGCGATCCTACTGGACCAGCCCCTTGGTCAAGTGCATGAATGCTGTCTCGAGGTTCACCTCTTCCTCGCGGAACATTTCAATCCGAAAACCTCGCTCGATCAACATCGTCGGCAGCGCGGTGTAATCCAACACATCAGGGACCAGCGTGGCGAGGATCGTACCGTTGTCGATCGTCACCGCTTCCACTTCGTCGGCCTGTTCGATCAAACGAGCCGCCTGATCGCTCACGGCCAACTGCCCCTCGTCCATCCCTTGCCCCGCTCGAACCCGCACGTGAAGTACAAGCCGTTCACGGGCCTTTCTCATCACCTCTTCAACATTTCCGTCGACGATCAGGTGTCCCTTCTCGATCATCCCCACCCGGGTGCAGACATCGGCCAGTTCCGGCAGGATGTGACTGCTGACAACGACCGTCTTGTTCAACTCGCCAAGCCGCTTCAGCAGCGTACGAATCTCGATGCGCGCCCGAGGATCCAGCCCACTGGCGGGCTCATCAAGCAGCAACACCTGGGGCTCGTGCAACAGCACCCGGGCCAAGCCTATTCGTTGTGTCTGCCCCCTGGACAGTTGATTCACCATCGCGTCCCGCTTGAACGACATGTCAACCAGTTCCAGTTTCTCTTCACAAATTCCTCGGCGGGCATGCGAGTCAATCCGGTAGGTTGCCGCGAAGAACTCAAGGTATTCGATCACCGTCATATCGTCGTAGACACCAAAGAAATCGGGCATGAACCCGACCATCCTCCGTATCTCGGCCGGATCGGTGTAAATCGACTTGCCGCAGACGTAAGCCTCGCCATGAGTCGGATTCAGCAACGTGGCGATCATCCGCATCGTCGTCGTCTTGCCCGAGCCATTGGGACCAATGAAGCCGAACACGTCACCCTCAGACAGGTCCAGGTCGATGTTGTTCACAGCAACCAGGTCACCATACTGCTTGGTCAGTTTTCGAGTGGTGATCACGGTAATCCTCTCGTGTCTGTCTCGGGCCAAGAACACCGCATCACTTCGGCGATTCCTGGTCAGGATCGAAAAACTTCTGTGTCGGTCGGATGCGGCGACTCTTTACCGGCAACACGATCCGAAGGTAGGTCAGTTGTCGGCTCCCCGCCGCCCTCGTCTTCTCGCCATCAATCAGCAGTTCGGTTCCCGCATCCGTCGCCTGGCCATCATCGGCCGACAACGTCAATCGCCCAACCAGCACGGCACGATCGAGCCGGATGAGTTCCGACAGATCCAGAGCCTCCAGATCCCGATTCTTCAGTCCTGTGAAACCACTGCCACCGGCGGCGCGGTGAAACGTCAACGTCTCGACCCAGTCGAGCGGATTTCGACCCAGGGGCTTGTATTGCCCGGCCACGGCCACGACCTCTGTTCCGTCTCCCTGCCTGCGGGCCACCGTGTGAACTGTCGTGCGGGTCAGATAACGCTTCAAAGACTCGTCACGGACCCCGTCACCATCCAACCTCAAGGGTGTTCCCGACGGCCACGTCCCGCTCCGGCCAGCAGCCATTCGGGACATGTAGACACGATTGCCGAACACCACCAGCCAGTCATCGATCGCCCCGGGCAGCGAGTGAGTCAATTCCCCGGACAATTGTCCGACACCACGACTCTCCAACTCTGCCTTCAACCGAGTGTCACGACCCACGTGTCTCCACATCGCCGAGAGAGTTCGTGTCGATGACACAGCCACGGGCAAGTCGACGATCGACGACTCATTGCCTCCACTTGTCACATGGTAATCCGGTTCGTCGAGCCCTCTCTGTCCTGCCCGGTGCATTCCGCCAAATGTCGCCTCCGGCACACCGCTCCACGACACCCAGCAATCCGTCTCATCCTGTGTCGACGTGTCCGTCTTCAGCCAGTCAGCCGGCCGGACTTCGACTTTCAGCCTTTGACTCTGTCCCGAATAAATCGTGGCCCAACTCCGTCCCTCGACGTGTCCGGTCACCGCGTCCAGGTCGAGGATGTCGAGTTGATTGACCAGCACTTCGCGACCTTTGACAGTACCACCACTCCACACCGCCAGTCCGATCGTGGTCAGGATAATCAACGGCAGCGTCACCCAGGTCGCGCGAGGCCGTTTCAACAAGTGCCGCACCAACACAAAATCGACCGGGCCCACCAGCAACAGCACCACGATCACCAGCAGGAAGACCTGCCAGATCCCCGGGCGGCTCACCTGCCGGAATTCATCCTGGACACCGTGCAGTTGAGTCTTCAGATCGGTGACCCCCGAATAGGACAGGGCTCCCTGGCCGCGTGTCGATCGTGATTCGGCCGCGATGGTGGCCGGCTCGATCGCTCCGACTCCTTCGACCAGTCGTTCGATCAACCGCGGCAAGTCCACCCATCGGGCCAGGGGCCGACGATCGATGTCTACCGCGACCATCGTGACCCGCCCAAAGCCGTAAGCCGACACTCCAACCAATGGACCGCTGAGGGACGCCACCGACAGGCGACCGTCCCTCAACTTGAGAATCGCTCCCCCCACCCGGCCCTGGAACGGAATCCGGTTACCGGCCAACGCGAGAGTTTCCAATCCTCTGAGATCACTGTCACTCAACTGTCGGTCTTTTTCCGCCCGGATGGGAACCCATTTCGCCAGGGGACTTCGGACCCACTCGGCCCGCTGGGATCCAACCGAGACCACGAGGTGACCACCGGCCGCAACCCACCGAGACAACACCTGGCTGTCTGCTTCGTCAATCACATAGCCATCTCCGGCGGCCATTATGATCGCGTCAACGGCATCGAGATCAACAACGTGGTCAATTCGCCGGGACGTTCCCGACCACGGAATCGCCCGCTCGGCCAACTCGACACGCCGTCCCCCGTCCCTTTCCACACCCGTCACATCCATCCCTGCGGCCTGCCCCCAGGACATCCACAACTTCTCGGACTGGCTCAACACCACCGGGGCCCCTTCGACGATGACCTCGATCTCCGACGCCTGATCGACTGTCTCCACCGGCTTGGACTCACCACGGATGAATCGACCCGACAGGGCCCAGCCGGTGGACAAACCGTGAAATGAGACGGGTTGCGACAACTCACCGGTCACCTCAAAACGGGCCATCACCGGCCGCCTGGATGACTCGACAACTTCCGACGCCGGGTCAATCAACTCGCCGACCGATCCGGTCGTCTCACGCAAACCCTCCGCGGAGCCACCCGGGACGACCAGGCCATGCGCGGCGTGGGCGTCACCATTGATGAAGACCACTGACTGTCCCGGCCGCACCGGAATCTCAATCCGATCCACTCCACTGGAAACTTCCGTCTCGCCAATCCTCATCCGCCAGTTGAATGGGCGGCGTGGAGTTGTCGTCATCGCAACCGTGCGATGGTCGGCCACCACACCATCTTTCTCGATCGACACACCCAGGTCGCCTCCGAGCCGTCCAGGCTGAAACCAGCCGACAACCCGAGCGCGACTTCCCGGGGTGATCTGGACCGCGGGCGAAACAAAAGCGGCCGTGCGTTCAGAGGGATCCGATGCCGTCAACACCAGCCGGAGGGACCCGGTTGACCGGCCGCAGTCGACATCCACACGAACGGGCGCCCACTTGCCGACCCTCGCCCATCCTCCAAGACCAATCGCGACGGATCGAATCACAGGACGATCGTCTGCAGTCACCGACGGGCCACCAGCCAGCAGGCACGTTACCAGCAGCACACACGCTGGGACGCGTCGTCGGTCCAACCAGTTCCAACCACGGGACTCTTGATTCACACCGGCTCTCGGTCGGATCTGGGACACTCTTGCGGCAGGATGCCGGGTCGAGTCCGATCATAGGCAATCCATCGACACGCCGGAAACCCCCGACGGCCGGATTTCCGGATGCCTTGACGCGGGACAACGACACCCTTTATCCCCGGTACTCGCAACAAATACTTACCGACACCCTCTTCCTCCACAAACGCACCGCCATGACCGTTTCTACCGAGTCCACCGTCCGCTGGTGCTCCACTCTCGCCGGCACCTCCGACAACATCCCGTCACTGGAAGACTGTCTCGAAAGTATTCCTAATCTCGACGCACTCGACCCCCTCCCATCGGGCACTCGTGTTCTCGTTCGCGGTGATACGGATGTGGTGGTTCAGGACGACGGATCGATCCAGGACGATGTCCGGATCCGTTCACTGGTTGATACGCTGACCCATGGTGGCCGAAGGGGTTGGGTGCAACTGGTTTACGGACACCGGGGACGCGACCCCAGGATGTCCCTGGAACCAATTGCACGTCACCTGGACACCCTGTTGCCACCGGAGGTTCGCGGCAATCAACCCGTCACGTTTGTTCCAGAGTGGCTCGATGACCAGACCGGTCACGTCCTCGCAACAGCCGCGGACGAAGTGGCCGGTTTGCCAGATGGAGCCATTGCCGTCCTCGAAAACACTCGCCGCTACTCGCTCGAACGGGCGTTGTGGAAAGCCGACGATCAGACGATCACCGACATGGCTCCCCGGCTGACCAACTACGTCAACTCGGTCAGCGACCTGCTCGCCGATGTTCACGTCAACGAGGGCTTCGCCGCCTCGAACCGGGACCTTTCCAGCACACTCGTCCCACTGGGGTGCCAGCAGGTCGCACTGGGACGTTACGTCGACGACGAACTCACGCGGCATGTGACTCGCACTCGCCAAGCCGACCTCGTCGTTTTTAGTGGCATCAAGATCAACAAACTCGATGACCTCGAACAAATCCTCGCCCGCAAACAGGTCAAGACCGTGATCGCCGCCGGAGGACTGGCCCTGGCACTCAAGGCTGCTGCCGCTCGACACGATGGCAACGAATTCGGACTGGGACTCGCCGGCGACTCAACCCAGGCCAAGATCTACATCCCACCCGAACGAATCGAGCAAGCCGGTGCCATGTACCGGCAGGGACTGGAAGCCGGAGTCGAATTCGTGCTGCCCGTCGATTTCGTCCTCGGAGATGGTACGGCCAGTCGCACCATCCCAGACGGTGAAGCCCAGTTCGATGTCGGCCCGGAAACCCGAGCCGTCCAGGTCGAGGCCGTGGGCAAGTTCCTGGACTCACACCGGATGGAGGTCCAGGCGGGCCGTCGACCGGCCATCGCGTTTCACAACGGCGTGTTCGGGCTGTTCGAAGAGGAAGCCTTCGAGAAGGGCACCCGGGAATTCGTGGGCCAACTCAAGCGAATGACCGATGCGGGCGTCGAAGTGTATGTCGGTGGAGGCGAGGGCGGGACGGCCCTGGCACGGTACGGCCAACCTGACTGGGTCACCCACTGCTTCACCGCTGGAGGCACCATTCTCAAGGCACTCGGCAACGAGCCCATCCCCTACATCAAGGCCCTGTACCTCAAATCACTCGAGGCGGAATCGGGATCGTAGACCCCGGCGGCCGCGGCCGAAAAGCACCCGCCACGTTCCATCTCACGACCCGCCGCCGCTTCCCTTCGCCGCAGTCAGCGTGACCCCCATATCCGCAAACAACAGTTGCATGTCCTCCCAGACATCCTTCTTTGCCGACGGATTCCTCAACAGGTACGACGGGTGATAGGTGCACAGCACCTTGGCGCCTGCGTACTCGAAGAACTGCCGACGCATCCGGCCGATTGTCTCGGTCGAATCCAGCAGGTTCTTGGCGGCCACCGAGCCCCAGCAGACAATGTACTCGGGCTGAACCGAGGCAATCTGACCATCAAGGAACTGGCGACAATTCCCGGCTTCCTCCGGCGACGGGTTGCGATTTCCCGGAGGGCGACACTTCAGGATATTGCAGATGTAGATCTCCTCGCGCCGCATCCCACAGGCTTCGATGATCTGGTTGAGCAATTTGCCCGCCCGACCGACAAACGGTTCGCCCAACCGATCCTCATCAGCACCCGGTGCCTCACCAACGAACAGGATCTTCGCGTTGGGATCACCAACACCAAAGACCGTCTGCGTTCTCGTCTCGGCCAATTCCTGGCACAGACGACAGCCAGCAACCGCGGCAGCCATCCCTTCCAGGCCACTCGCCGCATCTCCTGTTGTTCCAGTCATCGACACCTCGCTGTCGTCTGTCGGTTGTTGGGTTGGAGTCACCGAGGGACAGGCCAAGTGGGTCACACCGGACCGCTCGAGACTCTCCAGCAATTGTCGAGCCGCTCGGGCTGACGGCAAATCGGTCATTTTGTCCCCTGGCGAAACGCCAACCACCACAATTCCCAAGCCCGCCGGTCGTAATTCGCTCCCTCGTTTCCCGTCAGTTTCTTCAAAGCCGCCAGGACTTCCGGGTTCTCACGATCAACGATCACCGAGATCACCTGGGTCTCTTTTTCGGCAAATTGGGGAGGCAAGATGACAACTCCAAAAGGAAACCGGCCCATCTGCATCCCCCGCAAAATTTCCGGGGGAACACCGAATCCCTGGGCCACCGCCGGGTGCACCGGGGTTCCATCCCGTGCGAATGCAAAACTCGGATGACGACTTCCGGGCACACGAACGCGATGAACGTGCCGAGTGACCAGCGCAGCGATGAGAGGTGGTACCGCTGTCACATCACCACATTCACCCAACAAGACCGCCGAACGGCGGACAACGGCGTTTGACGTGTCTCCCAGGCCGGCAACTGCAAACCGAACCGCCGCGGCCAGTCGCTGCGGACCAATCGCGGTCCGTGCCGCAGCACGGACACGGTAACTCTGGTCACGCAGTGCCAGGTTCACCAACGCCCCGACCGGATCCGGCCCCGGAACACCTCCCAAGACACCCGACAGCAACACCCGAATCGACTCGGACTTGTCACGCCCCAGAACCCGTACCAGTGGCACCACCGCCGAAGAATCCCGGACTCGCCCCAATTCGGCTCGTGCCCGTCCTTGTTGTTTCGGATCATTTGTCTTGAGCCACTTGTGCCAGATCCGTATCTGTGCAAACCACTTGCGATAAGCCGCGGCACCGACGGAAGCCGCCTCGAGGTCCTCTCGCTGCTGTGGAGTGATGTAACGTCCCCGGTAACGGACAAGCCCTCGTGATGCCATGAACTCCTCACGACTCATCCATTTCCCGTTTCTGAGGGTGTGTCCCAGTCCGTAGTGCGCGGAACGGTGCGAGGGATCCAGCGACACGACTCGTTCCAGGTGTTTGCGTCGCTGGTCGGGCAATCGCTGGCCCCGACACCATTCGGCCAATTCCCAGTGCCCCTCCACCGTGTCATTCTCGGTTGCCACCCGGTCACTGCGCTCCTCGTATTGCTCAACCTTCAAAGACCGTCGGGCCACCAACACCACCCGTTCCCCGGCCAGTTCCACCCGACTCCCGGTCAAGGTCCGGATGACAACCGTCTCACCGGGAGTCCGTGTCACCGCGCCTATCAATTCCCCCCGCAATTCACCGCCGTTTTCCAACCGGATCACGTCGGCTGACACCCGAGAACCGCCGAGGATGACCCCCGCGATGCCCAAAACGCACCACACCACCCCCGAAGGAATCCCCACAATCGAATTGCCTGGAACTCTCGTCACAACCGGCCCCTCATCTGCCACACTCAACCAGTCGGACACAGATCCTGACGGCCGGGGCAGTCGGCGGAATTGTACCGGTCAAAGCACCCCGAGGCCAACAATTCCCATCTCCGGAGATCTCCATCGGGCTTCTACTCGCGATGCATCGCACAACGGCCGACTGAAAGAGGATAGCCCGTGCCAGCCTCTGGTCGGCCCCCCCCTGCTGCGGATAGACTCAGGTAGAGTGTCCTTCAACTGCTCACCACGATTGACCGTCATGATTCGAAAACACTCAATTCGTTCCACCCTCCTTCTGTCACTGGTCGTACCAATGGCGGGCCTGTCTCCGGCTCCGGTTTCGGCCCAGCAGGGTATTCGTGGCAACGTCCTGCCCTCCCACACCATGCTCAGACGTCATGGTCTCGTCCGCATGTGGTGGGGCCAGGCGGTCCTCGATCCCAGTCGTGACGTGATCGCACACATGAGTGTCGATGAAGACGTCGTGGTGATGCAGGCCAGCAGCGGTGCGGTCACCGCCTTCGACAACGAATCGGGTCGTCGACTGTGGTCAGCACAGTTGGGGCCTCGCGATGCTCCCAGCCAGCCGGCCGTGACCAACAGTGACTTCGCATTCGTCCCGGCCGCCCGCAAGCTCTACTGTCTCAACAAGTTCTCCGGCGAATTGCTCTGGGAACTCAAGCTGCCCCGAACCCCCTCGACCAGTCCTGCAGTCAGTGACGATCAGATCTTTTACGGTTCTCACGATGGCAGCATCTTTGCGTTCGACCTGCACCGCATCCGGGAATTGTATTTGAAGAACGAGCTGACCAAGTGGGGTTTCCTGGCCCGGCAATGGCGGTTCAAAACCGGAAAGCAAATCACCACCCCACCGATCACAACCGGCCGCGTGGTCAATTTTGCCAGCCTCGACAATTCGCTGTACAGCATCACCGCCGGTTCACCCCGGCTGCAATGGCAATCCGAGACCGATTCACCCGTCTCCGCCCCGGTCACTTTTCACGCTGGTTTTCTTTACATCGCGTGCGAGGACTTCAACCTCTACTGCCTCAACGCCGAAAACGGCAACTCCCGTTGGCAACCGTTTCCCTCGGGTTTCCCGATCCGTCGGACGCCACGTGTGATCGGCCAACAGGTATTCATTTTCCCGGACGCCGGCGGCTTGTTCGCACTTTCGACATTGACCGGGAAACGGATCTGGTGGCGACACGGCGTCCGAAATTTTGTCGGTTCCTCGGTCAAGCGACTCTACGGGACCGATCACGTCGGCAACGTCGTGATCCTCCGTCGTACTGATGGCGCGGTGCTGGGAACGATGCCGCTACGCCAGTTCGGGTTCAAGTACGCCAATGATCGCACCGACCGACTGTTCATGGCCACCAACAACGGGATGATTGTCGCGATTCGCGAATCGGGAGCCGAACACGAATTCCCGGTCTACCATCAGAACCCGGATCTGCTGCCAATTCTTCCAGAGTTTGCTCCGGAAACACCGCAGCCGGATGCACCGGCGACACCGGCTCCAGCCACCCCGGCCCCCGCGGGTGGCAACGCCGCGGGAAACTGACCGGACACAACAGTCCCGGCGGGTTTGAATTGACTCGTCCACGTCAGTAGGATCGCGACCCGGAACGGATGGACCCGGAACGGGAGAGTCTCAATCATGAGCAATGGCTCAGCGCGGAGGGCCCTGGTCAGTGTCAGCGACAAGACCGGACTGGTCCCTTTTGTCAGTCGACTGACGGAACTCGGATTCGAGGTCATTTCAACCGGGGGAACCCGGCGACACCTCGAGGAAGCCGGGGTCCCGGTAATCGGCATTTCCGAATACACCGGCTTCCCAGAAATCATGGGTGGGCGCGTCAAGACACTGCACCCCAAGGTTCACGGTGCCATCCTGGGACGGCCCGACCAACCCGACGACGCCGCGGCTATCGCCGAACACGGGATCGTTCCGTTCGAACTGGTCGTGTGCAACCTGTACCCCTTCGAACAGACGATCGCCCGCGACGATGTGACCGTGCCCGAAGCCATCGAACAAATCGATATCGGTGGACCGAGCATGGTACGGTCCTCGGCCAAGAATCATGCCTACGTCGCCATCGTCACCCGCGCCCAACAGTACGACTCGGTCATCGAAGCCCTCTCCGGAGACGGGCTCGATGAATCGCTCCGACGCGAACTCGCCGCGACAGCGTTCGAAATGACTGCCGCCTATGATCGATCCATCGCTGATTACATGGCAACGATCGTCAACCAGGACACCAGCGGAGATACCAACGAAGACACACCGGATGATCAAACCCTGACCATCACGCTCGAGCCGCGGGCCACGCTCCGCTACGGAGAAAACCCTCACCAACAAGGTCGCTGGTATACCGAACCGGGAGCAGACCCAGCCACGCTGGCCGCCGCCGAGGTTCTGAGCGGCAAGGAACTTTCCTACAACAACCTGCTCGATCTCGACGCCGCTTTGTCCATTGTCCGGGAGTTTCATGAACCGGCAGCTGTCGTCATCAAACACAACAATCCGTGCGGATGCGCCGTCGGCCAGTCACAATCCCAGGCCTTCGCCGCCGCCTATGCCGGTGACACGGTCAGTGCCTTTGGCTCAATCCTGGGATTCAATCTTCCCGTCGACCTGGAAACCGCCGAAGCACTCTGCGAACCCGGGCGGTTCATCGAGGCGATTGTCGCGCCGGGGTACGACGAGGCCGCGCTTGAAGCGCTGACGACGCGGCCCAAATGGAAAAACAACGTTCGATTGCTCCAACTCGATGCACTAGGCCAGCCTCGAGATGCCGGCCCCGAGTACCGCAGAATCAGCGGTGGAATGCTGGTGCAGGATCGGGACGAAGGAGAAGAGCCCCTGGACGAGTGGAAGTCGGTGACCGAGCGACAGCCCACCGACTCCGAAATGCTGGACCTGAAGTTTGTCTGGTCAGTCGCCAAGCACGTCAAATCCAATGCGATCGTTTTTGCCAAGGATCTCGCGGTGGTCGGCGTTGGAGCGGGCCAGATGAGCCGACTCGACTCCGTACACATCGCCCATCGCAAAGCCGGCGACCGCGCCCAGGGCGCTGTGCTCGCCTCCGATGCCTTCTTCCCCTTCCGCGATGGCATTGACCAAGCGGCGGCAGCCGGAATTGCTGCGATCGCTCAACCCGGAGGGTCCCGGGGAGACGACGCCGTGATCGAAGCATGCAACGAGCATGACATCGCGATGGTCTTCACCGCACGACGCCACTTCAAGCACTAGCCCAAACAAAACCGACCGCCGTTACCGACGACGCCGTTTCTTTGTCGAGCTGCTGCCCACGGCAATGCTGTAAATCTTGTAGTCCGTGCCCTGGCGTCGCAACGTGATCCGGACAGTCTGCCTTTTGGAGTTCGTCAGGGTCACCACCCTGTCCGCACGAACCGCCCGAGCCACTCCGTTACGCTGAGCTCCCTGAAGCACCTGTTTCCATTGGCCAGCCGACTTCGCTGAATTGCCCTGGAGCAACTCTTTCAAGGCCGGGGTCCGAGCCGAGGACGACACCATCGCAGCAGCAGCCTTGGAGTTCCCGGCGATCATCTTTGCCACGAAATCGTCAGCCGCATATTCAGGCGTTCCGGGCTTCGGTTGGGGCTTCTTCTGGCCCCCCGCACCACCCTGACCGGGGAAGCCGCCACCGGCACCACCAGGTGCTCCACCCTGACCGGGGAAACCACCACCGGCACCACCAGCAGCTCCACCCTGACCGGGGAAGCCACCTCGCTGATTCTGGCCACGAGACGCCGCAGGTTTTGCTATTTTCTTTCCAGCCACCAACGCATCCAGGTCACGTTTGAGCGCACTTTCAAGACTATTACTGAAACCAATGTGTACCTTTTGGACCGTACCGTCCTTGTCAATCAGTACTAACATCGGAATCGATTTCGCGCCGTATTTCTGTCCAATAGTCCCCTTGGAATCCAACAGGACATTGAGTTTCAATTTTTGCTTATTGAGAAACGCACGAATCTTCTTCGCGTCTTCTTTCAGGTTGACTGCGTACAACACCACTCCCTTGGACGCATACTGTTTTGCGACCTTCTGGGTGATCGGCATCCCCTTCACACAAGGACCACACCACGTGGCCCAGAAGTCCAGAATGACAATCTGCTTGCCCTTGTGAGCAGACAAGCTCACCGTCTTGCCATTCAACGACTTCAGCGTGAACGCAGGAGCGGCTCGGCCTTCAAGCGATCCTTGTCCGCGACCCGAATTTCCAGCTCCACGAGCTCCACCCTGTCCTGGTGCTCCACCCTGACCGGGAAATCCACCAGCACCACCGGGTCCGCCGGGGGCTCGACCCTGGCCGGGAAATCCGCCAGCACCACCGGGTCCGCCGGGTGCTCCACCCTGGCCGGGAAATCCGCCAGCACCACCGGGTCCGCCGGGGGCTCCACCCTGGCCGGGAAATCCGCCAGCACCACCGGGTCCGCCGGG
>CAZYAZ010000013.1:68978-89434 GCA_964646205.1 uncultured Planctomycetaceae bacterium | reverse complement strand
GGCCGCACCAAGGGCGCACTGGTGCAGGTCTGTGATGGCACCACGCTCTACACACAACAAAAAATCGGCGTCGCCGTGCAGGCCACCAAAAGGGATGTGCCTCGCATCCTCAATGAACTCAAGCGGATGGCCTCGGGACCCCGACCACGCCCCGGTGAATTCGAAGCCGATCTCGGACTGGGAGGCCTCGCGGCCCTACTGGAGTCGCTCGACCAGTCAATGAGTTTCACCCGACGGCGTGAACAGACTTTCCAGGACCGCCCCTTCATCGTCATCGAGGGCACCTGGAACGCCACGTTCCTGGAGAAACTTACCGACGACGACCAGGCCGACAGCGCTGGATTGCCCGAATACGTGCCCGACCGGGTGAGAGTCTACATCGACAAGGCCACCCGCTTTCCACATCGCATTGTCTATCTGAAAAAGGCCAAGGGCCAACAGGTTTTGCGACCAATGGTTAGCCTGGAATTCCGCAACGTCCAGGTCAACGCTCCACTGACGGATGCGTCCTTCGTGTTCAAACCCGATCCGAAAGTCCGTGTCCAGGACGTCACCAACGCGTTCATCCAGCAGATCAAACAGCAGGCTCAATCGGGTGGAGCAGCGACCAATGGAGAAGCCGGACGGACCGGCAACTCGCCATCGCCACGCTAGGAACGCCCCTCATGACCAACGTCCCGGGATCGCGTGTCATCCAGGGTCAAGCCCTCCCCGGCTGGATCGCTTCGATCGCGATCCATCTGTTGTTCCTCTCCGCCTGCGCCATCGGACTGCAGAGCTGCCAGGAAACCACCGGAGAGGACGGTGCAGGTGAGTTCCGGGACGTGGGCCTGATTGTCAAATCGGACACGACCAACTCGTCCAAGGCCGAAAACACCACCACTCCTTCGACCACGCCGTCCCAGGACAATCCACGGACCGCCGAAGCCAAGGACCGCACCAGTCCCACCGTCGACGCCTTACTGAACCTGCCCGAAGCGGTTCCGCCACAGATCCTGGGTCCCGGGGCTCGCACGCCCTCCTCACCGCTGGCCGATCCGTCCCAACTGCTGCCCGGTGGTGCAGTCAACCGGATTCAACCGCTGGCGGGACTCAAGAAGGGAGAAACCCAGTTCCTGGGCATCCGGGACAAGGGCACCCGCTTCGTCTACGTGCTGGACCGCTCCGGAAGCATGGACCAGGAACACGCACTGGAAGTGGCCAAGGCCGAACTGGTGACCAGCCTGCAACACCTCGATGAGACCCAGCAGTTCCAGGTCATTTTCTACAATGTGCAACATCGACTGCTGACCCTGGGGGGCCGCGACACCCTGCACCGTGCCACGGACATCAACAAGACCCTGGCCCGACAGCAGATCGCCCGGGTGACTCCTGATGGGGGAACATTCCACTACCCCGCCCTGACCAAGGCTCTGTCATTCGAACCCGAGGTGATCTACTTCCTGACCGATGCCGATGCGAATTCGGCAATTCACCCCGGTGATATGGAACGCCTGGCCCGGCGCAATCGCGGTCGCACACGCATCCACACGATAAAATTCGGACTCGGAGCCGAATTGACCACCAATCACTACGTCAAGAAACTCGCCCTCCAGAACGGCGGACGGTACCGCTACCGTGACATCAAAACCTTCTCTTCTCTCCCTCGCCTTCGCTGAACGATCGCGACACCGCTGGACCCAGGCCACCGTGTGGCCCCTTGTTCTGGTGGCCGTCACGCTCGGAACGGGACGATTGCCCGCGCAGGGCCGTGACCGCGTGGTGGTCCGGCAGCCTGATGGACGTGGCCAACTCACGCACGTGGGCGAGATCACCGAATACGACGCGAACATCCTGGTGATCAAGGCCCGGGGGCGGGCCGCCCCGTGGCGAATTCCTGTCGAACGGATCGCCTCGGTCAAAACTGTCCGGACCCCGCCCCACCAGGCCGCACTGGAACACTTCAAACGTGGCGAGATCACTCTCGCCGAGCGGTCGTTCCAACAGGCCCTCAACCAGGCACCTCGCGCCTGGGTTCGCCGAGAACTTCTCGCCGGGCTCGTTCGTTGCTCGCTGCATTCAGGCGACTACCGCCAGGCCGGTTCGCACTTCCTGAATCTCTCGGAAAGCACCGCCAAGCCCCGCCACTTCTCGCTCGTGCCACTGGACTGGAGAATCCGGGGAACCGCCGATGCCGCCGTGGCCAGCGAGGCCAGGGCCTGGCGAGGCCGGGCCGGGGACGTTGCCAAGTTGCTGGCCGCCAGCCACCTGCTCAGAGACACGACGTACTCCCAAGAGGCCGAAACACAACTCCGCCGGTTGCGAATTTCGACCGACCCCCGTGTTCGAGAACTCGCCGTCGCACAGTGCTGGCGGGCCGACATCAAGAACAAGAAGCCGACCCCCCGGCAACTGGACACCTGGACCCGGCATGTCCACTCCCTGCCACTGGACTTGCGAGGTGGACCGTGGTACGTGATCGGTCTGGCTCGATTCAGACGCCAGCAACTTGAGCCAGCAGCCAGTGCCCTGATGTGGACATCTCTCGTCTTCGATGATGACCGGTTCCTCGCCGCTCACGCCACGCAAGTCGCCGCTGATGCCCTGTTGAGCGACAACCAGACGGATGCAGCCGAGACGCTCTATCGGGACCTCCGTCAACGCTTCGCCGGCACACCCGCCGCCAGAGAATCTGCCATCCCCCAACCCAACGCCCCGCGAACGAAACGCAACTCTCCATGACCGATCAACGTTCCCGACAATTCGGACTCCCGGTCCTGCTCGCCATGCTGCTGTGGCACGTCCCCGGTTCGGCCCAGGCCCAATTGCCTGCCGAGACCCAGCCTGCCGAGACCCAGCCTGCCGAGACCCAGCCTGCCGAGACCCAGCCTGCCGACGGCATGACACTCAGGCAGTTGCTCCGTGCGGGAGGCACGATTGGGCTGGTGATCCTGGGATTGTCAATGGCGATGGTCGCCCTGATCGTCGAACACATGTTGACGATCCGTCGCAAGTCCCTGATGCCCGATGGCCTGGCCGATTCGGTTTCCTCGCTGGTGGCCACCGGCCGCTTTGCCGATGCAGAACGGCTGTGCCGTGAACAACACAGTTTCCTGGGGGCGGTTCTAGCCGAGGGATTGGCCGAGGCTCCCCTGGGATACGCGGCCGTCGAAAAATCCATGGAAGACGCAAGTGCGGAACAGTCGGCCCGCCTGTTCCGCAAGATCGAATACCTGTCGGTCATCGGCACCATCGCCCCGATGCTGGGGCTGCTGGGCACCGTCTGGGGCATGATCGTCGCGTTCCAGGAATTCGCCACCAAGCTCAATCCCCCCGTCAGTGAACTCGCACCCGGGATCTACCAGGCCCTCGTCACCACCCTGATGGGACTGGGAGTGGCCGTTCCGGCGTTGTCTGCTTTCGCCATCTTTCGGAACCGGATCGATGAACTGGTGGCCGAGGCGAGTTTGACGGCCGAACACGCCTGGGCCGCGTTCAAGCGAGCCAGTCTTGGGCTCGCCGGTGGGCAGACTCGTCCACGGGCCAGTGGCAGCCAGTCCCAGTCAGCCGGCCGGAGGGAACGCCGCGTGCCACCGGTCGCGATCGAACGGCCCGAGGAACCCTCGACATGAGAATCCCCATCCGCGCGAGGCGGCTGGGTGTTGCATTGAACCTCACGCCGTTGATCGACATCGTCTTCCTGCTGGTGATCTTTTTCCTGGTCGCCAGCCATGCGGCACGGACCGAATCGACCGAACCGGTGGAATTGCCACTGGCCAGCGAGGTCGATGACGACCAGGACCAGGTGCCACGACGGCTGGTGGTGACCGTCACCGCCGACCAGGTGCTGCACGTTGGTGGCCGCATCGTCACGCTCGACCAGGTCGCCGACCTACTGGCCGAAGCCGCCGCCGAAAAACAGGACGCCGCCTACGAAGTCCGTATCCGGGGTGACCGCCGGGTTCCGTTTCATGCCGTCGAACCGCTGATGATCGCCTGCGCCCAGGCCGGTATCACCCGAATCGGCTACGCCGTGCTTCCCGAATGACTTCACCCGATCTGGATCGCCCCCAACACCCGATGCCTGGTAGTCCATGAGAGTTCCCTCGGCCCACTTCCACCGGCAGCGCGATGACAGCCAGGCCATGACGCCATTGATTGATGTCGTGTTTCTGCTGCTGATCTTTTTCGTGTGCGCCTCGACCGACCAGGTCCGCGAGAGCCTGTTGCCCACGGAACTTTCCGGGGGCGCGATCGAGGCTTCCGACTCGATCCCCGGACCGCGGCCGTTGGGCGAGGCCTGGGTGCGGGTGCTGTCTCCCAACAACACCGGAGTTGGTTTACGGATCGAGGTCGAAGGACGATTGTTTTCCGGTCCCGACCGTCACCGGCTGCTTTCGACATTCCTCAAAACACTGGCCCAAACCGCGCCCGAATTGCCTGTGATCCTGGACATCGAGCCAGAGGTTCCCCTCGGCGAAGCGCTGGCAACCTACGACGCGGCGAGGGCGGCTGATTTCCAAGCCATTCACTTCGCCATCGCCGCTCCCACGACCAGCGACACCACCCCGGCGGCCGCTCGTTAAATACCCACCAGCGACCGGTCTCCCGTTCTCTTGAAGTCCCCGTACCCATCTGGCATAGTTCAGCCTTTGGACGGGGTCCACGTGGGTTCCGGCCACCAATTGTGACGTTTCGGGTCCCGTTTGTGGCTCCGTCGATCTCGGCGCGTTGTCGCGTCTTGTGATGCGGGACGCGCCGGACCTGTGTGTGATGATCAACCCGGCAGGACGCCGGGAATTTGGACACCATAATGATCCCGACGCTGGCCGAAACCGCCACGACGATCCAGTCAACTCTCGAGGGATGGGACGTCCTCCCCGAAAGCGGGGCCATGTTTCTGGCCGCGGTGATTCACGTCGCGCTGGTTGCCGGTTTTTTTGGCCTGCCGGCGGGCATCTTCATCTGGGCCGAACGGAAGGTCTCGGGACGAATCCAGGACCGGCTCGGCCCCACCCGGGTCGGGGGCAAGTTCGGCTGGCTCCAGGCACTCGCCGATGGCGGAAAACTGGTCCAGAAAGAAGATCTTGTCCCGGCCGATGCGGACGGGCCGCTTTTCCGGGTCGCCCCCTACGTGGTGGTCGTGAGTTCCCTGGCGGCCCTGATGTTCCTCCCCTTCTCCGACGGGTGGATTGCCGTCAGCCTCGACATCGGGCTGTACGTCATGCTGGCTGTGATGTCACTGGAGGTCATCGGAGTGATCCTGGCCGGCTACGCCAGCGGCTCGAAGTGGGCGTTGTTCGGCGGCATGCGGGAAGCCGCACAGATGGTCAGCTACGAGATCCCCATGTCAATCTGCGTGGTGATTCCCATCGTCACGGCCGGCTCGTTGAACCTCAACGAAATCGGTGCCATGCAGAGTGGATGGTTCGGCAATTGGATTCTCCTGAACGACCCGTTCACCTTCATCGCCTTCTTCGTCTACTTCGTCTGTGCCACGGCCAGTTGCAAGCGGGCCCCTTTCGACCTGGCCGAGGCCGAAAGTGAACTGGTGGCCGGGTTCCTGACCGAATACAGCGGTTTTCGCTGGAGCTTCTTCTTCCTGGCCGAGTACGCCAGCATGTTCACGGTATGTGGTATTGCCGTGCTGTTGTTCCTGGGAGGCTGGCACACCGGCATCCCGGGCCTCGACGGCCTGCTCGACGGCCCCCGTTACGGTTCGGGCGGCTTTGTCTTCAACTGGCTCGCCAACCTGCTGGGCTTTGGTGTGTTCTTTGGCAAGGCGTCGTTGCTGGTCTGCGTGCAGATCTGGATCCGCTGGACACTCCCAAGACTGCGAATCGACCAGGTGATGATGACCTGCCTGAAGTACCTGGTGCCCATCAGTTGCGTGCTGTTTCTGGGTGCGGTGATCTGGCCCCTGGCACTCTCGGTCACCGGCCGCACCACCTGGGGCGATCCGGCCGGCAACCGCGCCGCACCCACGCTGAGACTGGAATCCAGCACCACGCCGAACTCTACACCGGGCCCGCTGGCCGCCTCCAACAGGGAGACCGCCCCGTGACCGAGCAAACACTCTTCTGGATCTTTGCGATCCTGGCCGGCGGAGGGGCGATTGGGGTGGTGATCCTGCAGGACATCGTCCGCATGGCCTTTTCGCTGATCATTTCGCTGGGATCCACCGCCGGCCTGTTCTTCCTGGTCGGAGCCGACTTCGTCGCTGCCACGCAATTGCTCGTCTATGTCGGTGGCACCCTGGTGCTGCTGATCTTCGGCGTGATGCTGACGGCCAGTGGCCCGTTCCAACGTATCAAGATGTCCGCGGGCGAGACCTTCCTGGGTGCCGCCGTGGGACTGCTGTTCTTCTCGGTGATTGTCTTCACCGTCATCGATGTGAACTGGGCAGCCGGCAACAATCGACAGGTGGCCACCACTCCCGGTGACGAAACCGGCAACACCTCACGGGCCATCGGCCTGCGACTGGTCGGAATCGCCGCCGACACCAACATCGGCATGGACACCAAGAAAAACAGCCGGGCGGGCTACCTGCTGCCATTCGAGATCGTCTCGGTTCACCTGCTGGTTGTCCTGGTCGGAGCCGCCTACCTGGCCCGTGCCAAGCGGCAAGAGCCGTCCCAGTCGAGCGAGGAGAACGCCTAGCCGATGGAAATCTCCCTGACACATTACCTGGTGATCGGCGCCGTGATGTTCGTCTCTGGCGTGGTCTGCATGGCCACCAAGCGAAACGGAATCGCAGTGTTGATGGGCGTCGAACTGGTCCTCAACGGGGCCAACGTCAACTTCGTCGCCTTTGCCCGGTACACCAATCTCGGACTCGACGGCCAGATCATTTCGCTGTTCGTTATCGTACTGGCCGCCGCCGAGGCTGCCGTTGCGCTGGCGATCGCTTTGAACTTCTACAACAACCACCAGACAATCGACGTCGACAGGGGCGACCAGCTGCGAGGCTGATCGCTCCCCTCCACTCGCCCTGACAAGAACGACCACTCCGGAACCACGATGGACATCAAGGCCTGCCTTCTGAGCACCGCGTGGCTGCTGCCTCTCGTCGGCTTTGTCGTCGAGATCTTCGGCGGCTACTGGTCGCACCACGCGCGGGGCGGTCGATTCAAATCCCGACTCCCGGCCTACATCGCCGTGAGTTGTATCGGCGGTGGGTTCCTGCTGAGCCTCTCGGCACTGCTGATGGGCATTTCTGATTTCGATCTCTCGTTGTGGGACTCTGCCGACCACCATGGCCCAGCAGAACACGCCAGCCACTTTTCAGTCGCTGACAAACCAGACACTCACGCCGCAGACACTCACGCCGCAGACACTCACGCCGCAGACGGTCAGGGCAAGCCCAAGTACGTCAGCGGCCAGCTCTACGAACTCGCCCGCTTTGGCGACCTGCGGATTGCCATCGACTACTACATCGACAGCCTGACGCTGGTGATGTTCACCATGGTCACACTGATCGCCACCTGCATCCACATCTTCGCGATCGGGTACATGGATGATGAGCGGGAGGAGGATCATGTCGACCACGAGGTGCACATGGCCGACGGGTCGCACCTGCATCGTCCTGGTCGCTTCTACCGGTTCTTCGCCTATCTCTCCCTGTTCTGCTTCTCCATGCTCGGCCTGGTACTGGCTGGCAACATCTTCATGGTGTTCGCCTTCTGGGAACTGGTCGGCATCTGCAGCTACCTGCTGATCGGGTTCTATGTCGAGCGGCACTCGGCCTCGACCGCCGCCAACAAGGCATTCATCGTCAACCGTGTCGGCGATTTCGGATTCATCATCGGGTTGATGATCCTGGTCACCTCCTTCGGCACTTTCAGCTTCACCGCTTACAACGACCACGCCGGCCCCCACCCGGCTCCCGGCCTGTTCGACATGGCCCGAGACAGCCAGGGGGGAGTGCACGTTGACGAGACCGAGCAAGACGGACGGGTTGTCAAGTTCCAGCAGGCCCACGGGTCGCACAGTTCGATCCCCTACTGGCTGATGGTCACGGCCGGCCTGGGCATCTTCGCCGGATGCATCGGCAAGAGCGCCCAATTCCCTCTCCAGACCTGGCTGCCCGACGCGATGGAGGGTCCCACTCCGGTCTCGGCACTGGTCCACTCGGCCACGATGGTCGCCGCGGGGGTTTACCTGGCCGGGAGATTTTTCCCGGTCTTCCTGCCCGAGGTCCTGCTGACAATCGCCTACACCGGAGCCATCACGTTGTTCGTGGCTGCCACGATCGCGGTGGTGGCCACCGACATCAAGCGCGTGCTGGCCTACTCGACCATCAGCCAACTCGGTTACATGATGCTGGCCATCGGACTGGGCGGGTGGATTGCCGGGCTGTTCCACCTGATCACCCACGCATTCTTCAAGTCATTGATGTTTTTGGCCTCCGGCAGCGTGATCGTCGGTTGTCACCACGAACAGGAAATGCCCCGCATGGGCGGCCTGCGGAAGAAGATGCCGATCACCGCATACACGATGCTGGTCGGCGTGATCGCGATCTGTGGACTGGCCATCCCGCTCCACTGGGTGTTCCACCTGTTCGGCTCGGAAACGGGCCCCGGCTTCGACATCGCCTTCTCCGGCTACCACTCCAAGGACGCGATCGTGGCCACGGCGATGACATACGCCGGCCTCAACTCGGTCCACTCGCTGCTGTTTTTGGCCCCACTGGTCACGGCCGGAATCACCGCTTTCTACATGTTCCGACTCTGGTTCTACACCTTTGCCGGTGAACCACGCGACCAGGAACTTCACGACCACTGCCACGAATCGCCCCGGGTCATGACGGTCCCGCTGCTGATCCTTTCGTTCTTTGCCATCTTCGTTGCCGTCGGCGGAGAAAGCGGACCGCTGTACTCGCTGCTCAAGCAGGGTGGTCTCGAACAGGTACAGGATGTCGCCGGTTCGGGTATCGTCTTGCCCAAGACCGCACAGATCCACGACAACCACTTCAGCGCCGGTGTGCTGGCCCTGCTGGTGGCTGGACTGGGGGCACTGCTGGCCTACCTGATGTACTGCCGTCGCCGACCTGACCCGGCCCTGATCAAGCGGCAATTCGCCGCGACGCATGAATTCCTGGTCGAGAAGTGGCGATTCGATGAACTCTACGACGCGATGTTCGTCCGCCCGGTCCGTGTCGTCGCAACGTGGTTCGCCGGTTTCGACGGCACCGTGCTCGACGGATTCCTCCACTGGGTCGCCCGGACCGGCGTAACCATCTCGGGCTGGGATCGACAAATCGATGAACGAATCGTCGACCGGACGGTCGACTGGATGGCGGAGAAGACCCAGGAAATTGGTCGGTCGTTGCGCGGTGTTCAGACCGGACGGCTTCGCCAGTACGTCATGTTCATCGCCCTGGGCGTCGTCACGCTCTTCGTATTGATCTTCACACTTTTTCCCAACCAGACCTGATCAACGGCCTCTCCACCACGGGCAGTCCCCGACCAGGAAGCTGACAAGCCATGTTCGAACAACCATTCCTTCCGACCCTGATCATCTTCGCGCCCACCCTCGGCGCCCTCGCCCTTGTGTTGATGCCCAAGGACAACGAGGACTCGTTGAGGTACACGGCGCTGGCCGTCACCGTGGCCACGTTCCTGCTGACCCTGATGCTGCTGCCCGGCTACGACATCTCCAATCCCGACATGCAGTTCAAGGTCTCCTACGATTGGATCCCCAACTGGAACATCAATTACCAGTTGGGCCTGGATGGCATCAGCCTGCCGCTGGTGCTGCTGACCAGTTTCATCTCGCTGTGGGCCATGGTCGCCTCGTGGAGCATCACCAAGCAGATCAAGGGTTACCTGATCCTGTTCCTGCTGCTGGAAACGGGAATGCTGGGCGTCTTCATGGCGACGGACTTCTTCCTGTTCTACGTCTTCTGGGAAGTCATGCTGCTGCCGATGTACTTCCTGATCGGTATCTGGGGCGGACCTCGCAAGGAATACGCCGCGATCAAGTTCTTCCTGTTCACACTCTTCGGCAGCGTGCTGATGCTGGTCGCCCTGTTGATGATCTACTTCAACAGCAGTGACCCGAACAGCGGCGAGCACATTTTTGACCTGGTCAAACTGGCAACCGCGGCCCAGGGCGAGAGCGGGCTGCTGGGTCCCGACCTGCAACCGTGGGCCTTCTGGCTGCTGTTCATCGGCTTTGCCATCAAGATCCCCAGCGTCCCGGTCCACACGTGGCTGCCCGATGCTCACGTCGAAGCCCCCACGCCGATCAGCATGATCCTGGCCGGCGTGCTGCTCAAAATGGGCGGTTACGGCATCCTGAGAATTGCGTTCCCACTCTGCCCGGAAGCGGTGTTCCAGGGCAGCACTGCCCTGGTGGCTATCGGGGTGATCAGCATCATCTACGGCGCTTTTGCGGCGATGGCCCAGACCGATTTCAAGCGACTGGTTGCCTACAGTTCCGTCAGCCACATGGGTTACGTCGTCCTGGGAATCGGTGTCGTCGGAGTCGCCTCTGCGGATGTCAGTTCCGACTACTGGCAAATGGGCATCAACGGGGCCATGTTCCAGATGCTCGGACACGGTGTCTCATCGGCCGGCATGTTCTTCATGGTCGGCGTGGTCTACGACCGGGTCCACCACCGCAACATCAATGAATTCGGTGGACTGGCCGGCAAGATGCCGCTGTACACGGGACTTTCGGCCGGCATCTTTTTCGCCGGACTGGGCCTGCCGGGACTCTGCGGTTTCATCGGCGAGGTCTTCGTCGTTCTCAGCGCCTGGGAGAACTATCCGATTGCGGCAGTCGTCGCCGCATCGGGTGTCATCCTCACGGCGGGTTACATCCTCTGGACTCTCCAGCGAGTCTTCCTGGGCGCCGAGTACAAGGGGCCGCACGAGGAGGCCCTGACCCCGATGCTTGGTCGCGAGAAGGTCGTGGCCGGTGTGCTGCTGGTCTTTGCGATCATCCTGGGAGTCTTCCCCAACCTGATGTTCCAGTACATGGTTCCCTCGATCCAAAAACTCGCCGACGGAATGGCTGGCCGGATCGCCGGTCTCTGATTGTCCAGGACTGACCACCACCCACTCAATCAACCCAGTTCAACAAGTTCATGTTGCTCGCAACCATCAACGACCTGATCTCTAGTTTGCCGACCGAGGTCGGCAACGACGTGGGGCTGTTCCTCCCGGAACTGGTGTTGTGCGGCACCATCGTGGCCCTGCTGCTGGGACGATTGCTGGGTATTGACCGCAAGATGTCGAGCCATTGGATTGCGATGGCCGGCACGTTGATTGCCTTCGGGATCGCCTTCGGTGTTGTCTACAGCCGCGGAGCCGGTGCCTACCTCGTTGGTGAGGAAGCCCAGATATTTAGCGGCCTGCTGATCAACGACGGCCTGACCGTCTTCTTCCGGCTGTTCCTGCTGGTCTTCCTGGTCCTGGTGATCGCATTGACGGTTCTCAGTGGCATTTCCGACAGGGAAGATGGTCCCGACTTCTACACGCTGCTGGTCGGTGCCACCATTGGCATGATGCTGATGGCCTCGGCCAACCACCTGCTGATGCTGTTCATGGCGGTCGAAATGGCCAGTGTGCCCAGCTACGTGATGGTCGGTTTCTTCAAGGGCAAGCGGCTCAGCAGCGAAGCGGCCCTGAAATACGTTGTTTACGGAGCTGGTGCCGCCGGCGTGATGCTCTATGGAATCAGCCTCGTTGCGGGAATGCTCGGAACCGGGGATCTCAGCCTGGTTGCCGACCGGCTCGGCGAACTGCTTTCGCCCCAGGGTGGCTCCATGTCGCTGGCAACGGCCGAAGTCCGCACCATCATCCTGGGCGTGATGATGATCCTGGTCGGATTGGCCTTCAAGCTCTCGCTGGTCCCCTTCCACTTCTGGTGCCCGGACGCGTTTGAAGGTGCCCCGGCCGAGGTGGGTGGCTTCCTCTCGGTGGCCTCCAAGGCGGCCGCCTTTGCACTGCTGATCCGGGTCGTCCACCAGTTGACCGGTTTCGGCCAACTGGCCGTTCCCCTGGCCATTGGCCTGGGCGTCATCGCCGTGATCTCCTCGACCTTCGGCAACCTGGCCGCCTACTTCCAGACCAACATCAAGCGGATGCTGGCCTACTCGACCATCGCTCACGCCGGCTACATGCTCACGGGTGTCGCCGCGATGCTCGTGGCCCTGGCCAACGACGAGCCGTTGCTGGCGGCCGACTGTATCGAGGGTGTCTTGTTCTACCTGGCGGTCTACCTGTTCATGAACCTGGGAGCCTTCGCGGTTGTTGCCCTGATCCGCAACCAGGTCTTCAGCGAGGAAATCGAGGACTACCGTGGCCTGAAGGACCAGTGTCCCTGGCTGTGCGTGATGTTGGCCATCTGCCTCTTCAGCCTGGTCGGATTGCCGCCGCTGGGCGGATTCGTCGCCAAATTCTTCGTGCTGGCACCGGTCTGGGAAGCGGCATCTCTCCACTGGTCCATGGGAGCCCTGGTCGGCTTCGCACTGCTCAACACCGTCTTCAGCCTGTTCTACTACCTCAGGGTTCCAATGGCGATGTTCATCAAGGAACGGCCCGAGGATGCCCGTGAGGCTCGACCCGAGGCCACCGAGCGAGCCTTCGTGGCCCTGCTGACCGTGCCCATCCTGCTTCTGGGAATGTCACCCCTGATCGGAAAGCTCAGCCAGGCGGCCGAGCGAGTGGCCCGCGACACGATCGAAGCCGGCGCGGCCGACACCGACACGGCCAGTGCCTCTCCGGTCAACAAGCCCGCACCCAAGCACTGATCCCCGGTCGATCCCAACGGTCGTCGACGACAAACCCATGTCCAACTCAAGCACAACCGCCGCACTCAACGACGCCCTGGCCGCCCTGACCAGTAGCCTGGTGCAGTATTCCGGTGAGTGCGGTCCATGGATCGAGGCGGACGACGACACCGAGTCAACAGCCCTGGAACTGTTTCGTCGACGACAACAGCTCCAGGCCGCCCGGCTGATCGAGTTGCTTGGTGATCGCGGTGCCACGGTCGAGCTTGGTCGTTTCCCGACCGAGTACACCGACCTGCATTTCGTCTCACTCGAGAGCCTCTACCCTCGCCTGATAGCCAACCAGCAGGCGATCATCGAAACGCTCAAAAAATCTGCGGCTGCCTGTCGCGAAGACGCCACGGCCGATGGGTTGCTGGCCGACACGATTGCCGAGGAAGAGCGGACTCTCGAAGATCTCGGAACGCTCACGGCCGACTGAGCTGAGACCGGCGCCATGCGGCTCTTCGACACCCACTGCCATCTCGACGAGGAGGCCTTCGTCGACGATCTCGAACAGGTCGTGGACCGGGCACTCGAGGAGGGACTCATCGGGCTGGCCTCCATCGGCATCACCGCCGCCACCAGCCGGGCCGCCGTTGAACTGGCCGACCGTTTCGCAGCCGTCCACGCCGTCGTTGGCATCCAGCCCAACTATGTCGCCGAATCGACCGAGGCCGACTGGGAGACCATTCTCGAACTGGTCTCGGCGTCCGGTGTCGTCGCGGTCGGTGAAACCGGACTGGACCGTTACTGGGACTACTCGCCGATTGAGCAGCAGGCCGAGATGTTTCGGAGGCACATGCAGTTGGCCAGGGACCACGACCTGCCGTTCGTGGTGCACTGTCGCGAGGCCGAAGCCGACGTGGTTGCCGAACTCCAGCGAGAGGCGTCCAACGGACCACTCAACGGCATCATGCACTCCTTTGCCGGTGACGCGGCCACAGCGGCCCGCTGCGTCGAACTCGGCATGCACATTTCGCTGGCCGGGATGCTCACGTTCAAGAAAAACGACCAGTTGCGTGCGGCCGCGGCCGAGGTGCCACTGGACAGGCTGCTGGTGGAAACCGACGCCCCCTATCTCGCACCAATGCCCTTCCGGGGCAAGCGAAACGAGCCGGCATGGGTCCGACACACCGCCGAATGCCTGGCCGAGGTGAAAGGAATCCCTGTCGAAGAACTCGCCGAGGCCACCACAGCCAACGCATTGCGGGTTTTCGGGCTGGAGTCGCCTGGCGAACTCGGTTGACGGGCCTGGCTGCTCCCCGGCTGTGTCTTCGCGGTTCCCGCAGCGGTGTCGCGACGTCTTTCAACTCGGCCCAAGCAGACTGTCAATTCTCTTGATCGCGCGGTATCTTGTCGCGGTCCGGAAAAAAGGCGACCCTCGCCGAATCTTGGCGGACGTGGGGAAACACGGAGGCCCCTTTTCTTGCAGTGGCTCAAGCACGCTTTTGCAGTCGATCCGCCCGGCGCGGCCGAACCGACCGACGAGCAGAGACTGGCCGTTGACCGCGTGGTCGAGGAGGTGGTCCGTCGTGGGCTCGCCACGCCCACCCTGATCGCGTTGGAGATGGGCCGCCCACTGAATTTCCTTGGCTCCCAGACACTTCACTTCTTCTCTCCCTTCGTTTCTGTTTTTTCCAACACAAACGGCTACCGCCATTTCGCCAAGTTCCTGGAACTCCGGGGATCCATTCCCTTCATCTGCGACGCCATCGAAGAGCGGCTCCAGGCCAACGACACACCGTCCTCTCAAGCAGCCACTTCAGCCGACCAGGAGGTCCGTTCGGAGACGGACTGAAGGCCCACACGGATGACCACGCCTGAATCGACCACTCCTGCCCCCAACGCGGTGTCCACAACCTTGGACCCGTCGTCGATCAACGTGATCCTGGCCACCGATTGTGGCAGCACCACGACCAAGGCGATCCTGATCGAGAAGGTCGACGGCGAGTACCGCCAGACGTACCGGGGCGAGGCACCAACGACTGTCGAAGAGCCGGCCGCCGATGTGACAATGGGCGTGGTCAACTCGGTCACCGAGGTCGGAGAACTGGCCGGCCGGAAACTGATTGGTGACGACGGACAGGTGATCCGCCCGGCCAGCAATGGACAGGGTTGCGACATCTATATCTCGACCTCCAGCGCCGGGGGTGGACTGCAGATGATGGTGGCCGGCGTGGTCCGAGAAATGACCGCGGCCAGTGCCAAACGGGCCGCACTGGGAGCCGGGGCGATCGTGATGGACACCATCGCCACCAACGACAAACGGCTACCTCACGAGCAGATCCAGCGGATCCGTGAACTGCGTCCCGACATGATCCTGATCTCCGGCGGCACCGACGGTGGCACCACCCAGCATGTCGTGCAGATTGCAGAGATGGTCGCTCCGGCCAAGCCACAACCCCGGTTCGGCGCCGAATACCGGATGCCGGTCATCTATGCTGGCAACACCGACGCCCGCGATGCCATCACCGGCACCTTCGACGACAGCGTCGAACTGTCGCTGGTCGACAACCTGCGGCCGACGATGGAGCAGGAGAACCTGGCACCGGCGCGTGACGCGATCCACGACCTGTTCCTCGAACACGTGATGGCCCACGCCCCAGGATACGACAAGCTGATTTCCTGGACCGACGCACCGATCATGCCCACTCCCGGAGCCGTGGGCAACATCCTGCAACAGATCGCCCAACAGAGAAACGTCAACGCCGTGGGCGTGGACATCGGCGGAGCCACCACCGACGTCTTCAGTGTCTTCGAGGGCACATTCAACCGGACCGTCAGTGCCAACCTCGGCATGAGTTATTCGATCTCCAACGTCTGTGCCGAAGCCACGCTGCCGAGCATCTTGCAGTGGGTGCCGCTGGACATGGATGAGCGGGAACTGCGCAACCGGGTCAAGAACAAGATGATTCGGCCGACCACGATCCCCCAGACACTCGAGTCGCTGCTTTTCGAACAGGCGGTCGCCCGGGAAGCGTTGAGATTGGCCTACGAGCAGCACAAGGACTTCGCAACGACCCTCAAGGGCGTGCAACAACAACGAACTGTTGGCGACACGTTCAGCCAGCAAGCCAGCGGACAGACAATTGTCAACAACATGACGCTCGACCTGCTGGTCGCCTCCGGCGGAGTCCTCTCGCATGCTCCCCGCATGTCCCAGACCGCCGCGATGCTTGTCGATGCCTTCCAGCCCGAAGGAATCACGACACTTGCCAAGGACAGTATCTTCATGATGCCTCACCTGGGTGTTCTCTCCCAGGTCCATCCCGAGGCCGCAGTGCAGGTGTTTGAACGCGATTGTCTGGTTTACCTGGGCACGTGTATCGCTCCGGCGGGGATCGGCAAACCGGGCAAGCCCTGTTTCGAGTACCAGGTCACCGGGGATGAGATCAACGAAAACGGACAGGTTCTATTCGGCGAACTGAAACTGTTGCCCTTGGCCGATGGTGCAACGGCAACCGCCACGATCGAACCGGCCAAGGGATTCGATGCCGGCGAAGGACCTGGAAAACGAATCGAACGAGAGATTCGGGGTGGCACCGTCGGTGTGCTTCTGGATG
Organism: uncultured Planctomycetaceae bacterium; assembly: GCA_964646205.1. Lineage (GTDB taxonomy): Bacteria > Planctomycetota > Planctomycetia > Planctomycetales > Planctomycetaceae > UBA8437. The sequence goes on along the minus strand of CAZYAZ010000013.1, from coordinate 73,111 downwards.
GTCGCGGCCGGCCACTGGAACTGCCCAAGGATCGAGACGCGTGCCGCGAGGCAGTCATGACGTGGAACCAGGTCCAGGGACTGGCGGAACTGAATTAATGGCCCACGCATACACACCCGGACTGATGGTCACGCCGCGGACACGTCATCGTGTGCGGAGGATCCTACCGATCCCAGGCGAGGTCAAGAAGAGCGTCGGCGACACCGTCGCTGCCACCGACGTGGTTGCCGAGACGTTCATGCCCGGCAACGTCATTCCTATCAATGTCGCCAACATGCTCTCCATGCCTCCCGGTGACATTCCCGACTGCATGCTCAAAAAAGTCGGTGATTCGGTTGAGGTCGATGATCTGCTTGCCGAGACACCGGGAATCTTCGGCTTCTTCAAAGCGGTGTGTCGCTCTCAGGCAACTGGCACAATCGAAACCATCTCACCGGTCACCGGCCAGGTGATCATCCGCGGCACACCGCTGCCGGTGCAGGTCACCGCGTACTTGAGCGGAGAGGTTGTCGAGGTGATCCCCGATGAAGGTGTCCTGATTGAAACCGAAACCGCGTTCGTCCAGGGGATTTTTGGTATTGGCGGTGAAACAAACGGACGGGTCGTCATGGCCTGCGATTCACCGGACCAGGAACTGACTCCCGACAAAATCACACCGGACATGTCCGGTGCTGTCGTGATTGGTGGTGGTCGCATGACCGGTGATGCCGTGAAACGCGCGATCGAGGTTGGATGTGCAGCAATTGTCTCGGGTGGCCTGGATGATGCAGATCTCAGGGAAATCCTTGGCTACGACCTCGGGGTCGCGATCACCGGCTCCGAAACCATCGGTGTCACTCTGGTTGTCACCGAAGGTTTCGGCGAGATCGCAATGGCCGACCGGACGTTTCAGCTTCTGAGTGACCGCCAGGGATCGGAGGCATCAGTCAACGGCACGACCCAGATTCGCGCCGGGGTGATGCGGCCAGAAATCGTGATCCCCGACACCTCCGGTGAGCACGTCCAGGAAGCCCAAGGGAACCGACCGATCGGTTTGCTGGAAGCCGGCACATCGATTCGAGTCATCCGGGATCCCTACTTTGGTGCAATCGGCACAGTGGTCGACCTGCCGTCCGAGCCCCAGGAATTGGACTCGGGATCACTGGCCCGGGTGCTTTCGGTGGAAAACGCTGCGGGAGAACGGTTGGTTGTTCCGCGTGCCAACGTCGAGTTGATCGAAGGATAAAGAGCAATGCGCGTACATGTCCTGCCAAGTGCATTGGTGATCGCTGCCACGCTCCTGTTGGTGCCCTCAGCATTCGCTGCTCCCCCGGGCCCTCCGGAAAATGTCACGGCCATCGACCGTCCCGATGACGCGGGTTCAACAATCCAGTTGACTTGGAAACCGTCGACGACAACCCCTGCCGATGCTCAACCGGTCATCCAGTACTTGATTCTACGAAAAACTGGCGATGGCGAGTTCGAGGAAATCCAGGCCATTGCCGCCACCGAATCAATGTTCAGTGACACCGGTCGCAAGAACGGTGTCGAGTACTTTTACTCCGTCATCGCGGTTGCTTCGGATGGTTCCAAGTCAACACCGGCGACAACCGACACACCCGCCGTTGCCTCGACCCAGTACTTCGATGGCAAACGCAGTTGGTTCCTCGTGATCCTGCTGTTGATCACCTGTTCAATCGTCTACTTCATCAATCTCGCCCGCCGCGGCCACGAGTTGAAGATCCGAAAGATCACCGGACTCGAGGCCGTCAATGAAGCCGTCGGACGGGCCACGGAAATGGGACGCAGTTGTCTGTTTATTCCCGGCATCCTGGATATCAACGACATCCAGACTGTCGCTGGAATCACCGTGTTGTCCCGCGTGGCCGGCCTGGCAGCCGAATACGATGCCACGCTCGAAGTGCCCACGTCCCGCTCCCTGGTGATGACCACGGCCCGCGAGACCGTCGAAGCCGCCTACCTGGCAGCGGGCCGACCCGACGCTTACCGGGAAGACAACATCTACTATCTGACCGACGAGCAATTTGGATATGTTGCCGGAGTCACCGGAACAATGGTCCGCGAGAAACCGGCCGCCTGTTTCTACATGGGTGCTTTTTTTGCCGAGTCACTCATTCTCGCCGAAACTGGCAACTCCATCGGCGCCATCCAGGTCGCCGGAACCGCGATGCCCTCACAACTCCCGTTCTTTGTCGCTGCCTGCGACTACACGCTCATCGGCGAGGAATTCTTCGCCGCCAGTGCTTATCTCTCCGGAGAAAAACACCAGCTCGGAAGTCTCAAAGGCCAGGATGTCGGCAAAGTCTTCGGATCACTTCTGCTGATCGTCGGCTGCCTGTTGGCCACGTTCTCCCTGGGTTCATCCAAGGCCACCTTCACGCGGCTGGATGAAAATCGTGACGGGATGATCAGCCAAGCGGAATCCCCCCAGATGAGCGAAGCCGAATTCACCGAGATTGACCAGGACAAGAACAACGCGCTGGATCTCGAGGAAATCAGTTCCTTCAAAAGTGGGACGGTCGCCGAATCACTCCAGTCCGCAACTGACTACATCACAGACAACCTGCTGGGAAGCAACGGGTTCTAACCATGAAGCGAACAATCCCCCTGTTTATCGCCACGATGGCCGGCGTGGTGATGATCGTGGCATATTTTGTACCTCCAGCGCAGAGTTGGAAGGACGATCTTGCCATCTGGTTCGAGATCCTGGCCGCCTTTGCCTTCGTTCTCGGAGCCGGCAATCTGCTGAAAATGCACTTGCAGAAGGTCTCGAGTCGACAGGCTGGGTGGGGGTTTTCGGTGGTCACCATCGTCGCATTCCTGGTGACGCTCGTGGTCGGGCTGGGAAAGGTGGGAGTGAATCCCAGTCCCACCTTCCCCGAATACGCATGGTCGGGTGACAAGATGGAGCCGGGAAGCAGCTGGTTCTGGTACATCTTCGAATTTGTCTACCTGCCGCTTGCCGCAACCATGTTCGCACTGCTGGCCTTCTTCATCGCGTCGGCGGCATTTCGAGCGTTTCGCGCCAAGAATATCGAAGCCAGTCTGCTACTGGGAACGGCATTCATCGTGCTCATCGGTCGCACGTACGCCGGCATCATACTTACGGACTGGTTGCCTGAACCCTTGCGGTTTGACCGTTTGACCGAGTTCATCATGGACGTGTTCAATTCCGCGGGCAACCGCGCCATCATGATCGGCATTTCCCTGGGAATCGTTTCGCTCTCACTGAAGATCTTGATGGGAGTTGATCGTTCTTACCTCGGCTCCGAAGAGTAACAAACCATGTTCGCATTCTTTCGAGACCTGGATCGCCGCTGGATTTTCCTGGCGATGTTCCTGGCTATCGCGATCCCATTACTGACTGGAATCAGGTTTCCTGAAGACCCCTCGACGATGGTGAGGAATGTCTTCCAGGAAATCGACCAGCTCGAAGATGGATCCGATATCCTGCTGGCCTTCGATTTCGATCCGGCCAGCCAGGGCGAGCTTCAGCCCATGGCGGCAGCCTTCACACGGCACTGTGCCCTGAAAAGACACAAGCTGTACTTTTTGACACTGTGGCCCACAGGCGTCCCGATGATCGAGCAGAACATCCGGATCTTGAAGACGGAATTTCCGGAATACAAATACGGAACTGACTACGTGAATCTCGGCTACAAGCCGGGACAAGAAGTGGTCATCCAATCCATTACCAGTGAAGGAAATCTCCAGAACCTTTTCTCCACCGACAATGCCGGCTCCTCGTTGAAAAGTCACCCGATGACCGAAGAACTTGGCGACATCCAGAAAATGGCTCTGATCGTGAATGTCAGTGCTGGAACTCCGGGTGCCAAGGAGTGGGTCCAGTATGCAGCGACACCATTCGATTTGAAGATGGTGGCCGGCACCACCGGTGTCGGAGCCCCCGCACTGTATCCCTACATCCCCAACCAGCTCCGGGGCATTCTCGGAGCGATCAAAGCCGCGGCAGAATACGAACAGGCCCTGATCGAGAAGTTCCCTGATCTGAAAGAGAACAAGAATTCCCAGGAAGGGCTGCGGAGAATGGGACCACAACTCGTTGCTCACCTGCTGATCATCGGGCTGATCGTGGTCGGAAATATCATTTTCTTCGTCGACCGCAAGCGAGG
>CAZYAZ010000013.1:51575-68878 GCA_964646205.1 uncultured Planctomycetaceae bacterium | reverse complement strand
CCATCCTGTCATTTCTCTTTCAGGACAACATTCTCTACAAGCTGACCGAGGCCATCCTCATCGGCGTCTCTGCTGCCTATGCCATGGTGCTGGGTTTCTGGGATGGAATCGTCGGCATCCTGTTCGTCAAGCTGACGCCCAGCATGGTGCGTGAGACGGTCTTGCCCGCCACGCCACTGGAAGCCGAACCAGAATTGATGTTCGTGGTCCCGTTGATCTTGAGCGGGATGTTGTTGATGCGACTCTCGCCGACGGGCAACTGGATTGCCCGGTGGCCCCTGGCCTTCTTCATTGGTCTGACCGCCGGATTCCGGCTGGTCGGGTTCCTCGAGGCGGACTTCGTACAACAGATCCAAGCCACCATCCTTCCGCTCGTTGTCCTCGAAGCCGACGACACCATTAACTTTGGTGCGACATTGAAGAACACCTTGACTGTTGTGACCGTCTTCTGTTGCCTGGTTTATTTCTTCTTTTCAATCGAACACCAGGGAGTGGTCGGGGGCGTCGCGAGACTCGGAATCGGATTCCTGATGATCACCTTCGGTGCCGGATTCGGGTACACGGTCATGGGGCGTATTGCCCTCATCGCTGAGCGCATGTCCGTGCTGTTTGATGATTGGTTGTGGCTGATCGATCCGACAGGCAAACGAATTGGATTGTTCTGATACGCAATTTCGCTCACACAGAGACCAACCAACAAGAGGCGCATCAAGATGGGCAAACTCGACGACAAGGTGATTCTGATCACCGGGGCCAATCAGGGCATCGGCAAGGGCATGGCCAAGTTATTTGCGTCCGAGGGCGCCAAGCTGGCCATCGGTGCCCGGAATGCCGAGAAACTCCAGGCGGTCGCTGATGAACTGACCGCAGCGGGGACGGAGGTCGTCTCGCAACCGACCGATGTCACCGACCTGGAACAGGTCCAGAGCCTGTTTGCGGCCACAATGGAGCGTTTCGGACGGATCGACATCCTGGTCAACAACGCCGGGGCCTTCGACGGCGGACGCATCGACGAGGTGACCACCGAGGGGTGGAACAATGTGATCGGCGTCTGCCTGACGGGGGCCTTTTACTGCACCCGGGAAGCCTTCACGATCATGAAGGAGCAGGGTGGTGGCCGAATTCTCAACATCGGCTCGATCTCCGCCCAGGTCCCTCGCCCCGGCAGTGGCCCTTACGTCGCCGCCAAGTTCGGCATCTGGGGCCTGACCAAGGCCACCACGCTGGACGGACGAGAATTCGGCATCATCGCCAGTTGCCTGCACCCGGGAAACGTGGCGATCGAGCGGCGACAGGAGTCGGACAAGGAATCCGACCAGGAACCGATGATGGACATCGAAACGATCGCCGAAGCCGGCCTGGCCATGGTCTCGTTGCCCGACCACGTCAATTTCCTGGAAGGCATTGTCCTGCCCCGTGACCAGGTCTATATCGGCCGCGGTTGAGGCCTCAGCCGATTAGAACCACCGCGTCTTGTCGGCCACCGTCACCAGGTCCTCACCGGCGACATAACAGGCCACGTTCTCCAGCAACGTCGCCAGGTGCCGTTCGGCGATCCTCGGGCTGGCCGCGGCGATGTGAGGCGTCAGGAGCACGTTCTGGAGCCCCCAGAGTGGATGCTCGGCCGGCAGTGGCTCGATCTCGTAGACGTCCAGCGCCGCCCCGGCAATCGCTCCCGATCCCAGGGCCTCCGTCAGGGCATCCAGCTTGACGATGGCCCCCCGGCCGATGTTGATGAAGTAGGCCGATTGCTTCATCGCGGCAAACCGTTCGGACCCAAACCAGCCTTCCGTCTCAGGAGTATGGGGGGCGGCGATCACCACGAAGTCACTGGCTGCCAGCAATTCGTCCACGCGATCAACTCCCCAGACCTCATCGATGACTCCGGGAACACTTGTGGCCATCGGATCGACTCCCAACACCTCCATCCCGAACGACGCCGCGCGTCGACAGATCTCGGCTCCGATCGAACCAGTCCCCACCACCCCCATGGTGCAATCACCCAGGTGCAGGTGCCCGGCATCAATGCCACTGATCCAGCCCGGTCCGCTGGCAAAATCGGACCGCTCCTCCTCGCCACCCACCGGCGCCCACTTCCGATCGATCTGTTGCCTCAGGTATTTGTGCAGGTTGCGAGCGAAGACCAGGACGTAACCCATCACGTGATCGGCAATCACGTCGTAATAGAGCCCTCGCATGTTGGTCAACGTGCACGGGTGAGTCACCAGTTCGTCAAAGACGTAGTGCTCGAGACTGGCCGTGGGCGCCTGGACCCATTCGAGTTGCCCGGCGACCGAGAGCAGTTCTGGAGTGATCTTCCCAAAAAATGCCGTGGCATCGATGATCTCCGCAGCAGCTGTCTCGGAGTCGGCCGCATTGACCACGACCATCTCGCCGGACACCTCGCGAATCCGCTCCAGGCGGACATCATCGACTGCTGGATGGATGACAAGTTTCATCGAAAACCGACTCCCCGGACGAATTTTGTGTCGGGCCATTCTGTCGAACCACGTCCGTGGGTGCGAGGCCTCCGAGGACCTGATTGAGGCAATTGTCAACCCAGCAAACTTCGATCCTGACGTTCCTGACGATTCCTACGTTCTCCAACTTGCCCCGCACACCTTCCCCCGTCACAATGACTCCTCGCTGCATTTCTTCGGGCAATTTCATCGTGCCCACAATTCTACTGCCGCTAGTCGCCAACTCGGTGAATACCGGCCAAACAGGATCGCCCGCCATGCAAGTCGTCTCCTGTCGTGTCAACGAGGGTCTGGTCATCGACCACGAGATCTCGGTTACGGTTCTGGATGTCCAGGAGACTCATGTCCGCCTGGGTATTTCCTCGCCCAACCAGACACCTTCGTACCGCGAGGAGACCTTGTTCTGCGAATCAGCCGAACCGGCTGCCGAGTTGCAGCTGCAATAGTCCCACTGGGTCCAGTGAGCCCAGGCGAGGAATCGTCCCGTGGCCGCCACCAAGACCTCCTCCGCCGCCCTGGAAGAAATCGGCCTGCCGGCTGAACGGCTGCCTCGCCACGTCGCGGTCATCATGGATGGCAACGGCCGATGGGCCCAGGCCCGCAGACTCCCCCGGGCCGAAGGACACCGCCGCGGCGTCAAGAGTGTCCGAGCGGTGATCGAAGCCTGCGTCGAACTGGGAACCGTTGACCAGTTGACCCTGTATTGCCTGTCGAGTGAAAACTGGAAACGGCCTCGCAGGGAACTCGAGATGCTGATGCGATTGCTCGAACAGTACGTCATCGAGGAACGTTCGGAAATCATCCGACAGGATCTGCAGTTCACCATGATCGGCCGCACCGAGGGATTGACAGAAAATGTCCTCAGGGAAGTTGAACGGACGGTCGAGTGCAGCAAAGACAACACGGGGATGCGGCTGTGCCTGGCGGTCAATTACGGCAGCCGGGGCGAACTGGTCGACACTGTCCAGGGCATCGCACGAGAAGTCGCCTCCGGCACACTCGACCCGAACACCATCGACGAAGACACCATCTCCTCACGCCTCTACACCGCAGGCATGAGTGACCCAGACCTGTTGATCCGTACGGCCGGCGAGATGCGGGTCAGCAATTTCCTGCTGTGGCAGATCAGCTATTCTGAGATCTGGGTCACTTCCAAGTGCTGGCCTGAATTTCGACGCAATGATCTCTTTGACGCGTTTCGAGATTTCGCATCCCGCGAAAGACGCTTCGGGGGACTCGACAAGTAGTTCCTCGACCAGTTCCAACACCGTGGCCCACGTCATGCTTCGCCAACGCCTACTGGTTTCATCGCTGCTCATCCCCTCGCTGGTCGGGCTATTCGCCTGGGACCACACGCTGGGTGCTCCGGCTCCCGTGTTGTTGGTGCTGTTGGCGGTACTCGCCATGCGACTGGCCTATGAACTGGTGCAACTGCTGCATCGTCGGGACCTCCAGGCCACGTGGCCACTCACCGGAGTGGCAGCCGCCGCACTGGTTGTCTCGGGATGGTCCGGCGAATTGTGGGGGCAGCTCTGCGAGTGCCTCTCGGGAGGGACGCCGTTGGAACGCGTCGCGGTGACCCTGGCCGTCGTGATGCTGGTGCTCCTGCTGTTTCACGCCCTCCGGTTCCGCGCACCCGGTGCCAGCCTGGGCGGCCTGGGAGCCGATGTGCTGGTGATCGTCTACACCGGTTTTCTCCTGATTGTCACGGCTCAACTGAGATGGACACCACGTCCCGAACTGGGCTACCTGGCGCTCGGATCCCTGGTCGTTGCAGCCAAGATGGGTGACACCGGGGCCTACACACTGGGACGCCTGCTGGGCCGTAAGAAACTGCACCCTCGGCTGAGTCCCGGAAAGACGTGGATGGGAGCCTGGGGTGCGGTACTGGGAGCCGCCCTGGGAGCCGTGGCGTGGCTGGAATGGGGACAGGCGTGGTTCGAGACACCTGGTGCGGCAGACGCATCACAACCGCCCACAGGGCCACCCCTGTGGCTCTGGGCGGCTCTCTACGGGGCCGTGATCGGGGTCTCCGGACTGATCGGAGATCTCTGTGAGTCGCTGATGAAACGGGATGCCGAGGTCAAAGACTCCGCGGCCCTGTTTCCCGGCATGGGGGGCGCACTCGACCTGCTCGACAGTGTCCTTTACGCGGGACCGGTCGCCTACCTGTTCTGGAAGCTCTGGCCGCCGGCACTGTGACACCGCGTTCCGGGCGGATGTCTCAATCCGATTCCGCACGTTCAGCACGAGGACCGGGGTCGGTCAGTCCTTGCCACAACATCGTGACTGCTCCGGCAAACGACAACCCCGTGGCAATCCAGAACACCCGGGGCCCCATGCCCCCCCCCTCGATTTCTCCAAGGCTGCCAGCCGCGTCCGGAAACAGCGGTCCAACCGCGTAAAGACCAAAACCCACCAACGGTGCAAGCAGGCCACGGACACCGGTCAAGCCAACGTGGACCGCGTTGTACAACGAAACGCGATCGCTGCCGGCAAAATGCAGGCTGCCGGTCAACCAGTTGACCGCACTGCCACCGGCACTGACACCGTGAATCACGATACCCAGCACCACCAGCCAGTCCACTCCACCAGCACCGCCAAAGGCGACCAGGGTGAATCCTGCCGCCTGGATCACGTTGAAGGTGGCCCGGCCCAGCATCGGGTTTGTGCGATCCAGGTAACGGCCCCAGAAGGGGGCCGAACAGGTCACCAACAACGCCGGAATCACCGCCGCGATCAAACGGGTTCGATTCGCCGTCATCCCCAGGTAGTCATGACACAGGTTCGGTAGCATCCAGAAGACCATGTGATTGGCCGTACCGGCCAGGGCGAAGCCCACCTGGAAAAGCAGGAAACGACGGTCTGTCAAAAAGATCTGCAATCCCTCGATCAATGCCGCCCAGGAAGATTGCTCGCTGTCACTGAACAACTCGTCCTGGCGACGGATCGGTATCGCCCCGTAAAACAAGGCCGACGCCAGCAGCATCCCGGCGATGACCACAAACAGCACCCAGTAATACGACTCGTCGTACTTGAACCACAGGTAGCCCGCCACGGTGACCAGCAGGGCCGACACCCCCATGATCGACTTGAGGACCCCCACAGCGGCCCCACGGTGTGTCGTCGGATACAACACCTGGTACATGTTCATTTCGCCGGTTCGCGGAAAAACCCGCATCACGAACGCGGCCGAGAGCACCATCGTGCACCACGTGGCATCACCGCGATACATGCCGGCACCAAGCAGCAACGCCACCGCGATGATGTTTGGCACCACCACCAACTGCTTCATCGAAACCTTGCGAGCGGCAAAGCCGACCAGCGGGCTGAGAATACTGCTGCCATGTGCGGCGGCCCAGAAGACTGCCAGGTGGATGGCTCTGCCATCGAGAATTGTTTCGAGAATGACACCCGTCAACATCGTCAGGCAGTAGAACGCGCCACTGCCAACGTTGTAGGCGGCATCGAAAAGCAGAGGACGACGACAGGACTCGGGAAACCTCGCCAGCACCCCCGACAACAATCCCTGTCCAGGCCCGGAATCAGGATCCCCAGTCGACACCCCGCTCGCGACTGGTTCAGAAGGATTGTCTGATTCGCTCATGAAGTCGCTGAAAAAAGACACTAGCGGGCTGCGGGCCAGCGGCCAGTATAGAAGAACCCTCAACCCTTGTCGCCCGGTGATGCCTGCTCCACAATGGCGCCGCGCGGTCGCACTCCCCTCTCCCCCCCTCGCTTCGACACCCATCACACCTGACGCCAGGCATCACCTCTCATGCCCTCAGCACCCAATCAACGCCGTCATGTCGTCTACGTGACACTGCAGGACTTCCGCAAAGATGTCCAGCACCTTGCCGGAGTCGACGTGACTTGTGTGGGAAACTGGAGCTACGCACAGATCGTGGAACATCTGGCTCGCGCGATCGACGCCTCCATCGACGGATTCTCCTTCCGATCCAACTGGCTGGTGCGGACACTGGCCGCTCCGCTGATCAAGAATCGCCTGCTGACCAGGCCGATGAAGCCGGGTTTCACGCTGCCGCGACGGGCCAACAGTTACCTGCCCGATCCGGACACCGACTTCGACGCTGCCCACACTCATCTCGAATCCGCCATCGAGCGACTGGCGACAACCACCCCCACCGCCGCCCACCCCTTCCTGGGGCGACTCAGCGACCGCGAGTGGCTGGCGCTGCACCTGCGTCATGCTGAAATGCATATGAGTTTCGTTGTGCCGCGAGAGGACAATGCTCCATCGGAAGGAGATCCTCAGTGAAACTCGAGCCGTTGTTTGCCGAATTTGATGGGCTGGACGCTCGAGACCGACTCGAATTGCTGATCGAGTTCTCCGACACGCTCCCGGCCCTGTCCCCCCAGCGTGCGGCCAATCCGGTTCCCGGCGAGTGTCGTGTTCAGGAATGTCAAACCGCCGTCGATCTCTGGGTCGATGTCTCCGATGGCCGGGTCAGGCTCGAAGCACTGGTCCCACGGCAGTCGCCCACAATCAGGGGCCTGGTCGCCCTCCTGGTCGAGGGACTCAATGGGGCCCGTGTCGACGACGTGCTCGAGATGCCTGACGACATTCTCGAACCGCTGGGACTGGCAGAAACCTTGGGAATGACACGACAGCATGGAACTCGTGGCCTCGTGGCGGCCATCAAGCGACGCACGCGGGCCGCCGAAACTGCCTGAATGGCCCACGTTTTCCATCTCGCACAGCCCGACGGGCCTCGAAGAAAACGCGTCAGAATCGTGCAGGTTTCACGAGAACGAACCGTGAAACCTCTGAGAAATCCGTTATGCTGGAAGGCTGATCCCTGGGTGCCTCTCACTCCCTCCTCGACAGCACCCATCTCACCGTCTCCCCCCCGCTTTCCCGCCTCCACAATTTTCAATTGTCAAAAAGTTAATCTCCGGGGCCGTACAGGCACCGGTCGTCTCTGCAGGAGCCCGAGTTACCAATGGTCGAAACACTCAAGGACGCCCCGCGTCTTCTGCCACCAGTCGCACTCCCCCCCTACACTTTCATTCCCGGATCCACGACTCCGCATCCGAATCGGCACCCCGAAGGGCACAGCTACAAGAAGAAGAGCCCGACGGCCAAGCCACTCTTCGATGAGAACTGGGCCGACAATCGCAGTTTTCTGTTGGCACTGGACCTGTTCAACAACGGGTACTACTGGGAAGCCCACGAGGAACTCGACAAGCTCCTGAAAATCACCGGGGCAGAGGATCTCATCGGCCGTTTTCTCAAGGGCCTGTTCAAACTCGCCGCAGCTGGATTGAAAGTCCGTGAGAACAGCATCCATGGTGTCCGGCGACACGCCGCCTCGTCGGGCGAGGTGTTTGCCGACGTGGCAGCCGAGGTCGACAGTGACCGATTCTGTGGTCTGAAACTGACCATGCTTCAGTTTGCAGCCGACCGCGCCGCGCAGTTGACCTACAAGGAACTCGACACCGATGGCCAACCGGTCCGTGTCTTCCCGTTTCTGCTCCGCCCGGAACCACTGCCGTTGGCCTGAGCCCGGCCCCTCGGAGTTCGATCAGAAAACGGGCCGGCCGGTGGTTCTACTGCGCCACCGGCAGTGAGAGCAGCACGTCCTCGGGAGTCGGAACCGGCGTCGCCGCCTCGTCCTCAGGCGTCAGCACGGTGTCGACCAGAAAATACAGCAATCGCCGCAACGGTTCGACGTCGACCTCGTCGGCCAGCGACTCGGCTCGAACACGGGCCTTGTCGACCAGTGCTTCGGCTTGCTCGAACACGCCGCAGTCGCTCATCACCTGCTTGAGCCGAGCTTGCCGCGCGTCGTCGTCCAGGTCCTCGTCAGCCATCGCGTCGCGCAACTGCTGTCGCTGAGCGTCGTCGGCCGCCTGAAACGCCAGGGCCAACATCACCGTCGGCCGTCCGGCCAGAAGATCCTGTCCGGCCACCAGCTTGTTGTTCGCGTCGCCCTGCCAGTCCTTGAGGTCATTGAGCACCTGGAAACCAACGCCCAGGTGCCGCGAGAAGGCCGGGATCATCTCGGCATAGGGCGCCACGTCACCGGCCATTCGCATTCCGGCGTACAACGCCGCCTCGAAGGCTGGAGCCGTCTTCAGGGCATAGATCTGCAAAGCGTCCAGGGGCGTGATCGACTCAACATCCTGTTCGTGCCAGGCCATTTCGGCCCCCTGACCATCACACAACCGGATGTGGGCAGTGGCCATCCGGTCAATCACATCGCAGGTCACTTCGGCTCCCGCTTCCTCGCGTGCCGAGTGGACCAGTTGGTAACCGATCCCGATCAGGTAGTCACCAACGTTGATCGCCATGCCCGGGTCATAGCGGCGATGCAGCGTCTCGCGACCGTACCGGAACAGGTCGTCATCCTGGATGTCATCGTGCACCAGAGACGCCTTGTGAAAGGCCTCGATCGCCATCGCCACACGGCAGACAGAGTCGGGCAAACCCAGTCCATCACCATTGCGATCAACGGCCTTCAAATTCTGACCACCGGTCATGGCGTCGTAAGCTGCCAGCGTAATAAACGGTCGGAAGCGTTTGCCGCCTCGGGACAACCAGTCGTAGGCGATTTCCTCGGTCTTGGCCAACGGCCCTCCCGACGCCCCTTGCCCCTTGCTGCGGACTGGCGGCAGCAACCGTTGGAAATCCTTCTCAAAGAGCCGATTCGATTCGCGAATCAGTGGCAGGTAGCTGCTGGTCACCGGCTCGGGCAATGGCTCGTACTTTTCCAGTACGTCCCAGACCCAGGACTCGTCCAACGACGTGTTCTTACAATCGCCCGAATGCAGGGGAATGGCGTAGGACGGCACACCGGCGATCAGCACCTTGTCGATCGCCTTTTCGAGAACGTTGAGACAAGCGACTCCCAGGATGCCGTCAACGTGGCCACTGACAATGATCTTCAGCACCACCGGGGACCCTTCGGCCACCAACACCTTGTATCCCAATTGCTCGGCCCGCACCTTGTAGTCGGCGATCGAGCAGGCGCCACACTTGTCGCAATCCAGCCCAAATTCATCGTACTCGGCTGGACACCCTTCAGCGTGCTTCAGGCAATGCGGCAACAGCAGCATCCGTCGCTCGAAGGGCACCGACAGGAACTGGCGTTTCCAGAAGAAATTCCCGATCAGTACCGCGGCGAAGCCCAAATACTTTTCAGGAAGCTCCATCTCCTCGAGCAATTCACGGCCCCAGACTTCCAGTTGGCCACCGTCAAAAGGCTGTGACCGATCCAGGGATTCAGCAAACCGCTCGGCTTCGGCCTTGACCCGTTCGCGCATCGACAGAGTCTCGGGCACCTGCTTCAAATGGCTGGTGCTCTTGCGACGACGGCGCTTGGTTGGCCGTTTTGACGTCGTTTCAGCCGCCGGGTTGGCGTCATCTGACGTTGATGCCGTCTCTCGCGGCTCGGACGGGGCAATCGACACTCAGAACTCCCGGATTCAGCACCGGTTACGCCCCCAGGGGCATGTCGTCCGGCAATGAATCGTCTTTAAACCCAGTCGCCGAAAGGGCCCGGCGAAGGGCGGAAACCGTAAAAATTAGTGGGTAGAGCTTTTCAAAATACCATAATCTGGCGAAATAAAAACCGATCGGTTCGCTTTTGATCCATGTACCGGTTTCCACTCGCCCAATTAACCACTCTACCCCGTCAACAGCCTGTTTTTGACCAATAATTGCACTCGAAGTCCCTCGTTGACGACCCAGCAACGCCTCGACCGACAACGCGGTTTCCTCGACACTGGAAATCGTATCGACATCTCCACCCCATCCACCGTCGGGATTTTGGGCCGCAGCCAACCATTCTCGAGCCCGAATGGCAGACTCTTCGTTCTCGCGTCCCGCGGCCCACCACGCCGCCAGCACTCGAGCGGTGCCGTAAACCGGGTTCTCGTCACCAGCCACCCGCTGGTTCCCAAACCAGAGTGGCACCCATGCCCCATCATCGCGTTGCCGGCGTCTGAGGAATTCGAACCCACGATCAATCGGTTTTTCCGATTGATCGGCAATCTCGGGCAACGCAGCACCAGCCGCCATCAGTGCCCGCAACACGTGAGCAGTGATATCCTGGGACGACCGGTCAAAGGGCAAGGTGCCCCAGCCGCGACAGAATGTGGGCCAGCCCCCGTCACGGTTCTGTAGCGACAGCAACCAGTTGGCCGACATCTCGATCGATTCGATCGACTCTCTCGACGGGCTGCCCTCCAGGGCCAACAACGCGAGCATCGCGCCGGGCGTGTCATCCGCATCAGGCACACCACCGGGAAGATCGGTCCACGACCACCCTCCCGGGTCAGCATTCGTGTACGGATGCACCTCGCGGAACTGCTGTCCCAACAACCAGTTCGTGATCGGCTTCCGCCCCGCCTCGGGCAAACGATCTCCCAGGGCATTGACCGACAGTGTCGTCACCCATGTCGCCAGGTTCGTGTCGATCGGCCAACTGCCATCGTCGCGAACCGAATCAACAAGGAAACTGATCGCCTGGCGTGTCACCCGATGACTGGCCAATCCACATCCCACCAGGCTCATCGCCACAAAACTTGTCAACGGTGCCGCCTCCAGGAATCCCCCGTTTGTGGGTTGAATGGATTCCAGGACCCGCAACACACGACCGCGGACACACCGGCGGATCAGCCATGCCAACGGGTTCCGTGGTCGACGTGAATGAAATCGAACCAGCCCAATGGAGATCAATGCCGGCAACGCGTAGCTAACCACTGGCAGCCGAACGGTCTTGTAGAACCCGGATGGCAAGGCCGCCAGTTCAAATGGCAGGGCGATCACCCGTCTCCACTCCACCAGTCCGGCCAGGGCACAGTGCGTCAGGATGGGAACCGAAAACGTCCGATCCTTCCCATAGCGGGCCAGAACCGCCTCAACGCCTCCAATGCGATCAATATACGCCTGGGCTTTGGCCAACGCCCCGACCAGTCGATCGCTGGCCGCTTCCGACTCGGATCGGGTCACCGCGGTCAGGGTGGCGTGGGCCAGCATCGTGGTGGAGATGTTGCTGAAACTCCGGATCGTGTCCCCCCAGCCGCCGTCCTCGTTCTGATGGTCCAACAGCCAATCACAACCAGACGCAACCAGCCTCTTCAACCCACCGACACAATCACCGCCATGTCCAGATTCGGCATACAGGTGGATCGCCAGTGTGGCCGTGGCGGTCGAGAGGGCCGAGGTCGAGAGTTCTCCCACCCAGGTCCCTCTCTCGTCCCGTTCGGCCAACAACGCGGCCGAGGCCACCTGTTCAGCAGAAGACAGCCGCTGGAACGGGATGTCGGCGAGGTCGTGGGAGGTCATTGGTGGCTCTGTGCGGGCGACGCGAGCGCTCAGAGATCCATGGCGTCGAGGCCATCGAAGAGATCATCGAGTTCATCTCGCTGGGTCGAGTCGCGGTCAGTTTGCCGCCTGGGCATCCCAACACTGGCACCCACCGCGTCGCGACCATCTCGTAGTAACTCAACGTCACGTTCGGCAACCGCGGCGTCCAGCCCCGTGGCACTACCAAACAGCCGTGACAGATCGATTTTCAGGGCTCCAACATCCCCCAGTGCTCCGGCAATGGCCGGTTCCTTGTGCAACGGAAACACGATCGCGTTCTCAGGACACACCCGGCTGCAAGCCGGACAACCCTTCTTGCAGTTGTCCTGTTGCTCGACCAGGATCCGGTCCAGCCTGTCGACTCCATAGACGCCGAACAGGCAGAAATCGATGCACTCCATGCAGTTGGTACACCGCTCGTAGTCAATCACCGGATACCAGCGACGTTTGACCGGTTCGACATCGCCATCTCCGGAGAGAACAGACAATGGGTCGAGATACCTCTGGAGTTGTTCGGGCTTGGGTGACCCGGAAATCCAGTCCGTCAAGTCCAGTGTCCCGGAGGTTGGGTTTGTGTCGGCACGCAGTTCCTGGCCAATCCGGTTGATCTCCTCGAGATACACCTGGGAGTCATCATCGACACCCAGGTCCAGGCAGTAGATCTTGCGATCGGGCAAATCGACACCACCAACACCCTGTGGTTCAGGGATCTCGATGTCCTCATCCCCCTCGTCCTGTCCGTCGAACAGGGTCTCGACCTGGTGTCCCTTGATTCCCGACCGGTCGAGCAACCAGTGAGCCGCCCGGGAGTACATCCAACTGAGCACCACCAGGTGGCCTTGCAGAGCCTGCAGAAACAGGGTTCCGGAGTGAGCGGCGTCGAGGTTGTAGAGGTGTGGAACAACTGCGACATCGACCGCGTCGTCGATCATTAACGCGGCAACAAGTTCTTCCTCCAATTGTCGCTTCGCCGGATTCTTACTCGGCGTTTGCGAAACAACGACGGTCAACAACTTGGAAGCCATCAGTTGAGTTGTCCTTTGATCATTCGTTGAGTGTCTTCCCAGCCGCCTTCGAGTACCGCGAGATAATCCTGGGGGCTGAGCAGCGTGGAATCGGTACGAAACCGATACAACCAGCCGCCATCATACCCGGAGGTGTTGATGGACGACGGGTCTTCCAGTGGAGCGTCGTTGAATTCTAGCACGTGTCCGTCAACCGGCGCAAAAAGACTCGACACCGCCTTGGAACTTTCGATCTCTCCAATCTCCTGCCGGGCCCGCACCTCGGTGCCCGGATCAATCGTCCAGTCGAGAAAGAAGACGTCCTGCAACAGACGAACCGCGTAGGACGTCAGCCCCACTTTCAAAGCATCTCCGTCCTCCTGCAGCCAGAGATGGTTTTCCGCATACCGCCGATCCGACGGAACCAGCGCCTCGTACTCACCCATCATGAAGACCAGGTTGTCAGTCATGGAGCCCAAGGATGAGTAGGAGAGTGACGTGGTGGGCGAGACCGCCAACCGGGAGGTGCATTTAGTAGAAACAGTGGCCCGATTGCATGCAAGCAGCAGCAATGCCTGTCAGCCCCGGCCAAAGTACGGGACGAGTTGTTCCTCGTCCTGTCCGGTGGTGAACAGGCTCACGAAAATCACCAGGACTGCCGAGCCGGTGAAGCCATAGACGAACGGATGCAGGGTCACGATCGGATCAATCCACGATTTGAAGAAAATCGCGGCCACGTAGACGACACCACCTCCGGCCAGTCCCGCAGTCACACCCGTCGCCGTGGCCCGTCGCCAGAACAACGTTGCCAATCCGGGCCAAAACAGTGCCGAGGCCGCCCCGCCGACGTAATGGATCACCAGGGGCTGAAGGAATCTCGGCTCGATCATCAGGGCCCCCACAAAGACACCCGTGCCGGCCAGGGCCGTCACCGAGTAACTCAGCCGCCGCACGGCAGTGTCGGACAACCGAATTCCGAACGACTTCTCGACAATGTCCCGTACCACGCAAGCACTGATGACCAACAGCGCCGAGTCGACCGTCGACATCACGGCCGCAAATGGAGCCGCGATCAACAAGCCAGCCAACAGAGCCGGCGCGGCCTTCAACTCCACAAGTTTCTGGGCCAACGCCGGCATCGCCTGGTCGGATTTTCCCGGCTCGAGATCGATTCCCAACGACGGTGCGCAATTCATCGTGATCAGGCTACTGCCATACATCAGCAGGAAATACGGTGCCAAAACGATCAACGCCCGTCGCAGCGCCGCGGTGTCCCGGAATGCCAGCATCCTCGGCACCGTGGTGGGCATCATCAATGCCCCCAGCGAACGGATGAGAAACAGTGAGAGCCCCATGCCAAAGGGAAGAAACACTCCACCCATCTCGCCGTCACCCGGCTCGGTCTGCTTGCGTGGCCCCGGCGGATACAGGTACGCGTGACGCTCGGTCGGCACCCCGTGCTCGGCCGCCTCGGGATCCACACGCACCGCCTGCGATCGATCCCCGGTCAGTGTCGCCCGTTCCAGGCCACCCGCAGCCGAGAGTGTCAGTGGAACCAGCAACACGACTCCGACAATCATCACAATGCCCTGCAACGTATCGGTCCACGCCACGGCCCGGAATCCGCCCACGGTGGTGTAAGCCACAACCGAAACGGCAAACAGCAGCAGTCCCATCGCGTAGCTGGTCTCCAGCAGGTTCTCCAGGATCCGGGCCCCGGCCACGAACTGGGCGATCAGGTAGACACTGGTCGTGACCAGGATCACCGCCGAATAGGTCAACCCCACGGCGTTTGAACCAAAGCGGTCACGCAGCAGGTCAACCAGCGTCAGCGCACCAGTCCGTCGCGCCAGCCGGTTGATCCGTTTGCCGACGATCCCCAACCCGACCACCGCCGTCCCAATCGAACCGCTGACCCAGAAGGCCATGCTCCAACCGTAGGAATACACCAGCGACGGATATCCCAGAAAACTGCCGCCACTGGCCAGCGTCGCCACCCACGACATGGCCAGAACCCAGGCACCGAAACTGCGTCCCGCCACGTAGTACTCGGTACGAAAATCACCGGTCTTTTGATGTCGATGCGACAGCACCGTGATCACGGCCACGCCAAACATGAACAGGCCAAAGGGAATCAGGATCGCGTAATCCCTTTGGGCAATATGGTACCAGGCGGGTTCGACCGCTCCTTGCCCGGCTTCGGCAAGCAAGCTCATCATGCCACCACCTCCGGACTCGCTGCGTCATCAAGAAGTTGGTCGGGGTCCTCATCGGCCAGCACTCTCAGGGCAAACCACCATGCCGCGGCGATCTGCAAGAACCACGGCACAAACAGCCCCCAGACCACCCACGCCGGCATTCCCAGGACCAGTTCGGGTACGGCAGGTCGCTCCTCGACGGGCACGTACCCCCAGCCAATCACCACCACCAGCGTCCAGGCCAAGCCAGACAGGTACAAGATCACCACGACCCGGGCCTCGCGCAGGCACTGCCGCAAATGTCGCGACTCGGGGTCACCGGTCACCGGCAGTTCCGGGGAATCACTCGTTTTCATCTCCGGGTGCAAAGCGGGGCTCCTCTCCCGGCACAGGCGAATTGACAAATGTTCCGCGGGCCAACACCGCATCCCGACCGCCGTGCGCGGACACCAGTTCGGACTGATCCGACTTGGCCCGAGAATCCACCTCGTCAGGGTCCAGCATTTCTCTCAGCAAGATCTCCATGCGTTGGAGGATCTCCGCACTCTCCGGATCGTCTGCCAGGTCAACCAACTCCATTGGGTCCCGTTCCAGATCGAACAGTTGAGGCGGCTCACCCACGTAGTGGATGTACTTGTACCTCCCGTGGCGAATCATGAAACTTCCACAGGTCATCCCCACCGCGTGGTACTCGCTGAACGCCGCCCGTCCCAACGGTTGACCGTCGGCGATCGACCACAGCGATCGACCGGGCAATTCACCATCCTGCTCGTCCGGATCGACGCCGACCGCCTCGAGAATCGTCGGATGACAATCGACCAGTGAGACCGGATCATCAGAAACCTGCCCGGCCGGCACACCGGGACCGGCCAGGATCAATGGCACGGCTGCAGATTCCTCGTAGAGCGTGAACTTGCCCCACAACCCACGCCGTCCCATGCTCTCCCCGTGGTCGCTCGTGTAGATGATCCGGGTCGACTCGGCCAACCCGGTCTCCTCGAGAACCTCCAGCACGCGTCCGACCTGGCGATCCAGGTGAGTGCAGGTGCCGTAATAGGCTGCCGTCACCTTCCGGATCTCCTCGTCGGTGAAGGGACGGTCGTAGTTCATGGTTCGCCGGAGCACCTCCAGGGCTGGATGATCGGGCTGTTCTCCAGGACGATTCTGCACGGGCAACGGAATCTCCTCGGGTGGGTAAAGCGAGAAAAGGTCCGGTGGCGCGATGAAGGGGGGGTGCGGACAGACGAAACTGCAGAACAACATCCACGGCTTCTCGTCGGGTTCGGCCACGCGGTTCCGCAACCACTGGATCGAGTGATCGGCGATCTCGATGTCGTAGTCGGAGTAGGTTGACGTCCCCGGCCCCGCCTCGGTCACACCACCTCGCATACCGGCCCGTATCGGCGGATCATCGCGAATCGCTCCCATCACATCACCGACGCCATCCACGACGTTCAGCGGGACAATGCGTTCGCTGAAACCATCCTCATCCTCGACACTGCGGTAGTGCAACTTTCCGATCGAATCCACGCGATGACCGGCAGCCTGCAGGTGATGACCCCAACCTGGCACCCTCCCGTCGTAGGGAAATGCGTTGTCCCAGTACCCGATCTGGTGCACAAATTGACCGGTGGCCAGGCTGGCCCGAGCCGGAACACAAATCGGACAATTCGTGTAGGCCGCGTCGAATCGCACTCCCCGCGCCGCCAATGCGTCAAGATTGGGAGTCTGGATCGTCGGGTGACCGTAGCAACCCAGCGTGTCCCGGTTGTGCTGGTCCGAAAGAATAAACAGCAGATTGGACGGTTCCATCGACGCTCACCATCAGGCTCTGAAACGGAAACGATTGGCGAGTCTCCCAACCGGCTCACGCCGACGCAAGGCCGTCGCTACAATCCTCACAGCCGTCCGGTTTCTCACCCTCCTCCGGCCAATCATCTTGCATCGCCGTCCGGCGCACCTAGAATACAACGGGCACGTTGGAATCTCCGGCGGCCTTCGGCGGTCGATCACTCGGCCAAGTCTCCACATCCAATTTCCACGACAACTCGTTGTGCTGAAACGGCTTACGGGCCGAATCGGCGGAGATTTTCATCATGGCCAGCAAGTATCTGAGCATCGAAGAGACCATCGAACTTCTTGGAATCCCCCAGGAAGAAATCACCCGGCTGCGTGAAGCCGGAGATTTGAGAGGTTTCGCCGATCGCGGCACATGGAAATTCCGGGCCGAGGATGTCGAAGAGTTTTCGCGATCCCGTCAGGCCGATTCCTCCGACAATGTCGGGCT
>CAZYAZ010000013.1:32730-51475 GCA_964646205.1 uncultured Planctomycetaceae bacterium | reverse complement strand
TCGCTGGGAACAGCCTCGTTGCTCGATGAAGACGACGAAGTTTCGGCCGATCAACCGACATTGATTCAGCAAACGACCGACGACGAACCCCTGCTCTCACTCGATGACACCTCCGACAGCGACGTGCGGCTGGTGATCGATGACAGCCTCGAACCAGGCGATCTCAGCGAATCCGACAGCGACGTCCGACTGGTGATGGACGACGAACCGTTGCTCGCCGAATCAGACAGCGAAATCCAGTTGGTCGCCGATGCCCAGCCGACCGACGACATGGCCGGTAGTGACAGTGACGTCAAGCTGGTTGCCACCGACCCTCTCGACGCCACCATAATCGAGACCCCCCAGGACTCTGAAGACCTGGGACTGACCGAGATCGCCGAGGGAAGTGATCTCTCGATCGATCAGAATTCCAACAGCGGCATTTCACTTGAAGCGGTCGCCGAGAGCGGAATCAGCCTCGAAGCGGCCGACGAAAGTGGAATCAGCCTCGAACCGTCCGGCAGCGGCGTTGAACTGAGCGAAATGACGCTCGTGGACAGTGGTATCTCTCTGGACCTGGACGGAGAAAGCGGGATCTCGCTGGACCTGGACGACAAGACAGACGAAACCCAACTCGAAGTGCCCGCGCTGGTCGAGGACGGGACTGATTTCGAAATGGCCGGAGCAGGCGACGAAGACGACGACGAGACCGGCACCGATACCAGTGTGCTGTTGTTCGACGACGAAGAAGACGCCGATGACTATTCGGCCACCGTCGTCAAAAAATCTGACGACGATGACATTTTCGACGAGTTTGGAGATATCGGCGACGACGATGACCTCGATGTCGTTGATGACGACATCTTCGGGGAAGACGACGAACTCGAAGATCTCGACGTATTCGACGCCGACGACGATGTCTTTGATGACGAGGAGGTCGACGACTACGCGGTGCCGGTCGAACGGATCGTGGCCCCGGTCGAACAGGAGTGGGGCGTTGGCACGTTCCTGTCCCTGTTGACCGGTACCGGCCTGATGATCGTCTGTGGAATGGTTCTCTTCGAACTCGTCAAATCGATCTGGAGCGCGGAAGATCCAGGCTTCACTGGCACCCTGATCGACAGCGTCGGCGGCATGTTCAACTAGCGCCGATCGTCTCGCGACCGGACCGCAAAAAATCAGCGGTTTGCCCTAGGCACGCTCCCGGCCGGCACGCTATAAGTCCGCCCTCACTCACCGGGTGTGGTTCGTTGCGTCTCTCAGCAACATCATGCCTGTTCTCTCACGACCCTCATTTCTCTTCTCTCACCTTTCTCACAACTCTCCCACCCTCCCACCACACCCGAGGCAATCTCAGCTCGGTTGGTCCCCACGTTGCGTGTTGTGCGAGCCTTCTCGACAGCACTCCACGGCGGTTCCGTCCGGGTCGGCAAAGGAGTGCCCCATGTCCGTAACGGTCCGCCAATCAATCCCCGTCCTCCTGGCCCTGACACTCACGCTTGGAGTCGGCTGCAACATGGTCCCGCAACAGACCCTGCGACAGTCGCAGGTCCGGGCCGTGCAATTGGCCGGCCAGAACCGGCAACTCAGCCAGGACAACATGGCATTGAAGTCGAATCTCGACGTGTCCAATCAGCGACTGGCAAACCTCAACAATGAACGAACGCTGTTGCAGCAGCGTTACGTCAACCTGTTGAAACAACAAAGTCCCCTCTCTCCAGAAGCGACTCGACAACTCGAAGCGTTGAAGAAGAAATACCCGCTGTTCCAGTTCGACCCCAAGAACGGCGTCAGTCGGATCGGCGTGGACATTCTCTTCAACAGTGGCAGTGACGTCGTCAACAAGAAAACTGCTCCCGAGATTCTCGGGGAATTCGCCCGCATCATGAACCAGGGCGACGCCAAGCATCTCAACATCCTTGTCGTCGGACACACCGATGACCGTCGCATCGCCAGGGCCAACACCCGCTCCAAGCACGCCACCAACTGGCACCTCTCGACGAACCGGGCCAACGCCGTGCTGATGTCGTTGCAGAAACTCGGGGTCGAGTCGAGTCGGCTGGGAGTCGCTGGATACGGGCCCAACCAGCCCCTGGTGCCCAACAGCGACGACACGGCGAGACAAAAGAACCGCCGCGTCGAGATTTTCGTGCTGCATTCCGATGCAGTTGTCGCCCGCTGGAGTCCTGAAACCAGTCGCCAGTAAAGCGATCAGGCGTCAGCCAGCTCAAAATCGCCGACCAGGTCTTCCGATTCCGATTCCGTCTCGGCAGACCGATCGGGCAGAGGCTCGCCCGGTGGATCCGCAGTCATCACCTGCAGGGTTGGGATCGGCACGAGCCCATCGAGCACCCGCTGGCCTTCTCGAGTGAGCCGATACCGCATGCCAGTGTTCCGGTCGCCCACCTCAAAACCAAGCCATCCCAGTGCGATCAACCGTCCGTGAAGAGACGAGAGCCGTTGGTCGTCGAATCCGGCAAGTGACTTGATGCGAGGAAGCCAGTCGTCACGTTCTTCCTCCGCCGGCAACTCGGCCAGCCCGATAGGCGACGCCTGGTCCGACTCTTGTGCACCCGAGTCTGCCATCGGTTGTGCTTCCTCCGCGGACGGAACTTCGCCCACACGCCCACCAGCCTCTTCGGTCGGCCGGTAGGTCTCCAGCACCTCGCGCCAGCCGGCATCGAGGTCGAGCAGTTCTGCGTCGATATCGATCATCGTCCATCGTATCGACGACCATCGACCTCAAAGACAGTTCGACCGCTGCCGGTCTCACAACCGTCACAACCAGACAACGATTCCTGGGCGGGGGACGCCCAAACAGTCTTACAACCGTTACAGACAGCCCAATCCGAACCCGGTCTGTTTGAGAGTTCACGGGCCTCGTCCGCTACACGGGACGTGCCAGAGGCTCCTCACATATTCGTCTTGGCATCGTCGACGTCTCCGATGACGGCGTTCAGTGCCAGGTTGAGTGGGGCGTCGTGAGAATGGTCGGTCGAGTAGATGCGGAAAATCGAGAAACTGGCGGGCAACTGGCGAAACAGTTCATCATCGTCAAGTGGTTGCGGATCGGGTTCGGACGGATCGAGCACGAAGTTTTGCCCTCCCGCCGGCAACGGCCCACTGGGTCGGTGGTAATGCCGTGCCACGTCAACTCGCATCGGTATCTCACCAAGTCCATCTGGCAACGCCCGACGCACACGGGTCTCGACCAGTTCCGGCTCCGAAAAGATGGTGACCCGTTCGGACTCCCCTTCCCGGAAATGCAAGGTCCGCTCGCAAGCCAGTTTCCAGTCCACATCCCGGTTGAGAATCCTGGCCCATCGCGTTCCCAGTTCACGCGTCGCATCATCATCCGACAAGGACCATCGGCCCACGTCCACCAGGAAACTCGACTCGGTCAATCGTCGATAAGCCTCCAGGTCTTCACTCGGATTTCCCGGAAACAGGCGCTGCATGGTTTCCGGAAAGACCTGCTCCAACGACAGGTCCAGCGCCCGAACCGTTCGATGAAAGTAGACGGTCCGAAAGAGATTGGCCCTGGTCTCGATAAAATTCACCAGTGTCGCCAGGCCACGAGAGTGAATGGTCAAACCCTGGGGAGTGAAAAAGCTGTAGTGCAACAACCTGGACAGGTCAAAGGCCCGGATGTTGTAGCCGGTCATGTAGGCGTCGCGGAGAACAAAGTCCATGTTGTCGACGGTGTAGATACCGCTGAAGAGCGACCGCAATTTGCACAACCAATCGGGTGTCCCCTCGATCTGTTCTCCAATCCGTGGTCGCCGGATCAACCACGCCACCTGACGCGGATCCAGTTCCTCCAGGGGCTGGAGTTGGCCACTGGGATTTCGCCGTACCCGACGGATCATCTCGCCCAATTCCTCCTCGATGATCTGCGCCCCCAGGTCCTCGTGTGTGATCCCAAAGTCGTCCAGGAAGTGATCGTCGAAAAAGTGACCAAACGGACCGTGTCCGACGTCGTGCAACAGGGCCGCCAAACGCACGAGACTCTCGACACAGGGACGTGACGGGACGTTGTCACACGATTCGACCAATGAGTCGTACCAGGAGTCGATCGCCCGGCTGGCCAGGTGCATCGCCCCCAACACATGCTGGAACCGCATGTGTTCGGCAGAGGGAAAAACCCACCACGCGGTTTGCAGTTGGTGAATCTGTCGCAGCCGCTGCACCCACGGGTGGTCGATCAATTCCTGCTCGGCCACTTCTCCAGCCGGCAGGTCACTGCACGAGACAAATGGGATGTACCCGTGAATCGGGTCGTGCGACAGACTCTCGGTGTTGAAATCACGTGGCATCTGTATCGGTCCGTCAGGCGAGCATGATCCTAGTCAAACACCGGGCCCGACGGTACATCATTCCGCCCACTCGCGAGACCGTTCCACCGCCCGCTGCCACCCCGCGTACAACAGGTCACGCTTTTCCGCCTGCATCTCGCAGGTGAAGCGACGTTCAAGTTGCCATGCCGTGGCCACCTCGTCTGTGCTGTCCCAGACACCGGTCGCCAGCCCCGCTAGCCGTGCAGCACCCAGCGCGGTCGTTTCGAGAACCTCCGGCCTGAGAACGTCGACATCAAGCACATCGGCCTGGAATTGCATGAGCAGGTTGTTGGCGGCGGCCCCCCCATCGACCCTCAGTCCACCAAGGCTCACCCCGGCTTCGCGCTGCATCAACTGCAACAGGTCACGACTCTGGTAGGCAATCGACTCGAGAGCCGCCCGGGCCAGGTGGGGTCGGGCCGTGCCACGGGTGATACCGACCAGGGTGCCACGAGCTGCCGGATCCCAGTAGGGAGCCCCCAGGCCAACAAACGCGGGGACGAGGTACACCCCGTCGGTCGAGTCGCATTCGGCCGCCAGTCGTTCGATCTCGGATGCCTCGGAGATCAAACCCAATCCATCCCTGAGCCACTGCACGACCGCTCCACCGACGAACACCGACCCTTCCAGGCAATAGGTCACTTCCCCGTTGAGACTCCAACCAACCGTCGTCAGCAAACCACCCTCGGATCGTACCGCCTCGCTCCCGGTGTTCATCAAGAGAAAACACCCCGTACCGTAGGTGTTCTTGGCCTCCCCGGCCGAAAAACAGGCCTGGCCAAATGTTGCCGCCTGTTGATCTCCTGCCATCCCGGCCAGGGGAACCGCCGCCCCCAACAAATCTGCATCGATCTCGCCGACCACGCCCGACGATTCCACCACCTCGGGCAACATCGCCCGCGGCACACCCACGATCTCCAGCAATTCCTCGTCCCACTCCAGCGTGTGAATATTCAGCAGCAGGGTGCGACTGGCATTGCTAACGTCGGTGACATGACGACGGCCCCCGGTCAAACGCCAGGCCAGGAACGAATCAATCGTACCGAACAGAACCTCGCCGCGTTCAGCACGCGACCGAAGCCCCTCGACTTCGTCCAACAGGTGGGCGATCTTGGTTCCCGAGAAATACGGGTCCAGCACCAGCCCGGTCTTGTCACGAACCACACTCTCGTAGCCTGCTTGTTTGAGCGCCGCACACCGCTCCGCGGTCACCCGACTCTGCCACACAATCGCATTGGCAACCGGCCGGCCTGTCTCCCGCTCCCACACCACCGTTGTCTCGCGCTGGTTGGCAATCCCCAGTGCCGCCAGGTCGCTCGCCTCGATTTCAGCATCAACGAGGGCCGCCCGGGCCGTGGCCATCTGCGAGTCCCAGATTGCCTCGGCGTCATGCTCGACATGCCCCGGCGAAGGAAAAATCTGCTCGAACTCCTGCTGGGCCATTCCTACCGCCCGAGCCGATTCGTCAAAAACAATCGCCCGGCTGGAAGTCGTCCCCTGGTCCAACGCCAGTACGTACTGTGACATTCGTTCACCTTTGCCGTGGTTGCCGTCGCTACTTCACCCGCTCACGCCACTCCCGCCACTTGTTTCGCTGGTCCCCCAACCGGTCAACAAACCGTGGGTCGCCCGCCAGGTTTCGCTCCTCGCGAGAATCCTCTTTCAGGTCGTACAACTCCTCAACGACCGGGTCCAGCGAGGTGTAACGGACATATTTCCAACGCGATCCCCGGACTCCCTCGGTCTTGGGAATCCTGGGATGCTGGAACGGGTGCTCATAAAAGAACTCGTTCCGCCACTCGACACGCCGCCCTTCCAGCAACGGCTTCAGTGACCGCCCCTGAACAGAACCGGGGACCTCCAGTCCGGCCAGGTCGAGGATCGTCGGGGCGATGTCGATGTTCAAAGCCGATTCACCCAGCCGGCGGCCTTTGCGACCTTCAGGCAAACGCGGATCACAGATCACCAGTGGCAATCGAATCGACTCCTCGTGCATGAACCACTTCCCGGCCAAGCCGTGTTCACCCAAGTAAAACCCATTATCGGAAGTGAAGATGATCACCGTATTCTCAAACAACTGCTTCTGCTTCAACTTTGCCACAACCCGGCCAATCACGTCGTCGACGCCAACAACCAGTCGGTAGTAGTCCTTGACCGATTTCTGATACATCGCCGGGTTGGCAAACCGTATCTTCCAGCGGCGACGTGCCTCGGATGTCTGCAGAAACTTCGGGAGCCGTGAGAAATGCGCCTCGGTCGCTGTTGCCGGAGATGGCACCTGGATTCCCGAGAACAACTTGTCGTAACGGTGGTCCGGCTGAAACGGCCATGGATCGCCGTCCTGGCAATGGGCCGCTTTTGTGTAGTACTGCAACAGAAACGGCTGGTCCCCATCACAGGTTTCCAGGAAGTCGAGAACCTGTTGGCCCAGTCGATGGGTCAGGTGAGGCCCCTGGCCGGCTGGCTTGGAGTAATACCGCCCCTGGCCACTAAAACCGTTGAAGACGTCATAGCGTTCTCGAGGGAGTGGGCCACCCAGGCCCCACTTGCCCACCATCGCTGTGCGATAACCGGCCTGACGCAGCAACACCGGAAAAGCATCTTTCCACTGCGATTCTGTCAGGGATTTTCGAAAACTCCGAATTCCGTGGCGCATCGCATACTGGCCAGTCAGAAAACTGGCACGGCTGGTCGCACAGATTGAAGTCGTACAGAAAGTGTGAGTGAACAACGCCCCCTGGGCGGCCAATCCATCAATGTGGGGCGTCTTGAGGACCGCATTCCCCATGCAACCCAGCGCGTCGAATCGTTGATCGTCGGTGATCACCAGGATGATGTTCGGACGCCCCGCCGCCGCCAGGCGATCCGATTGGAAAAATGCCAGGATTGCCAGTCCACAGACTGCCAACCGGACCAGGCCCCTGCCATCACCCGCTCGCCATCTCGTGATCATCCCCGCTCCCCTTCTCTCTCAACACTCTCACCTCGGTCGGCGACACATTGCCCCATTCCATCGAGATTGTCAATCAGTGCAGATTTGCCGGCCACTTTACCTGTCGCTGGACAACACCTATTCTCCGCTCGAAACAGACCGCGGACCTGGACTCGAGGAATTCGTCGTGCCCTGCACCATTGAAGCGGCCACTGACCGCGACTACCTCCACGTCGCGGCCCTCGATCGTATCTCGTGGCCAATTGCCCCCGACTTGTTCATTCCCGACGGGGAGCACATCTGGAGAATCTGGTGTGACATGGCCACCCTGCTGGTCGCCCGACGGCCTGCCGGCTCTGAACCTCTCTCGGCGTCTGGAGACATCGCCGGTGCACTGGTGATGTTTCCCACCAACACCGAGGAACTCTGCCTGCACAAGATCATGGTCCACTCTGACTGCCGCGGAATGGGGATTGGCAGCGAATTGATGAAGGCCGGGCTGGCCCAGGCCGTGGCTCCGGTGCTCCTGACTGTCGATCCCACCAATTCCGCGGCGGTGACGCTCTACGAAAATTTCGGATTCACCGTCCGTCAGCGAATCGACGGTTACTACAGGCCACACGAGGACCGGTTGATCATGGTTCATCCGGGACCGAGTTGACCTCGTCGAGCGGCCCTTCGGGAGGCCGGTCCTTTACGCCCCCCTGGCCCATCCGGTGTTCCTCGCCACGAATGATCCGGACGATATTGCCGCGGTGTCGATAAACGATCATCAACGGCACCGCCAGGGTGAATGCCGACAGGCTCCATTGCGAGGTCCATTCGCCCGCCAACGCCATCAACACCGTCTTGGCGATCGCAAACGACAGGGCCGCCAGCAATGACGCCAGGCTGCCCATGCGAACGATCGCCAGGGTCAACAGGTAAACCACCAGGGCCACCAGCGTCGCCCACGGCCCCAACACAATTGCCACACCCAACGCCGTGGCAACTCCCTTGCCGCCTCGGAGGCCGATCCAGCACGGGTACATGTGTCCCAGGATCGCGATCAACCCCACCAGCACCTGAGTGTGCACGACAGTCACGCTGCCCGGTTCAACCGTTTTCACACACAAGCTGATCGTCGTGGACACCGTCACCACCGGCAGCATGCCCTTCAGTGCGTCGGGCACCAGGACCGCCACACCCCATTTCCATCCCAGCACGCGAGCCACATTGGTCGCGCCAATGTTCCCACTTCCCTGCTGACGGATATCGAATCCGCCAACCAACCGCCCGACGACGTAACCGAAGGGGATCCCACCAACCAGGTAGGCCACGACACACGCAATCACCATGTAGACGGGCGTGGACATCGATGTCGCGCCGGGGTGGGCCAATGAAGAGCCGTGATGTACCGGTCATCGGTGCATCACCACTGACGAGTTAGAGTCAATCGTGGCGAGAATGTCGAGCGTTTTCGAGTGTTTTCGCGACACCGTGGCTTGAAATGCGGGGCCGATCACACGCTGCGTCAGGCGGCACGGACAAGTCCCGTCGACTCGCAACGGAACGAGGCCATCCCCAGTGCCGTCGCGAATTCTCTTCTCGCCAGGTCACGCCCCGTCATATCGATCTCGCACACCTCTCGAGCGGTGGCGAGCACGCCGTCAAACCATCCGAGGTAATCCAAGTCGGACCAGTCCTCGCGGCAGTAGCACGCCAAGCGTGAAGCCTGCCGAACCAATTGGGTCACCTGGCCGGGCGCAACAAACTCGGCGTATTCCAGATCGATCACTGCGGGACCGGTTCCGACACTCCCGGGAGTCGGCAGAAACAGGTTGTCGGGCCCAACATCAACGTGAAAACAACCAGTCCTGGTCAATTCGACCAATACCGCCGCCGCCCGATCCAGCACACATCGCCTTGCAGCGCGATCGGCAGCACCGGCCAGTTGTGATGACACCGTTGTCCGACCTGTCAGATGTTCGATTGCCAGCAGGCTGGCCACCAGTGGATCACACCAACGCCGCAACCGCCCCTGGGCCAGGACACGCGGAACGGTCAGTCCCAGCGAGGCGGCATACTGCAGGCTCTTTGCTTCCATGTACCCGTAACGTCGCCATTTGCGTTTGCGGTGCAGTGAACCCAGGAACACAACCTTGACCACGGCGTCGCCGTCCCGAAAAACCAGCCGACGACCGGTCCGTTTCAGGATGTTGGAAACATCGTCCCCGTGAACCCGTTCGGCGGTTTCCGCGAACCAACCGGCCAACTCCTCGTCACACACTCGACCCACCACTCGGCGCCCACGAACGGACATCGGCAAGAAAGATGACAGGTTTGGAGTGGGATCGTGCACGGTCAAACGCCGGTTTGTGGTCACGCGGCCTGAGCCTGTTTCATCAACGACATCAACTCCCGGTACACCCGAGAGGGGGCCAGTTCAGTCATGCACCGATGGTGCCCCAGGGGACATGTCCGCTGCTGACAGGGGCCACAGTCCAGATCCAGTTGAACATGAATCGCTTTTTCGAAATGTGTTTCGCTCCAGGCAATGTGGGTCGGCCCAAACAACGTCACCACCGGCACCTGGAATGGGGCCGCGAAATGCCTCGGTCCCGAGTCGGTCGTGACCAGCGCGGCTGCATGACAAATCACCGCCTTGGTCAGCCCCAGGCTCAGGACCTCATCGGCCAGTGACACGACACGCGACTCGCCGGCAGCAGCAACAATCTCACCGGCCTCGGCACGTTCCGATGGTCCACACACCACTACGACGGACATTTCTGTTTCGGCCACGATCATCCGGGCGAGTTCACCGAACAGGTGACTTGGCCAATGCTTGGCAGCTCCAAACGCTCCCCCTGGATTGAAACAGATGTAGGGCCGCTGCCCCAACACATCACTTCGACTCGCACGAATCGCCTGCCAGTCTGCCTCGTCGCGACTCGAAACGGACAGGTGCATTCGATGGTCGGCCGATCCGCACCCCAATGGCTCCACCAACCGGAGGTACTCATCCAGGACCGGGTGCGGGGTGTTTCGAGATTTCGGCAGCACCGGGTCGGTTAGCAACAGCCGTCGTCCATTCCTTGAAAAACCGACTCGCCGGCGAGCCCCGGACAGCCACGCCATCCAGGCGGATCGAAGCGAGTTGGGCAGCAACACCGCCACGTCAAATTGTTCGCGACGCAAGCGTCTCGCCAGCCGCCACCCCGACATGTCGTGGTCACCGCCTCGCGGATCCCATTCGATCACTCGATCGACAAGCCCTGTTCCGTCCAGAACGTCCGCGACATAGGGACGCAGCACCCCGACAACTTCAGCCCCGGGCCACTGGCCGCGAATTGCCGCCAGGGCCGGAGTCGCCATCACGGCATCACCGATCCAGTTGGGCAGATAGACGGCAATCTTCATGACATTCCCCCGACTGCCCTCGTCCCGTTAGCCCGTTAGCCCGCTCGTCTTATTTCACACTGTTCGGCTTCGTAAATCCGGGCCACGATCTGGCTGGTCGACAAACCGGGAACCAGCCCGAGCGGCTTGGCCACGCCTCCATACGATTCGACCAATTCACGACCCACAATTTCCTCGACCGCGTATGTCCCGCCCTTGACCAGGACATCGGGGCGGAGCGCCTCGATGAGAGACTCGGGGGTCGCTTCGTCAAAAATCACCACGTAGTCAACCACCTCAAGGCCAGCGAGCATCGCCGCTCGCTGGTTTTCGGCGATGATCGGCCGTCCTGGCCCCTTGGCCAAGCCCCGCACACTGGCGTCGCTGTTGACAGCCACGACCAGGCAATCGCCCTCGGCCGCGGCCTGCTCGAGACACGCCAGGTGACCGGCGTGCAACAGGTCGAAGCAACCGTTGGTCAACACCACGCGTTGGCCCGAATCCCTTCGAGCTTCCAGCAATCCGCACAATGTCTCACGTGAATGAATCTTCTCACCGGCCGAACGTGGCCCACCCAACAGGTCGGCAATCATCTCGCCACGCGTCACCGTGACGACGCCAATCTTCTCCACCTCCAGCCCACCGGCCGTATTGGCCAAACGAGCCATGGTTTCGGGATCACAACCCGCGGCGGCCGATAGTCCGATCGTGGCCAAAACCATGTCGCCAGCACCGGTAATGTCGTAGACCTCCCTACGACGGGTGGGGACATGGCGAGCGGTGTCCTGGGAATCGGCCAACACGATCCCGTCGCTGTCGAGCGTCACAAACGCCGTGTCGAGATCCAGATCGGCACGCAACGTGATCGCAGCCGCCATGCCATCCTCGATCGTCACCACCTGTTGCCCGGTGGCCCGAGCGGTCTCGGTTCGGTTGGGAGTGATCGCAGTGGCACCACGGTAACAGCGATAATCCGCCCCCGCGGCTGGATCAACGATCACCGGTATTCCCGACTCGCGGCTCATCGCAACAACTGCGGCCAGCAATTCGGGCGTACAGACCCCCTTGGCGTAGTCCGAAACCAACACCGCGTCGATCTGGTTGTCCGGTTCGGCCATGCGAATCGTCCGCTCCAATGCGGCGACCATTTCCTCGGCGATCACCCCACCCAGGGGCTCGCGAGACTCACGATCAACGCGGAGGACCTGGTGAGGATGACGGTGTTGGGCGCGGCCGATCACGCGCGTCTTGACGGTTGTCGGCCGCTCCTTGTCCGTCACGACCAACCCGGTTCCGATGCCAGCCTGTTCCAACTGGTACCGCATCTCACGGCCGTCTTCGTCGTCACCAACCACTCCACACATCACCACTTCGGCTTCGAGCCCGCGAAGCATGTTGGCCACGTTGGCTGCACCGCCAAGACGAGACTCGCGGCGATCCTCCCGGAGGAGCATCACCGGGGCCTCCTGGCTGATACGTTCAGCGTCCGCCCAGGTGTAACGGTCCAGCACCAGATCACCCACGACCAACAGACGCGGATGACCGGCCCCCCGGACAATCTCGACCAACTCATACGACATGGCGCAGGGATCATCTCGATCCGCACCAAACGAGTCAATGTCTCTTGGGCAACTCCCGAAAACCGGGGCTACTGACGATCCACATCTCTGAGCATCGGTTCGAGTTCTTCAACGAAGTCATTGACATCCTTGAACTCTCGATACACCGACGCGAAGCGGACAAACGCCACCTGGTCGACTTCACGCAGCCGGCCAAACACCAGTTCGCCGATTTCCCGAGACGGAATTTCACGGTCGAAACCCTGGTGGACTTCCTGCTCGACCGCGTTAATCACTCCCTCGATCTGGTCGTCACTGACCGGACGCTTGTAGCAGGCTTTCTCGAGCCCCGCGCGAATCCGCTCACGATCAAACGGAACCCGGGAACCATCCTTCTTGATCACCCGCAAGGGAGATTCTTCGATCTTCTCGTACGTCGTGAACCGACGTTCACAACCCAGACACTCGCGGCGACGACGAATCGCATGAGGCTGGCTGGTCCGAGAATCGACCACCTTTGTCTCGTCGTAACGGCAAAACGGACACTGCATCGTTACGTAACTCCGAGAAAAACGCCGCCATGGCATCTCGTGACAACGTGGTGCCTAAACTACTCCAGCCGGACCCATCTGAGAAGACCATTTGCCACTAAACAGGAGGATCGGTTCACTCCACCGGGTCAACTGGGCTCTCGGCCTCATCCAGATCGTCCCCCGGTTTCAATTCCTCCAACGACTGGCGCAATTCACGCACCGAACCAACTCCAACGACCAGTAACAATCCGGCCATTCCTATGAGTCCGGCACCCAGGATTCCCATCCAAACCACCCGCCAGATCGAATCACTCACGAGGTCACCTCCTGGGTGTCCGAACCGTCAACTTGCTGTCTATCGGGAACCAGTATTGAAATGGGAATGAAGATCAAGGTTGGTGTGGCCATCGTCACCAGCATCATCAACGCCGGGAACACCTGGAATCCATCCGGATCGGCGAAAAATCTCGAGTTGATCGCATCAATCACCTGGGGCAATCCACAAACCCCCATCACGCCGCAGACCAGGGCTGCCAGGGCACCAGCCGAACTGGCTCGACGCCAGTACAGCCCCCCGACAATGACCGGCAGCGCTCCCGAGAGATACACCGTCCCGGTGATAGCCAGGTAGTCCCACAGTTCCTGCCCGACCTCGTACCACAGTCCCCAGAACAAAAGGAACGCGCCGATCACCACAATGCTGACTCGTGTCACCATCACGCGTCCCCGATCACTGAGTCCACCACACAGTGGGGCCACGATGTCCTGTGCCACAACGCCACTCCAGCACAACAGGTAACTGTCGTGGGTCGACATGAAAGCCGCCAGCATCGCCGCAGTGACGATTCCCAGCAGACCGCTGGGAATGATCTTGGCCAGGTACAACGGCATGGCCGAGAGCGTGGAAATGTTCTTCGAATCAATTGCCTGTTGAAACTCGCTGCCCAGGTCAGCGTGGGCGGCAAAATATGCGAACGCGCCAATGCCCCACAGGGCAGGCAGTGTCCGTCGGGCAAGAAAGGGAATCGAACTGAAGAGATACAGTTTCCGGGCCACAGTCGGCGTTTTCACCGCGAGCGTCCGTGAGACGGTCGCGGGCCAGAGCATGACGGCGATCGACAGGGTCAACCACTGGGCCATCAACATCCAGGGCCCCACTCCATCAGCTTCCTGGCTGGTCACCGGATTGTCGCCCAGCAGCGGATTCACGTACGTCGTCCCGCTGAGGTCCCACAGGCCGCCAATGCCGCCCAGTTCATCCAGGACGAAAAAACTGACCACCAGTGCCCCTACTCCCAGCACGAGGAATTGGATCAGGTCGGTGATGACCACCGACACCATCCCTCCCAGGACGGTGTAGAACAACACCAGCAGCAGCAAGCCGGTCATGATCAACTTGAGTGCCATCGGGTCATCGAGTCCGGTCACACCGACCAGGAACAGCGAGCCCGCCTTGAGGAACACCCCCATGTTGAGCACGCCTGCGAGGACCATCATCACCGCCCCCACAACACGGACCGTTTGCGAATACCGTCGCTGGTAATACTCCGGCACAGTCAGCACCGCTTCCTGTCGCAAGCGATACACGACCAGGCCGGTGGCCCCGATCACCGCCAGGCCCAACACCTCGATCACCGCCAGGTACAACGAGGCAAACTGCTTGGTGTATCCCAGTTCGGACACGTACATGACCGTGACGAGCCCCAACTCGGTACCGGTCATTGTCGCCAATGCCAGGCGAATCCTCAGCGTCCGCCCGGCCACCAGGTAGTCACTCAACCCCCCCACATACCGGTTGGCCCACAGTCCGATCAGAATCGAACCGGTCAGATACACCACGACGATGATCCAGTCGATCGTCGCAAATTCAGTGTGAAACAGTCCCATGACAGTTCATCGATGCCCGAAAACCAGCGGTTGCATTCGGAACACACTCGTCCTACGATTGGGTTCTGAGCACTTGGTGTCGGTCCCGCCAGTGCAACTCGAAATTCGTCTGGACCGACTCTACCGCGCCGACCCGGGGAGACGCCACGGTGACGATTGACAAGAGCCTTCGACGCAAGGGACATCTCCTGCGGATGCGCAACGTGTTGAAGAGAAACGAACGGATCGAGAGACTACAATTCGAAGATCGCTGGCAGGACGGCCAGAGTCCCTTTGGACTTCCCAAGGTCCGGGTCATCAAAAGTTCGCTCGGGCGAAAGAAGAAGAAAAAGAAGGAAGAAGAGGAACTGGTCGACGAGACAATGGAGACGACCGAGTCGACCGAGGAGGACGAATAGACCGGATCCGGTTTCTGGTTCGACCATCGTTCTTAATTCCCTGCGACCATGGACATCCGCTCCACTTTGCAATCGTTGGCGGGCGCACTGCCGCGAAAGCGGATGAGGCGTTCCGGGCGGCGATTTCTGGCCGCCACTACCGATTGCCGCGGCACGCAGCATGCCGTGTTGCGCGAACTGCTCAGGCTCAACGGCAGTAGCGAGTTCTGCCAAGAGCATGGCCTGGACCGTGTGAGCGATTCTGATGCGTTCCGTCACTCCATCGGGGTGACCGACTACGACCTCTATCAGCCCTGGATCGAACAACTCAAGACCGGCCACCAGGCGGCAATGCTCGGCCCCGAGAACCCACTGCTGATGTTCACACTCAGCAGCGGCACAACCGCTGATGCCAAGTTCATCCCCGTCAGTCGCCGCTTCCTGGACGACTATCGCCGCGGCTGGAAAATCTGGGCAATCTTCGCCTACGACGACCATCGTGCCGCAACAGGCGGCAACATTGTTCAGTTCGTCAGCCAACTCGAGCAATTCCACACCAGCGGCGGGATTCCCTGTGGCAACATCAGCGGGCTGGCAATTCGCATGCAGTCGAAATTTGTCGTCCGCAACATGTACACCATTCCCTTCGATGTCGCGCGGATCGAGGACCCCGAAGCGAAGTACTATGCCTCGATGAGATCGGCAATCGCCGACGCACGGGTCGGCATGGTCACCACCGCCAATCCCAGCACACTGCTGCGAGTGGCCCAGTTTGCCAACAACCACTGCGAATCACTGATTCGCGACATCGCCGATGGCACCATCAGTGCCGATTTCGACATCGCTGATGACATCCGTTCCAGCCTGACCCAGAACCTGCAACCACAGCGGCAACGCGCTGCGGAACTGGACCGGATTGTTGAACAAACTGGTCATCTGTATCCCAGGGACTACTGGAACGCGATGCGTTTTCTGGCTGTGTGGACCGGCGGCAGTTGTGCCGCCTACATGGACGCCGTCCATGATTGCTTTGGAAATGTGCCCGCCAGGGATCACGGCCTGCACGCCAGCGAAGGACGGATGACGATCCCACTGCAAGACAACTCCTGTGACGGCGTGCTTGATGTGATGTCCAATTACTACGAATTCATTCCAGCCGACGAGTACGGCACCAACAACCCCACAATCCTTGAAGCCCATCAACTGGAAGCCGGCAACGATTACTACATCCTGCTGACCACCGGATCGGGCTTCTACCGATACGACATCTGCGACGTGGTCCGCTGCACCGGACACTATGGCACCACTCCTCTCTTACGCTTCCTGCACAAGGGTGCCCACATCTCCAACATCACCGGCGAGAAACTCTCCGAATCACAGATCGTCGAATCGGTCCGGTTCTGCACTGACGAACTCAACCTCGAACTGGACCAGTACACCGCGATGCCGGTCTGGGGAGAACCACCGGGATACCGACTGGTGATCGAAGAGTCCGATTCTCGCCACACCGAT
This sequence comes from uncultured Planctomycetaceae bacterium, assembly GCA_964646205.1. Lineage (GTDB taxonomy): Bacteria > Planctomycetota > Planctomycetia > Planctomycetales > Planctomycetaceae > UBA8437. The sequence goes on along the minus strand of CAZYAZ010000013.1, from coordinate 34,981 downwards.
TCCTGGAACCGCCTGGCCGCGAAAATCGACCAGCATCTTCAGGAAACCAACATCGAATACCGGGACAAACGTCAATCGGGACGCCTGGCACCGCTGGAACTGACGCGAATCGTCGCCGGCACCTGGTCACGGTTCACCACGAATCGACGCAAGGACCAAGGCGGCACTCTCGAACAATACAAGCACCCCTGCCTGATCCCCGACCTGGAATCGAGCCGGGCGTTCTTCCGCGATTACGTCGGTAACTAGCCAAACAGTCCACTGACCGATTCGTTGCGGTGAATCCGCCGAATCGCTTCGCCCAGCAATGGAGCCACTGACACCACCGTCATGTCGGGCAACTGCTTCTCGCCAGTCAGCGGCAAGCTGTTGGTGAACACGCACTGCTTGATGCCCGCTTCGCGGAGTCGGGTGGGGGCCGGACCACACAGCACCGCGTGAGTGGCACTCACGTAGATCTCACGTGCACCGTGTTCCCGGGCCACCTCAACAGCCCCCACGATCGACCCTCCCGTGCTGATCATGTCGTCAAAGATCAACACGGTACGGCCGTCAATTGGGCCACCGATCAGGTTGGCCTGCTCGGTCTCCGTCGCACTGCTCCGTCGCTTGTCGACAATAGCCAGCGCCCCGCCCAGACGGCGGACATGAGAAAGGCTTCGCTTGATGCTCCCCTCGTCCGGGCTCAATACAACGATCTCCTCGGCGGGCAAGCCCAGCGACTCGAAATATTCATCCAGGATCGGAGCGGCATACAGGTGGTCCACCGGGACGTCAAAAAAACCCTGGATCTGTGCTGCGTGCAGATCCATCGTCAACACCCGGTCCGCTCCAGCCTGAACGATCAAGTTGGCCACCAGCTTGGCGGAAATCGGCACGCGACCAGCATCCTTGCGGTCCTGACGTGCGTAACCAAAGTAAGGGATCACCGCCGTGATCCGCGCGGCGCTGGCACGACGACACGCATCGATCAGGATCAACAACTCCATCACGTTGTCGTTGGTCGGAGGCCCGGTCGGCTGCACCAGAAACACGTCACAACCGCGGATGTTGTGGTCCAACTGGACACTGATCTCCCCGTCGGGAAAATCTGCAACCTGGACGGCTCCGAGCGGGAGTCCCAGGTGGTCGGAAATCTCCAACGCCAACTCGGGATGGCCACGACCGCTGATCAACGTCAGATGATCGTACATACCACCCTTTCGCAAACGTGCCGCGTCCCTCACTCAACGCAGACCGGGACACCCAAGGCGTTCCCGTTCTGCCCAACCCGGGCGCAATTGTCAAGCGCGCGAGAGAACCTCGCCCACTTCCGTCAATTGATCCGGCGTGTTGACCCCCAACGCCTCGTCGATCGCAAGTGAACACGAAGCCACAACGCGATGCCCCTCGGCCATCAGGATCTCCGCACAATCGGTGAGGTAGTACTGCCCCTGTTGATTGTTCGGTTCGACGCGTGACAAAGCCTCCCACAACAGGGAGCCATCAAAGGCGTACAGACCGGTGTTGATTTCCTGGATCACCGCCTCCTCGGGTGTCGCGTCCACCTCCTCGACGATCCGGAGAAACTCACCGTCCTTGTCTCGTACGATTCGGCCCAGCCCGGCATTCGATTCGGTTCGTGCTGTTCCGACCACACAAGCAGCAGATCCCTCGCACTGAGCGTCCAGCAATGAACGAATCGAATCACTCCGGATCAGGGGCATATCACCATTGAGAACCACCACTGGCCCGGCATGGTCGGACAACACATCACGACACATCGAGACCGCATGACCGGTACCCAGTTGTTCCGACTGCAGGGCAAAAGACACGTCGTCATGGTGCCCCAGAGCCGTGCGAACCTCTTCAGCCTTGTGCCCCACGACCACCACCAGCCGAGCGATTCCTGCATCCCGAGCGGCTTTCAGAACCCACTCGACGAGAGGACGTTCGGCCGCAACGTGCAACACCTTGGGAAGATCCGACTTCATCCGCCGGCCCTCGCCAGCAGCCAGCACGATCGCAACCGCCGCACTCACGCAAGACTCCCACGCCTGGTGTTCTCGCTCGACACTTCGCACAGCCAGCTCTAGAAGCTGACCCCGGCTCGAGCAATAAAACCGTCGCCAATATCAAACCCGGGTGTCGGTCCGGCAAAACGGGTGGAACGAGAAAAGACCCAGCCAGCCTCGATGAAACTCGAATACTGGAGCGTCTCGGATCGGAATCCCATCATCAACCTGTAGCCTTCGAATTCCACCTGGTCCCG
>CAZYAZ010000013.1:0-32630 GCA_964646205.1 uncultured Planctomycetaceae bacterium | reverse complement strand
TTGGCCCAGTTGCCCCTCGGTCGATTCCCGTGGCAGAAAACTGCCCTCGACCCGGCCCGTCCAGGCATTCAAGCGGTATGGCTGCAGGCTGGAGTGCGCGCCAAATGTCATGCCACCGGGTACCTGGCCAGGCGTCGGTTGCGTTGCCCAGGGAGCCGGCTGGAGTCCTGGAGCTGGTGCAATCCCCATGGGATTGCCCGTTTGCATTGCCGGCATCGCCATCCACGTCGTCGGAGGCGCGGTGGCCGGATACCCTGCCATGGGAGCAGGGTCATAAGCCGGGTTGTAGACAGGAGTGCCGGCCGCAACCGGAGCATATGCCGGTGCAACTCCGCCCGGCACAGCCATTGGAGTACCCGGAACCATGTTGGCTGCAGGCGCCTGCCCGCGAACCACGGTGTCCACAAGCAGGACCGGTTCAGCCGACAACACGGCCGAAGAAAGAACCAGGAAAAATGAAACAATCGCTTTGATGGGCGCAGTCACAGTCGCACCTGCGTAACGCGGGGTGTGAATTGGAGAGAGATGAGTGGAGCGAGTGCGGATTGTCTTTATGTCGTCATCTGCGTCAACACCAGAATCCACCCAATCCCCGCATTCTCTCGGGGCACCCCGAACAGATCGTCGCTTCAGTTGAACTCTCGGTTGGTCTAGAATGCCCTGCCAACGGGTCGCTGCCGGAGCGACCGGCCACGACTGTGTCACCCTGGACAACGGGCCATGTCGAACCGAATCACGGTTATCGGTGGTGGAGCGATGGGGACGGCCTGCGCCATAGTCCTCGCCGAGAACCCCGAGCAACAGGTGACTCTCTGGGCACGAAATGCCGAACACGCGGCGAACATGACGGCTTCGCGGGAGAACCAGAGGTTGCTGCCGGGAATTGCGATTCCCGAATCAATCACTGTCACATCCGACATCACCGCGGCCGTTACCGACAGCGACCTGCTGGTGATGGCCGTTCCTACCGCCTTCCTTCGCGATTGCCTCCAGACCATTTCTCCCGCATTGAACGACGACCGACCGGTGGTCAGCGTGATCAAGGGAATTGAAAACGGGACGTTTCTGCGTCCCAGCGAGATCATTGGCCAGGTCCTGGGAAGCCGTGCCGTCGTCTCGCTGAGCGGTCCCAGTCACGCCGAGGAGATCACTCGACGACTGCCGGCGACCGTCGTCGCCGCCAGCGGTGACCTGCCCTTGGCCCGCAGTGTGCAACAAATTTTCAGCACCGATCGTTTTCGTGTCTACACCAACGTCGACATCATCGGTGTCGAACTGGCGGCGGCACTCAAGAATGTCATCGCCATCGCCGCGGGCATTTGTGATGGACTGGGTTACGGTGACAACGCCAAGAGCGCCCTGATGACACGAGGGCTGGTCGAGATGACACGTTTTGGCATGTCGCTGGGCGCCGAAGCCAAGACCTTTGCCGGGTTGGCGGGCATGGGCGACCTGATCACCACCTGTGCCAGCCCCTACAGCCGAAACCGCAAGGTCGGTGAACGGCTCGGCAAAGGAGAAACTCTCCAACAGATCCTCGAAAGCATGGATGCTGTGGCCGAGGGGGTCTGGACCACTCGCAGCGTACACGAACTCGCCGAGCAACAAGGGATCGAGATGCCGATCACTGCCGAGGTGTTTCGCGTACTCTTCGAAGACAAGCGGGCGGCCGAGGCGACCGACTCGCTGATGATGCGACCGCCCCGAAACGAGTAGCCGCTGCGGTCACGTTCGCTCGTTGACCGTTCGCCAGGCCACCAATGCGTCGTGCACCGCTGCGACGTCGTGGACCCGAATGATCTCGACCCCCTGTCCGGCCAGTGCCACCGACACCCCAACCGTTCCCGCCGTCCGTTCATCGACCGGTCGGCCAAGCAGTTTCGAGAGAAACCGTTTCCGCGAATGGCCAACCAGCACCGGTCGACCAATCTGATGCAAACGGGCAATCGACGAAAGCAGATCCAGGTTGTGCGCGGCGGACTTACCGAAACCAATTCCCGGATCCAGTATCACGCGTTCAGCCGCCAACCCCGACGCCACCAGGTGGTCCAGACGGCCCTCCAGGTAACTCGCCACCTCCTCGACCACATCCGCGTAAACGGGATCGTCCTGCATCGTCTGCGGGGTGCCTCGCATGTGCATGCAGACGACCGCCACGTCGAGATCGACACACGTTTCGACCATGCCCGGGTCGGCTTCCAGTCCCGAGACATCATTGACCACGCTCGCTCCCGCCTCGACCGCCGCCCGGGCCACGTCGGCCTTCATCGTGTCGATCGAGACCGGGACATCCACCCGCTGGCACACCGCCTCGACCACCGCCACCACCCTCCGCAATTCCTCGTCGATCTCGACCGGGGCGGCTCCCGGTCGCGTGGATTCTCCGCCGATATCAATTATTGACGCCCCCGCTGACACCATGTCGGCAGCTCGCTCAACGGCCAGCTCGACCGTTTCGTGCTGGCCACCATCGGAGAAGCTGTCGGGAGTGACGTTCAGAATCCCCATCAACCACGGCGTCCCACCCAGGACATGAGTGGTTTCTCCCACCAGCCAATTTCGACCACCAGTCACACCAGCCACCCCACTCACCGCCTTATCTCCCTCATGCTCCCCCCACCGGCATCGAAGACAAACACCCGTCGATTGGGAAACAATTTCAAAACCCGGGACATCGGCACCACCTTGGGAATGTACCGTCCCACCAGCAAATGCGTGTCGAGCATCGGTTCATTGACAACGAAGTCGATATGCCGATCGGTCGAATCGGGTTTGACCAGAACCAGGGCCGGGTCACTGCCGGTTCGCCGGGACACCCGCTTGCGGAATTCGGCATGGCGAGCCCGGGCAAAGCCAACGTTGTTGACTGCTGCATCGACCCGGGACGGAGCCCAGACCGGTTCGAAATCCAGGTAGGACGTCACCGGCGTAACCAGCAGAAGCCCAACCCAGGCCAATGCGACGCCCGGTCGACCAACCCGCCCGGCTTCCTGCCACAGCCGAACCGTCACACCCGACACCAACAGGCACCACAGGGGCGAGGTTTCGAAGACATAGTGCCAGTCCATGATTCCCGCATACCAGTACGGCACATGGACCAGGTGCACACAGAGGATCGCCAGCACAACCGGCAGCCAGCGGCGTCCCGGCAGGGGAACTGTCCCCAGCAGGAATCCGGCCAATACCACCACCGAGGTCATCAGCAACGTGACCAGGCCGACAGTCCACTTGCCTGACTCGACCACCCGGCTGACCACGTTCCGGACCGCCAACTCCGCATCCAGGTTCTCGGCCCACTGGTCATAGTGCTGCAGGACCCTCTGCCGTTGAACACGATCCATCCCGGCAATCCGCTGCTCGCCCCGTTCCACGTTGTCGAATCCGTACACGTGACGAGGCGTGTATTTGTCTGTGAAGACCTGGTACGGAGTGGTCCTCCAGTCACCGGTCAACTGGTGGTTGTACCAACCCATCACCGCCAGGCCTGCCACGAGTGGCAACGCGACGAACCCGACACGGAGATGTCGCCAGCGAAGAGCCTCCTGACCATCCCCCCTGATCCACCACCACGCCAGCCAGCAACCAAACGGCAAACCCACGGCTGCGGCTGTCAACGGGCGACACAACATCGCCAGTGACAAACCCATCCCCGCCAACAACCCGCACCCGGGAATGCCGGTCCGCTGCATTCTCAGGAACCAGTACACGAAGATCGTCGACCCGGCCAATGTCGGATGATGAGACAACAACAGGTTGCTGAACAAGGCCATCCCCGGTGCCAGAGCCGTCAGCAATCCGGCCAGCAACCCGACTCCGTTGCCGGCCAATTCTCGACCAATTCCCAGGACCGCGATTGCCGTCAGCACACCCGCCAGGTAGTGCCCCCACACCGGCTTCCCCCACGCCACAAACGGCGCCATCCACGCACCCACACCAGGAAAGTACCGGCTCGCAAACACCCCGTTCTCGTTGAGCACGTGCATCTGGTCGAAAAGGCGTGGCGCTTCGGGATGGCCCGGATTGGTCCATTCGCCGGAGACAAAAGTACGCGCCTGGAACAGGTAGCTGTACTCGTCGTGATACCCAGGCGGAAGACTGCCCAGTTCGGGGGTCCCGGGCCCCGCAACCGGCCTCGAGGCGACGTGCAAGCTGCTCCCCAGCGAAACAACCGCGACAAGAATCACCGACACTCCCACGCCCACGCCACCCCGGCCCGCCGGTGTCATCCACCAGTTGGCCAGCCGATGGCCCCAGGCCCCCGCCCCCGGCAAGCGTCCCGGTCGCCAACCAGCCAGCAGAACACCCAACAGCAAACACCAGAGACAGGGAGCGGTGTCGATGTTGATTCCGACCAACGCCGCTTCGATCACGCCACCTGGTGCCGACCGCCAGCCCATCCATTCGATCACCAGCACGAACACCAGGGCCATCGCCCAAGCGATCGACCAGCTCAACCAGGGCCTGAACCCCTCGCTCCGACTGGCCTCTGCCGAAGTGACCGGCGTTTTCAAATCGCTCATCAGCGGCTCATCAGCAATTTCGGGAAAGAACTACGGAGACCCCGATGGTGGACCCGGGCACCTTCAGAGCATCGCTTGACGCTCTCGATGACCGCCATTCATACTCGTTTTTCGCATCCAACTGGACTCATGCGGCCGCCACCACGGCGACACATTCCACCCGGCCATCTTAGCCGGGACCCGCTCACCGACGAAACAGGAGTCATCGTGAAACGCGTCGCTCTGGTCACCGGTCTCTCGGGACAGGACGGATCGTACCTCGCCGAGTTTCTGCTCGAACGCGATTACGACGTCCACGGGCTGGTCCCGTATCCGCGGCGCGGACTCTGCGATCCCAGGTGCCAGTTGCACTTTGGCGATCTCACCGATGCCTCGCGGCTGGCGACGGTTTGCAACGAAGTGCTCCCCGACGAGGTCTACAATCTCGGCGCGCAAAGCCACGTTCGTGTTTCCTTTGATCAACCGATTTACACCGCTGATGTCACCGGGCTGGGCACTCTCAGGATGCTCGAGGCGATCCGGCACCACCACGCCGCAACCGGTCGTCAACCACGTTTCTACCAGGCGTCCTCAAGCGAGATGTTCGGCAACGTCGCTTCACCCCAGAACGAATCGACACCGTTCCATCCCCGTAGTCCCTACGCGTGTGCGAAGGTCTACGCCTACTGGCAGACCGTCAATTATCGTGAAGCCTACGGACTGTTTGCCTCCAACGGGATCCTGTTCAACCACGAATCGCCACGCCGTGGCGAACACTTCGTGACCCGCAAGATCACCCGTGCCGCAGCACGCATCAAGCTCGGACTCCAGGACAAGCTCACCCTGGGCAATCTCGATGCCCGACGCGACTGGGGCTTCGCCGGCGACTACGTCGAGGCGATGTGGCTGATGCTCCAGCACGAGGAACCCGATGACTTCGTGATCGCCACCGGAGAAACTCACTCGGTTCGAGAATTTCTTGAGGAGTCGTTCGGATATCTCGATCTCGATTACAACGATCATGTCGAGACCGACCCACGGTTCCTGCGACCGACAGAAGTCGATGCGCTCAAGGGTGATGCCAGCAAGGCCCGTCGCCTGCTGGACTGGGAACCACGGGTCAACTTTTCCAACCTCGCACAGATGATGACTGAACACGACCTCCAGCAGGCCGCCGCCGAGGCTGAAGGACTGACCACCGACACCGCGGGCTAAAGCCGCTTTCAACCCATCCACCTACCCAGGACCTCTCACCATGCCGGACCCACTTGCTGGACAAACTGCCTGGATCACTGGTTCCTCGCGAGGACTCGGACGCGTGATGGCCGAGGAACTGGTTCGTCTGGGAGCCAACGTGGCCGTGCACGGCACCCGCCAGGACAGCCCGAAGACGTTCGGCGAGGGGGACTCCATGGAACAAGTGGCCGACGACGTCGCCACAGCGGGTCCCGGTGAGACGATGGCCTGCTGGTGCGATGTCACCGACGCGGAAGAAATCAAACGCGTGGCCGGAGAAGTCCGCAATCGATTTGGACAGATCGACATACTGGTTTGCTGCGCCGGGGGAGACATCGGAGCCGCCGGCACCGCCGTCGGCAAGGGAGGACGCCCGGAAAATGACGACTGCCTGAACATCTCGCTGGATGATTACCAGAGCGTGATGGACCGCAACCTGCTGGGCAGTATCCTGTGTTGCCGCGAGGTGGCCCCGGAGATGATCCAACGCAATGCCGGACGGATCATCACCATCGGCAGTATCGCCGGATGCTCGGGACGAACCTATGGTGCCATCTATTCGGTCGCCAAGGCCGCCTTGCACGAATACACCCGCTGCCTGGCCGACCAACTCCGCAAACACAACATCCCGGTCAATTGTGTCGCCCCCGGAGGAACGGTCACCGAACGGTTCCTGAGAATCAATCCGATCGACGACGAAATGATGGTCGACCAGGGAACCCTGGAACGCTACGGACGTCCCGACGAGGTCGCCGGCGTCGTCGGCTTCCTGTGCACCGAGGCCTCGGGTTTCATCAGCGGACAGGTGCTGCGGGTCGACGGCGGTGGACAAACCTTTCCCTGCTGATCACCCCGCAATACGCAGTTGACGCGGCGGCCTGTTCAACCGATCCTCGTGTCATGAACGACACGGACTCATCCCGGCCGACAGCCGACAACGACCAGGACACCGTCGAGCCACTCAACCCGTTCTTCCGAATCACGATCGTCGCCGGTGGACTGTTCGTGATCACGATCCTGGCAATGATCGCCTCGGCACTGGGTCCGGAAACCACATCCCCGGCCAAGGCCGCTTTCGATGACAACGCCAGTTGGCTGCTTGCAGCCGAGGTGACCGCGATCCTCGCCTCGGCAGTCTTTGCCATGGCCGGCGACAACGGAAATCTCAACGACAACCACGACCAGGTCACCGACTCCACGAACGACAATGAGCCAGTCCATCCAACAACAGATTGAGTCTCTCCGCGAGAGGATTCGCCAACTCGACCGGCTGTACTACGTCGAAAACGCCCCGGGTGCGACCGACGTCGAGTACGACCGGCTGATGCGGGAACTCCAGTCACTCGAGAAGTCTCATCCCGAGTACGACAATCCCGAGAGCCCAACACACAAGGTGGGCGGTGAACCGATCGCCGGGTTCCAAACCGTCACGCACCGGCTGCCGATGCTCTCGATCGAGAACGCATTCTCCGACGAAGAACTTGCCGAATTCGACAACCGGGTCCGCCGACTGCTAGAAGAAGACGAAACGCTCGAATACACCCTCGAGTACAAGATCGACGGGGTTGCGTTGGCATTGATCTACGAAAACGGAGTACTGACCCAGGGCCTGACTCGCGGAAACGGTATCCAGGGTGACGACATCACGCACAACGCTCGCACCATCCGTGGTGTCCCACTGAAATTGGCCGACGGACCGTGGCCCGAGGTGCTCGAGATCCGGGGCGAGGCCTACATCGCCAACTCGGACTTCACTCGACTGCAGAGCGAGCAACAGGAACGGGGGGAAACTCCCTTTGCCAATCCACGGAACACCTGTGCCGGAGCACTGAAATTACTCGACCCCAACAACTGCGCCAGCCGCAAGGTCCGGTTCTTTGCTCACTCGACCGGCTTCCTGCAGGGAGCCGAATACGCCACTCATACCGGGTTCCTCCAGGACGTGGCCCGCATGGGACTTCCGGCAACACCGGGAGTCGAGTCTCGACCCGATATTGTTTCGGCCCGGGAATACGCCCAGACACTGATGGACAACATGCATTCGCTGGACTTTGAGGTCGATGGCCTGGTGCTCAAACTCAACAGCCTGGAACAACGACAGCGACTGGGTGCGACCAGCAAGAGCCCCCGCTGGGTGATCGCCTACAAGTGGGAACGTTACACCGGAACGACCGTCGTTCGTGACATTTCGATCCAGGTCGGCAAGACGGGCACACTGACACCGGTGGCCGAATTGGAACCAGTCGAAATCGCCGGAACAACGGTTTCGCGATCCAGCCTGCACAACCGCGATGAACTGGAACGCCTGGAAATCCGGGTGGGGGACACCGTCGTCGTCGAGAAAGCTGGCAAGATCATCCCCCGCGTGGTTCGTGTCGAAGAGCACAACCGGACCGGTTCCGAAAAACAATTCCGGTTTCCCACACAGTGCCCCGAATGTGACACCGCGGTAATCCAGGACGAGGGTGGCGTCTACATCCGCTGTCCCAACCACAACTGTCCCGCTCAGTTGCGAGAGAACCTGCGTTTTTTTGCCTCCCGCGCAGCAATGGACATTGAAGGACTCGGAATCAAGCTCATCGAAAGCCTCCTGGAATCAGGACTCCTGACTTCACTGGGAGACATTTACCGTCTCGTCAGCCATCGAGAGGTTCTGATCGAGATGGAACGCATGGGCGAAAAGTCCGTCGACAACCTGCTGGAAGCGATCGAGGGATCCAAGGACCGGCCGTTGTGGCGACTTCTGACCGGGCTCAACATCCGACATGTCGGTGCCACCAATGCCCGTGTATTGGACAGCCGGTTTGGCACAATGGAAGCCATTGCAAGCCAGTCGGTCGAGCAACTGGCCGAGGTGGACGATATCGGTCCTGTGATCGCTGACAGCGTCCACAGTTTTTTCCACTCCGCCACGGGGCAGGCTGTCGTGACCGACCTCCGACAACTCGGCCTGCACCAGGGCGCCCCCATTGCCCGATCGGATTCAAGCGGCCCAGGAATCCTCGAGGGAAAGACCATCGTCGTCACCGGCACATTGACTGAATTCACACGCGAGGAGATCAAGGAGTTCATTCGGGAGCATGGGGGCAAATCGACCGGCAGTGTCTCCCGGAACACCGATCTCCTGGTCGCCGGAGAGAATGCCGGCAGCAAGCTGACCAAGGCTCAGGATCTCCAGGTGCAAGTCATCACCGAACAGGAATTGCTCGCCCTGGCCCAGGCACCCGGGTCCCAGTAGTCGCGCGGACCATCCAGCGAAAACGGGGGCGTGTCCCCCGCTACGGGACGGTGATGAACTCGTTGGAGTTCAGGTAGGCCCAGAAGACGTCCTGGAGTCCCTCGGCAAGTGGTCCCGAAACGGGAGCCTGTCGCGCCTGGGACGACGGTCGCAGTGGAAGAATCTCGCCGATGGCCTTCATTTCGGCAGACGATGGAAAACGGCCCAGCGCCGAGAGGCACAGTCGCTTGATCCGATCGATGTCACTGCCCCGCGTGTGGACCACCTGGTGAAAGTACGACCCCGGCTGCTGTGACAATGCCTCCCGGATCAACGGACCGTTCATCATCATCATCGCCTGTGTGATCGATCCATCAAACGTCACGGCCTCGTCATTTTCATCCGTCTGGAACGAGTACACGAACTGGGACTGCCACCGACGACGATTGGCCGCTACGCTCTCCCAATCACTGGCCGTGACCCGGTCGACCTGGGTGGCCACCAACAATGAATCGTACAACTGTTCGACACTCATCGGCTTGGTATACACCCGACTGAACAACGGCTGGCCACCGGTCGTCGGATCGTCGACGCTGTTTTCGGCCGTCATCCGACTGGTCAACCCGTAGATCCGCGTGTTGCAGATCCAACGGACCAACTGTTTGACATCAAACCCGCTGGCAACAAATTCTCCGGCCAGCCGATCAATCACCCCCGAGTGCGAGGGGGGATTGTGCGGTCCCATGTCGTCCACCGGGGAGGTGAAGCCATGACCAAGCAACCGGGCCCAGGTGCGGTTGACCATTGCCAGGGCCAACTGAGTCGAGCCGTCGCCAGTCATCAATCGGGCCAATTCTCCGCGGGGATTCTGGCTCCCCTTGAGATCGACTCGTTGGCCCCCCAAGCCCGCCGGGGCCACATGGAGCACTCCCTGACGATCTTCGTAGTAGGGCGCCCCGTCAAACGACCCGCTGATCAACTCGAACGCATCACCGTCTCGGACTGACCGGGAACGGGTGCTCTTGAAGAATGCTGTCAGCCCGTGGAACTGCTCCTGACGCCACTCATTGAACGGGTGATTGTGACACTGCGTGCACTGGACCTGGGTGCCCAGGAACAGCCGGGCAGTGATCGCCGTGGCCGGGGTGGCATCGTTATTGAGATGCGCCAGGAGAAAATTGGTGGCACCGTTCTGGTCATTGCGACCACGGGCGGCCACCAACTCGTTGACCATCTCGTTCCACGGACGATTCCGGGCAAACGACTCGCGCAGGAACTTTTCGAATGCCGGACGATTCACTTCCCGCCGCTCCATTCGTCCCACCAACAGATTGGACCAGATGGTGGTCGAATGACGAACGTAATCGCTGTCGTCCAACAATCGATCAATCATCGCGGCTCGCTTGCGAGGATCGCGATCCTTGAGAAAAACAACGACCTCGTTGGCTGGAGGAATATGGCCGACGATGTCCAGGTGGACCCGTCTGAGCCATTCCGAATCCGTCGCAACCGGTGAGGGAGACACCTGGTTTTCTCGCCATCCCGCAGCCAGTTTCTCGTCGACAAACCCCACGACCTCGGCCAGCGATCCTGCCCCGGGTTTCACGTTAGTCGCGGACCGTATCGGGTCCTTGGCATCGGGATTGATAACGGCCTGGGTGGTTTTTTCGGGCGAGACCTTGTTGGCCAGTTGCGTCCCCGGCTCCGCCGAGATCGTGGCCGGCTGTCGAACCGGATCGGCCACAACCACAGATCCAGTGGTCCCGGCGGGATTCTCCACCGGTTCAGGCAATGCGGGTGGCTCCACGTCGGCAATACCTGGCCCCGCACCCGGTTCACTGCCCTGCCAGATCAGCCCCACTGTCAGTACCAGTGCCGCAGCGACCGCCAGTCCAATGCCCACCGTCACCGGGCGACGACGAGTCGGCCGCCGGGTGGCCTCCACCATCTGCTCATCGACGGCCACGCGCGTCTCCGCCTCAGCCACTCCCCCAGCCGCCTCCCAGTACAGTGTGCCGTGCAGGGAGATGTACTCGAGATACAACTGACGGGCGGCGGCATCTCCGAGGACGAGTTCCTCGAGCCTGGCCACTCCATCGCGGTCGAGGCAATCCTCGCACAGCGACTCAAGTAACTGCAGCAATTCTTCGTGCTGGAGACTGTCGGTACTCATGGGGTGGCCTGTGTTCTGATTTGACGGTTCACGCACTCCAACAAGGTGCGCCGGATACGCGAGAGCGACTGGTAAACCGAGTTGATCGGTCGCCCGATCAACTCCGCCACGCTCTTGCCTGATTCCCCCGCCGAATACCGCTGCTGGATCAACTCGCGGTCGTTGTTTCTCAGCTTGCTGAGACAGACAGCCAGGTGCTGTCGTCGTTGTTCAAGTTCCTCGGCCTGTTCGATTGCATCGCTCGCCACCTGGCGGACAAATTCATCGCTAAACAGATGCCGGTCGCGTCGCTGTCGCGAGCGATATTTCAAGACCTCGTAATTGGCGATCTGGCAGGCCCATGCCAGGAAATTGGTGCCCAGTTCAAACCGGTCAAACTTTCGCCAGATGATCACGTTGGTCTCCTGGTGAATCTCCTCGGCGTCCACGGGACTGGGGACCTGCGAGAGAATAAACAGGAAGACTCGCCTCTGGTACCGCGTGAAGAGCTTGATGAACTCTTCCCTCGGAGCCGACACGGTGGACTCCGTTTCAGTGTTGATCCGAACTTCGGTCACGAGCACTGATTCCGGTGAAATAAAAGCCTGTGGACTACGTTTGGACCGCATTTCCAACGACAAACACCGACCACAATCACCGCCGGGCCCGGTTGATGCAGGCCGGGACACCGGTGGTGATGTGACAGGTGACGGACAACTACCCGATCAACTCCTTGATCGGACTGCCGCCGTTGGCCAATTTCATGGGTCGCCCGCGCTTGGACCGGTGAACGGTCTTGGACGGGATTCCCAGTGCCTGGGACACGGTGGCCCAGATGTCGCCGGGGAGGTAGGCCTTCCCATCAACACGAACACCGTCGCGATCGGTCTTGCCAACCGCCTGTCCGCCCTTGATCCCGCCACCACCGACCATCACGCTCCAACTCGCGGCCCAGTGGTCGCGACCGACGTTCTGGTTGATTCGCGGCGTCCGGCCGAACTCGCCCATCCACACCAGCACGACGTCATCGAGCATTCCTCGCTGTGACAGATCGGCCGTCAGAGCAGCAATACCCTGGTCGAGCTGGGGCAATCGTTGAGTGGACAGGGTGTTGAAGACATTGTTGTGGAGGTCCCAGCCACCCATGCCGACCTCGATAAACGGAACTCCCGTTTCGACCAGCCGGCGAGCCATCAACAGGCCCTGGCCAAAACCACCGGTGCCGTAAGCATCGCGAGTCTCCTGCGACTCCTCGGCCACCTTGAAGGCTTCCATCTGCTCACTGGTCATCAGGTTGACCGCCTTCTTGTAGATCTCCTTGTGCCCCTTGGGCATTTCACCGCGCTTGGAGTCAATGAAGTTCGACTCGATGACGCTCAGCATTCTCAGCCGCTGGCCCAACCGATCCTTCTTGTCGCCCAGGCTGGCGTTGCGGATCTGGCCATTGCTACTGACAACAAATGGTGCGTGACGAGCCCCCATGAAACCGGGGCTGCCCGAAGGAGCGTTCACCGACACGAAAGCGGGAATCTCCAGCGCCGCCCGCTTCGCGCCCAGTTCGTGGCTCACCACGCTGCCAAAGGTCGGGTGCACAACAGTCGGGTTGGGGACGAACGAGGTGTGCATGTAGTAACGACCTCGCCCGTGATCCGCTTCCCGCGTACTCATCGAACGAACCACGCTCAACTTGTCCATCTGCATCGCCGTCTTGGGCATATGCTCACTGATCTGCAAATCGCCCTTGGTGTCGATCGGCTGGAATTCCCCGCCGTTCTTCGATCCGGGTTTCAAGTCCCAGATGTCGATCGTCGGTGGTCCACCACCCATCCACATCAGGATACAGGCCTTCTGGGCCTTCTTGATGTCCTGGGCGTGAGCCCTGACATCGGAGATGAACTGCAGGGCAGGCACGGTGGCCGCGGCCGAGGCCATGTGTTGCATGAAGTGCCGTCGGCTCATGCCCTGGGGTGTCGGAAGATGCATCAATCTGTCCTTTCTTGGGGCCCGTCGAAGTGTTGTCGCGGGGACCCTACAAAAACCGAGACGAACCAACTGAAAAACTGTTTCGTCTCTCCCGCCTGGTGAATGTCTATCGCAATCCTAGTGGTTGGAAATGAACTCGTTGGAATTCAACAACGCCCAGTACAGGTCCTGGTAGGCCGTGATCGGGCTGTTGCGGTTTTCCATGAGCAATTGTTGAGCCGCCGCGAGTTCGCGACGGGACGGTTCACGTGTGAGTGTCGAGAGGAATAGTCTCCGAACCCGGGATACGTCGGTACCGGCCCCGGAGAGAATCTTGTTCAGGAAACTGCCACGCTCGGCGCTGGTCGCTTTTTCGACCAACTCGCCGTTCATCATCATCAGCGCCTGGGGAATTGTCCCGTTGAAGGTGGTTGCCTCGTCATTCTCATCCGTTCCGAAAGCAATCACGAACTGCCGCAGCCACGTCCGCCGCTGTCGTTCGGATTCCTCCCAGCCGGATCCGCCGGCCTTGTGAGCACCGGTGGCGACGATGAGGGAATCGTAGAGCTGTTCGGCCTCCATCCCCTTGAGGTACATGTGGCTGAACAACGGAGCCTCGCCAGCCCCGGGATTGTCGACCACGTTGCCTGACCCCACCTGGCTGGTCAGGTGATACGGCTCACTGTTGCAAATCCAGCGAGCCAATTGCTTGATGTCATAACCGGACTTGACGAATTCCCGGGAGAGCCGGTCCAGCAACTCCGGATGCGTTGACGGGTTGTGCGGCCCCATATCGTCCAGGGGCTTGGTGAACCCGTAGCCGAAGAAATGACCCCACATCCGGTTGACCATGGCTCGCGAGATCAACGAGTTGTCACCGGCGACCATCAACTTGGCGAGTTCCTTCCGCAGGTCGGTCGACGGCTTGGCGTCGACACGGGTCTCGAAGAACCGCGGCTCCACCATCTGCAAGGTCCCGGCACGCTGCTCGAAAAAGACCTTCTCGTTGAAATCGGTGAAGACCAACTCCGAGTAATCATCAACCATGCGACCGCTCTTGGGATCGTAACGTCGATGATCAACCCGCCGAGCCTGGCGGAAGAAGTTGTTGAATTCCCAGAACTGGTTCTGTTTCCAGTCGTTGAACGGGTGATTGTGACACTGCGTGCACTGGACCTGGATCCCCATGAACAGGCGTGTCGTCTTCGCGGTTGCCTGGACCCCCTCGTCCCGCATGGTCATCTGCGCCAACAGGTAATTGACCGCACCGTTGCGTTCGAAATGCCCTTCGGCCGAGACGAGATCAAAAACAATCTTGTCCCACGGCCGGTTCTTGGCAAACGCCTCGCGGAGAAACTTCCGCATGCCCGTCCGACTGACACGACGCGGTGTCTGACGACCAATCAACAGGTTGCTCCAGATCGTCGTCCAGTTCCGGACGTAACCGGGGTTATCCAGCAGGTTGTCAATCAACTTGGTCCGTTTCGCCGGATCCCGATCCTTGAGGAACGCCTCGACCGTCTCGAGTGGAGGAATGGCACCCACGAGGTCCAAATGAACCCGTCGAACCCACTCGGCATCACCCGCCACAGCTGATGGCTTGACCTCGTTGTCTGTCCACCCCTGCTGCATCTGAGTGTTGGTGTAGTCGACAATTTCACGAGCCGACCCGGTCAAGGCCGCCTTGGGCACTGCAACTGCAGGCACTCCTCGGCGACGCACCGTCGGCTTCCTCGCGGTCGATTTCTTGGCCCCAGCGGCCCGGCCACTGCCGGGTGCAACCAGCAGAGCCATCAACCCAACCGCCAGTATCCCCTTGCGCCACATGGGCACGCGTTGTCTTTTTGTCGTACGTGTTTCCCGCCACGATTGCATTGATCCCGATCTCCCTGGACCCTTTTCACTAGCCCGTTCGGCCAGTTTCGTTTGGACAGACTCCGACTCCACCCCAGTAACCACGGTGGAGCCAAAAACGTTCGTCTTTATTTTGCGGTGTTAATCGGATTAGGACCACCCAAGATAGCGTAACTCCTTGTGGTTCATCAGTTTGAAATAATTCTTTTTTTTTGATGTCTCCACCAGAATCACCCGATTGTTGCGATCTGCTAGCATCACACCGGATGTGACTGACACCACGATGACGTCCTCAATCACCTTTCCTTGCGGAAATGCTCAACAATGAACAGCACTGCTGATCTCTCGGAACGTACGGCGATTGTCACCGGGGCCTCCAACGGAATCGGACGGGCCACCGCCATCCTGTTGGCCGAACACGGAGCAACAGTTCTGGCAGCTGATTTCCGGCACCTCGAGGAAAACACCGATCGCTTTGAGGAACTGGGAATCGTCGACATTTCCTGTGATGTGAGACAGGAAGGCGAATTGGCCAACACGATCAACGAAGCGGTCCAACGGACCGGCCGACTCGACATCCTGGTCAATAACGCCGGGATCGGCATGGTCAAGCCGGTTGAAGAAATCACCGAGGAGGACTGGGACGCGTGCATGGACACGAATCTCAAGGGCGCATTCTTCGGCTGCCGCCACGCCGTGGAACCCATGCGGGCCAACGGTGGAGGAGCAATCGTCAACATGTCCAGCAACGCCGGATTGCTGCCGCGTTCACACGACCCGGTCTATTCCATCAGCAAGATGGCCCTTGTCGGCCTGACTCGTAGCCTCGCCTTGTGCCTGGCTCCGGACCGGATCCGAGTCAATGCGGTCTGTCCCGGACCAGTCGGGGACACGGCAATGATGAATGCCGACCTGGATTCCGTCGCCGACCCCGGTGCCCTGACCGAGTCGATGATTGCCGCCAGCCCCCTGGCTGCGGCATGGGACCGAATGATAGCACCCGAGGAGATCGCCGCATCGGTACTGTTCCTGGTGAGCGATCAGTCGGCAATGATCACCGGGACATCGATCGGCATCGACGGCGGAAAATCACTGGGCGTCCCGCCGGCCACATCCTGACCCACCTGTTCACAACCGTTGCAACCGGCACCACAATCCGCACCACCGATCACCTTGACCTGTGCCCCCCCCCTTGCGCCGGTTGCCCGACACGACACAACTCTTGTCGTTCCCGACTTCAGACCGGCATGAAAACCGCACGTGTGCTGGGCTAAGCCTAGAGTGTAGAATGAGTTGAACAGCAGGCCACCGGAGCCCGCCCACTCCATTTCCGCACCCAGTTTCTGTCCGCATTCGCCATGGCCGCTCGACTTGTTTCGCTGACAAACGCGGCGTCGATCAAGATCGACAAGCCTGTGATCTTCATTGGCCGTGACAGCGAGTGTGATGTGGTCCTGGGTGACAGTCGGCGGGTGTCCCGCAAGCACTGCTGCCTGGCCCACATCAACAATCAACTGCTTGTACGAGACCTCGGCAGCATGAACGGTGTCTGGATCAATGGACTGCGAGTCAAACGCACCGGCACGATGCGTCCCGGTGACGAGTTGTCCATCGGTGATGTCCGCTTCCGCCTCACGACCGATGACGGCAAAAAAGACCATCTGCAGGAAGAGGATGCCTCCTCCGGCCAACCCGATGCCAGCATGGATTCTCCGATGATCGTGTCCGAAGCATCGGGCGACGCAATCCTCGCCGAACCCATCTCGGCAAGCGATTCCTCACAACTGATTGACATCCCGGCAATCCCGCTCTCCAGCGACGACGACAAGGTGATTCCGCTGGGTGACGACGACAACTACAATGACGATGACTCGAGAATCCTTCCATTGCCTGGCTGATGACCAGAATCAAGCACTCGCGTCCCCCACCACGCCTTCCTGGCTTCTCCCCCGCCCCCTTCATTCCCATCAATCCACTCGTCGGAGCACATACGGTTCGATGCTCGACCTGCAATACATCTGTGACAATCTCGACGACATCGCCGAGAATTGCCGTAACCGAGGTGTCGAGGTCAACCTCGACACGATCCTGTCCTTGAGGGGTCGTCGCGGCGAGTTGATCGCCAGCGGTGACCAACTGCGACGGGAACAAAAAGCCACGTCGTCACAAATCCCCACCGCCGAGAGTGAAGACTCCAAGCAGGCATTGATCACCCGCGGCCGTGAATTGCGAGAGCAACTGCAGGAACTCGATGGTCAACTGGACGTGGTCGAGACCGAATTGAAGAGCATCCAATCCTGCGTACCGAACATGTCGCATCCCGACGCCCCGGTGGCCTTTGGTGATGACGGCCATGTCGAAATCCGGCGATCGGGCGATGTGCCCACATTCGACTTCGAGCCCCTGGACCATGTGGCACTCTCCGAGGCCCACAACCTGATCGACTTCGAAGCAGGCTCCCGGGTCGCCGGTCATGGGTTTTATTACCTCAAGAACGAAGCGGTCCTGCTGGAACTGGCCCTGATTCAGTTGGCCGTCACCCGGCTACGTGATGCCGGCTTCACCCTGATGACCACGCCCGATATGGCGAGAGACGAGATCATCGAGGGAATTGGATTTCTGCCCCGTGGACCGGAATCACAGATCTATTCGATCGAGAACACGGATCTCAGCCTGGTCGCCACCGCCGAAATCACTCTCGGTGGAGCACTCAAAGATCAGGTCCTGGAAATCGATGACCTGCCGATTCGCTATGCGGGGATCTCTCATTGTTTTCGCACCGAAGCCGGTGCCCACGGACGTGCCACCCGGGGCATCTACCGTGTTCATCAATTCACCAAGGTCGAGATGTTCGGTTTCACCAAACCGACACTTGACGCGTCCAACGCCTTCCACGAGGAAGTCGTAGGAATCGAGGAGGATTTCTTTCAGTCCCTGGAAATCCCCTACCGGGTTGTCGACACGTGTACCGGGGACCTGGGGGGACCGGCTTACCGAAAATTTGACCTGGAAGCCTGGATGCCGGGTCGTGGAGACGGCGGGGCGTGGGGAGAAGTCACCTCCGCCTCCAATTGCACAGACTACCAGGCCCGTCGACTGGGCATCCGTTGCCGTACGCCAGGCCAGAAGGGGACCGAGTTCGTGCACACGCTCAATGGAACCGCGGTCGCCATTTCCAGGGCCTTGATCGCAGTGCTGGAGAACCACCAGCAGCCCGATGGCACAATTCGAATCCCCGAAGTTCTTCGCCCGTGGGTCGGCCTCGATCAGATCGGCTGAGCCAACCAACCTCTTTCTTTGCCCCTACCTTAAGCCGGGATGATCGCCGTGAGACGCGACGACGACGACCTCAGCAATGACGAAACAGACGAGATCGTTGACTCCGGTGAGTCAACGGAGCAGGAGCCTGTTTCGGAGACTGACGACGGCACCAGTACGGTCGAAGCCCCGGAGGAGACCGTCCAACCCGACGCCACGTCACCATCCGGGGAGGACTCCTCCGACGATGTCGATGACGACGAATTGCCCGAGTATGAACCACTGACCCCCGAGTTGGTTGAGGAGGAGGCCGAACGGGGGGACTTCATGCTCCGGTGGGCAGTCGTCCTGTTGGCAATCCTGCTGGGCTGCTACGGGATCTATCAGACAACCACCCTGGCAAGAACCGCCAGTGGCCAGTACATGGCTGCCAACGGGCTGTTCCCGCCCGCGACGGACGTCTTCAGCCTGACCGCCACTGAAAGAAATTGGATCAATCTGGGATGGGGTACCGATCTGATTCTGGCATCGCTGTACACACTGCCCGGCCAGGACATCTGCCTGACGCTGTTTGCCGCGGCGATGGCCGGACTGACGCTCGGGCTGTTGGTCCACATTTCCCGTCCGGGGCTGCCCAGTTGGTGGACGTCGGTCCTGGCCGCGGTGGCCCTGCTGGCCGCATTTCCACAATTTGTCGCCGGCCCCGAATCAATCACTTTGCTGGGCCTGGCTGTCCAGATGGGGCTGTTGCATCGCTATGGCGTTTCCGGCCGGTCACGTGACCTCTGGTCCCTGGTCGGCGTTCAACTGCTGTGGGTCAACCTCGATCCTCGCGCATGGATCGGACTACTGGTGCTCGTGCTTTACGGCCTCGGCGAATGGTGGGGGGCGAAACGGGGGCGTCCCGGGCTCGGAAGCGTCGAACAACGGTCTCTGTTCTGGAAGGTGACCGGTGCGGCAGCACTGGCGTGCCTGGTCAATCCCTTTCACATCCATGCCCTGCTGGCTCCCTGGGAACTCTACGTCACCGAGTATCCGGCCCTGCAGGCTTACAACCTTATCGCCCCCGGACAGGCTGCTGCGGTCGATCGCCTGCAATACTATCCGTTGACAACGTTTGTCTTTTTCGAGGGCAACTGGGGCAACTGGACCTGGCTGAACTACCACGTGATCGCAGGACTCCTCGTCCTGGTAGCGGCCGGAGTCACCCTGTACCTGAATCGCAGGCGCGTGGATTTCGGACACGTGACCCTGCTTGCGGGACTGACATTGCTGTCGTTGATGGGGATTCGCGAACTGGCCCCCGCGGCGCTGGTGGCAGCGGTACTGGCCGGGCTGAATGCCCAGGACTGGTACCGGGTGACATTCCGTCAGGAATACACTGTCGAACCACGGGAATTGTTGTTTTCCAGAGGTGGCCGATCCCTGACGGTTCTCGCGTTCTTTGCCGTCGCCTTGCTGGCAATTCTGGGCCGACTGACCCCCGAAAACGGAAGAAAACTGGGCCTGGGACTCGATCCGGCATTGGCGTCCGCCGTCGAAGGCATGACCACCGACCTCAACGAACGGCTGTTCACCCTCTCGGGAGATCTCTCCAATGACCTCGACCGTGGAGACATCAACTCAACGCTCAGGAAGCAATTCGTCACCAACAAGATCGTGCTGCCCGAGGATGTACGGCTTGCAACCCGCCGCCCCGGTTCCATTTGGAGAATCCGTAGCACCAAGCCTGGTCACGATTACCTTCTGGTCCAGGCCACCGGTCGACTGACCGTCTATCGTGACTTCGGCCGAGACGAAAACCATCGCGGTTTCAACTTCGTCCCCAGCCAGGGTGACCTGATGATCTGGGTGGGTCACCGCCCGTTCATCGACAGCCGGGTCCGGTTGTACTCGGGGAGTGGTGACGACGACCTGCTGAGTTTGCACAGGCGGACCCGCGCCGCGTTGCGTTTGCGGAGCCTGGTGGTTGGAGCCGAAGAAGGTCGCCAGGTGATCCGTGTGCAGGTGGCTGGTGAAACCGCCGACGCGATCGAGGTCATTCTCCCACCGGGTGGCCCGGAGACCCGTGAGACCATCGAAAAATCTGACCTCGACATCGTCGCCTCAACTCCATCCTTGCGTGGCGAGATGCCGCAGACCGGGGCCGCCGCGGTGTGGCAAACCACCTTCGATACGCATCGCATCACTCATGTCCTGCCCAGGCTTCATGGGCCGTCCTCACCCGACTACACGTCGATGTTCGACCTGATCCAGTACCCCAACCACTGGCAATTGGTGCGGATCGGTGCCACCACGGCAGTGTTCTATCGCAAGGCCGAAGCCGCCTCCCCGATTTCCAACTTCCTCAAGAATAACACCAGCGATTTCTCTGAAACCGCGTTCCGTACAACGGGCGAGAAGATTGACCCTCGGCCGGAACTTGCCAGGGGAGACACGTCCTATACCAGTTTCCTCACCCAAAAACGTGACACTCCGGTACCAGCCATTGCCCGGGCCGCTCACCTGGCACAGATCCTGCGGATGCAACAATCCAGCCCGGGCTTTCTGCAAGCCCTGCAGGAGATCGCGTTGCGAGTAGCCAACCAGGACCTGACCGGTGGTCCCAGCAGCCGCCGGGCGTTGAACATCCTGGCGGAAACCGCTGCCGTGGCACACGTGGCGATCCGATCTGCCAACCAGGGCCTGATCGTTGCCCCCAATTCCAGTGAAGGCTTCCTGGTCCTGGGCATCGCCTACTCCTGCCTGGATGACATCGAATCGGTTTTCCGAGGTGGAAACTCCAACACCCCCTGGGCCAAGCGGCGTTACTTCGAAGCCATCCTGGCTCTGAACCAGGCCATTGAACTCGATCCAAATAACGCAGAGGCCCTGTTCACCCGTTACCGACGACTGCAGCGTCTCAACCGCTTCGACCTTGCTCTTGAATCGCTCAAGCGTTTCGACGAACTGACCCCCTTGCCCAAGGGAGCCGATGAGTCACAGGTTGAGGCCAGACGGCAGCAGGTCGACGACCCACTGCAGCGACTGATCAGCAGCGTGGAACCGGTCAA
The DNA here is from genome assembly GCA_964646205.1 of uncultured Planctomycetaceae bacterium. GTDB lineage: Bacteria > Planctomycetota > Planctomycetia > Planctomycetales > Planctomycetaceae > UBA8437. Next base: position 11,399 of record CAZYAZ010000013.1, on the reverse strand, counting down.
GAAGGAAATCCAGGAGACCTTTCATTCCACGACGGGTGGCGAACCGCCCGACCGGATTGAGTTCGCACTTTTGCTGACCCAGGAACAGCCCGGTCGTGGCGTGTTCATCGGCACCGCGTTGCAACTGGTCAATGACGACATCGAAAAATCCGGCAGCCCTGAAATCCTATTGCTCAAGGCCCGCTGGATGATGGAGGCCGGAATCTTCCACGACGAGGCAACCGCCATGACGCTGGACGAGATTTTCCAGGATCTCGGCGAACAGAGTGGTCAACCGGCCAGCCGGACCACGTTGGCGATCAGTCGGTTGGCCTACGCCGATTTCGACCAGGCCAATCAACTGTTGCAGGGCGAACTGGCCGGACTGGAGAAGCAAAGGCTGGGTGACGCGTTGAGAACCCTGCCACTGATCCTGCGACCCCAGCAGTGGCCGTTCGACCAGGTCAATTCAACAATGAACCTCGTGCTGGCACACCCGAGTGTCCAGAGCGAGATCCTGTTCAACGTGGCCCTGAGCCACCTGGAGGCGGGCCGCGTCGACCAGGCCGGCGACGAGTTGACTCGCCTGCTGGACGACGTCCCGGACTCCCATCTCCGGCCGCTCGCCCAGTTCTACATCTCGCAAATTTCCAACAAGCCACTGGAGCTTCTCCACAGCGTGGGACCGCTGGAGATGATTCCGGTCGAAGCTGAGATGTTTGTGAACGAACCCGCCGAGGCACCGGCACCGAAAAAATAGGCCCGGGGCAACCCCTACTCGGCCATCTCCTGGCCGAAACTCAACCGCATCTGAGGATCCAGTTGCTGCTGGAATTCCTTGAACAGCAGGCTCGGCTGGATGTCCTGGTTGTGCTGGTACTTGTCACTCTTGTACTCGGTCACGTCTCCCGAGATGGTGTGGTAGGAGATCTGACAAATCGGGACACCGGGATAGACACGGACCGGCTGCACGGCGAACATCTCGAGCGTCCAGTATCCGCTGAAACCAACATCGCCAAAGCTGTTGGTGCAGTGGACAAACAGTCCCAGTCGTCCAACCGAACTGCGACCTTCGATCATCGGCACCAGGTTGTGCGTCTCGGTCCGCTCGACAGTTCTCGCCAGGTACAACTGGTTGGGATTCAACACGAACCCCTCCGGCGGAATCGTGTAGCGACGGAACCGATTGGGCCGCTGCATGTCCAACACGATCTCCTCATACACCAGGAGTTCGTTGTGAAGGCTGAGGTTGTAGCTGTTGGGGTTGAGTCGCTCCGAATCGAACGGCTCGATCAAGATGTTATCGCCCAACTGCGCGGTGATTTCCGACCCCGTCAGGATCATGACGTCCCGTCCGTCGTGCGGCCACAGGCCTGGTCCACCTCGCGGAGGCACTCCGCGACAATCAACGGGACACACGGTAGTCCCATTCGGTTGCGGTTGCAACAACCCACCGAAGACTCTGCCACGCTCATTGGTCCCCCATCGCTCTCATGTCTCCAATGCCGGCAGTCCAACCCGCTGACAGCAGGCCAGCAATGGACACTCGCGACATTGTGGGCGTCGGGCAATACAGATTTTTCTCCCGTGGTGAATCACCCGGTGCGAATACTCGATCCACTCCTTCTTGGGCAACAACGCGATCAGATCTTGCTCGATCTTTTCAGGATTGGCCTCGGTGGTCAGCCCCAGCAAATTGCTGATCCGCTTCACATGAGTGTCAACGACCACTCCGCTGGCGATTCCAAAACAGACTCCCAGGACGACGTTGGCCGTCTTGCGTCCAACACCGGGCAACAGGATCAGGTCCTCGACATTCTGAGGAAACTCGCCTCCATGGTCTCTGACCAGTCCCCTGGCCATTCCCTTGAGACTCTTGGCCTTTGAACGGAAAAAACCGGTCGACTTGACGATTCGCTCGATATCGCGAATCCGGCCACCAGCCAGTTTCTCAGCCGTCGGGAACTTCTCGAACAACGCCGGGGTCACCATGTTCACCCGCTCGTCGGTGCACTGGGCCGAGAGAATCGTGGCAGCCAGCAACTGAAACGGACCGTCATGATGCAGAGCACACTCGGCATCCGGGTAGGCGCGTTTCAGGCCTCGCACGACCTTTTTTGCCCGTGACCTCGTCTCATCGTTGGGAACGATACAACCCGACCTGGCCATGAATCAAACCGCGATAAGAGAGAAACGCCCGATAGACACCGCCAAGGACGGCTCTTTAGAATCGAGGTGACGGGTCCGGATGACCGGGCCAAACCAGACGCCGGTCGTCTGGCACCACCACACCAGAAATCATACGCGTCGATGGTCTTACCGCAATCCTCCGATGCCCCAAGAACCACTTCCCCCCTATCCGCCGCAGTACCTCGAGGGCTTGCGGCTGTTGAATGACCAGGACTTCTTTGAGTCCCACGACGTACTGGAAGAGCTCTGGGCAGATATCGTTGGTGACGAACGACAGTTTTACCAGGGCCTGATCCAGGTGGCGGTGGCCCTGTTTCACTTCAGCAACGGAAACCTCGGTGGCGCACGCAAGTTGTACCACTCGTCGCACAATTACCTTCAACAGTACCCCTCCACCTACATGGGTCTCGATCTCGAGAACTTGCTCAACGACCTCCAGTCCTGTTTCAGAGAGTTGATCGACGCCGGCAACACCTATCCCGCTGGCCTGGTGATCGACGAATCCCTCATCCCACGCGTGGCGATGCCCGCCTCATGACACCATTCGAATCAGATCCTGATCAGCTGCGAAACTTCACCGGCGACGTCCCGTTGTTTCCGTTGCCCGACACCGTGCTGTTCCCGAATGGCATGTTGCCACTGATGATTTTCGAGCCACGGTATCGACAGATGATCGCCGACGCTCTGGCTGGCGACAGGCTGATCGCCATGGCACTGCTGACACCCGGGTGGGAATCGAACTACGAATCAAAAACGGCCACGATCCATCAAACCGTCTGCATCGGTCGCATTGCCTCCTCAAAAATGCTCTCCGACGGTCGGTACCAGGTCGTCATCGAGGGGTTGGCTCGCGGTGAGGTGCTCGATGAAGACCACGAATCACGTCCCTACCGGATCGGTCGAGTCGAGTTGAACCCGGAAATGCCCGTAGACCTCTCGACCGAAGTGCGGCGACGGCGACAGCGAGAACTGCTGGTCGGATTCCAGCAGGTGGCGGCTGGTTGCGACTTCGACAGCACGTTCCATGACTCGCTCGACACCGACCTCCCTCTCGGTGGATTGTGTGACGTGATTGCCTTCTCACTGCCACTGGAACCCAAAACAGCACAGTCGATTCTCGAGGAAACCAACATCGCCATCCGTGCGCTACTGGTCCTGGATGAACTGAAAAACTGCCTTGGTGCAAATGGGACCGTCCAGCCGTCGACCTTTCCGCCACCTTACAGTCTCAACTGATCCCCCTCCCCAAGCCCACAACAGATTCTTCACGAGTTCCAGATGTCCCGTTCAACTCTCGACACCAACGACTCTCCCAACCCCACGTCGCCGGTTGACCAACCCCGGATTGCCCAGGCCGTCCGTGAGATCCTCGAGGCGATCGGAGAAGATCCAGATCGATCGAGCCTGCTCGAAACACCTGACCGGGTGGCTCGAATGTACACCGAGCTATTCTCCGGGCTGCATTCGGATCCCGCCCGACACCTGCAGAAATGCTTCCAGGAAGCCTTTGACGAATTGGTGTTGGTCCGGGAGATCAGTTTCAACAGCCTGTGCGAACATCACCTGCTGCCCTTCATGGGGGTCGCTCACGTTGGTTACCTTCCCAACGGCCGGATCGTCGGCCTCAGCAAGCTGGCCAGGGTGGTCGAAGAGGTCTCACACCGCCCGCAGGTTCAGGAACGGATGACCGACCAGATTGCCGACCTGCTCTCCGAGGAACTCGACGCCAAGGGGGTCGTCGTGGTGATTGAGGCGACGCACACATGCATGACGATCCGGGGCGTCCGTAAGCCGGGCAGCCGGACAGTCACCAGCGCGGTCCGGGGTCTGTTCAAGACCAACCAGTCCAGCCGTGCCGAGGTCATGTCGCTGATCAACCGAGGCTGAACTCCCACAGCTGGTCCCCAAGAGAATCCTCGTGATCGCCCAGTTCGCCATCCGGTTGATCTGTGGAATGAGCCTGGCATGGTGCTTGGCGGACAGGCGGCAGATCACAGATGGCTTCTTTCGGATCCAGATGCTGATTGTTCTGGGGCTGTCAGTCCTCGCCGGCCTGACTCACCTGGGCGGCTGGAACAGCCCCGCTTCCGACGAGGTGGGGAATCCTGGCCACCCGTGGGGAATTCATACCGACACCTGGCTCTGCGGAGCGACGGCCGTCGTGGCCTATATCGGCAGCTTCACCTGGGCCCTGGGCCGACGCCGATTCGGAACGGTCTGCATCGTTGTGATCACGGGGCTTTCACTCTCGCTGCTGGTCCAATCGGCCTGGATCATCAATCCGACCTCTTTGCCAATGTCTCTGATGGTCGTTGCCTCGGAACTGTCAACCGCCCTGTTGCTGGGTGCTGCCATGGTCAGCATGCTGCTGGGACACTGGTACCTGACGGCCAGCGGCATGCCTCTGGCGCCTCTCAAACGACTCAACCTCGTCCTGGGAGCCGCCACGCTGCTGAGAATCGTGCTGGCCACCGTTGGGCTCCTGATAATCGGAGGCCTGCCCGACTCGGACCACCAGAGGTTACTGCTGTCGCTGCGATGGCTTGCCGGACTGATCAGTCCACTGGTGGTCGTGGTGATGGTCTGGAGAATTCTCGAGTACCGCAACACGCAATCGGCCACCGGGGTACTCTACGTGGGAGTGGTGTTGACCCTCACGGGAGAATTGACCGCCACGCTGCTGGCTCATGAATTTTCGATCCCGGTCTAGGTTGACCGCAGCCTGTTCCACCATCATCAAGAATCCGCTCGACGCCCGGCCACTTCCCATGCAACTCGACTTCAATTGTCCTCGATGTGAACAGACCGGGCGGGTCACCGATGGCCTGAACGAGAATCTCCTGGCCTGCCCCGCCTGTGACTTCCAGAGGTCCATCCCCGAATCGTCATGGGAAGACGGCCGGCTGGCCGAATGCCTGGCGTGCGGCGAACGAGATCTCTGGCGGCAAAAGGACTTCCCACACGCGGTTGGGATCGGCCTGGTTGTTCTCGGCGGCACCCTCTCGACCCTCGCCTGGGCACAGTACCAACCCGAGTGGGCCATCGGCATCCTGATGCTGTTCGCACTCCTCGATTTGGCGTTGTATAGTCTGATGAAAGACGTGCTGGTCTGTTACCGGTGCCAGGCCCGGCACCGGCTCGAGGGTCCGACCGACGGTTACGAGCGATTCGATCACGAACGAGCCGAACGTTATCGTCAGGAGGCTCTCCGCCGGGATCCATCGGATCTCGCGGAATAATCCGCCGGCAACTCACACATCACCGGACGTTACCAAACGGATTCTGCTCACCGAGTCAACGGAGTCGCGAACGCGTGGATGAGCAACGCCAGTTGATGCTCGAAGATCTTGGCAGCGTTCTCGAGGGCGAACTGCTCGTCGATCCGCTCTCGACAGCTCTCTACGCCAGTGACGGCAGTCTCTACGAGATCCCGCCCCTGGCCGTCGCCCGCCCACGCACCCGGGATGATGTCGTGGCCATCGTGCAGTACGCGGCCGAGGCCGAGTTGGGAGTATTTCCACGCGGAGCCGGCAGTGGCGTGGCAGGCGGCTGTCTCGGCCCGGGTATCGTCGTCGACTTCTCGCGACACCTCCACCATGTCGTCTCGGTCGACTCGGGAACGGTCACCGTCGAACCAGGTGTCGTGCGTGATGAACTCAACCGGTATCTCCGACCACTGGGACGATACTTCCCACCAGATCCTTCCACCGGTGCAGTCACGACCGTCGGCGGCATGCTGGCCGTCGATGCCGCCGGATCACGTTCGGTCCGTATCGGTTCGACGCGAGACCATGTCCAGCAAATCGAACTGGTCACCGGAGACGGCTCGGTAATCGAAGCGGGAAGTGAACAACTGGTGAGCCGGACAATCAGCAGGGCGATCGATCCAACCGACCCCCACCAGAGGCTCTGCGACAACCTCGAACGCATCCTCCGGGAAAACGACGAACTGATTCGCGAACGCCAACCAGCACTGCCACGCAATTGTAGCGGGTATCTTCTGCGAGGAATTCTCTCCGAGGATCGGCTCGAACTCGCTCGCATGCTCGTCGGTTCAGAAGGAACACTGGGGCTGTTCACTCGCGCCACGTTGCACACGTCTCCCCTGCCCGAACACCGTGGCATCGTGTTGCTCCTGTTCGGACGCCTCCAGGAAGCCACGCGGTGTGTCCAGGCCATCTCCACCCTGCAACCCTCGGCCTGTGACCTGATGGACCGACGGGTACTGAGCCTGGGACGAGAGTCGGACCCGCGATTCGGATCCATGATTCCCGCGGGAACCGAGGCGGCGCTGATCGTTGAACAGGTCGGAATGAGTGAACGCGAAACGCGGGAAAGAATTGCCCGGGTCGTTTCGGCCGCACGCGCCACGGCCCAGTCAACCCGGGTCGCATTCGAAGCTCACAACTTCGACGACGTGGAATTCCTCTGGTCACTGCCGCAACGTGTTGTCCCGCTGCTGTCCCGGCTCAAAGGCGCCACCCGCCCACTGCCGTTTGTCGAAGACATCGCCGTGCCTCCCGAGCAATTGCATGAATTCCTGATCTCCGCACAGCGAGTCTTCCAGGACCAGGAGACCACCGCTTCGCTTTACGCTCACGCAGCAGCTGGCCAATTGCACCTGCGACCGTTTCTTCCGGCTCCCGCCATCGACGATGGTGCCCGGCTCGAACAACTCGCCGCGAGCCTCTACGAGGAGGTGTTCCGATTGGGTGGAACCATCAGCGGGGAACACGGCGACGGCCTCTCGCGTACCCGCTTCCTCACGAAACAGTACGGACCACTCTGCCGGGTCTTCCAGTTCGTCAAGGATCTCTTTGACCCCCAGGGGCGACTCAATCCCGGAAAAATCGTACCCGACTCACGACACCTGAGTCGGCTCGACTTTCGCCCGGCAGAACAGGCCACCGTTTCCACCACACCACTCTCCCCCTCGGACACCGTTCCCGACCCGGCAGAGACGGACCTGGTGGCGCTGGGGGCGTCTTGGACAGCGGAGGAATTCACCGAAGCCGCCAACGACTGCAACGGCTGCGCGGCCTGTCGAACGGTGTCTCCCCTGCAACGAATGTGCCCGTTTTTTCGGATCGATCCCTCCGAGCACGCCAGCCCAAGAGCCAAGGCGAACGCCATCCGCTCCGTGTTTGGACCACTCGGTTCCGAAGCCCTCGCCTCCGAGGAACTCCGACAACTCTCCGCGCTGTGCTTCAACTGCAAGCAGTGCCAGTTGGAGTGTCCGGGCCACGTCAACGTGCCGCAGATGATGGTCGAGGCCAAGGCGGTCCAGGCCACCGTCGATGGAATGACCCGGGCCGACCGGTCTGCTGCTGGAATCCACAACCTGGTCGCCCTGGGTGGTCTGATGCCCAGGGCAACAAACTGGCTGCTCGAGCAACCTCCGGCCCGGTGGCTGATCGAAAAACTGTTCGGGATTCACCGTGAACGGCGTTTGCCAACACTGGCCCGACGCTCGTTTCTGAGGAACCTGCCACGACGCTGGTCATTCCGGCCACGCCCCGGCGCACGCCCCAAGCCGGTGGTCTACTTCGTCGACCACTTTGCCAACCACCATGACCCCGAACTCGCCACGGCACTGATCCGCATCCTCGAACACAACGACATCCCCGTCTTCGTGCCCCGCGATCAATACCCCTCGGGGATGGCGATGATCACCGCCGGCGACCTCGATTCGGCCCGACGAGTGGCCGAATGGAACCTTCGAGAACTTGGAGAACTGGCTCGCGAGGGCCATCGGATCATCTGCAGTGAACCCTCAGCGGTCGTCTGCCTGCAACAGGAGTACCCCCGCCTGGTCGATCATCCCGACGCCCCGGCGGTGGCAGAACAGGTGATCGAGGCCGGGACATTCCTGGCCGAACTTCACGCCGCAGGTCAATTGTCGCTGGACTTTCAGGAACTGGAACTGGTGGCCGGGTACCACACCCCCTGTCACCTCAAGGCCCTGGGCGACCGGTCCTCACTGAGAGATTTGCTCGGTTTGATTCCCGGTTTGCAGGTTTCTACAATTGAATCAGGTTGCTCGGGAATGGCTGGCGCCTGGGGGATCGCGCACGACAATTTTGTGACGTCGATCGAAATCGGGCGGCCACTGATCAGCAGGATGCAGCAGGGCGATCTTGGAATCGGAACTACCGAGTGCAGTGGGTGTCGGCTGCAGATGCAGCAGGGATCCCACACGCCGACTCTTCACCCTCTGAAACTCATGGCATTGGCCTACGGCCTGATCCCGGAAATCCAGCAACAACTGCCCCAGTCGCGGGGCCAATCGCATCATCGTTCACAAAAGCAACTGGTAATCACGTGAAAGTGGCCGTCCAACTGTTTGCCCACGCCCGGGACCTTGCCGGACGCAAACAGGTCGACCTGGAACTCGCCGAACCCGTTTCCGTCGGGGACGTGCGGTCCGCGTTGGCCGTCCACGTACCGCAACTGGTGCCGTTGGCCGATGGGTTACTGATCGCCGTGGGTACCAATTACGCTGACGATGCCGTCAAACTGGATGCCAACGACACCATTGCCTGCTTCCCGCCCGTCAGCGGCGGCTAACACAATACTCAACGCCACTCCATGGCCTGACTCGATGATCCAACTCACTCACGATCCGATCGATACTCACCAGTTGACCGAATCGGTCCGCGATCATGCCGCCGGCGCCGTCGTGCTGTTCCTGGGCACAGTCCGAGAACTCACGGACGGGCGACGCACGCTGGCGCTCGACTACGAATCCTATCCCGAGATGGCAACGGCGAAATTGGAGGAACTTGTCGAGAACGCTCGTTCCCAATGGCCCATCACGGCTTGTGGAATCGTTCACCGGCTCGGACATCTCGAACTGGGTGACGTCAGTGTTGCCGTGGCCGTCAGCTGTCCACACCGGGTCGAGGCTTTCGAAGCCGGACGATTCCTGATTGACACGCTCAAGGAGGTCGTGCCAATCTGGAAAAAAGAGAATTTCGAGGATGGGACCACCGAGTGGGTTCATCCGGGCCTGGACACTTCCAGCGATGCGGCTTCCACCGACACCTCTCTCTCCAGTTGAGCAACATCCTCCAAGCGTGACCCGCCCATGACTCCCTCGCACCCACTCGTCGACACATTCGGCCGACAACACAACAATCTGAGAATCAGCGTCACCGACCGCTGCAACATCCGTTGTTTCTATTGCATGCCGGCCGACACCGTCCAGTTCATGAATCGGAGCGAATTGTTGACGTTCGAGGAAATCGAACGATTCGTCCGCGTGGCGGCAGGACTGGGTATCAACAAGCTGAGACTGACAGGCGGCGAGCCGCTGGTACGGCGTGACCTGTCCGAGTTGATCCGACGGGTCTCGGGGGTCAAGGGCATCAAGGACATTGGTCTCACCACGAACGGAATTCTTCTGGCCGACCAGGCCAGTGAACTCCACGCCGCCGGACTTTCGCGAATCAACATCAGCCTGGACGCACTGGACCCGGTTCGTTTCAAGGAAGTGACTCGTCGCGAGGGCTATGAAAAAGTGCTCGAGGGCATCGAGGCGGCCCAGGCGACGGGATTCGACCCGATCAAGATCAACGCCGTCTCAATCCGTGGCCTCACCGAAGATCAAGTTGTTCCCTTTGGACGCCTCGCACGTGAAACTGGAATCGAAGTGCGATTCATCGAATTCATGCCCCTGGACGCCGACAACGCCTGGGAACGTGACCGGGTGCTGTTCGCTTCCGAAATCCGGGAACGTCTCGAAGCCGAATTCGGCCCCCTGATCGCCCGTGGCCGCCCCGACCCAACAGCACCGGCCAATCAATTCGAGTTTGCCGACGGCGTGGGCCGTGTGGGATTCATTGCCTCGGTGAGTGAACCCTTCTGCGGCAACTGCAACCGGTTTCGATTGACCGCCGACGGCAAACTCCGCAACTGCCTGTTCAGTCTCGAAGAAACCGACGTCAAGCAACTGCTTCGCGATAGTACCGACGACGCCTCGATCATCGACGCGATTTCCACATCGATCCATGCCAAGTCCGAGGGGCACGAAATCAACACGGCTCGTTTCATCCAGCCCGATCGACCGATGCACTCGATCGGCGGCTAGCCCTCGTTTTTCACGTGGCCTCCCCAGGACCTCGCCTGTGCCCCGTATATACCTCGATAACGCGGCCACGAGCTTCCCGAAGCCCGAATCGGTTTATGCCGCCATCGACCGTTACAACCGGACGCTTGGCGCAGCAGCTGGACGAGGCGGCCACCGGGCAGCGGTCGAAGTCGATGCCGTGCTGCGGAATTGCCGCAAGCGAGCCGCCGCCCTGCTGGGTGCCGAGGCACCCGAGCAGATCGTCTTTGCCTTCAACGCCACCGATGCACTCAACATCGCCCTGCACGGTCTGCTCCAACCAGGCGATCATGTCATCACGACAGCTGCCGAACACAACTCCGTCCTCAGGCCACTGACAGCACTCGCGGACCGAAGTGGCATCGAACTCACTGTGGTCGCTGTCGACACGACCGGCCGAGTTGACCCGACGGCGGTCCGCGACGCGCAACGCACCAACACCCGACTTGTCGCCGTACAGCATGCGTCAAATGTCACCGGCGCCGTCCAACCAATCATCGACATCGGAACCGCCGCACACGATGCCGGGATCCTGGTACTGGTCGACGCAGCACAGACAGCAGGACATCTGCCAATTGACCTGGCCGGTTGGCCAGTTGACCTGATGGCCTGTGCCGGTCACAAGGGATTGCTCGGCCCCCTCGGGACTGGCCTGCTCTACATCCGCCCGGGAATCGAAGACCAACTGCGAGGGTTCCGCCAAGGAGGCACTGGATCGTTCAGTGACCAAGACCGTCAACCACTGACGATGCCCGATCGATTTGAAGCCGGCAATCCGAATGTCCCGGGATTGTTCGGACTGGAAGCTGGGTTGACCTGGCTGGAAGACAAGGGAATTGAAACCATCGCGGCAGCCGAGGAATCCTTGACCGAGAGGCTGGTTTCCGGACTTGCCTCACTGGCAAACATCTCAATTATTGGCCCCCCACTCGATTCTCCTCACGTCGGCGTGGTCAGCATCGTCGCCACCAACATGGAGCCTCACATATTGGCCACAGTGCTGGATGAATCATTTGAGATCCAGGTTCGTGCCGGGCTGCATTGTGCTCCCGGAGTCCACCGTGCGGCGGGAAGCTTTGACAACGGTGGCACGGTGAGACTCAGCGTTGGGCCGTTCACGACG
>CAZYAZ010000012.1:96135-98341 GCA_964646205.1 uncultured Planctomycetaceae bacterium | reverse complement strand
AGGCGTGCCGCGACATCAGCGGGAGGTGCCTGGGCGCTGGCCACCGACACGGCGACCCCCGAGACCACCACCACGACCCATGCCACCCACCAACTTGGCCCGTCCGTTCGAACCGGCCACCACGTGCCTCGCGTCATCATGTCACCTCGATCCTGGTGGACTCCAAAAACCGCAGCGGGGAGGTCAGGCTCCCGAAGCCGTCTCGGCCGACTCGAAGCCGCAATCGCGATGTTTGCCGTCACAAAACGGTCGGTTGGCCGAGGCTCCACAGCGACACAAAGCGAAGGTCTCCTTGCCGCTCAGGTCGAATGCGGCACCGTTGGCATCAGTCAATTCGACAGGGCCACTGACCAGGAATGGACCGTTTTCTCTCATCTGGATCTGCACGTCAGCCATCGTGTGAAATGTCCTTTTGGAGTTTCCGGAGCCGCCAACAGGGCTGTCGGCCAGCGTGGTCAGAGACTAATCGGCACTAATGGGAAACGCAAACCGGGGCCCAAGTTGTCACCGTGGACTGGAAAACTCACCGGTTGTCCACGACAATCCGCCAGCGTTGCCGGTGTCCGGATGGCAGTCGGTTTGCCAACATCGGAGATCAGGGAGGAATCGACCGGGATGACTAACGAGCCTGCCGAGTCAACCACCGAGGACCGCTCGGGGATTGTCGACCAACTGCGTTGGAAAAAGTTCGATGTCCTGGACGATGGTTTCGTGTGCCTGGTCGACGTGATGGGTGACGACGGATCGGTCGTCCAGGCCGCCCGGGTCAGCTACGGGGCCGGAACGCGAAAGGTCTCCGACGACCGCACGCTGATTCGTTACCTGCTCAGGCACCGGCACACCACGCCGTTTGAGATGGCCGAAATCAAGCTGCTGGTGAGAGTGCCGATGGACTGCTGGCGGCAGTGGATCCGGCACCGCACCGCCAACGTCAACGAGTACAGCACCCGGTACTCGATCGCCATCGACGCCTCGCAGACAACTCCAACTGATGCCTGGAGAAGCCAAGCCCAGAGCAACCGGCAGGGGAGTGGTGACCTGCTCTCCACCGAGCTGGGTCAACAACTCACCGAGACAGAGCGAGAACTCCAGGATCACTCGAAACGCATCTACCAGGAACGAATCGACGCCGGGGTCGCCCGCGAACAAGCCCGCAAGGACCTGCCACTGTCGACCTACACCGAGGCGTACTGGAAGGTCGACCTGCACAACCTGTTGCACTTCCTGGCCCTGAGAATGGACAGCCACGCACAACAGGAAATACGAGATTACGCAACGACCATCGGCGAACAGATCGTGCAACCGCTGTTCCCGATCGTCTGGGAAGCGTTTCAGGACTACCGTGTCGATGGAATGTTTCTGACACGACTGGACAAGGGCGTGCTGGCACGCCTGATGGCTCATGCCCAGGACGCCGGACAACCTCCGCCATTGGCCCTGGATACGTTCCTGGCTGCCCAGGACCCCAGTTGGAAAGACCTGACCCGTTGCCGTGAGCGGGACGAGTGCCACGACAAGTTGGCCGGGCTGGGCATCGTGGAACCCCGCGAAATCGAGTGACAGCCTGACGATCACACCGGTTCCCCCTGCTTTCGGTTGGCCACCGTCGGAAGTTCTGCTACGGTAGTTCTTCCCCCCCAACGGATACGAATCAGACGGGAGACGACCCGTGGTCAAACTGCGGCTTCGCGATAACGAGAAAATCCAGGACGCGGTGAAGCGGTTCCGCAAACTGGTGGAACACGCCGGCATCAAGAAAGAAATGCGGCGGCGTGAATACTACGAGAAGCCCAGCGACACGGCTCGGCGAGCACGCCGTCGTGCAGCACGACGGGCGAGGTTGTCACAGAAGTAGCAACCAGCGTGTGACAACGCGGACTTCAGCCGGGCACCCTTGCCCGGCTGTTTGGCTTTAAGACCTACTCGTCGTCGTCTTCGCCAGGAACAATCGGTTCCTTGATCGGCTGGACCCAGTAGATCTTCTTGCCCTTGGCCTTGAGTTGCTCGGCCTTCTTGTCAGCATCCTTCCGCTGGTCGTAGTCAAAACGGGCTTCCTCCCGCATGCTACTGCTGTACACGCCCCAGATCAGGCGGTAGCGAGTCGGCTCGGACGCCTTCTTCTTCCGCTTGACGGCCTTCTTTTTGGTGGCCTTCTTGGCAACCTTCTTGGTTGTCTCGTCGGCACCCTTCTTGGCAACCTTCTTGG
>CAZYAZ010000012.1:94160-96035 GCA_964646205.1 uncultured Planctomycetaceae bacterium | reverse complement strand
GTCTTCTTGGTGGTCTTCTTCTTGGCCATCAGCCTCGGTCTCCACACCGCAAAAACACCTGCCGACAGCCGCGAACCCCTGTGGTCACCCGGGCGGTCAGGCCCTTCCTAGGATATCATCTCCGTTCGGATCGGACTACTCTCACCGACCCCCAACGCGATGGAGAACTCATGGGACATCTCAAGTACGCCAAGCCGAAAGAAATCGGAATCGATGGTGAGCGGTTGGAAACCGCATACCGGTTGCTGAGAAAATGGACCACCGGTCCACAGGCTCCAGTCCCCGGCGGGGCAATCCTCGTTGGACGGCATGGTCGGGTGATTCCTCCGCGGTTCTTTGGACGGCAAGGGCCCGAGCCAAACGCCGAACCAATCAGAGAAGACGGCCTGTTCCTGCTCGCTTCGATCTCCAAGCCAATCACTTATCTGGCCGGCATGCTGCAGGTCGAGCGCGGCCAGTTGAATCTCTCGGACCACGTCGCCCGCTACATCCCCGATTTCGCTGCGCATCACAAGGAAGAGACCCTCGTCGAACACCTCTTCACCCACACCTCCGGCATGCCCGACATGCTTCCCAACAATGCCGAATTGCGAAAACGCCACGCACCCCTGAAAACATTCATCGCCGGTGCCATCGCATCGCCCCCGGTGTTCGCCCCCGGCACCGACCACAAGTACCAGAGCATGGGAACACTGGTCACCGCCGAACTGGTGCAAAAACTCGCCGGACGACCCATCCGTGAAGTCTTGCGTCGCGACCTGTTCGAGCCACTGGAACTCGAGGACATCGCACTCGGCAGCCGCGGACTGGACCGAAAAAGGCTGGTGCGGGTCGAAGTCCCCGAATACCAGGTGGGATCCGATTTCGGGTGGAACAGTCGTTACTGGCAGGAATTTGGAGCCCCCTGGGGAGGTGCCTTTGCCTCGCCCGAAGATCTCGCCGTCATCTGTCAGTTGATGCTGGGAGATGGAGAGGTTCGAGGCACGCGGGTCCTGGCTCCGGCGACAGTTCGCTCGATGACCGAAAACCGCCTGGCAACGATGCCGGGAATCCCTCCGCAACTGGCAGCAAGCCGTCCGTGGGGACTGGGTTGGAAACTGAATCACCGTGGCACGTCCGCCAGTTGGGGTGATTCGCTGGGACCGACCGTTTTTGGACACACCGGAGCAACCGGAACCATGTGCTGGATGGATCGGGACCGGGACGCCTTCTGCATCCTGTTGACCAGTGCCATCCGTTCCCGTGCACCCTGGCGGCTCGTTCACCTCTCCAATGCCGTTTCCGCGGCGATCATGTAAATGGGCTTTAACGCGGTAAAACGGGAATTTCTGAAAACCCTGAAACGAAATAACCAGAAAAGTTTAACCAACCGGAGCAACTGATCCGATCAAAAGAATCAGCATCCGTGCCAGTGCGCGGGGTTTCTCGTACGCGGTTCGTACGCAACTGAGGAGAGTTGGTTCATGCGACGGTTTCAGACATGGGCATTGCTGGCAGCCCTACTGGCGGCCACGCCCGGCACGAGTTCGGCAGGACTGCCATCGTTCCTGAAGTACTTTGGAGGTGCGGACAAGGCGGAAGCCCCCGCAAAACCTCAGGATACGAAGGCCTACAACACAAAGATGGCCGAGTCGATTGCCTCGGCCCTGCGGTCAGCTGGCCTGAGTGGATACAACATCAGTATCCGCTACCAGGCGGGCAAGGCCGAGTTGACCGGGTCGGTTGCCGACACCGGTCAAAAGGCTGCGGTGACCAAGGTGGTGTCCGGAGTCAACGGCGTCGCAGCGGTCGATAACCAGTTGCAGGTTATTCCGGCCAAGGCCCCGAAGCCGGCAATCCAGCCGGCAATCCAGCCGGCAATCCAGCCGGCAATCC
>CAZYAZ010000012.1:70831-94060 GCA_964646205.1 uncultured Planctomycetaceae bacterium | reverse complement strand
AGCCGGCAATCCAGCCGGCAATCCAGCCGGCAATCCAGCCGGCAATCCGGCCGGTGGCATTCGCACCGGATCCCAGGCCCACGCCGGCCAACAAGCTGGCCAACCAGAAAATGGCCGAGCAAATTGCTCGTGCCCTGGGTGCGGCCAAGCTGAGCAGCTACGACATCGAGATCCGGTTCCGTCAGGGAACGGCTCAACTGGCCGGCACGGTGAATTCACTGCAGGAGCGTGCGTACGCCGAGCAGATCGCCGCGACGGTACCCGGCGTGAAGAAAGTCGAGAACCAGTTGGCCCTGGGACGCCGACCGGCAGGACTGCAACAGGCAGCCTTCCAACCGGCCGGTCCAGCACCGGGTCCCGGCCCGGCTGCACCGGGAGCAGGACCGGCCATGCCGGCGCCACCCAGCTACGGCCACCCCGGTGGACGTGCCTCGAACGTGGTCTACAACATGCCCAATATGCCCAACCACGCGTGGCCCAGCTACGCGGCGTACCCCAACTACTCCCAGGTGGCGTATCCCGAACAGTACAGTGCCAGTGCCTGGCCGTACATCGGGCCATTCTACCCCTACCCCCAGATCCCGATGGGCTGGCGGCAGGCTCAACTCGAGTGGGACGATGGACACTGGAGCCTCAACTTCCGTCCCCGGACGGACAAGTGGTGGTGGTTCCTCAACCCGGAAAACTGGTAAGCAATCCGGACGCTGGGGTGGGCACACAATTCGGTTTGAACGATCCGGTTGGATCCAACAGGTTGCCAACCAGCATGCGGACCCTGTGCAGGGAATCTTGAGATGACACGTAACAGACGACTGGCCCTGATCCTGACTCTGGCGATTGCCAGTTCGGCGAGCAGTGGCTGCATGATCTTCAACGGAGTCGTGGCCGTGGCTCTGGACGGAGCAAAGTTCTTCGTCACCACGCCGCTGATCCCGGTGAGTCCTTACTTCAGCGAGATGATCGAAGACACGTACCACGAGGAAGAACGGTACGACAAGGTGCCTGTGCTGGACCCGATCGAAGGTGAACACGCGCCCCTGTACTGTCTCGATCCTCCGTCCGAAGACGAGGTGATGAGGTCTTTGCCCGACAAGGCATCCGGTGGTTATGCGTTTCTGGCCGAGACGACCCGGAACAACGTGAAGATCGTCGTCGAGCTGATCGTGGACCGGGTCGATCCCTGCCGGTTCTACCCGATGGTCGGTCCGGCCAAGCTGCACCACTGCCACTACAAGGCCACGGTGTACTACACCAAGACGATTCGGTCGCACTGGCCGGTGCCATTCACCAACATCGACGAGACCAAGGACGTGGTCTACCTCGATCACGACCACCTGATTCGCTGTGCCGGTCCTCCCACCCCGCGTTGATCGCGGTTCCAGGACCGACCCCTGACGTTCCAGCAAGCCCGGCAAGGCAGACGCCCTCGCCGGGCTTGTGCTTGATGGGTTCGCGGCAAGACGGCTACCATAGGGCCACACACGAGCCGTGGGACGTGACGAGGAGACGAAGGGCCACTCCCGGAACGACGGCGGTGTTCGGGTTTTGACTCGCCAAGCGATCCGGTCATGCGTCACCTCCTCTCCCGAACGGCAATCCAGTGGCCGCTCGCCCTGGTACTGCTCACCACCGCAACCACACCGCCAGATCTTTCCGCCCAGGCGGCCCCAGCCACCGCCAGCGACGACTATCGCCTGGGCGTGGGTCATTACAAGCAAAAGCGATGGTTGCTGGCAGCCGAGCACCTGAGGGCCTTCCTCAAGTCCCGCCCCCGCGGACCCCAGGCGGCCTCGGCACGGCTGCTGCTGGGCGTCTCTCTGACCCATCTCAAGAAGTACACCGACGCCCGCACCGAGTTTCGAACATTCGTCGCCAATCATCCCAAGGACACCAATCACTCGGACGCCCTGTTCCGGATCGGTGAATGCGGTTATCTGCTGGGCGAATGGGCCAACGCGTCGGCCAGCCTGCAGACCTACCTCAAGGCTGCCCCCAAACACAAACTCCGCGACTGGGGCCAGTTCTATCTCGGCGACGCACTGGTCCAGCAGAAGAAGTACGCTCAGGCCCAGAAAATCTATCGCGGGTCGCTGGCCGAGTTCCCCAAGGGACGCCTGATCAACGAGGTGCTCTTCGGACTGGCGGTCTGCTGTGAGCAGGACGACAAGAGTGATGAGGCCCGCCGTCTCTATGGCCGACTGGCCACCGACAAGGTCTCCGGACACGCCGACAAGGCCCTCTCGCGACTGGGATCTCTCGAGTTTGATGCCAAGAGATTCGCCGAGGCGGCCACGGTCTGGGACCGACTGGCCCGCGAGTTCCCCAAGAGCCCCGAGGCACTCTCGGCCAGGCTCAATTCCGGATACGCGAGGTTCCAACTGGGCCAGTACAGCGAGGCTGTCACCCGTTTCCAGACGGCACGCCTGGATCCAGATCAGGCAGCCGTGGCGGATTACTGGCGCGGCGTGAGTCTCAAGGCCCTGGACAAGTCCCAGGACGCGATCGCAGCCTTCCGCCAGGCCGAGGACGGCAAACCGGCACCCGACCTGGCCCGGGACATCCAGTTCCAGTGGGCTGACACCGAATTCCGTTCCCGGAAGTACATCCAGGCCTCCAACCGTTTTCAGGCGGTGGTCCGTCGATGGCCCAAGCATCCAGCCAACGACCAGGGTCTGCTGTACGCCACCGAAGCATTGTTGCTCTTCTCAGAGACGGTCACCGACGCCACGGCCCGGCAAAAACAACTCGGGCAGATCCAGGCCCTGATCGACAGGTTCAGCCGCGAGTTTCCCAAGAGTGCACTGGCCACACGTCACCGGCTGCAGGCCGGTCGGTTGAAAGTGGCACGGGGCGGGGACGCCAACCTGAAAGAGGCCGTGACACTCTTTCGTACCGCCATGGCGCAGGGCCAAACCGAGAAGATCCGCAACCGGGCCCGATACCAGTTGGCCCGGGTCGCCAGCCGGCTGGGTGACGACCAGCTGGTCCTGGAATCTCTGAAGCCGTTCCTCACCTCGATCGACAACTCGGACCGGGCCGGAGAATTCGACGACGCGCTGGTGCTGGCCGCCTCGAGTTTTCTCGCGGCCAAGCAGCACAAGCTCGCAACCGACGCCGCCTCGAAGTACCTCAAGAAACATCCCAAAGGCCCCCTGGCCGCCGACGCCCTGGTGGTTGTGGCCGAGTCATCGGAACACCAGGGCCGGGCACCGGCCGCGGACCTCGCCCTGACCCGTTTGGCCAACGGCTTCCGCAACAAGCCCATCTACGCCCAGACGGTCCGACGGATGGCCGAGGCGGCCTACGCGGCGAAGAACTACAAACGATCCGACCGACTCTTCGGCAGCCTGGTCGCACTGGGACCGGAATCTCCCTTCCACGCCGCGGGACTCTCGGGACGAGGCTGGAGCCTGTTTGAATCGAAGAAATACGACGAAGCGGCCGCCTTGTTCGGCCGGGTCGTCACCCTGCATCCAAAAGACGAATTGGCTGCAGAGTCCGCCTACAAGGCCGCGGAGAGTCACGAGAAGTCAGGGTCGGCCGAGAAAGCGTCCGAGGCATACCGGGTGGCTGCCAAGGCCTATCCCAAGAGCTCCTTCGCATTTTTGGCCGCAAGGCGGGCCGCGAGATTGCTCGCACTGGACAAGAAAACCGCACGCGCCGACGCGGCCTACTCGGCACTCCTCAAACAGTTCCCCAAGGCCAAGGACCGCGATGTCCTGCTCTACGAGTGGGCCGGCATGCACGCCGACGTGGGAGACTTCAAAAAGGCCGACGCGCTCTTCAAGCAATTGGTCACCGAACACCCCGATAGCCAGATGGTCGCCAGTGCCCGTTTCAGCCTCGCCGAAAGCGACCTGGTCGCCGGACGACTCACCCAGGCCCGTGATGCCTTCCTGAAAATCGCCGGGTCGAAAGACGGTGACAAGGACATCCAGCAGGACGCCCTGTTCCGACTCATCGGAATCGCCTCCGAGAACCGCCAATGGCAACAGGTCCGGGAACACGGCAAGGCCCTGAGAACCCGGTTTCCCGACAGCCGACACGGCTGGGAAACTCGCTTCCAACTCGGACAGGCCGCACTGCAACTGAAAGACTACAGGACGGCAAAATCCGAACTGACTGCCGTGCTCGAACAACGGACCAACACCGAAATCGCTACGGCAACGTGGTTCGAGGAAACATGGGTGTTGCTGGCCGAGGCCCATTTCCAGCTCAAAGATTACGATGCCGTGACTCGCACGGTTGCCGATTTCCAACGCGCGCGGCCCCGGGGCAAGGTGCTCTACAAGGCCGACGAAATACTCGGACGCAGCCTTGTGCAAAAGCCCCGCCCCGACTTCGCCGGTGCCCGTGAGGCATTCGGTCGGGTGATCGCGTCGCCCACGGGCCGCAAGACCCGGACTGCCGCCAACAGCCACCTCCGTATGGCCGAAACTTTTCTTCTCCAAAAGAACTTTGCCGAAGCCAAGAAACAGTTCCTGGCCGTTCAGATCCTGTACAACTACCCGAAGATCCAGGCCGCTGCCCTGTTCCAGGCCGCGGGCTGCCAGGAACAACTCAAGGAATTCGGCGAGGCGGTGAGGACTCTCGAACTGCTGCTCAAGACCTACCCCAAGAGTCCCTTCGCCTCCAAGGCCAAAACACGTCTGCCACGACTCCGCCGGCTCGCCAGTTCATGACTCATCGCTCCTCGACGACCCGACGAACCACGACCGGAACGGCAACCCGCCCCCGGATGATCCCGGCGGTGCTGTGGAAGATACTGAGGCCCGCCCTGCCCCTCATTTTGCTGATCCTCGTGGGTGGTGTGCTGGCCGCCCAGGACGACACCTCCCCCGACAGCCAGGCCCCGACAGCGACTGTCACCCAGGAAACCGACGCCCTGGGAATGCCGACCGATCCGGTCAGCATCATGAAGCAACTCGGCTGGATGGGCTGGCTGTTCCTGATTCCCTTTGTCGGAGCCACGCTCATCGCGTTGTGGTACAGCGTCGAACGCATGGTGGTGCTCAAACGCAGCCGGGTGATCCCCAAACCGTTCGTCGACCGATTTCTCGAACACATCCGCCAGGGCAAACTCGACCGCAACAGTTCTCTGAAGCTGTGCGAACAAAGTGATAGCCCAATTGCGGCAGTCTTCGCTCACGGTGTCCGCAAGTGGGGAAAGTCGAGCGTCGAGGTCGAACAGGCGATCATCGATGGCGGAGAACGGCAGGTCAGCGAATTGCGAGTTCATCTCCGTGTGCTCAACGGTGTCGCCACCGTCACACCGCTACTCGGACTCCTGGGAACCGTGCTGGGCATGATCCAGGCGTTCAACGACATCGCCACGGCCGGCTCGATGGGCAAGACCGAGCAACTGGCGGTGGGCATTTCACTGGCCTTGCTGACGACCGCCTGCGGACTGATGATCGCCATCCCCACGCTGATCATGTACATGTACCTCTCGGGACGGGTCGACGCGCTGGTGATGGAAATGGACTACCTGGCTCAAAGTGTTGTCCAGATGATCTCGGCCGAAGCGCTGGCCGAGCAACGGCAACAACGCGAATCCGGCGGGCGCACCAAGCGGGCAGTCTGACACCCGCTACCGCAACGGTTGCCAGAAAATCGGTCTCATCTTGACCGGTCACAGGTGGAATCCTATCTTTCCGCCGCTTCTGTCGATTCTCTCACTTCACACTCATCACTCCCACTCCTCAAACACCCCCCAGACGTGACGTGTCACGATGGGACCCGGTCACTGGGGTCCATCTCCCGTCGCGTTGGGGATCCCGGCGTATTGCGCCAACGGAGCCTCACGGATGACGTGCTCACACTTCTCCCGCCACCCCCGCAAGGGGGCTCCTGTCGAACACACCAGCCGCTGGCTGATTGTTTCGGCCGCCTGTTTGCTGACCATGACCGGTTGCCGCGGAATCGGCTGGCCCGACTCGTTGAACTGGCCGGGATGGTCCAGTCGATCTCAGAGTCCCACCGTGGCGTCCGATTCGAAGAAAACAACCTCCACGGCAGCGGAGGCATCGGTCGGCGACTACATCTCGATCAGCGGTCTGGGCATGATCACCCTGGAAGGAGTCGGACTCGTCATGGGACTGGACGGGACCGGCGGCGACCCTCGACCCTCGCCGTTCCGCATGTCGCTGCTCAAGGACATGCAACGCCGTGGCGTCCCCGACCCCAAGGCTCTGCTCCGGTCTCCAAAAACCGCCCTGGTGATCGTACGAGCGTACCTGCCACCGTTGATCCGCAAGGGTGACCCATTTGATGTCGAGGTGAGGCTACCACCTGGCAGCGAGGCCACCAGCCTCAACGGGGGCTGGTTGATGGAAACCGACCTTGCCGAGCGAGCCGTCGTGCCAGGCGAAGGCGTACTGGCGGGACACATTTTTGCCCGGGCCAAGGGCCACGTGCTGATCTCTCATGGGGAAGGCGACAGCGACGATCTCGCCGGCGTTCTCCGGCGAGGCCGAGTCCCCGGTGGAGGTCTCTCGCGGAAAGATCGTGACCTCGTGGTCGCCCTGAAGAACCGGTACCGCAGTGTCCGCATGGCAAGACGGATCGCCGACCGAATCGGCAAGCGGTTCTACGCGTACAACCGCCACGGGGTCCGTGAACCGTTGGCCAACCCCAAGACCGACCGCACGATCGTGCTGAAGATACATCCCAAGTACCGCGACAACTTCCCGAGATTCCTGCGCGTGATTCGACAGATCAAGGTCCGCGAGGACGACGTGACCAGGCAGGTCCGGATGCAGCAGCTCTCCGGACAGCTCGAATCGATCCAGACGGCCCGCAACGCCGCTCTCTCGCTGGAGGCGATCGGGAGCAAGGCGATCCCGTTCCTCAAGACCGCCCTGGACAACAGCGAACTCGAGGTTCGTTTCCACGCAGCCACCGCGCTGGCTTATCTCGACGACAACTCCGGCGCCGCCACCCTGGCCGAGGCAGCCAGGCACCAGCGGGCATTCCGTGTTTATGCGCTGGCCGCTCTCAGCACACTGGAAGACGCTCCGTCCCAATTGTTGCTTCGTGAACTGCTGAAACCCCTGGAGGTCTGCAACACCAAGGGTTGTCGGCACCACGGCAACCCGGTCGAGGAGTCCTGTCCACACTGCCGTGAGGCGGGACTCGTCAAGCAAAGTGCCGAACTGCAGTACGGGGCATTCCGGGCCCTCTGGACTCGCGATCGACTCGACCCGGTTATCCGGGGCGAGCGGGTTGGAGATCTGTTCACACTGCACGAAATTGAAGCGGGTGGCCGACCACTGATCCACCTGACCCAGTTGCAACGGCCCGAGATCGTGCTGTTCGGCAACGACCAGGAACTCCGGACTCCACTGGCAGTGCAGGCCGGCAATCACATCTGGATCAATGCCCAGCCCGGCGCACCCACGGTCACTATCAGCCGTTACCAGGTCGGGCGACCGCCACGACGCGAAGTCGTCTCGACCCGGATTGCCGACGTGATCCGTGGCTCGGTGAAACTGGGAGCTTCCTACCCCGATATCGTCCAGATGCTCGTCCAGGCCCAGAAACAACAAAACGTGCCCGGACAGATCGCCATCGATGCGGTGCCGCGGACCGGGCGACTCTATTTCCGTGAAGCCAATTCGACCCGCAGTCCGGCCGATGCCCCCCCCAACCTCTTCCCCACTTCCGTACAGGACGCCAACTCAGACACCTCATCCAAAGATGAACCGGACCAGGCCGGGCCCGGGCAGGATGATGCCGTCGTGTCGGACTCGTCTCCTGGAGGAGCCAGCCTGGTGGATCGTCGCCCCACCAAACCCGACCCCGCAGACACCTCGTCAACCGATCCCCAAGCCAGCTCTCAGGACAGCTCGGGATCGCGATTCTCGTTCCTGGAGAAGCTCTTCCGTTAGCAGCTCCCTGGATGCTCCAGTCTCTCGATCTCTTTGGCTTCAAGAGCTTCGTCGACCGCACACGGTTCGACTTCAATCCCGCTATCACCGGGATCGTCGGACCCAATGGCAGCGGCAAGAGCAACGTCGTCGATGCAATCAAGTGGATTCTCGGCGACCAGAGTCCCAAGAGCATGCGCGGCAAGGAGATGACCGACGTCATCTTCAACGGGGCATCGGGTCGAAAATCAGCCGGCTTCGCCGAAGCCACGCTGACATTCAACAACGAGAGCCGGCTGCTGCCGATCGAAGCTACGGAGGTTCAGATCGGCCGCAGGATCTGGCAAAACGGCGACAGCGAATACCTGATCAACGGCGAGACCAGTCGCCTGAGGGACATCCGCAACCTGTTCCTGGGCACCGGGAGTTCGGCCTACAGCATCATCGAACAGGGTCGGGTCGGGGCCATCCTGCAGGCCAATCCCAGCACCCGCCGAGCCGTGTTTGAAGAGGCCGCGGGAATCAGTCGCTACAAGGCCCGCCGGATCGAAGCACTCCGGAAACTCGATCGCGTCGGACAAAACCTGCTCCGCCTGACCGACATCGTTGACGAGGTCGAGGCTCAACTCAATTCGACCAGGAACCAGGCAGAGAAGGCGGCGAGTTACCGGGAGATTTCCGAACAACTCAAGGCGTGGTGGATCGGGTTGGCAGCCGATGACTACCGGTCACACTCGAAACGACTCGCCCGACTCGAAACCACCGTCGAGGAATTTGCCAGCCGCATCGCTGAACTCGAAAACGACAAAAGGGACTCCGAGCGAGTGCTCTCGGAATTCGACAAGAACACCAACTCACTGGACGACCGTGTCCGTGAACTCGAGGGCCACCGCAGCGTCAACCGCGAGTCAATCGCCGGACTCCAGGCGACCGTCGGACACCAGCGGCGCAGGAGTGAAGAACTCGACGCCGATCGGCTCGAACTGACCCGGGTCGCTCAAAGATTGGTCCAACGACTCGGGGAAACGCGTCGCCTGGACCAGGAGGCCGAGCAGGAACTCGAGGAATTCGATCGGCAGTTCAGCACCGCCACCGATCAACGTGACTCCGCTGCAGCGGACCTGGAAACCGTCAACCGACAGATCGAGCTGGATCGTGGACGACTCGAGACGATCCGACGCACCGAGCTCGAACAGGCCCGCATCGTGGCCGCCTGTCACGAAAAAGTCGCGGCGCTGGAGAGTCGCCTGGGCACCCTCGACATCGAACAGGCCGAGACGGGTGAGAGACTTGAGGAACTCGCCGGAACCCAGAAGAACTGTCAACGCGAGTACGAGCTGCGGCAATCTCGGGTCAGCGAAGCAAAACGGGAACTCGAAGCGATCGAGGCCAACGTGGCACGCGCCAGGCAGGCACGTGACCGGTTGTTGGCCCAACAGGACGAGGCTGTCAAGCTGCTCTCGGCGGCACGAGAGCAACGCAGTGCCCACCAGGCACGAATCGGCGTGCTCGAGGAACTCGAGCGCCGGCAGGAAGGCATCGGACTGGGAGTGCGGGAAATCCTTGAACGGGCTCGCACCTCCGACCAGTCGCCCTGGAACCTGATCCACGGCAGCGTCTCGGACCTGATCGAAGTCGACCTCGAGCGAGCCCCCCTGGTCGATGTGGCACTTGGAGAATCCGCCCAGTGGATCGTCATCGAACAACTCGCCCCCCTTGGCGATTACCTGATCGAACACACCAGTCGCCTGACCGACCGGGTCGGATTCCTGGCTGCCGACGCCACACACTCGCAACACTCAACCCCGTCTCGAGACCTCGCCGAACAGCCCGGGGTCGTCGGTCCTGTCTCCGACGGGGTCGGGGCTGTCGACGGAAACCAGTGGTTGATTGATCATCTGCTGCAGAACACCTGGATCGTCAACACGCTCGCAGATGCCCTACGACTCTCCCGCGGTCCCGGACAGGGATCGCGGTTTGTCACGCTGCAGGGAGAATTGCTCGAATCCGACGGGACACTGCTGGCTGGTCCCGTCGCCACCGATGCCTCACCACTCTCGCGCCGGAGCGAACTCAGGCGACTTCACACTGAACTGGACGACCTCGAGGCCCGGATCGAGACCGACCAGAACCAACTCGGCAATCTCGACGAATCACTCGTCTCATCCGAATGCGATCTCACCGCCGCCACGTCACAACGAGAGGATGCTGCCGACCGTGTGTCCGGACTGGAAGCCGACGCGCGTGATGGACACCGGGAACTCGAAGCCACCAACGATCAACACAATACCCTCGTCGCCGAATTTCAACGTATCAAGGAAACCCAACGCACCAGCCGACAGGAACTCGATACCGCCCAGCAGGAACAACAGACCTCCGCCAACCGCCAGCAGGAACTCGCAGCCCAGGCCACCGCCATCCAGGACGACCAGGAACAGCTCCGGGAACAACGATCCACCTGTGAAGACACTCTCGACAAGGTGCGGCTTGAAGTCACTCGCCAGGAGGAACGCCGCAGCAACCTCCAGGACACGTGCACACGGAATGCCGATGATGTCCGACGGCACAACGACGAACTCGAAGAAGCACAACGCCGACTCCGACAGCTCGCCGACCAGCACCAGTCCATCAATCTCCAGATCCTCAACGATGGCAGCCAACTGGCCGACCTCGCACTCGTCGACGAACGCCACGGCCGGGAAATCGACCTGCTGTCGACAGAACGCAGCCAACTGAAACAAACACGAACCCGGCAGGCGGCCGAGGACAACCAACTGCTCGAAGAAATCGGGCAACTCCGGCAACAGCAACACGACGAGGAACTCAAGGCGAGGGAAATTCGAGTCGAATTCAAGGCGATGGAAACGCGACTACACGACGAATACCAGGTCGGCCTGGATGACCTGGCTCAATCAAGTGCCTCCGCTTTTCAACTCCATCTCGAAGAACTCAGAGACGCCAACACGCCCGACCAGGACGATCTCGAACTCAATGACGACCAGCATGAACGTGGGCAATCGGATCCGGACGAGGTTGACCTGGTGCCGGAATCCAGCCAGGACAGTCATGCGGAAACGCTGGTTGACACCCGGGCAACTGGGAACGCTGAAGAAACGGGACCCGAGGCCGCTGAGAATGACGATGGAACTCTCGAACCTCCGCCGGGCATAACATTTGCCGGGGTTCGAGACGAGCTCGAGGCGAAAGTGTCTCGACTGAGACGCAAGCTCCAACTCATGGGCAGCGTCAACACCGACGCATTGGATGATCTCGAAGAACTCGAAGAACGGTTCGGCCACCTCGAGAACCAACGGCGGGACCTGGCCGAGGCGAAGGCAACTCTCGAGGAAATCGTGCGGCGGATCGATGCCGAAAGTCAGCGACTCTTTCACGAATCATTCACCACCATCCAGGCACACTTCAAGGACATGTTTCGTCTTCTCTTCGGTGGAGGTGAAAGTGACATCATCCTCGAAGACCCCAACGACGTGCTGGATTGCGCAATCGACATCGTTGCACGACCACCCGGTAAAGAACTCCGTAGCCTCTCGTTGCTCTCCGGGGGCGAAAAAACACTCACCGCCGTCGCGCTGGTCATGGCAATCTTCAAGAGCAACCCCAGCCCGTTCTGTGTTCTTGACGAAGTTGATGCGGCACTCGATGACGCCAATATTGAACGATACACCTCGATGCTGGCCGAATTCGCAAAGACAACCCAGTTCATCATGATCACTCACCGAAAACGGACGATGACCGTCGCCGATGTGATCTACGGTGTGACGATGGAGCAGCCGGGTGTCTCCAAGCGGATCTCGGTGCGATTCGAGGACGTCGGTGAATCTGGGGAAATTGGGCCGACTTCTCCGGATGGAGAAACTGACGCGGCCTGACCGCGTCGCGGAAGCTGAAAAACCCGCGTTCAGACTCTCCTGGTCGGCCCCGATGGGACCGCACAAACCAGGGTCGAGTCGACAGGGATCGCCCCCGTGGAACCTCCGGATTGACCGGAAGTGACCGATTGTTTGGCCTGGTCGGGCACTGACACGTCGTTACAGGGCCAATGATCCTAAAGTCCCTCCCGCCCTTAGGTCGAAAGTAGAGGTCAGACACGTAGGGGCGAAACGTTCTGCCACAGGCATTGTGCTGATTGCAGGGATGCAATCGGCAGAACCGAACACCTCAATGCGTCTCGTTTTGATGGGGGGGATTAAAGGACTCCGGGGGTGACCCACCCCGGAAGCAGGAGGCTCTGGTCACGAACTCTCGGTCCCACCTCCCCGCATTGGTGGATTCGAAAATAACAGAGGAACGTTTCGAGGAGATATCCAAGCGGCCCGTTCTCGCACGTCCAGTCCAGCATCTCGGGTTGGAATTGATTGGCGAGTACAAGGTCAACCGGCCATCCGTCGCGATTGCTGCGAGCGGTTGGTGGACGGACCCGCGACCGAAGTGGGAATTGTTCCCATGGGCTGACGTTCTTCCAAGACTGAGATAATTCTGACTGGAGCCCGCAATGAAAACTATCTTCACGACCGGACAGGTCGCCAAGATCTGCAAGGTGGCCCCGCGCACCGTAAGCAAGTGGTTTGATTCAGGCCGCTTGCGAGGGTATCGCATCCCAGGTTCGCAGGACCGCAGGATCCCCCGTGAGCACCTCATTCGCTTCCTCAAGGAGCATGGGATGCCGCTGGGTGAACTCGAAGACGAAGCGATGGGCAAGGTTCTGCTCGTCGGCGTCGATCCCACCATCCGAGCCGGCATCGTCGACATGCTGGACAGCGACGACTACAAGGTCGAAGCTGCGATGAGTGGATTCGAGGCTGGCATCCAGGCCGAGTCGCTGCATCCGGACTGTGTGATCGTCGATTTCGGAATGGGACGTTCCGAAGCCCTGATGATTGCCCAGAATCTTCGCAAGAACGGTGAGTACACCGAGACGGTTTTGGTCGCCTTGCTCACCGATGACGACAATGCCAGCGGTTTCGATCGGACGATCTTCAACGAGACGTTCCGGAAGCCGTTTGACACGGCCCTGTTGGCCGAACGCGTCCGCACCTTGATCAGCCGCAAGAAGCAGCTGGCCTGAGGTCGGATCACCGGGAAGGGCTCCACGGAAGAAACCCGCAGCAATACGGCCACAAGGATGACACAGGGATGAACTGACAGGCCATCGACCCCGGCCGTCCGAGAAGACGCGGTTTCAACCAAAGGGAATGCCCGGCCAGGACGGCCGGGCATTCCTTTTTTTTTGCTTCACTTGGCGGTTTCGTCCGCGTCCGTCGTAGAGTCCACTGCAGACCACCACGACAACACCAACGCACCGACCCATGCCCGAAGAGTCAATCACGCCCCGGAATTCCGACGAAACACCCCGGGTCACAACGCGGGTCACACCCCGGGTGCGGCTGGCCCTCGCGGCATTGGCCCTCGTGGGACTGCTGGGGATTGCGTCCACTCTTGACGCCGCGGGGGACTATCCGGGGCTCGGCCAGGGGCCGGGACTGACCGTCGACGAGATGTTCAACGTCGGCCAGGGTTGCCGGTTGGCCAGGGGGACCTGGTACTGGATGGTTGGTGGTATCACGCTGGAACAATTGTTTGAGGATCGAGATTATCTTCCCGACCATCCGCCACTGGGCCGACTTGCGCTGGGGATCTCTCACGGGGCGATCACGGCCATCGCTGCACCACGTGAATCCAGCGCAACACCGTTTGCTCCAACGGCTGCCCGTTTCGGATCGGCCATCGCGTTCGCCTGTCTGATCTACCTGGTGGGTCGTAGCGCAGCCAACTGGTACGGCGCCGCGGCCGGCATGTGGGCAGCCCTGGCGGTTTTGCTGATGCCACGACTGGTCGCACATGCTCATCTCGCCTCACTGGAGATGATGATCACCCTGGCCTACACCGCCACGGTGCTGTCGCTGTCGGACCGCTGGCAATCGGAGGAAGCTCCCAACTGGCGGCGGACGGTTGTCCCCGGACTGCTGCTGGGACTGGCACTGCTGACCAAGATCCAGGCCATCCTGCTGGGACCTCCGGTGATCCTCTGGGCCCTGTGGCGATTCCGCGGCCGGGCGATCGCCCCACTGGCATGCTGGGGAACGATTGGCAGCGTCGTGTTTCTTGCCGGCTGGCCGTGGCTGTGGCTTGATCCGGTGGATCACCTGGTCGAGTACTTCGCCAGGACCACCGAGCGAGCACAACTTTCGGTATTTTACCTGGGCAGTAAGACCCCCGACATCGCGGTGCCCTGGCACTATTCCCTGGTGATGTTTGTCGTGACGGTCCCGCTGGGCTTGCACGTTCTGGCCGGCTGGGGGCTGGCATCTCGCCACTGGAAATGGTGGAAGGACTCACGAGCCTGCCTGTTGATCGCCTGCATTGCCTTCCCACTGGTCCTGTTCGCCGTGCCGGGCATCGCGGTTTACGATGGAACCCGCTTGTTCCTGGTCGTGTTTCCTCTTTGGGCGGTCCTGGTCGGTCGTGGCGCGGTGGCCCTGACCGACTGGTGCCGAAACCAATTCCAACACCTGTCACCGGTCGCCACTCGCCTGATCCCCTCCGCCATCCTCGTCTCCGCCAGTTGGGGCCTGGTCGCCACCCACCCCTGTGGACTCTCCTTCTACAACCTCGCTGTCGGTGGTCCCGCCGGTGCCCACTCTCTTGGATTCGAACCCACCTACTGGGGCGACAGCCTGACTCGCCGTTTTCTGCTCGACGTGTCTGATCATGTGCCGGAGAATGACACCATCGCCGTTTTCCCGTCACTGCATCCATTGCAGTGGACCGAGTTCCCAAAACAGGTGCGGGTCTGGGACAACGGCCCCCCGCGTCTGGCCCTGTACGGCACACCCGCTGCCGCCACAGCACGTTGGGTGATGATCTTCCGTCGCAAGGCCGACCTTCCCGATTTTCTCAGGAACACCCCGCCGGGACTGACCCCGGTGGCGGAGGTCCGCCGTTGTGGCGTGCTGCTGGCTGCACTTTACCGGCAAAACTGAACCCCGGAATCTCCGTGTCAACCTCCGCAAGCCCACTCCGGACACCTATACTGTGACGAGACGCCTTTGGAAGTCGCGGTCACCCCATCCCCAGTTCTCACCACCAAATCCAGCATGTCCGACCTGACCCACTTTGACGACTCGGGTGCCAGCCGGATGGTCGATGTCGGCGAGAAACCGATCACCCGGCGGTTGGCGGTTGCCGAAGCAATCGTGACCATGCAGCCCGAGACGCTGGAATTGATCCGGGAAGGTGGTGTGGCCAAGGGAGACGTCTTCGAAGTCGCGCGGCTGGCCGGAATTTCCGCCAGCAAGCGGACATCGGAGTTGATTCCGTTGTGCCATCTGCTGCCGCTCGACTCGGCGCAACTGGACTTCACCTGCCCCGACACACAGTCCGTGCGGATCGTGGCGCGTGTCGCCAACCAGGGACGGACCGGCGTTGAAATGGAAGCCATGCTGGCCGCCTCGGTAGCGGCACTGACCGTCTACGATATGTGCAAGGCGGTCGACCGTGGAATGGACATCCAGCACGTCAGACTGCTCGAAAAATCTGGTGGCCGCAGTGGCCACTACCTCCGCGATGACGCAGGCGAATCGGAGAGCTAGAAAGTGCTGGCCGGACCGATCTTCACCCGCGAAGCAACCACGGCACCACGCCAGTTGCGGCACTTTCTGATCCGGGCCGGCTATGTCGCTGCGCTATTCGTCCTGATGTACACGGCCGACCAGGCGATTTTCGGCTGGCAACAGGTCCGCAACATTGGTGACACCGCACGTTTTGGCAGCCTGCTGTTCAAGATCTTCTCGCTTGTCCAACTGCCGCTGGTACTCTTTTTTGCCATGATTTTCTGTGCCGGCAGCATCGCGCAGGAAAAGGACCGCCGCACGCTGCTGTTGCTATTGATGACCGACCTCACCGCCAAGGAACTCGTCCTGGGGAAACTCGGAGCCAGCCTGCTGATCGTCGTGGTCCTGATCGGTGTATCGGCCCCGGTCTTCTTCCTGGTACATCTCCTGGGAGGTGTCGGCTGGGAACAGATCGTGTGGATGCTGTCACTGTGTGTGGCGGTGGCGGTGGCGGCGGGAAGCTGGGGAGCCCTGGTCGCCTTCTGGCGAGAAAAGACATTCCAGACCCTGGCCATTGGCGTGCTCGGCATCGTCGGATTCCTGGGTGCGCTGGAAGCCACACGGGCGGTGCTTGGCGACTCCGTCTGGCTGACAGCCTTCAACCCGTTCCGCACCCTGTTGACGGTGATCGACCCCTTCGCACGAGACCGAGACCCGGTCGCTCTGCGGTCCGTCATCGCGCTGGCCGGACTGGGCCTGGCCCTGATTGGAATCACCGTGTGGAGACTCAGGGCGTGGAACCCATCGCGGACGACGTACATACAACCCGAGGAGGAAACCGACGCCACCTCGGGCGAGACACGAGTGCGACACCGGAGAATCTGGTCGAACCCGGTGATCTGGCGAGAGATCCGCACACGGGCCTACGGCCGCAAGGTGCAGTTGATCAAGCTGGTCTACCTGCTGTTGGCCGCTGTGGTCGCTTACCTGGTCGCCGTCGACAACGGTGACGGGCTCATCATGAACCGGATCCCACCTGGTGGATTGGCGATGGTCGGGCTGTCACTGCTGAGCCTGCTGCTGATCAATGCCCAGGCTGTCACCTCGCTGACCAGCGAACGCGACGGCAAGACCCTCGACCTATTGCTGGCCACCGACATCACCTCCGGTGAGTTCATCTACGGAAAACTCGGCGGAATTGCCTACAACACCAGCGAACTCATCGTGGTGCCATTGGCACTGGCCGCGTGGCAGGCATCGGTTGGCAATCTCCTCTGGGAGACTTTCGCCTTCCTGCTATTGGGGTTCTCGATCCTGGTTGCCTTCGCCGCGATGCTGGGGCTGCACTCGAGCTTGACCTTCGAGGGTTCTCGCGCGGCGATCGGCAACAGCCTGGGAACGCTGTTCTTCCTGTTCGTGGGGATCTTCGTGTTCCTGATGCTGCTGGTGGAAGCCAGTGGTTCCCTGGCGTCCCAGTTGCTCAGCTTTGTGGTGTTCATCGGCCTGGGCAGCATCTGCCTGTGGGCCAGCCTGACCCACAAGAATCCATCTCCTGCATTGACCCTGGCAGCCGGATGGCTGCCCTTCATGACCTTTTACAGCATCACCGAGTTCCTGCGAGAGGGGACGTTGAGCGTCTGCCTGGCGATCGTGGCCGTCTACGGCTTCACGTCGCTGGCGATGCTGGTCCCTGCCGTCAGTGCCTTCGATGTGGCACTGGGGCGAACAACGGGAGATCGGGGCTAGGTACCTGACCAGACGAGGCGAATAGAGGTGTCAGCGGCGGAAACGTGGTTGCCCGCGATACTGGCGATGGCTGGCCTTGTGCTGGCCAGCGGCTTCTTCTCGTCCAGCGAGACAGCCCTGTTCTACCTGTCTCGCGACGATCTGCGAGCCTTTCGCGTCGGACCGCGTCGCCAACGGCTGGTGGCCAGCCTGCTGGCCAACCCCGACCGTCTGCTGACCGCCGTCCTGTTCTGGAACCTGCTGATCAACCTGACCTATTTCGCCGTCAGCATCGTTCTCTCGCGACGGATCGCGGCCGACAACACCCGATTCGCCACGGCGATCCCCCTGTTGAGCCTTCTGGGAATCATCCTGTTTGGTGAAGTGGTCCCCAAGAGCATCGCGGTGGTCTTCCGACGCCGACTGGCCACCTGGCTGGCGTGGCCTTTGACGATTGCCGTACGGATCTTTGATCCGATCGCCCCGATCTTCCTGGTCACCACCGAGTTTCTGCACAGGGTCTTCTGGCCACACGTGACCGTCGAACCCGCACTGGAAGCTGACGACCTCGAGCAGGCTGTGGACAACTCGGCACGGACCACCGAGGTCGTGATCCAGGAGCGACAGGTGCTGCACAACATACTGGACCTGGGCGAAATCTCCGTCGAAGAAGTGATGCGTCCCCGCGGAACCTGGGTCACCCTGCCACTTCCCATTCACCTCCAGGATCTCGACGCCGAGGCGGTCGAGACCGGTTTCGTCGTCGTCGGGGGCGACCAGGACATCGTCAAGTCCATCATCCCGCTGGACCATCGTGCGTCACTGCCCGACAGGCACCTGGAACGACTCGCCGAGGAAGTGATCCCCGTTCCCTGGTGTGCCCGGCTGGCTCCGGTGCTGCAACGAATGCGGGACACCTTTTCCAGTGCCGCCTGCGTGGTCAACGAGTACGGGGACACGGTCGGAATTCTGACTCACGACGATATCCTCGACACCATCCTGTCCCCCGAACCCAGCCGGGCGCGGCGGCTGCTTCGACGCGAGCCGATCGAATCGGTCGGTGAGGGACGTTACGAGGTCCAGGCCCTGACCACACTCCGCTACCTCTCCAGACGCCTCCAACTCGACTACGAACCCGATCCCGAGCACCAGGTCACCGTCAACGGTCTGCTGCAGGAACAACTCGAGAGAGTCCCCGTGGCTGGGGACGAATGTCTTTGGCAGGGTCACCGGATCCGGGTCATCGAGGCCTCGGGGCGGGGACCAATCAAGGTTCTCGTCGCCCGCGACACTGATCCCCTCGACGATCTCCCACCGAACGACTCCGGGGGAGAATCCGACTGATGGCCATTTTCACTGCCTTGCTGGTCTTCGCACTGGGACTGTGGCTCTCGGCCTTCTTCAGTGGTTCCGAGACCGGTTTCTACCGGATCAGCTTCGTCCGATTGAGCATCGACGCGCACGCGGGAGACGCTTCGGCCAGCCGGGTGTTGTGGTTCGCCCGGCATCCCTCGGCTTTCGTCGCCACCACGCTGGTCGGCAACAACGTTGCCAATTTCCTGACAGCCCAGGGCGTCGCCCTGGCCATCACCGCCATCGTCACATCCCCCGGTCTCACCTGGGAGATTGTTGGCACGCTGGCCATTTCGCCCATCGTATTTCTCTTCGGAGAACTGATGCCCAAGAACCTCTACTTCCGCTCACCCCAAAGACGATTGCTCCGCAATGCCCCACTGTTCCGTGCCTTCTTCTATCTCTTCGCACCAATCAGTGCCCCGCTGATCCTGATCACCGGGTGGCTCAAACGATTTGGCACAACCGACCCACAAACCACGCCACTGGTCCTGGGCCGCAAGCGGTTGGTTCAAGTGCTGGAGGAGGGTCACGAGCAGGGACTGTTGGCCGACATCCAGAACCGGCTTGTCGGCGGGCTGCTGAACACCAGCCGGGCACCGGTGGATTCGAGTTTCGTACCGCGCCACCGGGTCCTGGGTCTCCCCTGCACCGCTTCACGCGATCAACTTCTCGAACACGCACGCCACTTCGGGCTGACCGAAGTGGCGGTACACCGCGAGAACGAAGACGGCGAATGGTTCGCGTGTGTGAGAGTCATCGACCTGGCCGTCGGTGACCGGAACGTCGCGGACCTGCTCATCGAGCTGCCTCGTATGGTGCCGGGCACCAGCCGGCTCGATGCCCTGCTGCAACTCAATGAACACGCCGCACCGCTGGGTGCAGTCGTGCAGGACAACCACACCCTGGGACTTGTCAACCGGCGACGCCTGGCCGAACAACTCTTCAGCCGGCAGGTACCGGCATGACTCCACAAGACTCGACACACCGCAGTTGCCCACGGGGACACGCTGTCCCTGACCAGTCGCCCGATTGCCCGGTGTGTGGCGAACCGGTCAACCAGGCTGACGCCGAGGAAACACGTGGCCGCAGTCTCTGGGACCTGATGGGACAACCCGACGACGACGCCTCCCCTTCCAACTCGACCAACAGCGATCAACAGCAGACCGCGACCGAGGAGATCGCTGACCCGGGGCACCAGGACATCGAACCATCACAGGAAGACCAGGCCGGCACCGAACCGCTGCGATCCCGAGGATTGTGGGGAATGATGCAGCAAGGCCAGGGCGATCCAGACGGTGTGGTTGAAGAGAACATGCCGCAGCTGCCCGAAGTTGAACCGATGGAACTGGCCGAGGCCACCGAAGTCGAGGCCACCGAAGTCGAAACCGGCGAGGACGACCCGGAACAGGCGTCGATTGTCACCGGACAGAAGTTGTCGCGGTCGTGCCGCACCAGCCTGGTAACCGGGATAGCGGCCACGCTTTTGGCTGGGCTGGGCCTGGTTCCACCGGTGATCTGGACCAGCCTGCCGGCACTGTTGGCCGGGCTGGTTGCGGTCTACACCGGGCTGGTCGGGGCCAGTGAAACCCGGTCCTCGCCGGACCGGCTGAGGGGCTGGCGTGAAGCGGTGATCGGCATCGGGCTGGGAACACTCGGCATGTTCCTTCCCCGTTTTCTGCAAATGCTGGATGTGGCCTGACAAATCGGCCAGTGCCGGTTTCGGCGGATGAACGGGCTTGACCCGATCTGCCGAATTGCACTACAAGCCCGCCTCACTCAATACCGGTGGCAACCACTCGCGCCACCGGGAGCTCACTCGAATCTCTCCCGTCACAATCTCATCGCGTGGTAGGACTGTGCCCATGTCTCTCAACCTGACCCAAGTTACCTGCGCCGTTGCATCACTTCTGGCCATTCTCGGTGGCGACGCCCAGGCCCAGTTCCTTCCCGGATCGGGGTCCTGTTACTGCGTTCGCCCCGTGACCCAGACTTACTATCAAACCATCCCGGTCACCGAATACCGCCAGGTCACCCAGACGGTCCGGCGACCAGTCGTCGAGACCAAGTACGTCGACCAACAGGTGACCGAGTACCGACCGGTAACCGAGGTCAAGACGGTGCAGGTGCCGACGGTCAACTACCAGACCGTGACCAATTACCAGACCGTCCAGCAACCAGCCGGGCAATGGGTCACTCGTTTCCGCCAGGTCCCCCGTATCACGCCCTGCCAGTACGACAATCGCCCAGACCTTTTTGGGCTGATCAACCGCACCTCGTTCGCAATCCGCCAGGCCTTCACGCCCACGGTGATTGCCAGCCGTGAGTACGTCGGTGGCATGATCACCCAGCAGGTTCCAGTCACGCAGACCGTCGCGGTCCCGGGCACGCGGCAGGTTTCCTACAACGTCACTCGCATGGTCGCCCAGACATCCACTCGCAAGGTGGCGGTCAACTCGGTTCGCTACGTCGCCCAGCAGGTGGCCATGCTGCAACCGGTGACCGTCATGCGGAACATCCCGGTCGGCACCCGAACCGTGTTCTCGTATTCGCCGTACAGCGCTGCGGCCACGCAGACCGTGCTGTTGCCAACTGCTCCGACCACCACGACCCGTTCGGCCGCCCAGACTCCCCGTCGTTTCGACGCCGGAGAAGCCAACCCCAACGGTTCGACGGCGACCGGGAGCGACAATCGCACGTCGCTGTATCAACCAGCCGGCAGTCGCCAGTTGCCATCCGCAGCGGTGACCGGCTGGCGAACCCGAACCACCAGATCCACTGCGACACCCAATGGCCCTCGGCTGGTAGTCATTCGCTAACAGGGCACGTGGTGCCGGGCCTCCGGCACCACTGCCATTCGGGGCACGTCGCCGGAGGTGGTTCCACCAACCCGACCGGCGTGAAACCCTCGCGAGGGTTGCACTTCCCCCCCCGCGGCACCGGCTTCATGCCGGTGCCCTTTTTTGTGCGCGAGCGAATGACGCGACTTCCCCGGATGATTCGAACGGGGCTGTCACTTCTTCTGCAACTTGGCCCACTGGTCCCGCATTGTCACGGTCCGGTTAAAAACCAGGGCCTCCGGGGCACTGTCCTGATCGACGCAGAAGTAGCCCAACCGTTCAAACTGAAACCGATCACCTGCGTTGGAGTCACCAAGAGATCGCTCCAGGAAACACTCCGGAAGTGTCTCGAGCGAGGTGGAGTTGAGATGTTGAGTCCAGTCATCGTCCCCGGCGATCACCGACGGATCGGGCTCGCGGAAAAGGTGATCGTACAATCGAACCTCCGCGGATACGGCGTGTTCGGCCGAGACCCAGTGGATTGTTGATTTCACTTTCCGGCCATCCGGTGCCGACCCGCCACGCGTCTCGGGATCATACGTGCACCGCAATTCGATCACCTCGCCCGAATCGTCGGTGACCACATCGTGGCAGGTCACGAAAAACGCATAACGGAAACGCACTTCACGGCCCGGGGCCAGCCGGTAGAACTTCTTCGGTGGATCCACCATGAAGTCGTCCCGCTCGATATACAGTTCACGGGAAAACGGCACGCTGCGGGTGCCGGCCGACTCGTCCTCCGGGTTGTTGATGGCTTCGAGTTCCTCAACTTCTCCCTCGGGAAAATTCTCGATCACAACCTTCAGGGGTCGCAGGACTGCCATCCGACGCGGAGACGTCCGGTTCAGATCCTCCCTCAGGCAATGGTCCAACAATGCGATTTCGGTCACTCCGTCAAACTTGGTGATACCGATCCGTTCACAAAACGCGCGGATTGCCTCGGGAGTGTATCCCCGGCGTCGCAGGCCGCGAATCGTCGGCATCCGCGGATCGTCCCAGCCGGTGACGATCCCGTCGGTGACCATCTGCAACAGGCGACGCTTGCTCATCATCGTGTGGGTCAGGTTCAGTCGAGCAAACTCGGTCTGCTCGGGCGCATAAATTCCCAGTTGCTCGATGTACCAGTCATACAACCGACGGTTGTTCTCGAATTCGAGTGTGCAGATCGAGTGTGTCACGCCCTCAATTGAATCCGACTGGCCGTGAGTGAAGTCGTACAGCGGGTACAGGCACCAGTCGTCGCCCTGCCGGTAGTGATGGGCGTGCCGAATCCGATACATGATCGGATCGCGCATGATCAGGTGCGGGGTGGCCATGTCGATCTTGGCCCGCAACACGTGTTCACCGTCGGCAAATTCACCGGCCCTCATTTTCGCGAACAATTCGAGATTCTCATCGATCGACCGATCACGAAACGGACTCTCGACCCCTGGCTCCATTGACGTGCCACGATTCTGCCGGATCTCGTCGATTGTCTGACTGTCGACATACGCCTTCCCGCCCTGGATCAATTGCACGGCCCAGTCGTAGAGCTGTTCGAAGTAATCAGACGCGTACCGCACCTCTCCGTGCCAGCGAAATCCCAGCCAGGTGATGTCCTGCTGGATTGCTTCGACAAAATCGACGTCTTCCTTGGTCGGATCCGTGTCATCCATCCTCAGGTGACACACGCCCCCGTATTCTTCGGCAATCCCGAAGTTCAGGCAAATCGACTTGGCATGACCAATGTGCAGGAACCCGTTGGGCTCGGGCGGAAACCGCGTCACCACACGTTGATCGAATTTTCCCGAGGCATTGTCGTCCTCGACCTTCTGCCGCACGAAGTCGACCCGTGTGTCGTCGGACTGGTCACCGGACTGGTCACCGGACTGG
>CAZYAZ010000012.1:56576-70731 GCA_964646205.1 uncultured Planctomycetaceae bacterium | reverse complement strand
CGGACTGGTCACCGGACTGGTCACCGGACTGGGAAGTGGATTGCTCGTTCATCATTCGGTTCCCTGGTCATCCGTCGTTGAAACGCACATTTCCAATGCCCGATCAATCCGCCGCAACACGCTCTCACGCCCCAGCAACTCCAGGCACTCGAACATACCAATCCCGGCAGCCTTGCCAGTGACGGCCACTCGAACCGGATGGATGATCTGTCCGAGTTTCAGGTCCTGTCGTTCGACCCAACCCTTCATCAACTCCTCCAACCCCGCCGCTTCGAATGGTTCGAAGTTGGCCAACTCGTCCCGGAATGCTCGCAGCCACCCCGACACTCCATCCTTCTGCAACCGCTTGCTCACGGCCTTCTGGTCGTACTCCAGTTGATTGTCCTCGACAAAAAACTCGTCGAAGTCCAGGACATCGCTGTACACCTTCAGTCTTTCTCCCATCGCTTCCAGCAAGGCCCTGACGTACCGGCAGGTCTCGGCGTCGGAGGGATCACTGACCAGTCCGGCCCGCACCAGGTAATCCAGGCAGCGATCAAACCGTTCGTCGGGACACGACTCGTTCATCCAGTGCCCCTGCAGACTGGCCAGTTTGTCGGTGTCCAGCCCCGCCGGACTCTTGACCACCCGGTCCAGCGTAAACGCCCCCACGATTGTCTCGCGAGACATCACCTCGGTCTTGTCGTCCAGCGACCAGCCCAATCGAGACAACGCGTTGAAGACCGCCTCGGGCCGGTATCCCATCACCTCGTAGTACTCGACCATCACCGGATCCGGCCGGTCCTCACCGTCGCAACCGATCCGGGGCAACACCCGGTCAGCCGCCTCGAACAACCGTCTGAACTGGGGATTGTTGCGGTACTTGTCCAGCTTTCGCTTGCTCAGTTTCTCCTGTGTGCCCGGCGCAGCGACATAGGGAACATGGGCGAAGATGGGCAGGTCGTGCCCGAGAGCCTCGTGCAGCAGGACCTGGACGGGCGTATTGGAGAGGTGTTCCTCGGCGCGAATCACGTGCGAGATCTGCATCGCGGCGTCATCGACCACCGTGGCAAAGTTGTACAGCGGGCTGCCGTCGCCCCGCTGGATCACCGGATCGGGAATCAGCCCGGCGTCCCATTCAACCCGCCCGCGTACCGCATCTTCTATGACGACTGTCTGTTCCCGGGGAACACGGAACCGGACCACGTGAGGTTTCTGCTCGGCCAGGTGAGAGGCGACGGTTTCGGGATCGAGTTCCAGGGAGCGGCGGGTGCCGACAAACGTCCGTCCATCGGCTTCCGCCTCGGCCCGAGCCGCCTGGATCTCCTCGGGTGTCTCAAAACAACGGTAGGCCAACCCCTCGGACAAAAGTCGTTCGGCCGCCGCCCCGTACAGGTCATCCCGCTGGCTCTGGAAGTAGGGCCCCACCTCGCCACCAACCTCCGGCCCCTCGTCCCAGTCCAACTCGAGCCAACGAAAGGCATCGAGAATCGGGGCCAGGGCCGCCTCGACGTTCCGCTGCCGGTCGGTGTCGTCGATTCTCAGGACAAATTGCCCACCGTGATGGCGGGCGAACAGCCAGTTGAATAAGGCCGTTCGCATGCCACCGATGTGCATGTAACCGGTCGGGCTGGGAGCAAAGCGGGTACGGATCGTGGTCATCGGGTGTCCGGTCCATCAGTGGGAGCCGTCGATCTTAGGCGAGGATTTCCCGAAGGGTCAATCCGTCAACAGGTGGATGGTCCAATGAGGCTTCCCCGGGACGAGTTCAATCCGTCCATTCCACCGGCCTCCCGTGCAGGTGATCACGCCCCCGCAACCTGTCACCGCCTTTTCCGAATCACACTCGTACACCCCGGTGTCCCAGCGAACGACCGTTCCCCGGTCACCACTGACCGGCCCCTCGTAATCGAGATAAATTCGACGGTGAACCGGAAGCGGTTCGGCCCGCCACGGGGAACCCTGCCCCGGATCATCAAGGATCCGCCAGGTCGCCAGCGGCCCCTGTTCATCAAGCTCGAGCAACAGATCCCAGTGCGGAACCGGGTGGTCGTGGGACAGGATCGTGAAACGGGGCACGGGAACCACGCGACGATATACGCGGGAGATGGAACAACATTTGCACACCTCATATCATAGACGGCTCGCCGATGCGAATCGCCTGTCTCTCGTCGAACTCACTCGCCACCCCGGACACACACTTTATGACGCCGCGCGAAGTCCTCGCCCTCTGCCGAGAACGGGAAATCCAGGCCGTTGACCTGCGGTTCATGGATTTTCCCGGCTCCCAGAAACACTTCACGATTCCCGTGACCGCGTTAACTGTAGAGTCTTTCGAGGATGGACTGGGAATCAGTGGGTCGAGCCTGCAGGGCTGGCAAGCGATCAATGAGAGCGACATCCTGGTGGTGCCCCAGCCGGAAACCGCCTTTGTCGACCCCTACCGGGCCGGCACGCTGGCGATCCTGGCCAACATCCAGGATCCGATCACTCGCGAGGACTATGCCAAGGATCCGCGCAATGTTGCCCGAAAAGCAGCACACTACATGCAATCGTTGGGGCTGGCCGATGAGGCCCGGATGGGACCGCGGATAGAGTTTTTTGTCTTCGACGGGGTCGGCTTCGGCCAGAACGAACTCGAAGCGTTTTATCGTCTCGAGAGTCGCGAGAGCCCGTGGCAGCGTGATCAGACACCGCCGGGCAACGACGGAACCGGAATCCGCTACCGACAGGGTTACCTGGCTGTTCCCCCGACCGACACGCTGCAAGAACTGAGAAACCAGATCCTGAAGTCACTCACAGATTGTGGGGTGGCCGTCAGTGGGCATCACCACGGAGTCGCCTCGGCCGGACAATGCAAGTTCGACCTAGTGCCCGAATCCCTGGTCACCGCGGCCGACCACCTGGTCCGCGCCCGTTACCTGGTCAGGAACGCCGCCGCCGCCGCGGGCCAGTCGGCGACCTTCATGCCCAAGCCGATCTGGAACGACAACGGCTCGGGACTCCATCTGAATCTCTCGCTGTGG
Source organism: uncultured Planctomycetaceae bacterium (assembly GCA_964646205.1). Classification (GTDB taxonomy): domain Bacteria; phylum Planctomycetota; class Planctomycetia; order Planctomycetales; family Planctomycetaceae; genus UBA8437. The sequence continues at coordinate 67,726 of CAZYAZ010000012.1, read as the reverse complement.
AAAGACGGAGAACCCCTGTTTGCCGGCTCCGGATACGGCGGACTCTCACAGACCGCGATGCACGCGATGGGCGGCATCCTGGCCCACGCCCCGGCCCTGTCGGCCTTCTGCTGTCCAACCACCAACAGCTACAAGCGACTGGTCGCCGGGTTCGATGCACCGGTCAACCTCACCTACAGCTACCGCAACCGCTCGGCTGCAATCCGTATCCCTGTTCACGCGGTACGGCCCGAAAACAAGCGTTTCGAATTCCGCTGCCCGGATTCGTCGGCCAACGCCTACCTGGCACCCGCCGCCGTTCTGATGGCCGCGCTGGACGGCATCCAGAACCAGATCGATCCCGGCCCCCCGCTCGACAAGGACCTGTACGACCTCCAGCCGGAAGAACTCAGCGAGGTGCCGCGACTGCCCGGGTCACTGGCCGACGCCCTGCGGGCCCTGCAAGAGGACCACGAGTTCCTGCTCCGTGGCGATGTCTTCACCGAGGACGTGATCGACACCTGGAGATGGTACAAGACCGAACACGAGGTCGACGCCATCCGGCAACGCCCTCACCCGTTCGAATTCTCGCTCTACTACGACGTCTAGCAGTGGCCCGAGATGCCTACTGGGCCGCCTTCTTGGCCTTCTTGGCCTTCGGCTTCACCACCCGGGCGGTCTTGATGTAGTCCATCCGAGGAAACTCGGCCTTGAGGTACTTGTTGCCCTCGGCCTGGATCGCTCCCTGTTGGGCCTTCTCACCGTACTCGGCGTTGATCTTCTGCACCGTCTCAATGCCCGAGACCACTTTGCCGAACGGGGTGAACCCCAGCTTGTCGAGAAACGCATTGTCCTTGAGATTGACGAACAACTGGGTGGTCCGGGTGTTGGGACCAGCAGTGGCAAACGTCACGGTGCTCTTCAGGTTGCTGTGCCCCGTCGCTCGGTCGTCCTTCAGGTTGGCTCTGCGCCAACGTCGCTGAACGGCCGGGTCTCCGTTGATCCCGAATTGGACGATGAAGTTCGGCACCACCCGGAAAAAACGGCACTCGTCATAGAAACCACCGGTGACCGCCTCGTGGAACCGATCGGATCCCACTGGTGACCATTTCCGTGTGACCTCGACGACAAAGTCCCCACAGGAGGTCACGAACTTCACCCGATAACTTTCCGGACCCTTCGGGGGATTCGGCTTGGGCAACGCGACACTCTTGGCGTCCTTGGCCGCCGGTTTTTTCTCGTCAGCCGCACCCGTCAGCACGAAGGCCAGGGCCATCACTGCCACCACACTCGTCCACCTCGACATGCCGAAATCCTCCGGTTGGTTGTCAGTTCGTCTTCTTGTCCTGATCGTCCCCGGCGCCTTCGGCCGTGTTGATCGTCGCTGTCTTCACGTAATCAAGCTTGGGAAATTCGCGTTCAAGATACGCATTGCCCTCTCTCTCGATGACCTGCTGCTGGGGGCCCTCGCCGTATTCTGATGTGATCGCATCAACGAATTCCATCCCCGAGACAACACGGCCGAACGGCGAAAACCCCTGGCCATCCAAGGAACTCGAGTTGTTCTTGAGGTTGATGAACAACTGGGTGGTCCGGGTGTTGGGACCGGACGTGGCGAAGGTCAGTGTGCCACGGAGGTTGCTCTCGGTGACCGGATCATCGGGAATCTTGGTGTCCCACTTCGAGTGAACCGCCGGGTCACCGTTGATTCCAAACTGGACAACAAAATCGGGAACCACGCGGAAAAACCGGCAGCCGTCGTAGAACCCGTCCTCGACCAGCTCGCGAAAACGAGCGGCTCCCTTGGGAGCCCAGCCGGGGAACACCTCGACCACCACGTCACCACGTGTCGTCGCCAGTGTCACCTGGAAACTCTCGGCGTCGGTATCCGAAGAACCGGCCATCCGCACCTTGGGAGACTCCAACGTGTCCCCGGCACACCCGGCCAGCAAGATTCCCGTCAGCAACAATATCCACGTCCTGCAAGTCGTCATTGGTTTCACGCTCCCATCACGAACACACTTCGTTCGCCTTACTTTTAGACCAGCTCGTCCGACCAATCAATCGACCACGCGGGTTCCCTCGGCCGACGTCCGCTCGATGAACAATTCCGAGAGTCGCCGGGTCATCGGATGTTTCTTGCCGGTGACCGAGAGATAGTGAGCGTAGAGTGGTTCATCGACGACAATGCTGTCGGAACGGTTCTCCCAGGCCCTCATCATGGCGGTCGAGATATTTCGAGGACCGGACCACATGGCAACGCGAACCAGATCGGAAGACACGGAGCTCATTTCAGTCACCACCTCAGCTTGCACACCACGGACCATCGCCAATCAAGTCGGAAAGACGATCCGACAGATCAGGCATCCCCCCGGCTCGCGACGCCACCAGCGCACCGACCCGGTTGGCCAGGTCCGCCGATTCGGCCAACGGCCAGCCCAGCCATTGCGCCCAGATCATCGCCGCCGTGAATGAATCACCGGCTCCAACCGTGTCGACCACGTCGACCTCGATGCCCGCACACTCCACCAACTCGTCACCGCCACGCAGCAGGCAACCGTCGGCCCCGCGAGTGATCCAGACCCCGTCGAGTTGGTAGCGTTCCTGGAGATGGGCGGCCACCTCCGCCGGACTGTCTCCAACCCAGTCGAGTCCCTCCGACAACACGTCGAGTTCCTCATCGTTGAGTTTCACGATGTCGGCTCGATCCAGCGAGGCCTCGACGGTGGCCAGTTCCCAGGACGCCTTGCGGAGGTTGATATCGTAGACCTTCAACGCATTGTCAGGCATCGCGTCCAGGCAGGAATTTATGGTCGATCGCGACGTCGGCAGCCGCTGGGCAATCGTCCCAAAACAGACCGCGGCGACTCCCGGAAACAAGGCCGCCAGCGAATCAGTCCACTCCAGGAAATCCCATGCAACCGGCTCGTGAATCGTGTAGTCGGGCTGGCCGTCCGCGGTGGTCGTGATACTGACCGTACTGGTGGGCTGGTCGGGATCCCGCTGCACGTGGCCTGAATCGAGTCCCTGCTGGTCCAGGAACGCCACCAGTTGGTCTCCGAGTTGATCGCATCCGACCCGCGAAACAACCAGGCCCCGCGCTCCCAGTTGGTTGGCATGCCAGGCAAAATTTGCCGGAGCTCCGCCGGGCCGACGTTCATCGGGAAAAACATCCCAGAGCAATTCGCCCAGTCCGACAATCGTCGGCCGCAAGGACACGTCACCAGTCGCCGTCGTCACGTTCGAGGCACTCCTGTTCGAGACGACAACAACCAACAGTCCAACGGCCAACAGGCCGCACGACCATCAAGTAACCCGGCCAGGACTTGAACCTGGAACGGCAGGACCAAAACCTGCTGTGTTACCGATTACACCACCGGGTTGAGCATTCGCGAGGGAGTCTATTCCCCACGAGGAAATCGTTCAAGAGTTAGGACAGCAAGTCTCCTGGCACGATCGTTCCGGCGTCATTGTCCCGCTAATCGTTTCGGAGTTTGAGTTCGAGTTCGTCCAGCTTGGCACGGATTTCGTTGAGCGAGGTGACACCGAAGTTCTTGCTCGAAAGCAGTTCGTCGGGCGTCCTGCGCAACAACTCGCCAAGCTGGGTAATCCCCAGCCGGGCCATGCACTTGCGAGCTCGAACCGAGAGATTGAGATCGGCAACAGGCTTCTCGACTATGGCCCGTTCCTCCGGCGACATGTCAGTCGGGGCAAACGTCGGCTCGAGTTCCTGTTCCTTGTTGATGTTCTCACCAATCGACAACCCGTGCATCGTCAACAACTCGCGGATCTCGACCAGGGACGTCTCGCCGAAATTCTTGCCCGAAAGCAATTCCATTTCGGTGACCTGTGTCAGATCACCCAACGACGTGACTCCGATCCCCTCGAGACAATTTCGACTGCGGACAGTCAATTCGAAGTCGGTCACCGGACGACTCAGCAACTGCTGCATCCGGGTTTCTTCCTTCGCCTGGTCCTCGTCGTAGTACATGTCGGCGGTGGCCTCGATGTCCTTGAGGTACAGCCGTGCTCGGGAATGGTTCGGGTCGGTCGCCAACACCCGGCGAAAACAGAACTCGGCAGCCGAATAATTTTCGCTGTCCTCGTAGAGCAGCCCGAGATTCAACAGGGCGCCCAGGAACTGGGGCGGACGTGACAACGACTGTTCGTAGAGCCGGATGGCCTCGTCGTCGTTACCATGCCGAGCGTTCTCAAGAGCCAGGTTGAACAGGGCCCGGCTGTGATGCGGATCCATGTCGATCGCCCGCTCGAACGACTCGACCGCGGCGGCCGTGTTGCACTGATCGGCCAGTATGCATCCCATCTGGTAGGAATATTCGGCACGGGCCGTTGAACCACTGGGAGCTGCCTTCAATGCCGCTTCGGCTTCCTCCAGGTGGCCGTCGGCACGAATCGTACCAACACGCCTCAAGGAACATTCGACCTCGTCGTAACCAGCCGCGGCTGCCTGCAGGTACCGCTCGCCGGCCGCAACGTTGTCGCCCAGGGACACCAGGGCACAGGCGTCATAAAAGACCGCCACGCCGTCGTCGGTGACACCGTTGAGCATTTCGTGCGCCTCGGCATGCCGACCCAGCAGCTGCAAGGCGATTCCGGCGCGATAGGACAACGATCCCCTGCCGCCGGATTCCTCTATCAACGTGTTGACTTCCTGGCGGACTTCGGTGATCTGCGATCCTGAAATCGCCTCACACAGCGTCAGAACCTCGTCGGTTCCAAACAAAGGACTCGTCCGCAACAAGCCACGGATATCAATCGGTTCAGCCAATTTCACAGTCGAGACTCCCACATCGAGCCGTCGGGGAGACCGTGGCGAGGATTCCGCGTGAGCGCGGTGCCACCGGCCGCATTGTGCCAGTATAATGACCGCTCGCTCTCTTGCAACACGCCCCGCCCTTTCCTCGGCCAACTCTGCAATGCTTCCAGAGGCCAATTCATCACCGATCAGCACGGCCGGAGCGGGTTCGTGGCTGCTGAGACTGCTGTTGATAACGCTCCTGGCGGGACCGACCGAGAGGACCACGGCATCGGATCCGGAGAACCGTCGATCCGCCGATTCTCCCGCACGAGAGACCTGGTGGGCTTTTCAACCACTGGTTCGACCTGCAGTCCCGGTGATCACCGGACCAAACGCCGACCAGGTCGCCTCACCGATCGATGCCTTCCTGCTGGAAACGCTCCGACCGGTCGGAAAGGGTTTCGCCCGGCACGCCCAGCCTCGAACCAGGCTCCGACGAGCCGCCTCGGACCTGCTGGGACTGCCTCCCGGCGCACTGAACCTCCCGCCTCCTCCATCGGCTGGAGACGAAACAACCGACTGGTGGCCCCGCAGCATCGACGCCCTGTTGGCCAGCCCGCACTACGGTGAAGCGCAGGGCCGGGACTGGCTCGACCTGGTCCGCTACGCCGAGACCGATGGGTTCAACGCCGACGCGATTCGGCCCCTGGCCTACCGGTATCGCGATTACGTCATCCGGGCCTTCAACCAGGATCGGGCCTATTCGAGATTCGTGCAGGAGCAGATTGCTGGAGACGAACTGTTCCCCGAGGAGACCGAGGCCATCGTCGCGACCGGGTTCAACCGGATGTGGCCCGATGAAAGCAACGCCTCCAACGTCCTGCTGGCACGCCAGGATGCCCTCAACGACCTCACCGCCAACATCGGCAATGTCTTCCTGGGACTATCAATGGGTTGTGCGCAATGCCACGACCACAAGTTCGATCCGATCCTCCAGAGTGACTTCTACCGCCTGCAGGCCTATTTTGCCGGCATCGTGCTGGCCAACACGGTGCCCGTCGGTACCCCCGGGGAACTCCGGGCGTACCAGGAAGCGTTGACCGGCTGGCTGTCCCGGACTCGTCAATTGCGCGACGAGTTGCAGGCAATCGAACACACCGGCCGCACCCGTGCCTTTGCGATCAAACGCCGCAAGTTTCCCAACGTGGTTCTCGACGCCGTCGACACCCCGACGGAACGACGTTCGGCACTACAGCACCAGCTGGCTTTCTGGACCGAGAGACAATTGCCCGTGGACGAGAAGAAACTCTCAGCGGCACTCTCGGCCACCGATCGCGAGCGACGGACGGTGTTGAAGAAACAGCTCGCCGAGTTGACCGTCCAGAAACCCGTGCCTCCCAGCCAGTTCAAAGCCATGGCCACCCTCGAGGTCGCCTCGGGCCCGGCGTCCACGTTTGTTCTGGGAGGCGGCAACTACGAGGTGCCCCTGGAGGAGGTCACTCCCGGACCTCCCGAGGTGCTCCAGCAGTCGCGAATCACTCCCGCCGACGTCCCCACTCGACGTCCCGGCAGTTCCGGACGGCGGGCCGCACTGGCCCGCTGGCTGACCGCAGACGACCACCCGTTGACGGCCCGCGTGATGGTGAACCGGATCTGGCAGGGTCATTTCGGCCAGGGGCTGATCGACAACGCCAACGACCTCGGACGCCAGACTGCCGCCCCGCGTCACCGGCGATTGCTCGACTGGCTCGCTGTCGAGTTCGTAGAGAGTGGCTGGAGCATCAAGCACATGCACCGCCGGATCATGACCTCGCGAGTCTACCAGCAGGCCGGTCGCCACACTCTCACCAGCGACGACCCCGGACCCTACTCGTACTTTCCCCGTCGCCGGCTATCGGCCGAACGCATCCGCGACGCCATGCTCGCGGCCGCGGGCCAACTCGACACGCGACTCTACGGGCCTCCGGTCCGACCCAAATTGCCACCAGGCTTCGGGACACGTTACACGTGGAAGGCCAGCGAGTCAGCGGCTGCCCGGTCACGTCGCAGCATCTACATCCATGCCAAGCGGAACCTGCCCTACCCGCTGCTGCGGGTCTTCGACCAACCCGACATGCACGAGAGTTGTGCCCGCCGGCCGCAAACCACCGTCGCTCCCCAGGCCCTGGTCCTGCTCAACAGCGAACTCGTCCTCGACCTTTCCCGCGGCGTCGTCAAGCGAATCCAGGACACCACCTACTCCAAAAACATCCCCGCCCGGGTCCGCCACGCGTGGCTGACGGTGCTGGGGCGCGAACCGCACGAAAACGAATTGGCCGAGGGAATCCAGTTCCTGGCCGAGCAGACCACCCGCTCGGAGGCCAAGGACGAGGTCACACGGGCCAACGACGCGCTGCTGGACCTGTGTCATGTTCTGATCAACACCAACGAATTCCTTTACATCGACTGATCGCGATGCCCTTGAATCACCAGCTCCAGCCAACCCCCGGAACGCGGCACCACGAGTCCGCCGCCACCCGCCGTGATTTCCTGCTCCGTTCCGGAGCCGGGTTCGGTGGATTGGCCCTGGGAGCTCTGGCGGCCAGCGAGAGCGCTGCGGCGGAATCGATGCGGGCCCGCAGTGGACACAACAAGACCACCGCCCGCAGCGTGATCTTCTTGTTCATGGACGGTGGCCCCAGCCACATCGACACGTTTGATCCCAAGCCGGCAGTCAACAGGTTCGCCGGCCAGCCGTTGCCCGAGTCCATCGAACGGGTCATCACCCCGATGGGAGTCTCCAACAACCCCCTGTTGCCAACCCGACGCAAGTGGCAACGGTACGGCGAGAGTGGCCTGCCGGTTTCCGACTGGTATCCTCACGTCGGACACCACGCCGACAAGCTTTGCGTCATCCGTTCCTGTCGGGCCGACGGACTCAACCACGTTGGCAGCGTCTGCCAGATGAACACCGGCAGCATCCTGGCCGGTCGCCCCAGCCTGGGAGCCTGGGTCGCCTACGGACTCGGATCGTCCAGCCACAATCTGCCGGGGTTTGTCGTGCTGCTGGACAACGACCGGGAACCTCCCGGCGGAACCCGCGTCTGGGGAACCGGGTTCATGCCCGCGACCTACCAGGGCACCCGCTTCCGTCAGGACGGCACTCCGATCCTGTACGTGTCTCCTCCAAAATCGGTCAACGATCGCCGACAACGCGGCAAGCTCGACTTTCTCGCAAGGCTCAATCGCCGGCACCTGGCACAGCGGCGTGCCGATGATGAACTCGAGGCCCGCATCGCCTCCTACGAACTCGCCTACCGGATGCAATCGCATGCACCCGAGGCGGTCGACATTTCCCAGGAAACCGCGGCCACCCGCACGCTCTACGGGTTGGACGACAAGACCACGGCCCCCTTCGGGAAGAATTGCCTGCTGGCCCGGCGGCTCGTCGAACGAGGTGTCCGCTTCATCCAGCTCTATTCCGGTTCGGGCAGCAAGTGGGACGCCCACTCAAAAATCGAACAGAATCACACCGCCCGTTGCCGTGAAACCGACCTCCCCATTGCCGGGTTGCTCGCCGACCTCCAGCAACGGGGACTGTTGGAAGAAACACTGGTCGTCTGGGGCGGAGAATTCGGTCGGACGCCCATGTCGGAAAAGGGCGACGGAAGAGACCACAACCCCTACGGCTTCACGATGTGGATGGCCGGCGGCGGCGTGCGGGGAGGGACAGTCGTCGGGACCACCGACGAATTTGGCATGCACGCTGTCGATTCACCCGCACACGTTCACGACCTGCACGCCACCATCCTGCATGCCATCGGGCTGGACCACCAGGAACTGGTGTACCACCTCCAGGGACGGCCTGAACGAGCGACACTCAACGAGGGCCAGTTGATCACCGGGGTGATGCAATAAGACCGCGTGACGGTCAATGCCTGAGCAGAAACTCGTTCGAGTTGATCAAGGCGTGCTGGATGTCCCGTAGTGCCTCGGTCCGGTCCGGAACACTCGCCACGTGAGCCAGGCCCAGCTTTTGCTCGTCGGGCGAGGGACGGCGTGACAGCGTTGCCAGGTACAACGTCTCGATGATGTCGGAGGTCGACTTCCCCTCCGCCAGCAATCGTCCCAGGCGACTCGAATCCGTATCAAACCGGGCCAGGATCCCCTCGTTGTTCATCAGGTGCACGATCTGGTTGAGCGTCGGGTCGGTCTCTCGAGCACAGTCGCAGCGAACATCGCGAACCGGCTTGGTGAATGCCTTGAGGAAGTTGTGGTCAACAGCTCCCTCGGCCAACTGGGTCGCCCGGGTCCCCAGCGGGTACCCGGTGAATTTCTCGGGCACTCCTGTCGCCTGGGAAATCGCATCCAGAATCTGCTCGGCTGCCAGCATCTTGACGACCGACGACGTGACATAACGGGCTGGATCAGCCGAGTGTGGCGATTGCAGTACCGGCCGTGCCCCAAGACGGTAGGACTGCGAGGTGACAATCGAGCGGATCACCGGCTTGAAACGATAATCGGCGGCGACGAATTGTCGGGCCAGTTCATCAAGCAGTTCGGCGTTGGACGGCGGGTTGCTGTCTCGAAAATCGTCGACCGGTTCGACAATTCCCAGGCCAAATATGTGGGCCCAAATGCGGTTGACCGTCGAGCGGGCAAACCAGCGGTTCTCGCCACGGACCAGCCAGTCTGCCAGCTGGGGTCGGACATCCAGGCCGACCGCCACGTCAGTGGCCACCGTGCCGAAGGCCGTCGGTTTCATCACCTGGCCCGTCTCGGCATGCTTCACATCGCCACTGCGGCCGACAAAGACGATCTCACGGTCGAGACCAAAAACCCGGCCCTTGAGTTTCACGCGGGCAAAGTAGGCCGCCAGGCCGTAGTAGTCGTCCTGGGTGATCGCCTCGTAAGGATGATTGTGGCACTTGGCACACTGAATGCGAACGCCCAGGAAAAGCTGGGCCGTGCTTTCGGCGGCGTCCTCGGGAGTCCGCGCGATCCGGAAAAAACTCGCCGTCGGATTCTCAAGCGTGTTGCCTCGGCTGGTGAGAATCTGTCGAGCCAACTCGCCAAAAGATCGGTCCTCGGCAAAGAACCTCACCAGGAAACGGTGCAACTTGTGCACGCCACGCTCGGTGATCGACTCGCGATTGCCACGCATCACATCCAGCCACTTCATGGCCCAGAACTCGGCAAACTCCGAACGCTTCAACAGGCCGTCCACCAGTTTCACATGCTTCGCGGGATCCTTGGAATCCAGGTACGCCCGGGCCGCTTCCGGCGAGGGCAACGTGCCCAACAGGTCGAGATGAACTCGACGCAGGAAGGTTCCTTCGGGGGCTGGTGAGGCGGCCTTCAACTGCAACTGCCGTTGCTTGGCAAACACCAGGCGATCGATCGAATTCTCCTCGGCACGCTGCTGGGCCACGAAGTCCGAATCGGCACGCACGTAGGTCAGTCGAACGCTGACCATCTGTTTGAGATACCTCACCAGCACCGCCACTTCAGCGGTTCCGTGAAACTCGACCAGCCCGTCGTCGCTGACCGAGGAGGCATCGATGTCGCTGGTCGTGAAAACCGCCAGGTGCGTCACATCGCGGATCGAGCCATCGGCAAAATGCGCCCGGGCGACCAATTGCAACTGCGGACTGGTGGTATGCAACGTTTGTTGCCCGGGAAGGATCTCCAGCTTGACGACCCCCTCGGACGACTCGTTGACACGGGTCCCTTCGAAGATCCACTGCCTGAGCACCCCGAAGGCGGGCTCGGTACCGCGGAACCGGCGACCACCAACGTGAGGCACCCGATTGGCGGCCTTGGCCAGGATCAGGCTGGCATCGGGATTCTGCGGACTCGTGCGGCGGCCGAAGATCTCGCGGGTCAATGTCACACGATCCAGTTCAGGCTTGTAACCACGCAGGCTGAGCCGGAAGCCGTTCTTGCCCTGCGGGGAACCGTGACAGGCTCCCTGGTTGCAACCGCCTCGTGACAGCGCGGCAATCACCTCGGTGTGAAAATCCACCGGGTCTGGTGTCTGTAAGCCAGTCACGGCAACGGCGACCGTCTGCGACTTTCCGCCGTAGGAGATTGTCACCCGGGTCTGGCCGTCGGCAACCGGTGCCAAACGCCCCTGGTCGGTCACCGTCACAACCTGGGGATTCTCGACGTTGTAACTGGCCACTCGGGAGAGATCCGAGACACGGCCACCCTCGTGCCGCCCCAGCACCGACAACCGGGCCAACGCCCGACGACCGGCCAGGTTGACCGTCGCCGGCAAGACCTGGATCGATCCCGGCACCGCCGGTTTGGAATCGGGGGCCTCGGCCATGATCCCCGGCGCCAGCCCCAGCAGGGCCAGCACCAGGCCACACGCGTGTCGCGCTCGAAATCTCACGGTCGTCTCCAACATCTGGCTGCTCATTCCTGGCTG
>CAZYAZ010000012.1:51038-56476 GCA_964646205.1 uncultured Planctomycetaceae bacterium | reverse complement strand
CTGGCTGCTCATTCCTGGCTGGTTATTTCGCTGCGGTCACTTCGACCTCGATCGGCGCGCCGCCGGCCGATTCCTGGAACCGCTCGACCCGGGCAATTCCCGAGAGTGACACCTTGTATTTGCCCGGCTTCATATCCGACGCCACCTTCACCTCGATCTCGATCTCATCGGCCCCCTTGGGCACCACGACCGAACCGGGCAATTCAAGCCCCTTGACCTGGCCGAGCGAGAGCATCACCGGGCCATCGAAGGGGGCCAATCGGTTGGGGCGCAACGCGACCCGCACCGACGAACCGGCCGACACGCTGACCTTCTTCTGGGACGGGACGGGACTGAAGGCGACCACGATGTCCAGGTCGAAGGTCCGGGTCAGTGACAGTTCACGGCCCTGGTAGCTGGTCGTCCCGGTCAGGACCACCCTCTGACGATGGGTCAGGCAGTTGACGTACGACTGCAGTGTCCCGGCAATCGCCGCGTTTTCGACGGTTGCCTCGCCAATACGCAGCCGGACACGGGGTTTGCGGAGTTGGTTCTGGTCGAGCTCTCCGCCACGTGCCACAAACCGAATCGGGTTTTCGAAGCCGGCAATCCGGGTCGTCTTCACCTGGATCTCGGCCGTCTGGTACCTCGGCAAGGTGACCAGCGGGCTGGCCAGTTCGAAGTCAAACGGCGAGGTGGGAAGAACCAGCACGGCAATCCGTTCGGTCAGCGTCGGCGGCAACCGCCGCTGGTCCTCGCGGAGTTCGAAGGGTTCGCCATGTGGCCCCCGTCCGGTCGGGCGGCGGTCGATCAGCGGCCGGGTGGCCGCCAGGGCGGTGATCTTCGAGTTGGCCTTCGAGACCGCCTCGACCTGCACGGTGTAGATGCCCGGCGCGGTCGACGCATCGCACAACAGGTAGTTGTCGATCTCGCGGGTCCCCTGCTTCACCTCGTTGATCTTCATCGTGATTCCCGACGGAGCCCCCTTCAGCCGGAAGGTCACGTCACCCGCCAGGGCCACCTGGTTGAGCGAAAGCGGCAGAGGCTGGCGGGTGCCCTGGGGCAAAGCCACCCGGGTGATACCCGAGGAGAGCGTGAGACCGGGAGCCCGGGGAGCAAAACGAATCGCGTACGCGAATTCCGGACCGCCCCAGTTGACCAATTCCCGCACCACCAGCGTGTGCGCGCCATCCATCGCCGGGGTGACATTCATCCGGGCCTCGTCCAGGCCCGAGTCATCAGCCCGGGTCACTTCCTTCCCCTTGGGGTCCAGCAAGATCAGCTCGATGTCTGCCGGAGAACCGATCGTGTGTGATTCCACCTCCACCTGGTACAGCTGTCCCTTTTTCAACGCCACCCGGAAATGGTCCACGTCACCGGGCTTGCCAATCACCCCGTGCAGTGCCCCGGGGATCTTGGCCACGCTGGCCCGGGTCACATCGTCGTTGGGCTCGCTCTCGACGACCGATGCCAACGAGCTGATCCGCAGAGGAAGCCAGGCCGAGAGTTCATCACCGGGGCGTTTCAGCGCGAACATCATTCGCCCATTGATCACACCCGCTGGAGTCACTTTTCCGGATTCCGGATGAGACAACTTGCCCAACTGCGGAAACGTCAGGGTGGTGGCCTGGCCGACCGGCACGGTCGCCGGCACCGCAACGCGGGCTGGCGCAAATCGACCCATTCGCAACACATAGCCCCAGTGTCCAGAACCGCGGAATCGCGAATCACGAACCTCAACGGTGTACCGCCCGGCCCGGGCAAACTTGTGAGCGAACCGAAGATCGAAGAACAAACCGACGTCGTTGTCTTTCTGGACCACCACCTGGCCTTCCGCGTCGCGGACGGTGACCAGCGGATCAAGTCCCTTGCCCAACCGGCTGCCAACGACCTCGAAGGTCACTTCCTGGCCGGTCGCGGCATCAAAGGCAAACAGGTCGACGTCCTCTTTCAAGATCGAACCGGAAATCGCCACCGGCAGCTCAACCACCTGCGGTGCCTGCATGGGCGAGACCCCCTCGGGCACCGCCATCTCCTCCTCGGGCACCGTCGCGATTTCATCCACCAGGAAAATGTGTGCATTGGACAACCCACTCTGAGTCGCCAGCCGCAAACCGTAGAACCCCAGCGACACATCCTTGGGGATCCGGACATCAAAAGCCGCCCGGTCCGGGCTGCTTTGGCCGACCTGGGTCGCCTTCACCTGCCCACCGGGCACCGAGATCCAGAGCGCGGTGGCCATGTCCAACCGGCTGCCATGCAGGATCACGCGAGTCACCTCGCCACGAGTCATCGCGGCCGGTTCCACCCGTTGGACAAACGCCTGGCCAAAACAGGGTGATGGTCGAACCACGATGAGGCCGACGATGAGACAGGAGACCGACCAGGCCAGTTGGCGAAGAACTCGGTTCCGCATGGGTGTCATTCCGATCCAGAGGCCACTGAAACAGTAGGGCCGCGATACCCGGCCCAAGCCGCCATTCTCAGGGACGCATAGGCGTTTGTCAATTTGTGTTGAGGGTCTCGCGGGGTTGGAGTATCCTGCACGGTTGAAGGTTCGAGACATTCGAGACCCTTCAACACTGTATTTGACGAACAGATTTCGGTGAACTGGTCCTGGCAACAGGATCCCTCCACGACGACAAGGTGAAGCAATGTTCTCCATCAATGGACCGGCTCCGCGGTTGTGCGACGGGACCACGCGACGCGAGGCCTTGAAGATTGGCGGCCTGGGCATGACCGGGTTGACCCTGCCCTCGCTGGTCAATCTCGGCACCGCCCATGGCAAACCGACCACCGACAAGGGCTCCAGCCACTCGGCCAGTTTCGGTAAGGCCAAGAACTGCATCGTGCTGTTCCTCTCCGGTGGTGCCTCGCACCACGACACGTTTGATCCGAAGCCGGATGAACCAGCCGAGATCCGTGGCGAATTTGACCAGATCCAGACATCGGTGCCCGGCCTGGCCATCGGCGAGCACCTGCCGCGAACCGCAAAGTGGATGGACCGCGTCGCACTGATCCGTTCGATGACCCACGAGTCATCCGGACACGCCGGCGGCGGCTACTACATGTTCACCGGGTACAAGTATCCCCGCGGCGAGGGTGCGGCGAATTTCATGGGCCGCGACGAGGCTCCACACGTCGGCTCGGTGCTTTCAAAGATCTCGCCGGGTCCCGGACCAATGGTGCCCTTCTGCATCGTCCCCCGACGACTGGACGCCGGAAGCGGACGACGAGCCGGACAGTGGGGTGGGTCCCTGGGTGGCAAGTTTGATCCACTGCAAACCGGTGGAAACCCCAACGACGACAACTTCAAACTCAAGCACCTGCCATTGATTGCCAACCGGCCGGCGGCCGTGATCCAACGACGCAAGAAACTGGTCGACCAGTTCAACAGCCAGTTGGAGTTCCTCAACGAGAATCCCCTGGCGCGGACTATCAACCAGAACCAGCAAAAGGCGCTGGACGTCATCAGTTCCAACGCCGTCCGCCGTGCCGTGGATCTCTCGACCGCCGACAAGGACCTCCGGTCCCGTTACGGTCGGAACCTCTTCGGCCAATCGGTGCTGCTGGGCAAGAGACTGCTGGAGGCTGGGACCCGGCTCGTGCAGGTCAGCTGGTTGCGGACCCAGGGCCAGATGGGGTACGCCTGGGACAGTCACTGGAACAACTTCCAGGCACTCCGCGAAGACCTCATTCCTCCCTTCGACGTCGCGTTCACGGCGTTGATGAGCGACCTCGAACGCGAGGGACGACTCGACGACACCCTGGTGGTGGTGGCCGGTGAATTCGGCCGCACGCCCAAGGTCACGCTCAAGACAGCCGGTCGCGAACACTGGTCGAACGTCTTCAGTGTCGTGCTGGCCGGAGCAGGCATTCGCGGTGGACAGGTCTACGGAGCCTCGGACAAGATCGGTGGCTTCCCCGGCGACCGACCGGTCTCCCCGGGCGACTTGACCGCAACGATCTACCACTGCCTGGGCATCGATCCGCGAACCGAGATTCACGATCAGAACGGTCGTCCGTTCTTCATCAGCAGTGGCAACCCCATCGCCGACGTCATCGGCTGATCCCAACCGTGCCCGTCCTGTTGCTGGCCACGCTCGACACGAAGGGCACCGAAGCGGCCTTTCTCCGCGACCGGCTGTCGGAACTGGGCGTCGGCGTTCGGGTCGTCGACACCGGCTGCCTGGGCCATGCGGGCTTCACTCCGGACATCACCCGGAACGAGTTCTACGGGTTGGGTCCCACACCGCTGGCGACACTCGTGGCCAACGGCGACCGCGGCCGGGCCATTTCCGCCGCCGCCGAGGCCGCCCGATCGCTGGCCACCATGGAACTGGCCACCGGCCAACTGCAGGGGGTGATCGGAATTGGTGGATCGGCCGGGACGACAATTGCCACCAGCGCCATGCGGGCACTTCCGCTGGGGCTGCCCAAGCTGATGGTCAGCACACTGGCCAGCGGCCAGGTCCGACCGTGGGTCGGTGACTCCGATCTCCTGATGCTCAACTCGGTCGTCGACATTCTCGGCCTCAACCGCATCAGCCGCAGTGTGCTCGATTCCGCCGCCCGCGCCATGGCCGGACTGGTCACCCTCGCACCGGCCCCGGACTCCGCCGACGACCGTCGGCTCGTCGCCGCGACCATGTTTGGTGTCACCACCCCGTGCGTGGAGCGAGCAAAACAACGGCTGGAGGAAGCCGGCTTCGAGGTACTGGTCTTCCACGCCACCGGCAACGGAGGCCAGGCGATGGAGTCGCTGATCGACGATGGCCTGATCGCCGGGGTCCTCGACATCACCACCACCGAGTTGGCCGACGAACTGGTCGGTGGCATTCTCTCGGCCGGGCCCGATCGCCTCACCGCCGCAGGCCGTCGTGGAGTCCCCCAGGTGGTCAGTGTCGGCGCCACCGACATGGTCAACTTCGGACCCCCTGCCGATGTCCCCTCCCGGTTCGCCGAGCGGCTGTTCTACGAGCACAACCCGACGGTGACATTGATGAGAACCACGGTCGAGGAGAACCGTTGCCTGGGCCAACAGATTGCCCAACGGGCCGCCAGCGCGACCGGACCCACCACGGTGATACTTCCCCTAAAAGGTGTCTCGGCCATCGACCACGTCGGAGAACCGTTTGACGACCCCGAGGCCCGGGATGCGTTGTTCACGGCAATCCGGGATCACCACGGAGAGACCGAACTGCTGGAATTGCCGCTGCACATCAACGATCCGGAATTCGCCGATGCCGCATCAGCGAGATTGATCACCTTGATTGATCACCAGGGCAGTGACCGCTGAGAACGGCCGCCGCCCCCCCCAGTTGGGACCCGGTGGAATCGTTCGACGTCACCCGGTGGCCGCCCTAGTATGGAGACCCGGCCGAGCCGAGCCCCCCCTTCCCTACGCTCACGGACACCAACCCCATGACCGCATTCGCACGACAGGACATCCTGGATCG
>CAZYAZ010000012.1:37467-50938 GCA_964646205.1 uncultured Planctomycetaceae bacterium | reverse complement strand
CGCTCACGGACACCAACCCCATGACCGCATTCGCACGACAGGACATCCTGGATCGGCTCCGCGCCAAGGTGGCCGCCGGCGAACCAATCATCGGGGGCGGTGCCGGAACGGGGTTGAGTGCCAAGCTCGAGGAAGCGGGAGGGATCGACCTGATCGTCATCTACAACTCCGGACGCTTCCGCATGGCGGGACGGGGCTCACTGGCGGGGCTGATGCCCTACGGTGACGCCAACGCCATCGTGATGGAGATGGCCGGAGAGGTGTTGCCCGCCGCGCAGAACACGCCCGTTCTGGCCGGTGTCTGCGGAACGGATCCTTTCCGCCTGATGCCCGTCTTTCTCCAACAGGTACGCGCCGCTGGATTCTCTGGTGTCCAGAACTTCCCCACCGTCGGTCTCTTCGACGGCACCATCCGCACCGGGCTGGAGGAGACGGGGATGGGTTATGGGCTCGAGGTCGACATGATCCGCCTGGCCCGTGACATGGACCTCCTGACCACCCCCTACTGTTTCAATCCCGAGGAAGCGACCGCGATGGCCGCAGCTGGCGCGGACATCCTGATCCCGCACATGGGCCTGACCACCAAGGGCCTGATCGGTGCCGGCACCGCCGTGTCGCTGGAAGATGCCGCCAACCGTGTCCAGGCGATGGCGGATGCTGCCAGGGCGACCAACCCCGATGTCCTGGTCCTTTGCCACGGTGGTCCGATCGCCGAGCCCGAAGACGCCCAGTACATTCTCGATCACACCGAGGGGGTCGTCGGTTTCTACGGAGCCAGCAGCATGGAACGACTTCCGGTCGAACCGGCGATCATCGAGAGAATCCGGGAATTCGGACAACTCCGCATGTGACCTCCCGGTTTGCATTCCCCAATCAACAGCGACACACTCGCCCTGTGCCCACACCCCACCAGAGGCCTCCCCATGACACGATCCCAAGGGGCTGTCGCCCTCAGGGCCCTGTTAGTCCTCATCGCCTGGAGCGCTTGGATGTCCGAGGAATTCACACCGCTTGACCCGGCCGAAATCGTCCAAGCGGGACAGTACGACAGGCCGGCCAAGAATCCACGCCAGAGCCGATCTGTGGTGATGGCCAAGCACGGCATCGTGGCCACCAGCCACCCTCTGGCCGCACAGGCCGGCCTCGACATTCTCAAGAAAGGCGGCAACGCGGCCGACGCGGCGATCACTGCCAACGCGATGCTCGGTCTTGTCGAACCGATGAGCTGCGGGATCGGCGGCGACGTGTTTGTCATCTACTGGGACAACAAGACCAAGACTCTCCACGGACTCAACGGCAGCGGTCGTAGCCCCTACTCGATCTCCCGCAAGGTCTTCCAGGACAAGGGACTCCAGGAGATCCCCATCGACGGGCCACTGTCCTGGAGTGTGCCCGGCTGTGTCGACGGCTGGGAAATGGTCCGCAAGAAATTCGGAACGATGGGGTTTGAGGACCTGCTGGCCGATCCGATCCGGACCGCCGAGGAAGGATTCCCGGTCAGCGAGGTGATCGGCCTCAGTTGGGCCGGCAGCCAGTCGTCCCTGTCCAACTGGCCCGACTCGGCCCGCACCTACCTGCCCGGTGGCCGGGCCCCCGGGGTCGGTGAAATCTTCAAGAATCCGGACCTGGGCTGGAGCTACCGCCAGATTGCCCAGCACGGTCGCGATGCCTTTTACACCGGGGAGATCGCCAAACGGATCGTCGACTTCAGCAAGGCCAACGGTGGTTATTTCTCGAGCAAGGACTTCGTCGACCACCACGGTGACTGGATCGATCCCGTCTCGACAAACTACCGCGGCTACGACATCTGGGAACTGCCTCCCAACGGGCAGGGTATCGCGGCCCTGCAGATGCTCAACGTGCTGGAGCACCACGACATCAAGTCGCTGGGTCACAATTCCAGTGAACACATCCACCTCTTCGTCGAGGCCAAGAAACTGGCGTTTGCCGACCGGGCCCGATTCTACGCCGACCCCGACTTCGGCAAACTGCCCACCGCCGAGTTGATCTCCAAGGAGTACGGCACCAAGCAAAACGCCCGGGTCGACCTCCGCCGCGCCGCCACCGATGTCCCCTCCGGCGATCCCAAGCTCGAACACGGCGACACCGTGTACCTGACCGTCGTCGACAAGGACCGCAACTGCTGCAGTTTCATCCAGAGCAACTACCACGGATTCGGGTCAAAAGTCGTCCCCGGCCAGGTGGGCTTCTGCCTCCAGAATCGTGGACAGCTCTTCGCCCTGGATGACACGCATCTCAATCGTCTCGAGCCCCACAAGCGTCCCTTCCACACGATCATCCCGGCCTTCGCCACACGCGACGGCAAGCCGTGGCTGTGCTTCGGCCTGATGGGCGGCGACATGCAGCCCCAGGGGCATGTCCAGGTGCTGATGAACATCATCGATTTCGGGATGAACGTTCAGGAAGCCGGTGATGCGGCAAGGATCCGGCACATCGGGTCGGCCACCCCCACCGGCAGGCCCGCCGACACCAAGGGAGGCTTTGTTGCCCTGGAAACGGCCGTGTCTCCCGACGCCATCGGTGGCCTGCAGCAACTGGGACATCGTGTCGTGCGAGCACCCGGGTCATTCGGTGGCTACCAGGCCATCCGCATCGACCACGAGAACGGTGTCTTGCACGGGGCGACCGAACCTCGCAAGGACGGGGCGGCCGTGGGGTACTAGGGCTTTGCCCACTCCATCCATTCGGCGACAATAACGTCGTCACACAACTCCTACACTCAACGCCGCTCATGACCCGCCTCTTGCCACCACTGGTGACCCTGGCCCTCCTGCCGGTCCTGCTGTCCGCCGGGGCCGACAGGTCCTCGGGGAACCTCGCCGCGACGGTGCACGATCGGAGTCCCATTTCACTGGACCTCTCGCCCGACAGAACCCTGGTCGCCACCGCCAACCACACCGCCGGGACAGTCTCGGTGGTGGAACTCGCCTCTGGACGAGTGCTGTTTGAAACCGCTTGCGGTCGTCGCCCGGCCGACGTGGCCTGGTGGGATGCCAGGACCGTCCTGGTCAGCCTGCAGGCGGACGACGCCGTCGCCGTCCTCCACTGGCAAGACAACCAACTGCAGTTGACCAGGACCATTCCGGTCGGAGACGAACCTCGCGGGCTGGCCATCGTCAGTGCGGACGCCGGGACCGACCAGGACCGCAAGCCGCAGTCACCCCAGGCTCCGCCCAGGACCTTCGTCGCTCTCTCGGGCGATGACGCAATCGCTGAAATCAATGTGCCGGCCGGTTCTGTCACGCGACGGTTTCCCACCGGTGGCCAACCCGGCTGGCTGACCCCGACTCCCAATCGCCGGTGGCTGGTCAGCTGTGCCAACGTCCCCGGAGAAGTCTGGATCCACGACATCGCCAGCGGGCGGAAGTTGAGCCGGCGTACCATTTTCGACGACGGCTTCAATCTCGGACGGCCGGTCGTCCTGGACGACAGCCAGACGGTCATCCTGCCGACTCCGATCAACCGCAGCTTTCCGGTCAACGAGAACAACGTCCAGCGAGGCTGGGTGATCGACAATCGGTTGACCCGCATGCCGTTGCCCCGGGGTGAATACTGGCAACAAAAGCAGATGAACCTCGACGAACACGGTGCCGGGTGCGGCGACCTGAACGCAATGGCCTTGAGTCCCGACAAGAAATGGCTGGTCGGGACCTGTGGTGGATCGCACGAGTTGGTCGTGCTCAACTTCGCTGATGTCACCTGGCCATCTGCCGATCCCGGTGACTTCCTGCCCGAGGCGATGCGGGACAACCCGGCACTCTTCCGTCGAGTCGAACTGGGAGGTCGGCCGCTGGATCCGGCTTTCCTGGACGATCGCCACGTGCTGATGGCCAACTACTTCGAGGACTCGTTGCAGATTGTCGACGTGGTCAGTTCGCGGAAAGTACGGACCATCCCGCTGGGCCTGGCTCCCAAGCCCACCCTGGTGAGACGCGGTGAACAGATCTTCCACGACGCCGATCGCTCGCGGGACGGCTGGTTCAGTTGCAACTCCTGTCACCCCGACGGCCACACCAACGGCCAGGCGTTTGACACGCTGAACGACGGCAACCACGACACCTACAAGCTGACCCCGTCGCTGCGAGGCGTGACACACACCGGCCCCTGGACCTGGCACGGTTGGCAACAGAGCTTGCCGGCCAGCGTGCGCAAGTCGCTCCGCGACACGCTCTCGACCGAGGACAACCCCACCGAGGAGGACATCCAGGCGCTACTTGCCTATCTCGAATCGCTCCAATTCCCAGCCAGCCCGCACCGGCAGGACGACGGACAACTCACCGCAGCGGCCGTCCGGGGAAAACAACTCTTCGAAACCACCGCCGGCTGCGTCGACTGCCACAGCGGCCGTTATTTCACCACCGCTGCAACCTACAAGGTCGGGCTGGAGTCTCCCCGGATGTTCTATCCCGAGTTCAACCCACCGGGCCTCCGGGGACTGCATGCCAAACGTCGCTTCCTGCACGACGGTCGTGCCCACAGCCTCGAAGACGTCCTGACCAAGCATCACCGTCCCGAGAAACTCACGGGCAAACCGCTCTCCAGGGCACAACTCAAAGACCTGATCGCCTACCTCAAGTCGATCTGATCCCAACATTCCGACCAGGCCAACACAACAGGACTCTCACCATGCGAATTCATGCCCTGCTCCTGATCGCGATCCTCACGACACCGCTCGTTGGTGCCGACAAGAAAACCGACAAGCAATCTCCCTCTGAAGAACTCAAGGCCGAAGCGTTGGCCAAACGACCACGGGTGCCCGGTCGCCTGGCCGTCACACTCCGTGACCGGAAAAAAACGTCCTCCGGGAAGATCCAGGAACGGACCCGTCGAGTGGAATGGAAAGCTGCCGAAACCGCGGTGATCATCTGCGACATGTGGAACGGCCATTACTGCCTCCTGGCCGCCCAGCGTGTTGACGCCATGGCTCCGAGAATGAACCGGGTCATCACCGCCGCGCGGGCTCACGGTGTCCTGGTCATTCACGCTCCCAGCGGTTGCATGGATGTCTATGAAAAAACGGCGCACCGCTGGCGAATGAAGCTGGCTCCTGTTTCCAAGACACCAATCCCACTCATGGGATGGTGCTACCGGGACCCCCAGCGAGAACCCGAACTGCCCGTGGACGTCTCCAAGCAACCCTGCGACGACCCGGTTGTTGGCAAGGCGGTCCGACGATTCTCCAAGCAGCACGACGCCATCAAGATCACCGGCTTTGACGGCGTGAGCCACAACGGCCAGGAGATCTTCAACGTGCTCAAACGTGAAGGCATCCGCAACGTGGTGCTGATGGGTGTGCACACCAACATGTGCGTGCTGGGTCGCCCCTTTGGTATCCGCCAGATGGTGCGACTGGGATTCAACGTCGCACTGGCACGCGACCTGACCGACGCCATGTACGACCCTCGCGAAGCTCCGTTCGTCAGCCACACGAGAGGCACCGAACTGGTCGTCGAGCACATCGAAACCTACTGGTGTGCGTCGCTGCTGGGACGTGACCTGACCCGCGTCGTCCCGGGTTCAGCCGACACGGAATCCAGCAAGAAGAAATGACTCGCCAGGAACTCACCATCGCCCGGATCCAGGACCGGGTGTAAACTCGGTGTAGTGGCCGTGCCAAAAAACAGGCCGGACCGGATTGGCGTTCCCGGTCCGTCAGCCGCCAACGGACCCGATTTTTTTCTCGTCAGCACACGATCCCGTGACAGAATCGCAACCACAACCCGTCGATGTTCGATATGGCCACGAGTGCCAGTTGGCGTTGTCGGTCGATTCCGACAGGCTGGTTGCCCGTCGCGAGGCTCCCGATCAACTCGACAGCCCCGACAAATCGATCCGGGACGCACTGGCTGCTCCGTTGGATTTCCCACCCCTGGCCCAGGCCGTCATTCCCGGTGACCATATCGTCATCGCACTGGACACCGACACGCCGGCCGCCGACGTGATCCTCGCAGCAATCTGGGACGTGCTGGCCGGTCGCGACGTGGATCCCGGCGATGTGCTGGTGCTGCAACCTCGCAGTACCGGTCCCGGACAACCGACCGACCCGCGGAGCGGACTGCCCGTGGACATTCGCGACAAGATCCGATGGCAGATCCACGATCCCGACCAGACCGAAGGTGGCAATTACCTGGCCACGTCATCCTCCGGCGAACGCGTTTACCTGGCAATCGAATTGATCGAGGCCGACCTGGTGATACCGGTCGGACCGGTCGTCTTCGACTCGGTACTCGGCTACCGCGGCACGCACAGCGTTCTGTATCCCGGACTCTCCAATTCCGAGTCCATTGCACGCGCGGTGGGCCGCGGCCATCGAGAACTGGATCCCAACGACCAAAGGCCACTCCGGCAACTGATCGATGACGTTGGCTGGTTACTGGGCGTTCAGTTCTGCGTCCAGGTGGTTCCGGCCGGCGCCACGGGAGTGGCCGGGGTCTGGGCCGGATTGCCCGAATCGGTGTTTCGAGAGGCCCGGGAGTCTCTCGAGGCGGCGTGGCGGGTGGAAATCGATGAACGCTCCGACATTGTCGTGGCGTCCATCGAATCCGATGGAGGTGGACACGGCTGGGAGCAGGTCGGCCGTGCGCTGGAGATGGCCCGCAACCTGGTCACCCGCGAAGGGCGGATCCTGTTGCTGACCGACCTCGACGAAACACCAGGCGACGGACTGAAGTTGTTGCAAAACGCCGACGCGCCCACCGAGGCCCTCTCGCCATTGAAATCCCTGGCCCCATCGGACCTGGTTCCCGCCACGCAGTGTGTCGAGGCAACCGACTGGGCACGGGTGTACCTGCTCAGCCAACTCGACAACGACCTGGTCGAAGACCTGTTCATCACGCCCCTGGAGAACCCCGACGAGGTCGATCGATTGCTCTCGCAGCCGGGACAATGCCTGATCGTCGAGAACGCCCAGCACGCCTACGGACGGGTCCGGGTGGTCGAGTGACCGTCTGGGCGGTTGATCCGCCCGACAGGCCCCGGATAGACTGGATAGCTCGCTCAACGAACATTCCAGGGAGCCACCCTCGCCAATCCTGGCGAGATCCGGCACCCGAACCGTTTCCAACCGCAACCACGCACGATTCACGAAACACAGGAGATTCCAACGATGGCTCAAAAAACACGTCGCGACTTTCTTGAACAGTCCATGCTTTCGGCCGCAGCGGCGGCCGTGGCCGGTACCCCGACCTTTGTGGCGGCCGAGGAGACGCAGTCCAAGAGTCCCAATGAGCGGCTGCAGGTGGCCTGTGTCGGTGTCCGTGGACGTGGCCAGAGTCACCTCAGTGCCTTCTCACGCCGAAAGGACACCGAGGTCGTGGCCGTCGTCGATCCTGACGAGGCGATTGGTCGTCAGCGTGCCGAAAAGGTCGGCAACAGTTCCGGACGCAAACCAAAGTATTTCTCGGACATGAGAAAGGCGTTCGAGGACAAGTCCATCGACATCGTCTCGATCGCCACGCCGAACCATTGGCACGCCCTGGCCGCCATCTGGGCCATCCAGGCCGGCAAGGACGTCTACGTCGAAAAACCGGTCAGCCACAACGTCAGCGAGGGCCGACGCATCGTGCAGGCCGCCCGCAAGTACGGAAAGATCGTCCAGACGGGCACCCAGTGCCGGTCGATGGGCGGCACCGTCCAGGCGATCAATCACGTGCACCAGGGAAAAATCGGCGATGTCAGTGTCGCCCGCGGCCTGTGCTACAAGCGTCGTGGATCCATCGGAGCCCGCGGCAAGTACGATGTGCCGGCGAGCGTCAACTACGACCTGTGGCTGGGTCCCGCACCTGAAAAAACGCTCAGCCGTCCCCGTTTCCACTACGACTGGCACTGGCAATGGGACTACGGCAACGGCGACCTGGGCAACCAGGGCATCCACCAGATGGACATCGCCCGCTGGGGCCTGGGTGTCGACCACATCGGTCACTCCGTCTTCAGCTATGGTGGCCGACTGGGATACGTCGACGCCGGAGACACGGCCAATACCCAGGTCAGCATTCACGATTACGGTGCCAAGCGGTTGGTCTTCGAAGTACGTGGCCTGCCGACCGATCGCCTGAAGGGTGCCGGTGTGGGCGTGATCTTCGAAGGTTCCGACGGCTATGTCGTGCTCTCCAGCTACAACGGTGGGGCCGCATTTGATCCGGATGGAAAGATGGTCAAGAAGTTCAGTGGTGGTGGCGACCACTTCGCGAACTTCGTCTCGGCCGTTCGCAGTCGAAAACACACCGACCTCAACGCCGACATCCTGGACGGCCACCTTTCCAGTGCCCTGTGCCATCTCGGCAACGTCTCCTACCGTCTCGGCAGCGCCATCTCGGTGGCCGACATGCAGAAACGGTTCGACGGCGACGACGAGGGCACCGCGACTCTGGGTCGGGTCATCGGACACCTCGGCAAGAACAAGGTCGACCTCGCATCTCAACAACTGACCTCCGGACTCAAGCTCCAACTGGATCCGAAGAAGGAGATCTTTGTCAGCACGGGGGCCGCCAAGGCCAACCCGCACCTGAGCCGCGAGTACCGCAAGTCGTTCGTCGTGCCATCGGCCGAGAACGTCTAAACACCGACTGTCGAAAACGACCGGGACAGGCCCCCTTCAGCCGCACGCTGATGGGGGCCTGTCCTTTTTTTCTTCTTGAGCCGTCGTGTCTGTTCCTGCTACAAGTCCGCCGGCCGGGGGGCTCGAGGAACTGACCAATGCCCAGTGACAACATGCCTGCGAGCACCTCGCCCCGCGCGATTGCCTGGTGCCTGATCGCCCTGCTTCCGCTGGCCACGGCCGTTGGCTTTGATGCCGTCGGCACGCGTCCCCGGCCCATTGCAACCGGCTCCACCCCCCGACCCGGCCTCGCCTTCGACCAGTACCTGGTCAACCTCGGCTCGGTCCCCGCGCAGGCCGAACACCGGGCGTTCTTCGCGTTCACCAACACCGGTTCCTCACCGATCACCATCACCGCCCTGCGGCCCAGTTGCGGATGCCTGGATCCCCGGCTTCCCAAGACGACATGGAAACCTGGCGAACGAGCCGTGTTCTCACTCAAGGTTCTCGCCACCCGCGAACCACCCGGCCCCAAGGAATACACGTGCCGCGTCGAATACAACGACGGCGAGCCACACGACGTGTTACTGCGATTGAAAGTGGATCTGCCCACTCAGAAACTGGTCATCTCGCCCAAGGCACTGATCGTCTACCAGAACACGCCCGACCCCGTCACCCGGCCAATCACGCTCACACGGCACCAGACCGGTCGACTCAACATCCTGGACGTCACGACCTCCTCACCGCTGGCAAGTGCAGCAATCGGCCGTGAACAGGTCAATCAGCAGGGAGAACGCTCGTCGGAGGTGATGGTCACGATTGGGGCAGTCCCACCGGGAAAGCATCAACTGTTCGTAAAAATCGCTACCGACGATCCCGAGTACCCCGAGGTCCGCGTTCCCGTGCTGGTGATGGGACCCAAGGAGACCCGGTCAGCGGATAAGTCGGTTGCACCAGGCCCCCAGAAGAGGTGATAGCCGGCCGGAAAGTCGCTTCGTCCCCATCCGGGTGGTAAGATGGAGTTCACGTTTCCAATTGTCCTCAGAACCTCCACCACAACCCATCCCCGATGCTCCAGATCGACGGCAGTACACAGCAAGGCTTCTGCGACGGCATCTCCCGCCGCCGGATTCTCGAGGTCGGTAGCCTGGCAACCGCTGGCCTGGGACTGCCCGGCCTGCTGGCACGCCAGGCCGCGGCGGCACCACAATCCGATGCGACGTTCGGCAAGGCCAAACGTGTCATCCTGTTGTTCATGTGGGGTGGTCCGGCGCACCAGGACACCTGGGACATGAAACCCGATGGGCCGGTGGCCACGCGGGGTGAATTTCGCCCGATCGGGACCAATGTTCCCGGACTGCACATCACCGAACACCTGCCCCTGGTCTCGCGTCACGCCGACAAGCTGGCCGTCATCCGCTCGGTGGGCCAGGAAGACAACAATCACTCGACCGGGGCCCACGCCGGATTGACCGGACGGAAGCACGAGTTGAAGCAGGAGTCCTTCAACGCCCGCCAGACCGACTTCCCTCACTTCGGTTCGGTCCTGAGCTACCTGCAACCCAACAACGATGGCCTGCCGACCTTTGTGTCGCTGCCAGAGATGATCCACACGACCAACGGTGCCATCACGCCCGGTCAGGGCGGCGGCCTGCTGGGACGACAGTTCGATCCCTTCCGGATCAACGAACATCCGGACCGGCGAGATTTTTCAATCGAGAGCCTGAAGTTGCCCGACGGAGTCGGACTGGGCCGGATGGCCGGACGTCGTGCCCTGCTCGCCGGAGTCGATCGCACCGCGAGCCTGGCCGACCGGGCCAACTCGAGCCAGTCGCTGGACCAGTTTTACCAGCGAGCTCTCGACATGGTGCTCTCGCCCCGAGCACGCCACGCCTTCGACCTGGCCAAGGTCTCCGAAGACCAACGGTGGCGGTATGGCTACCACGCCTTTGGACAAGGTGTGTTGATGGCCCGGCGACTGATCGAAGCGGGTGTCAAACTTGTCACAGTCTACTGGCACCGTGAACGCAAGACGATCGATTCGAGTTGGGACACGCACCTGCTGAACTTCACCGAACTCAAGCACCGTCTGCTGCCTTCGGCCGACCGCCCGATCGCCGCCTTGCTCGAGGATCTCCAGGCCTCGGGACTGCTCGACGAGACCCTGGTTGTCTGGAACAGCGAGTTCGGGCGAACGCCCCGGATCAACAAGAACGCCGGTCGCGATCACTGGGGACCGTGCAACAGCGTGGTGATGGCCGGCGGGGGTGTGCCCGGCGGACAAGTCTTCGGAGCCACCGACGACCAGGCCGCCTACCCGACCGCCGAGAAGGTGACCCAGGACGACATCGCCGCAACCATTTACCACCTGCTGGGCCTCGAGGCCGAGACCCGCGTTCGCGATCGGCTCAATCGACCGCACGCCATTGCCCTGGGTGAACCGATCCACAAGCTGATCGGCAGCCACTGCCGGGTTGAACCAACCCGGGACCCCGTGCCCCGGATACACGTGCCCCGGGTGGGACCACTGGAAACGATGCTCCGGGAAAACGGCAACCGTTTTCTTTGCCTGGAAGCGGGGAACCCCGACAGCGAAACACACTGGACGCTCCAGGGGCTGGAACCAGCGACAGCCGACAACGCGATGGGTCGTTCACTGGGCGACACCCCCGCGACGTTGACCTACAAGGGCATCTTCTGGAACCACTTCGACTACACCAGCCTGTTGATCCGCTGGTCAAAGCCAACGACGCTCCAGGGCGTCCAACTGGCCCTGGCGGGCAAACCAGTGCCGATCCCCAAGCCACTCCTCGCAGCAAAACCGTCCACCATCTGGCAGGTGAATGTGCCACCGGGGTTGGTGCCCACGATCCCCAACGGGCCAGGCAAACTTGTCATCTCACTGACCGCCCCGGATCGGCAACTCGCCGGATTCGCGGTGACCGGTGACCCGGTCCGTGACATGGTGCTCCAACGATTCGGACTCGCCTGACACGGCTTGCAGTGATCACTCCGACGGTGTTTCCGGCCCATTGCCTTAGACAAAAACACTCCGGACAATCGGCCACTCCAAAGATCGACAGCCCTCGAGACACTCATGACGACTCCTTGCAGAGACAACAGCCAGTCCCATTTCACCAGGGCCCGCCAATCGATTCCCGGCGGGGTCAACAGCCCGGCCAGGGCCTTCGGCGCCGTCGGTGGCGACCCATTGATCATCGATCGTGGTGACGGGGCCTACCTGTGGGACATCGACGGCAACCAGCTCGTGGACTACGTCGGCAGTTGGGGCCCGCACATCCTCGGACACCGTCATCCCGAGGTTGTCTCGGCCCTGGAAACAACGCTGGCCAAGGGAACCAGCTTCGGGGCACCGACGACCCTGGAAACCGAACTGGCCGAGGCGGTGATTGCGGCGGTGCCTTCTGTTGAGAAGGTCCGCATGGTCAACTCGGGGACCGAGGCCACCATGAGTGCCATCCGGCTCGCTCGCGGTCACACCGGACGAGACAAGGTCATCAAGTTTGCCGGCTGTTACCACGGTCACGTCGACAGCCTGCTGGTCCAGGCCGGATCGGGAGCGTTGACTCACGGTGTGCCGTCCAGCCCCGGGGTCCCGGCCGGTTGTGCCGCCGATACCGTCGCATTGCCGTTCAACGATGCCCGGGAACTGGCAGCGACGTTGGAGAACATCGGCAGCGAGGTGGCCTGCGTGATCCTCGAACCGGTCGTCGGCAACATGGGGGTTGTCGCTCCCGTCGACGGATTCCTGGAATCCTGTCGCCAGTTGTGTACCACGCACGGATGCCTGTTGATTTTCGATGAGGTGATGACGGGATTCCGGGTCGCCTTTGGTGGTGCCCAGTCGCTCTACAATGTCACCCCCGACATGACGACGATGGGCAAGATCGTCGGGGGAGGGATGCCCGTGGGAGCCTATGGTGGATCGGCCGAGATCATGAACTCGATCTCTCCCGACGGCCCCGTCTACCAGGCCGGGACCCTCTCGGGAAATCCCCTGGCAATGGCCTGTGGGCTGGCCACGCTGAAAGTGCTGCAGGACACCAATCCCTACGATCGGCTCGACGAGGTCACCTCACGGCTGGTGGACGGACTCGACCAGGCCGCTACCGACGCCGGACTCGACCACGTCGTCGCACGCGTGGGCAGCATGTTCACGCTGTTCTTCAACTCCGAACCGGTCACCAGCTACGACGTCTCGGCACGCAATGACACCGAGCGATTTGCCGCCTACCACCGTGGCATGCTGGACCACGGCATCTACCTGCCCTGCAGCCAGTTCGAGGCCAACTTCGTCTCGGCCGCTCACACCGACGAGGACATTGACGCAACCCTCGCCGCAGCCCGTGCGGTCCTGTCGGATATCGCCGGCTAGAGCGAGCACTCGCGGCAGCCCGCCACGTCACCGCCCCACGGCGTCCAGGAACGTCCTGGACTGCTTCATCACGTAGGCTTCGGCTCCGGCGAAACCAATCGCCCGGTATCCCTGCTCGGCAGCCCACTGACCTTCTTCGGGACTCCTGGCTGGATAACCGGCCGCCACACCGTGTTCCAGGCAGGCCGCCAGTATCCGCTCGGCCGCTGCCTGCACCTGCGGATGATCCCGATCCCCGGGATGCCCATAGGCCATCGCCAGGTCGCCGGTGCCCACCCACAACACGTCCAGTAACCCCGACGCAGCAATCGCCTCGATGTTCTCCACCCCCTCGATGTCCTCGACCAACGCCAGCAACACCACCGTGTCATTGATCTCGCGGAAGTAATCCTCCGACGCCACACGCCCCCACTTCATTCCCCGGGCCGGTCCAAAACCCCTGTTGCCTTCTGGTGTATACATTGCCGCTGTCCGCAACGCCTGGGCATCCTCGACGGTTCGACAATGCGGAATCAGGA
>CAZYAZ010000012.1:0-37367 GCA_964646205.1 uncultured Planctomycetaceae bacterium | reverse complement strand
GACATCGGCCGAATCGGGCACAACGGCCGATTGATTCAATCTGCCCGAGTCAAGTTCCGCAAGCAAGTCCACCAGCCGATCGTTCATCGACTGCCGGAAGCCTGCCAGTTGCTCGCCGTCAAGATCGTGCCGCAGCAGGCCGACATGTTGGTCGGAGGATGACCGATCGCGTCTCAGCCGGGCCAGCGTGCTGCCCTGCGTGCGAAACAGCAATCCATCGACGAATGCCCGTCTCAGTCGACCCTCGGGGTCAAACTGAAACACCGGGTCCTGGTCAAAATAGAGCGAGAGACTGCCATCGCGACGAAAGCCGGCAACGAGCACCGGGTGACCGTCCGCGGAAGAGAATTCGGCACGACGGACCATCGCTGTGGCCTCGGCCATCAGGTCCTCGCGGTGCGACTCTTCTCGAGCCATCAGGTCCCAACGGCTCGTGGCACCACGGTCGAAACCGGGATCGTCTCACGAACCGGACCATCCTCCTGGGACTCCCCGGCACCGTTGTTGCGAACTCGATCAACCCCGCCCAACTCCGCCAACCTCGTCATCATCAATTCGGTGACCTCTTCGAGAACGCGACCCTTGGGACGTTGACCGTAATACTCCGACAGATCAATCGGATCACCGTAACGCACCCGCACCTGGCCACGAGTCAGGAATGGAGCCACCATGCTCGGTCCACCGGGGACATTCTCGAGATACGCTGGAAACACAGGGACACGGGCTTTCAGCGCCAGCCAGCCGACACCAAGGTTGCCATCGAGAATTCCGTTGGCTTCGACGTTGATGCGTCCCTCGGGGAAAATTCCCACGAGGTGACCTTTTTGCAGTCTCCGCAGAGCTTCCCGCAGCGGACCGGTGTCCTTTCCGTCTCGGCTGACCGGAATCGAACGCATCGATCTGACGATCCAGTGGATCCCCGTCACGTGGTAGTACTCGCGGGCCATCATGAAACTGATCGTCCGTACGTTCCGACGGCCAGGACCCAGGTGATGGTTCATCCACAGTTGCATCGGATCCGTCGCACTGCTGTGGTTGGCAATCACCAACGCGGCGGCATCACTGGGAAACGGACACGGCCGGTTGGACCGCCATCGCCACATCAGGCCGACAAACATCCGCTCCACGCAGTACAACATCCAGGCCAGGCCGTTGACGTCATAACGCCAGACCCGACAGGCAATCACCAAAACGGTCACTACCGCGTAGGTGGCCAGCAACAGAATCGCAGCTGTCTCGGACATCGGCGGGAGGGCTCTTGGGACTGACCGAACGGCCAATCACGGGGCAACGCGGGAACGTCAAGAGAGAGAGGCTACCTTGAACGGAGAGATTCTCCAATAGAGATGCTCTGAATCTGGAAATGAGTCGGTTGATTCTACCCACACAAGATCCAGCAACCCTGCAGCCGACTGGAGCCTGTTCCTGCCTCAGGACATAATCGGTCACGGCCCCCATCCAGGACACTCACCATGAAAATCGCAATTCTCCACGGCCCCCGGGACCTGAAGATCGAGGACCACCCGCTCGACACCGAGAACCTCGGGCCCCGCCAGATCTGGACCCGGACCCGGATCAGCGCCCTGAAAATTGGTACCGACCGGGGCAATTTCGAGGGAGCAGAACAGGTTCCCGGTGCCCCTGACTTCCCGCGGTGGGTCGGCGACAGCAACCTGGGCATTGTCGCTGGTGTCGGCAGCGAGGTGACCGAGTTCGCCGTCGGCGACCGGGTTGTTGCCAACCTTCCACACCAATCCGACCTGGTGATTGATGCCGATGGACCGGTCGTGAAAGTTCCCGAGGGAATCGCTGACGAGGACGCCGTCTACGCCTGGCTGTCGGCCCTGTCAGCGCTGTGCTACCGCAAGGCCGCCTTCCAGCCGGGTGAGAATGTCGCGGTCGTGGGACTGGGCGTTCTGGGCCTGGGCGCCGTGGCCCTGGGACCACTCTTCGGAGCCCGAACCCTCGCCATCGGCAACAGCCCCGTCCGACTCGACATGGCCGCCACCGTCGGAGCTCACGCCGGGTTGCTCTACAACGACCCCAACCTCGACGATCAACTCGCGGAATTCACCAGGGGCGAGGGTATCGACCTGGTGATCCTGACGGCCAATCCCTGGCCCGCACACCGAACGGCCCTGGAGATCGTCCGTCCCGGGGGACGAGTGGCCATCGTCGCGCTGTCGGGTCGTGGCGAACCACCGCTGGACTTCAACCCGCTGTCGATGGAACTCTTCTACAACAAGGGAATCTCCCTGGTCGCCGTCTCGCATGCCGCCGGCAACATGTACCCGGCTGACAATCGAGACCGCTTTGATCGCAAGTCTGCCGTGGCCTACGTGCTCGACCTGATGGCCGACGGCACACTGAAACCCGGTGACCTGGTCACGCACCGGATGCCCTACACCGAGATGGCCACCGCCTACGAGATGATCGACCGCCGGGAGAAATCGATGCTGGGCGTGATTTTCGAGTGGGATGCCGGCGAGGCCTGAGCCGCAATGGCTGCTCGCTCAAGCTGACGCCAGTTCGTCTCGAACCGCCACGAACTGCTCGATCGCGTAATCGACATCCGCCGGCGAATGGGCTGCCGAGAGCTGGACTCGAATGCGAGCGGCACCACGTGGAACCACCGGGAAGCTGAAACCGATCACGTAAATCCCCCGCGCCAACAGCCGCTCGGCCATCGACTGCGCCAGCGTCGCATCACCGAGCATGATCGGCACGATCGGGTGCTCACCCGGAGGAACCTCGAATCCGTTGGATTCCATTCCATCGCGGAACCGCGATGCATTCTCGTGCAATCGGTCCAGCAGCGTGCTGGACCCGGACAACAACTCCAGTGCCTTCAGAGCGGCCGCCGCGATCATCGGGGCCAGCGAGTTGGAGAACAGGTAGGGTCGAGACCGCTGCCGCAACATCTCGATGATCTCGGACCGTCCACTGGTGTATCCCCCGCTGGCTCCACCCAATGCCTTGCCCAGCGTGCCGGTGACAATATCGATCCGCCCCAGGACATCGCGGTACTCGATCGAACCCCGGCCGCCGCCGCCGATCACACCCACCGCATGAGAGTCGTCGACCATGACCATCGCGTCGTACCGATCGGCCAGGTCACAAATCTCACCCAGGTTGGCAATGAAACCGTCCATCGAAAAGACACCGTCCGTGGCAATCAACCGGTGCCGAGCCCCGGCCGTCTCCTGGAGTTTGGTCTCGAGGTCCGCCATGTCGTTGTTCTGGTACACGTGCCGCTGAGCCTTACACAGGCGGACCCCGTCGATGATGCTGGCGTGGTTGAGTGAATCACTGATCACCGCGTCCTCTGCATCGAGCAACGTCTCGAACAAGCCGCCGTTGGCATCAAAACAGGATGAGTAAAGAATCGTGTCGTCGGTGTGCAGGAATTCGCTCAACCGTTCCTCAAGTTGCTTGTGCACTCCCTGGGTGCCACAGATAAACCGGACGCTGGAGAGTCCAAATCCCCAGCGATCCAGGGCGTCACGAGCGGCCGCGATCACGTCGGGATGATCCGAAAGACCCAGGTAATTGTTCGCACAGAAATTCAGCACCTCGCCATCGGCCACCTCGATCCGTGCCCGCTGCGGCGACTCGAGAACCCGCTCGGACTTGTACAGTCCCTGCTCGCGGATTCCGGCAATCTCGCCAACCAGGTGCTCACGGATCGAATTCACCATCGCTGTTTCCTCGCTCTTTCGGCGGGCACCGCCGCCACCTAGTTCACGCTCGCCCAGTCGAGAACCACCTTGCCACATTCGCCCGACTGCATCGCCCCAAAACCCTCCTCGTATTGGCTCCAGTCGAGCCGGTGGGTGATCACTCCGCCAATGTCCAGTCCGCTCTGCAACATCACCGTCATGTGATACCACGTCTCGTACATCTCGCGGCCATAGATCCCCTTGATCGTCAGCATGTTGAAAATCACCGCGTGCCAGTCGATCGCGATCCGTTCCGATGGAATTCCCAGGATGGCAATCCGGCCGCCATGACACATGTTGGCGATCATTTCCTCCAGAGCGGCCGGCTGTCCTGACATCTCCAACCCCACGTCGAAGCCTTCCTTCATGTCCAGCTTGACCTGGGCGTCCGCCACCGAGTCCGTCCGCACATCCACCGTGTGAGTCGCCCCCATGCGTCGAGCGAGTTCCAGCCGGTACGGATTGACGTCCGTGACGACCACAAAACGGGCCCCGGCATGACGAACCACCGCGGCGGCCATCACGCCGATCGGACCCGCACCGGTGATCAGCACATCCTCGCCCAGTACCGAGTACGACAGTGCCGTGTGCACCGCGTTGCCGTACGGATCGAAAATCGCCTGCACGTCTCGGTCGATCGACTGGTCGTGGTACCAGACGTTGGTCTTGGGCAACGCGATGTACTCCGCAAACGCCCCCGGCCGATTGACCCCGATGCCCTGGGTGTCCTTGCAGAGATGCCGTCGTCCGGCCAGGCAGTTGCGGCAATGCCCGCAGACCACGTGCCCCTCGCCACTCACGATGTCACCGGGACGAAAGTCCTTGACGTTGTCCCCCACCTCGACAATCGACCCGACAAACTCGTGCCCGATGACCATCGGCACCGGGACCGTCTTTTGAGCCCATTCGTCCCACTCGTAGATGTGCAGGTCCGTGCCACAGATCCCGGTTCGCTCCACCCGGATCAGCACATCATCGATCCCGAATTCGGGGACCGGAACCTCCTCGAGCCACAATCCTGGTTCGGACTTCGCCTTGACCAGCGCCTTCATCACTGCCGTCCCGCCATGGAGCTGACTTCTGTTCTTGAGGCGTGAGTGTACCCCAGCACCACGCAAATGGGCACCGGTCGACAAACCTCTAGGGGTTCTGTTCAGCGTCGGGCATGACGCTCTGTTGGAGGCCCAGGCGTCCGAGCCGGGTCGTCGGTGTCAGGGTCAGCACGACCTGTTCCAGTCGCGGCGACCGGGCCAGTCGCTCCAGACCCGCGTCACTGATCCGGGTTGTACTCAACGAGAGTTCCCGAAGCCTCGGCAAGCGGGCCAGTGCCGCCGCCGAAACGTCGGTGATGCGGGTGGCGGCCAGGCCCAGGACTTCCAGGTTCTCGAGACCACCCAGCCTCGCCACGCCCTCATCTCCAACACGTGTGCGATCCAGGTGCAAGGTGGTCAACGCCGTGAGTCTCCCGACAGCCGCCATTCCCACATTGCCAACCCGCGTGCCCGTCAGTTCCAGTCGCTCGAGATTCTCAAGACGAAGCAGGTGACCCATCCCGGTGTCACCCACTCGAGTGCCACACAGGCTCAACGACTTGAGGTGAGCCAGCCGTGCGAGCCCCCGATCGGAAATTCGAGAATAATTCAGGCTGAGATCCTTGAGCATCTCCAGGCGGGCAACCGATTTCAGAGTGTTGTCGGTGACCTGTGGCCCGTCGAGGCCAAGCACCTCGAGGTGTTTCATGCCGCCCAACGCTCGACCACGGACTCGAGTGAATCCCACCCGCAAGCTGCGAAGCGAGGACAACGACGAGAGGGCATCCAGGCCCCGGTCACTCACCCGGGTCCGGGACACGTCGAGAGCCTCAAGCGTCTGGAGCGAGGAGAGGTGCTGCAGCCCGGCGTCGGTGATCAGTGTGGTCGAGAGATCCAGGCGAACCAGTGCCGGCATCCTGACCAGCAACGGCAGATCCTCATCGGACACCTGGGAACCGGCCAGGTCCAGGGCCACAACAGGGTTGCCCCCGGGTCCCTTCGACACCACCAGCCGACCACCTCGCTGTGCCAGCAGGCTGGTCACCCGCCGCCGGACATCCTGAACATCGTCATCGTCCGCGTGGGCCGGTTGAGCTTGGACGACCAGTGCCAGGGCGACCACGAGGCAGAGAATGACGATACGCAAGCGAATCACGATCCTCCTCCCTCGACTCCGGGACCGTCCATGTCCCTGAGATTGTCGCGGGCGTCCTCGTAATCAGGATCCAGTTCGACGGCCCGCCGGAAATGCAAACGGGCACCGGATCTCCGCCCTTGCTTCAGCAACGCCCGGCCCAGCAGGTTGTGTGCTTGTGGAAACCCGGGGTTGATTCGCACCGCGGCTTCCAGGTGCTGGACCGCCTCGAAGATCCTTTGCTCTCGCAGACAGATCGAGCCGAGATTCATGCGAGCCTGCAGTTGGTTCGGATCGAGGTCGATCGCGTGCCGGTAGTGACGAGCGGCGGATTGTTCGTCTCCCAGCGACAACGTGACGTTGCCCAGGTTGGTCACGGCCGCGGCATCAGTTGGATCGACCTGGTGAGCCATCCGGTAGGCCGCGGCCGCTTCCCGATATCTCTTCTGGTTGTCCCAGGCATTCCCCAGGTCGATCAGGGCCGCCGCGGTCTTGTGCATCAGGTCAAACGGGTTGCCGTTTCGCTTGGCAAGATCAGCGGCCAGTTCTGCATACGAGGTCGCCGCAGCCAGGTGACCACGACGGACCAGCCGATCAGCCACCCTGACCACCACGCTTCCCAGGCCGTGTGGTCTCAGAAACCACCGCCCCGGAAAAGCCACCGCCGGATCAACATCCAGGTCGCCGGCAATCAGGGCAACGTCGGCCAGCAGTTGATCAACTCTCACAGGCCCCTTGTAGATCACCGCGAGATGCCCGGAACCGTCCAGCAGGAAACTGGTCGGAACGGGCAGGTTGAACTTGTCATCCAGCTGGGTGCGAGTCGTCAACACGACATCATGGATCACGTCCAACCGATCGACCGCCTCGCTGGTTGCCCGACGCACCCCGCACGGCAGATCATGCTTCTCGACAAATCGACGAATCGCTGCCAGGTCGCCGGGCTTGCCGTCCTTGAGCCCGTCCACCGACAGGGACACGACGTCCAGCCCTGCGGCTCTCAACTCGTCTGCCCGCTCCTTGAACTCCTGCAGTTCCTTGACGCACGGCAGACACCAGGTCGCCCAGAGGTTGACCAACATCGGACGCCCGGTGGAGGTCAGCGTCCGCAGCCGGTCGCTCTCGTCGAGGTAGCCAATCTGTGGCAGCGGCAATCGTTCCAGCAACGGGACACGAGCAATGCCCGTCGGCGGCACCACCAGCAGCTCACCGGGAGAGATCTGGATGTCGCGCGCGTCCTGCCCGATGGCCTTGTTCGAACCTTCAACCACGCGGTAACGATTCCCTGGCACCAGGCCCTCGATCGTTTCGCTCGGGCCTCCAGGCCAGCCAATGATCAATCGAAAGGGCCCCTTCCTGGCACCAACTCCAAAGTGCACCCACTTGCTCGACTGGGACAGGAACCCGCTGCCGGCAGTGACAAAACGGACCAGCGGCTGAGAGTGCTCATCGTCGGCAGTCAATTCCAGGCGTGCTCCAATCGCATCGCGATTGCACGACTGTCCCTGCAACCGGACCAGCACGCCACGTTGCCCGGTCGATCCGTTGTTGTTGAGAAATCTCAACCGCGGCGCCGTGCGGTTGGTGACCCACAGGTCCAGATCCCCGTCGTGATCCCAGTCGACCGACGCCACGGCACGTGCGTCGTCGGGAAAATCGAACCCACTGGCAAACGACACGTCGGCAAACGGACGATCCCCACCCAGGTTCAGATAGCAGCAATTCCGTTCCCGTCCACTCCACGACCCCCCCGTCTCGATCAGGTTGGTGATCCGGGACCAGCCGGCCCGGTAGCGTGGATCGACCGCACCCTGGTCGAGCTTCAGAGGAGAATGCGACACGACCTGTCGCCAGAAGAAACTTCACAAGTCGCCGGTGTCCTCGCCGGTGATGTACCCGTTGGCCACCAACAGGTCGGGACGACCGTCGTTGTTGATGTCGACAAACGGTGATCCCCACGCCCACCGCCCCATCGTGACATCACGATCAACGCTGACATCACGGAAGGTCCCCTTGCCGGTGTTCTCAAAGAGCGTGTTTCCCCGGGCATGCCGCTGGAACTGTTGCCGGACCCCGGTTCCGGCATCCGGTTGAAACTGACGTTGGTAGGCAATCCGCTCGCCCGCCGAGGAGAACATGTTGCCAACGTACAGGTCCGGACGACCGTCCCCGTTGTAATCACACCACGCGACACTCATTCCTGCCGCAATGTCCTCGACTCCAGCCTCCGCCGCCACGTCGGTGAAACGACCTTTCTGATTCCGGTACAGGCAATTGCGTCCGTAGTCATTGGCAACGTAGAGGTCGAGATCCCCGTCGGCGTCATAGTCCGACCAGCTTGCCGCAAAACTCCACCGCCGGTTGTTGTGTCCCAACCCCACTGCCTCGGTCACATCGGAGAACTGCCAGCCGCCCTCGTTGCGAAACAATCGGTTCGGGCCGCCATTGTTCGCATCGTGATAGGGATAGGGAATCGCCTCGCCCCGCACCCCGGCGCCAGCCCGGTTGGCCAGGAATCCGGCGCCGTAACCGGTGACGTACAGGTCCAGGTCGCCGTCGCCGTCAAAATCGGCCGCCGCCAACGAGTAGGGATCGCCGGTGGAAAAGATCACGTCCCGTTCGGTGAACACACCGTCCCCGTCGTTCTCCATCAGGACCAGGTTGATGTTCAGCACGCAGGCAAGATCCTGGTCACCGTCGTTGTCAAAGTCGACAAGCAGGGCACTGCGTGACCGGTCCAGCCAATCCACACCACCCGTGGCAGCCCTGTCGACCACCGTGCCATCTGGCTGTTGCACCAGCAGACGGTTGGGCATGCCACCGGGCTGGGCCAGGTAAATGTCGTCCAGACCGTCACCATTGACATCGCCAATGGCCAGGCCCTGGTGACCATGCAACGCCACCCCCATCTCCGCCTGGAGACGACCACGCCAGTGATCAACGCTGTGCCCGAGTTGTTGACCCGTCTCGGGGGCCTCTTTCAGGACCGCGGCGGTCGAGTCCACCAGCAACCGACCACCCGGAGACGATCCAGTCACCTCCTCGAGAGAATCGTTGTGCAACTCAACCAGCCTGGGGGGAGATTCATCGACCAGTTCCCAGCCACTGGACCACCTCCCACGCAGTTGCACAAACCGGTCGCCCTGCCGAGCCCCGGCTTCCATCAACACGCGAGCCGTGGCCCGCGGCCCCTCGAGTGAGACGGAAACAATCTTGAAATGCAATTGGACATCCGACCAGCCCTTCCAGCCCGGCACCAGTCCCTGGAGCGATTCGACCAGTCCCTCGACACCCCGATACCGACCCGTTGCCTTGCCGGTGTCTCCGGCAACATGCCGGCGAACCGACAGGCCGTCGGATTCGTGCACCGTCGTCATCGACTCGGGCCGCAGGACACCTCCTCGAAAATCAGTCGAAGCCAGGCGGGCCACCACGCCTGGATCAAATTGACCATCGCTCTCGAGATCGGTGACCAGCAGCTGCAACTGGCGTCCGGCCGCCAGGTTGAAATCCTCCGACGCCCAGGACGGGGAACCATCAACGGAGTCCTTCACCGCCGGCTGCAACTTCGAGTCGCTCTGCTCCTTGACGACCGGCACATCCCGCTCAGTTCCAGTTGAGCCGGGACGGCGATCGTCTCCACACCCACTCCACGCCACGCTGCCAACCGCGACGGCGACGAGCACGGCAAGGGTGCTGGCCCTGCGGCCATGACAAGCGTACACCACTGGCCGGTCGCTCATCGCACCCTCGTCATTGAGCCATCGAGATCAGTCATTGCAGGCCGCACCGAGCAGGAGGTGTATCCGGTCAATTATCACACACGGATTCCGGAACGGTAAAGAGGCCAACCGCAACTGGCTCGACTAGGTGGTCGGTTTTTCTCACACGCGGTAGACTCGGCAACACTGTCACAAACGGATCGGCTGCCAGGGGTCTCGAATGCACATTTCCACCAGGTTTCTCGCGATCGGCTTGCTCGCGACAGTGATCGGGACCACGCCGGGGCCATCGACACTCACCGCGGCCGAACCGACCGCGACGACCGGACACCCGCTGCTGCCGGCATTCGAGAGGTTTCACACCACCAACGACAAGAGCCCGCTGGCAGGTGGCAGGCTGCTGCTCTCGGAACTGAACTGCCAGAGCTGTCACGCCGGTGGCACGTCGGCCACCGGGGTGAAGACCAAGCAGGCACCGGTGCTCGATGCTGTCGGATCGCGTGTTCGTCCCGAATGGATGTTGAAATTCCTGTCCAACCCGCACCAGGTCAAATCGGGCACCACGATGCCCGACCTGTTTCCCGGACTCGATCCCGAGGCCGAGGCCGCACAGGTCAGTGCCCTGGTCAACTTCCTGGCCACCACGGGGACCACGCGTGCCTCGGCACCGCAATCCCAGGAAGTCGCCCGCGGGCAGCAGTTGTTCCACCAGGTCGGTTGCATCGCCTGTCACCAACCTCGCCGGGACATGAAAGCCACGAAGCTGGCGACATCGGTTCCCCTGGGTGCGATCGAGAAGAAGTACACCCGTGACAGCCTGGCCACGTTCCTCAAGAACCCCCTGGCCGTCCGACCGGGCGGTCGGATGCCCAGCCTCAACCTCAACGACAAGGAATCCCGTGACATCGCCGGTTACTTCTTTCGCGGGACGCAACTGCCCCCCAACCTGAACTTCGCCTACTACGAAGGCAGCTGGTCGACAATTCCCGATTTCAGCAAGCTCAAGCCCAAGGCCACCGGGCAGATTGCCGGATTCCAACTGGGAATCGCAGCACGACGCGACCAGTTTGGCCTGAGGTTCACCGGGTTCCTGCAGGTTCCCCGCAAGGGACGCTACACGTTCTTCCTGGGTTCCGACGACGGCAGCCGGCTGCAGATCGACGGCAAGACGGTTGTCGAATTCAACGGGATTCAAGCCTACAAGGAAAAGAACTCGGCCCTTGAACTCGACGCCGGACCACACGCAGTGCTGGTGGATTATTTCGAGCAGAATGGCCAGGAGGCGCTGAAAGTGGAATTCCAGGGTCCAGGAATTTCCAGGAGAACCCTCGCGACTCACACCACGCCACAGGCCAAGCCAAAACCGATCCCGGTTGCCAAGGGAGAGAAGGCCTTCGTCGCCGACCCCGCCCTGGTCGAAACCGGCCGCAAGTTGTTCGCCTCCATCGGGTGTGCCTCGTGTCACCAGATGAAGCACAAGGGGCAGGCGATCAAGCCCACCGGAAAACCCGCCGGACCGCTGGTGAAATTGAAGGTCGCTGGCGGCTGCCTCGCCCCCGGATTGTCCAAGACCCCCGTGGCCGGCATTCCCGATTACCGGCTCTCCAACACACAACGCCAGGCCCTCGGCAAGGCGATCATGGCGTCGGGGAAAGATGCACCCGCCAATGTCCAAACAGTGGCCCGGGTCGAGGGCACCACCGAGGCTTTCAATTGCCTGGCATGTCATTCGCGTGACAAACGCGGCGGGGTGGAACGCCCCCGCAATGCCCTGTTCCTGACGACGATCAAGGAGATGGGTGACGAGGGACGGATCCCCCCACTTCTCGACGGGGTCGGCGACAAGCTCAACGACAACTGGCTCAAGCACGTCCTGGACAACGGGGCCAACGACCGGCCGTACATGCTGACCCGGATGCCCCGCTTCGGCACCGCCAACGTCGGCCACCTGGTGAAGGACTTCGCCTCGCTCGACCGCAACAAGAAACCGGTGGTCCTGGCCGTGACCGATCGGATCCACCGTGTCCGGTCGGCCGGGCGATTCCTCGCCGGTGACAAGGCCCTGGCCTGCATCAAGTGTCACTTCTTCGGCAACCGCAAGGCAACCGGCATCCAATCGCTGGACCTGTTGACCATGACCCGGCGGCTGCGGAAGGACTGGTTCGTTCGTTACATGCTCGACCCCCAGGCGTATCGACCCGGCACGAGAATGCCGGCCGGTTGGCCCCGGGGCCAGACGCTGCTGCCGGATGTGCTCGACGGAATCTCAAAACACCAGGTCGCCAGCGTCTGGGAATACCTTGCCGACGGTGCCAAGGCGGGCCTGCCGCGAGGATTGATCCGGAATCCGATCGAACTGGAACCCACCGACGAGCCAATCATCTACCGCAACTTTATCACCGGTGTCAGTCCCCGTGGGATCGCCGTGGGCTATCCCGAAAAAGCCAACCTCGCATTCGATGCCGACCAGGTGGCCCTGAAGCTGATCTGGCACAACGCCTTCATCGATGCCGCCAAGCACTGGAACGGACGCGGCCAGGGATTCCAGCCCCCGCTGGGTGATCACCTGGTCACACTGGCCGGTGGAGTGCCTTTCGCCGCGCTGGCGACCACCACGACCGCCTGGCCAACCGGGGCAGCCCGCAAACTGGGTTACCGGTTCACCGGCTACCGGATCGACAAACAACGACGTCCGGTCTTCCGGTATCGCTTCGGAGCGATCGAGGTCGAGGACCATCCCCGTCCGGTCAAGACCGACAAGGACGCCGCCCTGGTTCGTACATTGACGCTCCAACGATCCACTCCCGGGCAAGCCAAAGCCAAGGCACCCGCCGCGCTGTGGTACCGGGCCGCGGCGGCACCCACGATCGAAGTGCAGAAAAACAGGACGTTCGTGATCGACAAGATCCTCAACATCTCGATCCAACAGGTCGGCGGCCAAAAACCGGTCCTCCGAAAACGCGGCAACCAGACCGAACTGCTCGTGCCCGTGCACTGGGACGGTGACAAGGCCGTCATTGTTCACAGGTACGCGTGGTAACGTCCCAGGAACCCGGACAGCCGGGTCTCTCGAAAACCCATCTCAAGATCATGAGCCACCGCATGTCACTCGCACGTCACAGCCTCCTGGTAGTCCTGTCCGGCCTGGTCGTCACCGCGTCGGTTGCCGCCCAGGAAAAACCGGCGACAGAAAACGACTTCTACCAGATCACCACGCTACCGATTCCCAAGGGAGTGGTGCTGGAAGCCGGAGGGCTGGAACTTCTCCCCACCGGGCAACTGGCCGCATCGAGTCGACGGGGTGACATCTACCTGGTCGACAACCCGTTCTCAGAACCCGCGTCGATGAAATTCACCCGGTACGCGCAGGGGCTGCACGAGGTGCTGGGCCTGTCGTGGAAAGACGGATGGCTCTACGCGACGCAACGGTGTGAAGTGACCCGGATGAAGGACACCGACAGTGATGGACGGGCCGACATCTTCGAAACGGTGAACTCCGACTGGGGCATCACCGGGGACTACCACGAGTATGCGTTTGGATCAAAGTTCGATGCCCGGGGCGACATGTGGGTCGTGCTGTGCCTGACCGGTTCGTTCAACAGCAACACCGAGTACCGGGGGTGGTGCCTGCGGATCAAGCCCGACGGAACCAGCGTGCCAACCTGCAGTGGGTTGAGATCTCCCGGCGGGATTGGCATGAACCACGTGGGCGACATGTTCTACACCGACAACCAGGGCCCCTGGAACGGAACGTCAAAACTCCAGCACCTCGAACCGGGGAAATTCGTCGGCCACCCCGGCGGCAACCGCTGGTACGAACTCACCGACGCGCTGGGCAAGCGTCCGGCCGACCCCAAGAGCGGTAGCCGGATGATGGTCGAGGCCAAGCGGATTCCCGAATTGCTGCCGCCGGCCATCTACTTCCCGTACAAGAAAATGGGCCAGTCGGCCAGCGGCATCGCTTGCGACACGACCAACGGCAAGTTCGGTGACTTCCAGGACCAGATGTTTGTCGGCGACCAGACACACAGCACCGTGATGCGCGTCGACCTCGAGAAAGTCCAGGGACGCTACCAGGGAGCCTGCATTCCCTTCCGGGCCGGATTCGGGTCGGGATCGCTGGGACTGTTGATGAGCAAGAGCGGGTCAATGTTCGTCAGTGGAACCAATCGAGGATGGGGCTCGCGAGGAAACAAGCCCTTCTCGCTGCAACGACTCGACTGGACCGGCAAGAAGCCATTCGAGGTGCTGACGATGAGACTGCGACCGGACGGATTCCGGCTGGCATTCACCGAGCCAATCGACGCCGCCACAGCCGCCAACATCGAGTCCTATCAACTCCAGACCTACACCTACATTTACCAGGCCTCCTACGGGAGCCCGGAGGTCGACCACACCAAGCCGACCATCAAGGAGGCGCGCGTGTCATCCGACCGGAAACACGTCGATTTGGTCGTCGACGGATTGCAGGTCGGTCACATCCACGAACTGCATCTCCCCGGCGTTCGCTCCGCTACAAAAAAGCCGCTCTTGCACCAGCAGGCTTACTACACGCTGAACTACCTGGCGAAATAGAAACGCCGCTTTCCAACCATTTCTTGGTAAAATGGGTAAGTGGCGTAGTGTTTGCGATTTCCCTGCGGAATCCAACGCACATCTCGCGTCAGTTGGCGGGTAAGGGAGTGTGATCCACGAATTCTGGATCAGGTCCAACCCTTCGGGATTCCGAATATCTAGATACACGCTGGTGCGGACCCACGCCGGGGTCCCATGAGACGGTTTGAGCAGAGGATTTTTGACAATGAGTAGACGCGGTTG
Source organism: uncultured Planctomycetaceae bacterium (assembly GCA_964646205.1). Lineage (GTDB taxonomy): Bacteria > Planctomycetota > Planctomycetia > Planctomycetales > Planctomycetaceae > UBA8437. The sequence continues at coordinate 22,942 of CAZYAZ010000012.1, read as the reverse complement.
GTTACGTCGAATCCGAAACGCAATAGTCAATCCCCACCGCATGACGACGTCGGTCCAGTCAGCGGTAGCGGCAGAAGTTCTCGAAGAGCGATTGATGCTCGACGGTGTTGGCGTCGACGCTCAACCTGATTTCCATCTCACTGATGTCAACGACACCTCCAGCACATCGGGCCAGGACGTTTCACCCAGGGACTACCTCGAGGAGGTCTCGGCGTGGTATTTCGGCCACGCCACCTGAGCATACTGTCGAAGCCAGTTTGGCTTCCTCGACCAGATGCAGCAGGAACTCGACACCGAGAATCCCTCGCTGAACATCAACATCCTGGGTGTCAACGAATTTGGTCATGACTCGGGCAACACCCTGGTGACAGACGGGACCGACCTCCCCTGGTTACAGGACATCGATGACAACGGCGACAACGCATCCGACACGTGGGAATCCTGGGACGTCCAGTTCCGCGACGTGATCATCACAGATGGAGCCAATGAACAGGTCGCCGTCTACAACCTGACCAACAACGACCTGGCCAATTCCGACAACTACGACGCGTTGAAGCAGTTGTTGATCGACTCCGCATCGCCAGCGTCCGAACCAAGCGTTGAACTCGCCGCGATTGACAACCAGGCCGTGGCAGCAGGCTCGCCCCTGCACATCCCGCTCAACGGGCTGGATCCCGCCGGTGGCCAGTTGACGTTTACAGTCGAGAGTTCCGATCCACTGGTCACGGCCGAGGTACTCACGGGAAATCGCAGCCTGAGAATCCAGGTCGACGACTTCGGCGTCATGACGTTCGAGTTGTTCGAATCGCGCGCTCCGCGACCCACCGCACGGATCATCGAACTGGCCGAGAGCGGGTTCTACGACGATCTGATTTTCCACCGGGTCATCGACAATTTCATGATCCAGGGTGGCGATCCCACCGGCACCGGCAGCGGTGGTTCGACACTGGGCGATTTTGACGACCAGTACCACGTGGACCTGCAACACAACCGCGGCGGCCTGCTCTCGATGGCCAAGTCAACCGACGATACCAACGACAGCCAGTTCTTCATCACCGAGGGCGCCACCCGACACCTGGACTTCAATCACTCGATTTTCGGACTGCTGACCGAGGGTGAGGACGTTCGTGAGGCGATCAGCGAGGTGGCGACTGGCCTCCAGGACCGCCCCAACGCCGATGTCGTGATGCACCATGTCGAGGTCTTTGACGACCTGGAGAACGGCGTGTTGGTGCTCTCGGCCGCCGAGGGAACCAGCGGCACGGCGACGATCACCGTCACCGTCAGCGATGGCTCGGGCAACGAGGCTTCTCGCAGTTTTGACGTGACCGTGGGAGCAGACACGAGCGGTTACGCTGACGCCAATCCGTTTCTGAACGACATCGCGCCGGTTCGTATGGAAGCCAATTCGGTCACTTCTGTACAGCTGACGGCCCAGGATGCTGACGGGACCACTGATTTCGAGTTTCTCGGCGAAGCGGACCTCGACGTCATTCTTAGTTCACTGCAGATGCCCTCGGTCCCCAGTGGACTCGATTACTCCGTGAATTCAACAACCGGCGAGATGACAATCACGGCCTCGGGTGACCTCGTGGGTGAACATCAAGTACGAGTTGGTGTCCGCAAGACGGGAACCAGCGGAAATGATTCCACCATCGATTCGCAGCTCGTTTCTATCACCCTGGGCGTCCTCACCGTCGATGCCAATGACCATTCCAGTGGGACTCAGGCCGGTGACGGAACCGCTGACACGTTTTTGCTGTCCCGATCCGGCAGTGACTACAACGTCTCGATCAATGGCGAGGTCGTCCGAACCGTCGACGCCTCGCTGTTGCACGCCGTCGACCTGGCCGGGTCAAGTGACGACGACCTGTTCGAGATCGACTGCAGCCAGGGACCTCCGGCCCTTCCCGGTGGAGTGGTGATCTCGGGTGGATCCCAGCAAACCACCGACGGGGATGCGATGACACTCTCGGGCGGCAGCTTCGACTCCGTCACCCACGTCTTCGCGGATGCCTCATCGGGAACGGTCACCATCGAAACAAACGCCCCGATCGCCTACTCGGGGCTGGAACCGATCACCGACAACCTCCTGACCATCGACCGGGTCTTCGAATTCGGTGACTCCGACGACGAGATCACCCTTGGTGACGACGGCGACAACACCAACGGGATGTCCACGATTTCCAGTGTGGGAACTAGTGAATCGGTCGATTTCGAGCTGGCACCTGGAGGCCAGATCACCATCCGCACCGGCGCCGGCAACGACCACGTCACCGCCCTGGATCTGGATCCAACCGTCACTTCGTCTCTGACCATCGGTGGAGAATCAGGCAACGACACGCTCGACGGCACTGGCATGACCGATCCGATCACCCTGTCCGGGGGACCCGGCAACGACTCGTTGACCGGCGGAACGGCCGACGACGTGCTCAACGGCCAGTCGGGCGACGATGTGATCCAGGGAGGCGCGGGCGACGACGCATTGCTCGGTGGATCGGGCCGGGATCACCTCGACGGCGGTGGAGGCAATGACCGCCTGAGAGCCCAGGGATACAGCGGTGACACCCTGGTCGGCAGTGGCGGCAGTGATCTGCTCAGTGGTGGCGATGGGACCGACCATGTCTCGGCCGCGGGTGATGTGGACATCACCCTCGGTGATTCACAATTGACCATCGGACCGGAAAGCCATCAGTTGGCAGACATCGAACGTGCCCGGCTCACCGGGGGAGCCGGTGCCAACACGATCGACGCCGCCGGTTTCTCCGGCAACACCACGCTCACCGGCGGTGACGGCGCCGACACTCTCAACGGCAGTGCCGGAACCACCACGCTCCAGGAAGTACTCGACACCAACCTCACGCTGACCGATTCCCAACTCGTCGGACCCGACACCGATTCACTGACGGGGATCGACAGTGCAAAGCTGGTCGGGGGCGCCTCCGACAACCTGCTTGATGCCAGCGGATTCACCGGTCCGGTCACGCTCCGTGGAAGCGGTGGTGACGACACGATGATCGGCGGGGCCGAGGACGACCTGATCTTCGGCAACACCGGCAACGACAGCATCACGGCGGGCGATGGGGATGACGACGTTCGGGCCGGCAGCGGCCACGACACAATAGACGGAGGCGAAGGCAACGACTCGATTCGGGCCGGCGCCGGCAACGACTCGATCATCGGGGCCAACGGTGACGACACGCTCAACGGAGCAGGCGGTCGCGACACCATCCAGGGTGGGGCCGGCAACGACGGAATCAGTGGTCTGGAGGGAGCCGACCTGCTGGAGGGTGGCGCCGGAACCGACACGCTCGTCTCCGGCGTCGGCAACGACACGCTCGACGGTGGTGACGACGCCGACGTGTTGCTGGCCGGTGACGGCGACGACTCGCTTTCCGGTGCCGGTGGAATCGACACGCTCGCCGGGAACGACGGGAACGACGTCTTCGATGAATCCGGCGAGGTCGACGAACTGTTCGCCTTCTACGCCGGCTGGATCGACCGCGTCTAGCGACCCGGTGTCACTAGTTGCCCGGCAACATCTCCGGGTCATCCCCGCCAGTCTCCTGCTGCCGCCTGGCGTCCTCGATCTTGCGCTGGTACTGGTCCCAGGAATGGGAAATCGATTCGAGGAACCGGGGAACATTGGGCGCCGCGAGATAGACACGGGCGGCGACCGATGACCGCGGGAAGAAGGTCGTGATGAAATCCAATGAGAACTCGGTTCCGGTGTGCCCCACCATCACCGCGTTGGCATATGTCCCGCTGATCGTCTCCTCGTCCAGCCGCAGGTCGTCATAAAGTTCCTGGGGAGTGGGCTGGGTCGGAGGAGTCATCTGGTCCAGCGGCTGCGGTGCCGGCGGGACCGGGCCAAAACGTGTCTCGTAGTTTCCCAGGTTCTCTCGCACCGCAGCGATCATTCGCGGCACCACCGGCGGTGGCAACACGATCCGAGCTGCCACGCGGTGTGGACGGGTCATCCTCAGCAGGAAATCCAGGATGAACTCGTGCGGGCCATTCAAAACCACGGCACCGGTGCTGAACACACCCTGCGCGACATGATCGGGAACCCGGGCGCTGAGTTGCTGGTGCTGAACCTCCTGGCTCTGGGGACCTTCATCCCGCTCACCAGAATCAGCGCCCTCAGCATCCGGGACCGACTCGTCGCTCATCGCCACCCCGCTCTCCCGTTTCAGGAGTCAACGCCCGGTGGAATATTACCCCTGGGGCCGTACACGCCGCCGAACATCGGTCTCGACCACACCAAAAGCCTGCTCGTGACGCTGAAGTGTTGCCGAGAGCAACCCGAGCATCCGCTTGGCCGTGATGTGGTTCATGATGATCCGCTGGGTCACCGGCACGGTGATGTCACCGTTGGCAAACGGCGTGGGGTTGAGTCCCAGGTCGAGAATCAGTTCTTCGGGAGTACTGGAAACTCGACAGAAGTTCGAATAAGCAGCCGTGACACCAGCATCGTCCACGGTGATCCGCTGCTGGATCTGACCGGGCTGTGCCTCGGCTTCGGCAGCCTCAGCCGGGGCCGTTTCCGCTTCAGCTTCAGCTTCCGCGGTCTGCTCTTCGACTACCTCGTCGGCTGGAGCGTCGGCGTCGGTCTTCTTTTTGGCCACTTTTCTCTCCCTCACTGTGTTGGTTCCAGCACGGACTGATTCCGAGCCGGTGGATGGCTTGTGTTCTCCACCCAAAACTGAGTGTGCCAACCGTAATCCCTGTACAGGCTAGAATCAATACCTGAATCAACGGCGGTTTCCAAGATTTTGCAGACCACCCGACAGGCCACTCCATCCATCTTGGCCAGTTCGTCAACACGACATAAAATACTGCAACTCGTTTATTCCCAACCCATTCGATTCGGCCATCCTCGTGCCCTCTCTCTCCCCCCTTCACTGGTGGTCGTACGTTCGGCTGGCCCGCTGGCGGCACGTGGCCAACCAGATCGACTCGCAATCAGACGATTGGGCGAACCTCAGCGACGAGGAACTCAAACGTCAAAGTCGTGAGTTGGGATGGAAGTCCAAGAGCGGAGTGCCTCTAAAAAAACTGCTCGTTGCAGCCTTTGGATTGGCCCGCGAGGCAGCTCGCCGAACAACCGGAATGACACCGTTCAAGGTGCAGTTGATGGGTGGCATGTCGATGTTCGAGGGCGGGATTGCCGAAATGCAGACCGGCGAGGGCAAAACCCTCACCGCGGTACTGCCAGCCTACCTGAGAGCACTCACGGGCAAGGGTTGCCATATCGTCACCGTCAATGACTATCTCGCCGGTCGCGACGCCGAGGAAATGGGTCCGATCTACCAGGCTTTGGGCATGACTGTTGGTTGTATCCAGACTCCCATGGAGACCGACGAGAGACGGGAGGCCTACGCGTGCGACGTCACCTACGGCACCTCCAAGGAAATGGGTTTCGATTTCCTGAGAGACCAACTCCGCAAGGGGACCGCACGTGGAGTCTTCGACCGTCACGGACTACTCGCAACAGAACCCGGATCCACTCCACCGGAGCCACCTGCCCAGCGAGGTCATCATTTCGCATTGATTGATGAAGCCGACAGCGTGCTGATCGATGAGGCACGCACACCCCTGATCATCGGGATGACCCAACCCAACGACCCCGGCAGTGTCAGCCTGTTTCGCTGGTGTTACCGCACGGCGTCACGGCTGGAACCCAATGTCGACTTTGTCTACGAACCTCATCGCCGTACCGCTTTCCTGACAGACACCGGTTGCCGCCGCATCGTGCTGACCAGCAAGCCCTCACTGATCAGCTCGATCGACAGTGAACGCATCTACCGTCACATCGAGCAGGCCGTGACAGCTCACCTGGCGTACCAGAAGAATCGTGACTACGTCATCGTCGAAGACGAAATCGTGATCGTCGACGAATCGACCGGTCGGATCATGGACGGACGAAAGTGGCAGGACGGCCTGCACCAGTCCATCGAAGCCAAGGAGCAGGTTCCGATCACCGCGACCTCCGGTGAGGCCGCCCGGGTCACAATCCAGAGCTTCTTCCGTCGCTACTCACACCTGGCCGGAATGAGTGGCACAGCGATGCAGGCCGGTCGCGAACTGAAGAAGATTTACGGAATGAACGTGGCCACGATTCCCACCCACCGTCCCTGCGTCCGCAGCGGACTTTCCCCGCGGATCTATCTCAACGCCGAAGAAAAGCAGAATGCGGTCGTCACGCAGATTGCCGAACTGGTCGAGAACGACCGTGCGGTCCTTGTCGGAACGCCCTCGGTCGAAGCCTCCGAGGCACTCGCCGCAAAACTCACGAGACGAGGAATTGGCCACCAGATTCTCAACGCCACGCGACACGAACACGAGGCCGACGTGGTGGCCGACGCGGGGCAAAGCCGGCGGGTGACCGTCGCCACCAACATGGCTGGCCGGGGAACCGACATCAAGCTGACCGAGGAACTCACCCAGGCAGGTGGACTCCATGTGATCGCCACCGAGATGCACAGTTCAGCACGGATCGATCGTCAACTCGTCGGTCGATCCGCTCGCCAGGGCGACCCCGGCAGCTACCAGTTCTTCCTCTCCCTGGACGATGAACTGCTCCGCTGTCGCGAGACCGAATTGCTCGAACAACTCCGGGAACAGGCCCGGACCGGAGACCAGGGCACGCTGGCGTTGAGCTGGCTCACGTTCTTCCGCAAGACACAAAAGATGCTCGAGCGACAGCATCGCAAACAGCGGCGAGAACTGCTCAAGCACGAGAAACAACGCAACGACAACTACCGCCGGATGGGACTCGATCCGTGCCTGGAACTGACCGAGAGCTGACACCCGACCGGTGAGCTAGAGCCAGAATCTCTTGCGGACGAACTCAACCACGTCGCCGAAGAGCACGTAAAACAGGCTCCGCTGTCCACAGTGGACGCGTGCGTTGACCTGGGCCCCGATCCGGTGCTCTGGAAACACTTCACCGGTCGGTTCGACATGAAGTTCCACAACACTACCACCCGCGTCAGATGCATCGGCACGGGTCGAAATCCGGGACAACTGACCGGTGTATGTCTTCTCCGAAGCGGTGGCCAGGACGAATTCCACGGGAACGGCACTGGGATTGGCAACGTTCCGGCGAGACCGTTCCTCCTGGTGCCGGAGGATGTGACCGACGCGGTGTTCCTCGACCTTGAGTTCCAGCCGCCACTTTGACTCGCCACCAACCTCCATCACCTCCAGCAATTTTTCCCCACGATTGACCGGACGGTTGATCAACTTCTGTTCAACCTGGAACGTCGCCACCACTCCGTCCTTGGTGGCCGTCACGGTCAACTCGGCCTTCTGTTTTTGAAGAATCTCCAGCCGTTTTGTTAGTCCCTTTTTCTGGATCTCCGCCTCACGGATACGCCCCGTCAACTCGATCGCATCCTGGTCATTGCCAGACTCGACCGCACGATCGTTCTGGGCCCTGAGCGTCGAAAGCAACTCGCGATTGTTTTCCTGTTCGCTTATGGCTGTCTCGATCTGGGCGTTGAGTTCCAGGTTCTCCAGGACCACCAGCGGGGTGACACCTTTCTGAACCGGATCACCTTCCTTGACCAACACGGAAATCACGTTTCCGTCATTGGGCGCAAAGATGTCCAACTGGGCAACCGGCATCAACTGTCCGGTCGCCTCAACACGGTAATCCCACGGCACCAGTGCCAACACCAGCCCGGCAATCACGAGGGCGACAACCACCAGTCCGGCCTTGACCCGATTCCGGCCCTCCAGCCATGACAAGGAGCGACCCAGAAATCGCCAGAGTTTCATGCCAAAAAAACGCTCGTGCCGCATCGAGTTGGTCAACGCCGTGGCCACGTGGTCCTTGACCAATTCGAGCCGTTCGGGCAACCCCTCCTTGACGCGACTCTCGGCCACCTGTTCGACCACCAGCCCGCCCACCACTCGTCGGGGACGCTCGACTTCACGTGGTCCCCGCGCATCCTCGGCCAGGTCAAATAGGGGATCCGGCTCGAACAGCGGAACAATCTGGACCATCCGGGAACCGCTCTCCTGGATGTACTCGGCCAGCGGTTGTTCAATCTGGGGTGGCAGTTCCTCAAGCTTTCCGGTGTAGGCCAGCGGTTCCCGCGTTGCCAGGACCTGCCCGGCCAGTTTCCTCATCGACCGGACCAGGTTCGCCTTCTGGTTGACCGCCGACTGGCCACTGATCGCCATGATGTCGGTTCGCGGCCCCACCTGCACCGCCACGCTCAAACGGTCACAGCCCACCAGCAAACGGGCGTCGTTGGCACATGTCGACGCCACCTCGGTCGGATTCAGGCTGCGATGCAGTTCCAGTACGAAGTGTTCAAAAGTTTCCGAGAACTTGGATCGCTCAACACCGCTCTCCTCGACCTCGGTCTGGCGATCGAGGTGCCGGCAGGCATGGCCGCACATCTGTTCGACAAACTGCAGGAATCCCGGCCGAGCCTGGGCGGGCGTGTCTTTCCGCTGGAAGATTTCGACAACTCCGACGCACTCCTGCTGACGCTGCAACGCCCCCAGGATAACCAGGTCGTCGGTCGGCAACTCGATGTCACCGTCATCGGGACTGTGAGTACAGGCCTGCCCATTCTGCAGAACATCCTGCAACAGCCGCTGGTTCAGACGCAACGCATTCGAGTTGTCGTGAAACCCGGTCGATTCGAGCTGAAAATCGGCCAGCAGCTGAATCTGGTTCGCTCCATTTTGAAGCCAAACCGCGCCGGCTCGCGCACCAATGGCACCGACGACCCGTTGCAGGAACTGGCTAAAATAGTCCTCCGACGACATCTTTTTCTGCGACATCTGCTCGATTTCTCGAGCCAACTGGATGATGCGCTGACGTACTTCGTCGACGTTGCCTGTGGACATCGGATCGAAATCGCTGCAGAACGGGGCAAAAAGTGTGTGAAACGGGGACCGGAGGGTCCCGCGGTGACACGAGGACACCACCGGATGCCAACTTCCGGCACCGCGGCGCGTATTCTAGTGCCATTCCCCAACTTAGGGAAAGACCGCTGTCGGAGATGCGAAGTTCCCCGCCCCTGTCAGGTGAGTGAAACCTGTCAAGATATACCGGTTGTAACGCCGATACCGACTGTAACGGTTCTGCCGATCATCCCGGGGGAGCGGTCTCATTTTACAGACCGCTCCTATCCGGATTCCGTACTCCTTGCGCCAACACCACAGAAAATACCCCCGCCGCATGTTCTCTCGCGTCTCTGTTGTCCGACTTCTTGCCGTGCCAGTGCTTCTGGCACTGGGTGGGTGTCTGTCGGGACCCAGGGAACTGACCTACCTCGACGAGGCCGATCTCTCTCATTATCGCGACGTGGCCACGCGGATCGTCGATCCCAGCAGTGACGATGACCGAACCGAGACATCCCGCCGAGCCGAAATGGCGGCCGAGCCGCGACGGCTCAGCCAACCTGGTCAGCAGGAGATCTGGGACCTCTCGTTGCAGGAAACCATGAAGATCGGCCTGCAAAACAGTGAAATCATCCGCGAGAGTGGCACGTTTCTCTCGCCCAGCAACCGCCTGCTAAACAATCCCGAGTTTGCCGCCAGCGTGTTCAATCCGGCCATCCAGGAAACCAACGTCCAGTTCGGGCAACGGGGTGTCGAGGCGGCCTCGGCCGACTTCGACGCCACCTTCTCGAGTTCCATGACCTGGGGCGGTAGCAGTTCGATCCAGAGAATCAACAACCTCGGACTCTCGGCCGGTGACACGCTCGAAGAAGACACCGGCCGTTTCCGGGCATCGCTCTCCAAGATCACCGGTGCGGGAACCCAGATGAGTCTCAGCCACAACTGGGACTACAGCGCGAACAATCAACCTTTCAACATGTTCCCCTCGAGTTTCTTCGGCACGGCCCAGTCACCAACACTGGGACTGCAGATGAGACATCCCCTGCTGGCCGGAGCGGGCACCAGGTACACACAGATCGCCGGACCGCGACTCGGTCGCTTCGGCGGTGCCACGTCGATCGTCGGGGTGAACCAGGGCGTGGTGATCTCGCGAATCAACAGCGACATCACGCTGACCGACTTCGAAGTCGCCATCCGCAACCTGGTCAAGGACATCGAGGACCAGTACTGGGATCTTCACCTGGCCTACCGTGTTTACCACACCCAAAAGGTCGCCCTGGACAGTTCTGAACAGACCTGGCGAATGGTCCAGGGAGATCCACGACGCCCCGCGGCCGAGAAAGCCCAGGCACGAGACAACTACTTCGAGATCAAGGGACAAACCGAGAGTGCCCGGGCCGATCTCTACTCGGCCGAATCCCGCCTCCGACGATTGATCGGCCTGCCGGTCAACGACGGACGTATCATCCGCCCGTCCGACGAACCCATCACCGCGCAATTCACCCCCGACTGGAAAAGCAGCCTCGTCGACGCCCTGACTCGACGAGTCGAACTCCGCCGTCAGAAATGGTCGATCAAGAGTCTCCAGTTGCAACTGACTGCCGCCGAGAGCCTGACACGGCCACAACTGGATGTCGTCCTTGGCTACAACGTCAACGGCTTTGGCGACGATTTGCTGGGACAGACCAACCGTCCTCATCGAAATGCCTATCGCAGCCTCGCCGATGGCAACTTCACCGGCTGGGAAGCCGGTGTGCAATTCAACATGCCACTGGGAATGAGGACTGCCCAGGCCCAGGTCCGCAACCTCGAACTCCGACTCGCCAAGGCCCGCAAGGCACTGGACGAGCAGGAAGTGGAAATCAGTCACGAACTGGCCGCAGCCTTCCAGGCGCTCGACCGGGCGTGGGCCACCGCCCAGATCGGGTTCAACCGCCGCAAGGCGGCCACCGAGAGCGTGCGGGCTTACCAGGCCGAGTACGAAAACGGGCGAACCTCCGCCGACCTGCTGCTGCGAGCACAGGTCAGCCTGGCCCAGGCCGAGATCGCCTACTTCAGCAGCCTGGTCCAATACAACAAGGCCATCTCCGAACTCCAGTACCGCAAGGGCGCCTCACTGGAACACAACAGCGTGCAACTGGCCGAGGGTCCCTGGAACAACCAGGCAGCCTACCGGGACGCATTGCGACGAGCGGAGGCTCGCAGCCACGGATCACGCTCGAAACTGATCCACGCCGAACCCGAACCGTTCGTCGAACCGTTCGAACAGGCCGTTCCGAAGCTCGAGGAACCAGTTCCGGGCAACTAGGGCTTGGCCTTCAGATCAACCACATCCCGCTGGAAGCCCTCGATCTTGTTCTGCTGCAACTTCACGTCGCGAGCCTGTTTGCCAATCCGGACCCCGATCCGCTCCATCGGCTTTCGGGTCTCGCGGATCTGGTTGCCATCCAGCGTCACGTCGCGGGTACGGCCCTGGACATCGACCGCCACCCCGTCACCGTCACCACTGTCCACGATCTGGTTTTTCTCGAGCGTGTTGCGGTTGGGCCAGAAGTCCTTGCCCCGCGCGTCATCCCGGAACAACACGCCGACCTTGCCGCTGCCGGTGATCGTGTTCAAGCGGATCAGGTTGTCGGTGTCACAGTGACCGATCGAAACACCGTAGCTTCGGTTGCCGGTGATCTGGTTGTTCTCGGCCAACCCGTACTTGATCCCCCAGCAGAAGAAGACCCCGATGGTGTTCCGTTCGACCCTGTTGTTCCGCATCAACGGCCGCTGTGACCCACTCCCCGGGTGCAGCCCCAGGTCGGCGTTGTCGTGCGAATGGCAGTTTTCGACCACCACGTCGTGGCAGATCTGCCAACTGATCCCGTCGCCATTGTAGTTTCGGGCCTCGACCCCGGTCATGTGGATCCGGTTGCAGTCCTGCAGAAAGACACAACCTCCATAATTGCCGTTGAGATTGGCGTTTTGCTTCCGGTTCCCATCCAGGGTGATGTCCTGGATCGCGATATCGTGGACGTGATCCCCGGAAATCAATGGGAACAGCGACGCCAGTGTCGGCTTGCCCGAGAGCCAGTAGTTTTTTCGCAGTGCCCGATCCAGCTTGAAGCGGTTCCCTTTGCGAGCCACCAGCGTCCGTTTCAGGACTTCGCTGCCCCCGTTGTGAGGATTGCGGGTTTTCAGAACCACCCCGTCACCAACCCGCAGTCCCTTGCCGCTGGCGACGGTGACCTCCTGGTCGTACCAGTCGCTGTCGTCGGCAAGTGCGACCGAATGCGAAGCCCCCTTGGTGAGCACCGAGTCGGCTCCACTGCCAAGGATGCGGATCCCGGTTCGTAGATAAATGGAGTTGCGAAGAGTGTAGGTTCCCGGCATCACCTGCACGGTGCCTCCACCAAACCGGCTGACATAATCAACCGCGGCCTGCAGCACCTTGTCGGAACTTCCGACCAGATCGGCTTTCTTCGGCCCCACGGTGATCGTCAACTTCTCGTCCCAGTTCGGTTCGTGTGCCGTATCACCCGAGGTGGCCCGGGGACGTGTCACCCGCGGAAGACCCCCACGTGCCGGACCGGCTGCACTCGCGACCGCGGTCCAACCGGTGGTGGCTGCGGCGGCAGCGGCAGTGACAAACTGGCGCCGAGAAACCCTGGAGATGTGTGTCGTTTTCATTGCTGGTTCCCTCATTGTGTCCTGTGTCACAACGCCGTCCCGGTGTCGGGGCAGCCGAATTGTTCTGTTCCAGTATCCCGGTTCGCAGTCCGTCTCTCGAACCACCGTCCATTATGCGAGACCACTTCCACGTCATTCAATCGGGCGCGGCAACGAAATTGCCCGGCCGCGTCCTTCGACCAGTGTCCACTCACGATCAACGGCCAACTCATCGAACACCTGGCTCGCCCGACCCGGCCACATCACCTCCACCCGCACGGCGTCCATCTCACCGCCCAGTCCCAGCAGCAACACCCTCTGGTTGCTGGCCAGGTACCCGTCTCCGGAGGTCAACTCGACCACACGCGACGTGTCCCCGGCCTCCACCCGCACACGGGTCCCGATCGCATCGCGATGTCCCCCGGTCGCAACCAATCTCAACACCAGGCTGCTCCCGGTTTCCGCGGTGGTGTTGCTCAACAAAACCGTGGGCACGTCCAGTGCCGTGATGATCACGTCCGGCCGTCCATCCCGATTCCAATCCAGCCGGGCCAGTCCACGTCCCAGGAACTTCTCTTCGAAGTGAGGCCCGAGCGCCGCGTCCTCTAGAGGCTCAAATCGACCGTCACCACGATTCCGGTAGTACTGTGTCGCCATCCTGTGAGGGCGACCGATGTCCGAGTAATCGTCGACGTGACCGTTGGTGACCAACAGATCGAGATCCCCGTCGAGATCGGCATCGAGAAACTGGGTGCCAAATCCCAGGGTCTTGAGACTGCTGGAGGCCAGCCCGGCATGGCGTGACCTGTCGCTGAACCGACCTCGCCCAATCCCGGTGTAGAGCGTGTTGGTCTCATCCAGGAAGTTGGTGACAAACAGGTCGACGCGGCCGTCACCATCGGCGTCCCCCGCTGCAACTCCCATGGACCCCTCGGCTCGACCATCGCCGCTGAGTCCCACTCCAGCCGTCAATCCATTCTCGGCCAATTCAAACTCGTTTTTCTGCACCGAGCCGCTGCGAAACAGGAAATTCGCTCGCGTGTCATTGGCAACGAACACCTCCAGACGACCATCGTCATCCAGGTCGGCCACGACCACGCCCAATCCCTTGCCACCGGCGACATCAATCCCGGACTGGTTGGTGACATCCCGGAAAGTGCCATCGCCTCGACCCAGGTACAACCGGTCGGTCGCCGCTGGAAACTGGAACGGCTGGCACATCCGGACCCGCATTGCATCACGACACACCCTGGTGAAAAGATCCGCCCCCGACAGGTAGTTGACGACGTAGATGTCGGCGTGACCATCGCCATCAATGTCGGCGATCGTACAACTGGTCGACCAACTCGCATCATCATCGCCCGGAAGGCCCGACGCATCGGTCGCATCATGAAAAGTGCCATCCCTGTTGTTGATGTGCAGGCGATTGCCGCCAATGTTGGCAACATACAGATCCGGCCAACCGTCGCCGTCGATATCACCGGCGGCCACTCCCTGTCCAAAGCCTGTCTCCTCCAGCCCGGCCGATTCGGTCACGTCCTCGAATCGACCGTCACCACGGTTGCGGAACAACCGGTCCGTGTGGCGGGTGCCAGCCCGATTGACCGGCCAGTCCGTGCCCTGGGCCAGATACACATCCGGCCAACCGTCAGCGTCGTAGTCGAGGACGGCCACACCACCGCCAGTGAACTCGAACATCCGTCGCTGGCCATCGTTGCCGACATCGCCCTTGAAGAACCGGAACACCAGTCCCGATGCGGCCGAATCGTCACGGAACGAGGCCATCGTCGCGGGGCTGGCAGCGGGATCTCCCGCAATCGAACTCACCGACCACTCCGGACGTGACCAGTCGCGAAGATCCAGCGACAGGGCCGGATTCATCGTCCGCCGGGTCAGTCCCGACGCCGATGCAACATCCTCTCCATCCAGTTGTGGCTCGATCCGTGCCAACGCCTCGACCACCCATCTGGCCGAGGCATCTCGACCACTGGCCAGTCTTGCCCAGCCCCAGGCCTCCCACGTCCGCCCCATCTTCTCGAGTTGTCCGACCTTGCGACGAAGCAGTTCCAGCGATCCGATTCCACCGGCCGACATCATCAGATCATCAATTTCCTTGAGAACCTGGAGATCGGCTGCTCGGTCCAGGAACACCCCCGCATCGGCCTCCCGGTCCAGGTCTCGCAGCAATTCACCCAGCCTGTAGTTGGCTCGACGATGATCGGGATGCAACTTCAGCGCCTCCCAGAAACACCGCGCGGCGGCCCGGTGCTGTTCCGCCCGGAGTTGGAACTCGCCCCGGACCACCCACACCCACGGATCTCCGTTGGCCGTCTCGGGCAACTGACGGTGCCACGCAACAAGTTCCTCCAGCCGACCGGCTTCAAGCAATCCGCGTCCAATCATCGACCGGGCCAATGCCAGGTCCGCCCGCAGGGCCAGGGCCCGACGAGCCCGATCGACGGCGTCCGCAAAGCGGCCATTTTTCAGGTCCACCGCCGCGAGTCCCATCAACGCCACCGGTTCATCCCGATCCCGCGACAACGCCGCATCCAGGACTGCCGATTCCAACTGCACCCCGCCACCGACGTCCATCAATCGCAACAGGTCGATTTCGGTGCCGTCCGACGAAGCTGTTCCGCCCGACTGGAGCACCCGACGGATCACCGGCACCGCCTCCCATCGGCGTCCACTAATCGCCAGCACCATCGCCAGCCCCCGATTCGCCTCGACGTGATCGGGACCAACAGCGATCGCCCGTCGAAACCGTTTCTCGGATTCGTCCAGGCGAGCCAACGATTGCAACAGCAACAGGGCGGACTGGGTGTGCGCCTGAGCGGACTGACCCGGCCCCCCCCGCTCGGCGACCCGGTCGTACAATTCGACGGCCCGGGCATATTCACCGCGTCGCCGCGCAGCCTGCGCCTCCTCGAGCAATTCATCGACGCCGGGTTGCGACGACCACCAGCCAATCACCCCCACCCCGGCAGCCACCAGGGCCGCGACGACAGCCAGCACGTAGCCCGACCGTCTCGTCACCTACCCGGCTTCCTCGATCACCACGGTGCCCGTGGCTGGAATCGGCCCCGGGTGAACCTGTGTTTTCCCCGTCGGCCAGGTCACCTCGATCTTGTCGACCGACTCGGCCGACCCCAACCCGAAATACAACGGCATGCGACTCTGGGACAGGTAACCGCTTTGTCCGTCGTGTACCTGGACAAATGTCTTGCCACCCGCGTAGACGACGACGCGTGATCCCAGCCCGTCACGATTGGAATCCACGCCCACCAGCCGGACCTGGATCGACTTCACGGGCTTTCGATCGGACAGGTCGCTGACCAGCACCAGCGGCTCGGTGTTGAAGTCGTTGGTGACAATATCCAGATCGCCGTCCCCTTCCAGATCCAGGATCACGCTCGACCGACTTCCCAACGCACCGTGCATCGTGAACAGGCCCTTCCGGCCTTCACAAAAATCGTGATCCTGGTCCCGTCCATCAGCGTCCAACTGGTGCCAGGGCACCGACGTCCGGCCGCCACGACGTGGCTCGACACCCAACACGAATTCACTCAGCAGGAACCGCTTGCCACCGTCGTTGAGCAGCACGTGATTGGGATGGTACCGCCAGGGAAAATTCATGCTCGAGGCAACAAACACGTCCTGGTAACCGTCCGCATTGAGATCACCGACCGAGATCCCCCACGGCCAGTACGTCTCGGCTCCAATCCGATCCGAGATCTCCTCGAACTGATCCGGTCCGGTCCGCCGAAAAAAACTGTTGCCGAACAGGCTGGCCCCGTCGGTCTTCAGGATGCTCTCGGCAAACGGCCGGGGCGATTTCTTCTGCTCCTCGGTCTCGGTGACATTGGCACGCAGGAACTTGACGCGGTCACCGCCCATGTCCGAATGCATGTCGGTGATGTAGATATCCAGCCGTCCGTCGTTGTCGAAGTCAAAGACCTTGATCCCCATCGCCCCCCACGAGGTCTTGGGAAACAACTGGCGGCTTTTTTTCGTGAATCTCTTTCCACCCTCGTTCTGGTAGTACTCGTCGTTGCCCTGCATGTTCAGGACGTAGAGATCAATCCAGCCGTCATTGTTGGCATCGATCGGGCTGGCCGCCCCGGTCCAACTCTCATCGATCAAACCCATCTCCCGGGTCACATCGGCGAACCGACCACCTCCCTCGTTGTGGAACAAAAGGCTTCGTTCTGTCCGTCCACTGTGCAGGTGTCCGGCAAATGCGTCGGCCATCCCGTCAAAGAACCGGAACGCCTCCGCCTGGCCTGGCTTTTCACGAGCCTCATCGGTTGCGTCTCTACCCACATCTCTCATTTTTTCGTGCGTGTACTGACCGACGTTGCACAGGAACAGGTCCAGCAACCCGTCACGGTCGTAATCGAAGAAGACGGCCGAGGAACTGTGCCCCTTGTGGGCCAGGCCCGAACCCACCGAGACATCGGTGAACCGCGCCTTGCCATCGTTGAGAAACAGCTTGTTGCCGGTGCGCACATTGGTGACATAGAGGTCGGCGTCGCCGTCGTTGTCGACATCGGCGAATGATGCGGTCACACCGGTGGGCGCCGAAACCGCCACCCCGGCCGCATCGGTGATGTCCTCGAACACGCCGTCCTGGGTGTTGCGATACAGACGGTTGCTCCCAACCTGGTTGGAGAAGTAGAGGTCCAGCCGCCCATCACCATCCACATCGGCGACCGCCACGCCGTTGCCATGGTCATAATGCACCGCCTTGTAGGTCCGGCCGGCATCATCAACCACGCGGTGACGAAAATCGATGCCGCTGGTGGGCTGACGATCGGTCAACGCAAAGTCGTGAAACACCTTCCACTGCTTCGCCGCCGCTTTCTGTGTTGCCGCTCGCTGATCAAGCCATTCGGGTGAGACAATCTGTGGAGGAATGGCGACACGTTCGTTGAGCACCTCGCCGATGGCCCGCATCAACTTCTGTCCACCCTCGTCCTTCATCCCGTTGAAGACGCCCCGGAGATGGCCGCGATGATCCACCAGGGCGACCTTGACCGTGTGGACAATCGGCTGGTCCTTGCCGACCTCGGCTACCGGCAACCGGAAGCCCCCGGTCACCAGCGAAAAAATATCGGACTTCTTCCCGGTCAGGAAACTCCAGTTGTCCAGCCTGGCACCGTAGTTGTCGGCGTAACGAGACAACGCCTCGGGCGTGTCGTTTTCGGGATCCACCGAGACACTGACCAGGTGCAATTGGTCCCAGAGAAAATGCTTGGGGCCACCCCGCTCGTCGGAACCATGCTGGTCTTCAATCTTCCGGGCCACCCGTTTCTGGAATTCGGCCATCCGGCGGGTCTGCTCGGGGCAGGTCAACTGGCACCTGGTGAAGATGAAATTCACAACGTAGGGGTGGCCGGCCAGTTCGCGACTGCCAAACTCCTGGCCCGTGCTGTCGATCAGCCGAAACTCGGGCAACGGCAAATCGAGCGTCAACAGGGTCCGCGTCGGCCTGGCGTTGTCGACGTCGCCCGTGGTCGTCTCACTGTCCTTGCCGGATTTCGGGTCGGGAGACGGGCCCGGCGCTGGATCGTCCGGACAGCCACAGGCGACAAGCAACACGG
Source organism: uncultured Planctomycetaceae bacterium (assembly GCA_964646205.1). GTDB lineage: Bacteria > Planctomycetota > Planctomycetia > Planctomycetales > Planctomycetaceae > UBA8437. The sequence continues at coordinate 4,817 of CAZYAZ010000012.1, read as the reverse complement.
CCGTCACCAGGGCCAGCCAACCGCTGCGGCGGGGAAATCTCATGATCAGTCCACTCGAGCGTGGGACACCGGTTTCTTCACGAGGCAGGGCTCACCACAAGCCCGATCGTTCGACTTGAATCGTTGGAACAGGCGGTGTCAATGTCCCTTCGACGGAGGCACGACGGGTTTGCCAACGCGACGATAGCCAACCCCCTCATAAGCCGGACAACGCGGACCAAACCACTCATCAAACTCGGGATCGGGTGCGTCCAGGGTGTTCGTTTTGGGATCGATCGTTCCTCGAAGATCCTGCGTGGCACCACCGACAAAACACCCGCGGACGTTCTTGGCATCGACAATGTCCAGTTCGTAACGGCCCTCCGGTGCCGTGCCGCCGGAGTGCGTGTTCTGCCAGAAAATTGTTCGGGTGTAGTGATTCCCGGCCCCCTTGTCATCGACCCCGTTCCAGTTGTCCGTCAGCGTGCACCCGGTCACTCGCACCTGCGAACCCGGAAAAACCGTCAAGGCGCCGGAACCGTGCCGGGCATTGTAGAGTTCACCAGGGGGACTGACCGTGGCGGGACCGGTGGTGGCCACGTTGCCGGTGAACAGGCAGTTGGTGATCTCAGCCCGACTGCCCGGCAGCACGTCGATCGCCGAACCGGTCACCTGGCAACGGTTGACACGAAAAACCGAGTCGGTGATTCGTACCGCGTCCTGCTGAAAACCGAGGTGCTGGATCGAGATGCCACCCCCACACGGATTCGCCACGTTGCCGGTCACCTCGACATTCTCGATCCTCGGGTAACTGCGACCAAAGATCTTGATCCCACCGCCGTCACAATAAAAGAACAACAGGTTCTGCTTGCCCAGTTCCGGTCGATTCGGCTCGATGGGTCCCGGGTCATCCTCGCGGGTCTCGAAACGGTTCGCCCCGGTGATGGTGAAGCCCCGGAAGACAGTCCGGGCTGAAATCCCATCACCAAAATAGACAACGTGATTGACCACCGCGGGAAAACTTGAAGCGTCGCGATCGGCAATCTCGCCGTTGGCAGCCGTCAGCACCACTGTTCCATCCGCCTCCAGCGTGATTCCATCGTGCTGCCGATGCAACCAGATCAGCGCCTGGCCGGGTTGCTCCGGCCGATACGTTCCGGCATGAACCACCACGCGACGACCACCGGTCGCAACCGCTGCTGCGTCGAGCGCCGCCTGGATCGACTCGCCGGGGTGAACATGCCAGGCCCCGTCCGCACCCGGCCCACCGGCCTCACCCCCGGGTGTCGGGCCACCGTTCTGTTCTCCACCACACCCGGTCGCCCAGTACCCCAGACACGCCACGGCGTGGCCAAGTACTGTCCGCCGCCTGAGATGATGTCCCGTTTCCTGCATCATTTCACCAACGTCGCCAGCCAACCCCGAAACGCCGATGTCTCCTCGATCCGGACCCGCCCCATTTCCTTGTCATGAGAAAACCGGACGGCACACATCGGATCAGACAGCAATCGGTAGTTGCCCACCTGGTCGGTATCGATCCGCAACGTGTGCACCAGTTGGGGAACCGCAATTTCCTCGAGTTCCAGTTCGGGCAATGTCAACGTGTAGATGAAGTCCGTGCTGGTCAACTTCAGGTCCACCGTCCGTCCTTGAGGCAGGTGCAAATCCCGGTTGCTGATCAAATCGTCGTCGGTCCCAAAACGCCCATCGCCGCCCGGGTAACGGAAACTCCATTCGAAGCGACTGCCGGTCACTTCAACCGAACACACCCGCCCGACCACCGATTCGGGCCACGCCATTGGCGACTGCCGCCCACAACCACCGTGGGCCAGGACGAGCAAACCCAGGGGCACCAGCGTCGAAAGACGAACGACATGAGATCGCATAGGACCAATCATCAACCTGATCATAGGACACCACTTCAACCGGTGACCAGAGGCTCGTTTCTCCAAGAGGTGCCTTCGGTTTGACATGCCGTTGTCGCATGCTGACAATCGAGGGCGCGGCACTCGTAGAAACACTCGACTACACCCAGCCGCCGTACGCCGGAACCCAACCGGGAAGGACTCAACTCATGACGGCCATCTCTCGCTTTTCGCTGCTGTCACTGTGCCTGGTGCTGCTCACCGCAAACCCGTTGACCGCCGCCGACTGGCCCACATGGCGACACGATCCGGGCCGTTCGGGCACGACCACCGAAACACTGCCCAAGGCGCTGAAGTTGGCGTGGAGTCGACAACTGGCCGAGCCACAACCGGCGTGGCCGGAAGATCCACGGATCGGATTCGACTTCGTCCCGGAACCGGTTGTCGTCGGACGCACGCTCTTTCTCTCGTCGACCCGCACCGACAGCGTCACTGCCTACGACACGCGGACCGGCCAGAAAAAATGGCGAGTCTTCGCGGATGGCCCGGTGAGATTTGCACCGGTCGTGGCCGACGGCAAAGTCGTTTTCGGCTCCGACGACGGCTGCGTCAACGCCCTCGAGGCCGCCACCGGCAAGGCCCACAGGACAATCCGAGCCGCTCCCGCCAACCGCAAAGAGCTGGGCAATGACCGGTTGATTTCGGTCTGGCCCGTCCGGGGTGGCCCGGTGCTCGATGGCCATCTCATCCGCTTCACTGCGGGAGTCTGGCCATTCGAAGGCGCCTTCCTTTGCGCCATCGACCTCGCCACCGGCCAACCATCCGAACTCTCCGGTCCCGCGGCCATCGGACCCCAGCACGCTGTTCGTACGCTCAAGGATCTCACACCCCAGGGCTACCTGGCCCTCTCCGATCAGAAACTCTACATCCCCTGTGGACGTGCCGTCGCCGCTTGCCTGGACCTCAAGACCAACCAGTTCCGTTCTCACAGCTACAGCACCTCCAACACCACCAACTACCACGTGGTCGCCGAGGGTCGCTGGCTGTTCCACGGCTCGATCGCGTACGACACCGCCACCAAGACCACGCTGGGAACCCGCAACCACAAGCCGGTCACCACGCCCACCACGGCATACGTTGGTGAGGCCGGGCAGGTGGTGGCCTATGACCTGGAGAACCCCAAGAAGGTGACCTCCAAGGATCGCCGAGGCAAGCAGGTCACCAAGACCATTTTGCCCAAGCTGTGGGCGGTTCCGAATTCGACCGTACAAAAGGTGCCAACCGGCGACGCCTACAAGAAGTTCCTGGCCGCCAATCCGCTGTCGATTGACCTGGCCGCCGGTGGCCGGCTCTACGGACACCAGGGTTCGGTGCTGTTCGCCGTCGAACCGCCCGCGGCTGCCGGCACGGCGGGACGCGTCAGCTGGAAAACGACCATCAAGGGAACAATCGGTTCACAGATCGCCGCCGATGGCCGGCTGTTTGTCACGACCCGCCAGGGACAGTTGTTGTGTTACGCCGCCGAGGCAGGCCCCGGTGATGTGACTGAAAAACTGGCCGGATCACAGGATCTTCCCAGGCAACGGGCGGCGAAAATCCTGAAGGCCGCGGGCTCGAGTGACGGCTACGGGTTGGTACTGGGAATCAACGACGGATCCCTGATCGAGGCACTGGTTCGGCAAAGCCGGTTGCGGCTGATCTGTGTCGATCCCGACAAGGCCCGCATCGCCGCGCTCCGGCGGCGGCTCGATCGAGCCGGTCTCTACGGTCACCGGGTTGCGGCCATGGCCGCCGACCCACTGACCTGCGGTCTGCCCCCCTACATCGCCAACGTGGTCACCACCGAATCGCTCGAATGGGCCGGTGGTCCCGACAACGGCCCGAAACTGGCCCGGCTCGCCTTTGGCTGCCTCCGTCCCTACGGCGGCACCCTGGCGATGACAATCCCCGGAGACGACGGGGCCACGGGGTTCATCCAGGAAGTGACCACGATGAAACTGCCCGGGGCCCGGGCCCAGGTCGCCGATGGACTGGCCGTGGTCCGACGCGAGGGCGCCCTGCCGGGGTCCGCCGACTGGACCCACGAGTACGGCGACCCGTCCAACTCGCTGATGTCACAGGATCAACTGGTCCGTGCCCCGCTGGGCGTGTTGTGGTTCGGTGGCCCCGCCTCGGATGGCAGCCTGTTCTACAACCGACACTTCTGGGGTCCGAGCATGGCCGTCATCGATGGTCGCATGATCCTCCAGGGACCTGGCAAGTTGTCGGCTGTCGATGTCTACACCGGCCGGATCCTCTGGCAGGTGCCACTGGTCGACGACGAAATTTATCGGGCCGGACGACGTGGCAACGACTTTGAAAAAGTCCTGGCCGGATTCCATTTCCTGGCTGTCCACGACGGCATCTACCTGGTCCACAAGGGCCGCATCCTGAAAATCGACCCGGCCAACGGCAAGCAACTGGCCGTCTTCGCGCCACCGATGGCCGGTGACACCTGGGGCCGCATCCGCGTCCAGGGCGATCTGCTGATCGGGACCGTCCACCGCAAACAGGGCAAACGCGGAACTGTTCCTGCCGAATTGCAGGTGCTGGACCGACAAACCGGCAAGCTGATCTGGAAACACACCGCCGAGATGACAATCCCGCTGGTGGCCGTCAGCAAGAACACTCTTTATTGCCTCGACGGCATCTTCGAAGGGCTCTTCAAGGACTGGGCCCGCCGGGGCCTGGTTCCCAAGTCCGATCCCGTCCGGTACCTCAAGGCGTTTGACCTCAAGACCGGCAAACCAAAATGGAAATACACCACCGACCTGGTCGTCACCTGGATGAACTACTCGACCGAACACGACGTCCTGATGGCCTCGAACAAGAAGGGCATGGTCGCCTACCGCGGCAAAAACGGCGAGGAACTGTGGCGCAAGTACAGCGAGGGCAAGGGATTCCTGGGCCACCCCGAGAGCTACTGGGACCGGG
>CAZYAZ010000011.1:44776-98494 GCA_964646205.1 uncultured Planctomycetaceae bacterium | reverse complement strand
ATCTTCCGGTCGACTCCGGGATCGCCACGGCGGCCCCGGATGGTGGCGACACGAGCCCCGGTCTCACCTCACGGTGGGACCGGGGTTTTTTTTCGTCACGATCGACTTCGAACCAGGCGGGTGCCACCGATCTGGGCGACCCTGCACGTCGCACGGGCAGAGTCGACCGATCCGGGAGCAGTTGGCCCCGGCCGATTGCCGCACACGTCACCGGCAATTTGCCCCGACACCGTGCCTGAAACGGGTTTCTCCATTCTTTGGCACTCCCTTTGCACTCTAGGGGTCTCCATGACAGATCGGTCCACCACGGACCGCATTGGGGAGAGTTTCAGGAAGAAACCAGTCCAGATCACACACGGGCCTGCCACGAGACACGGAACCGGGCACGCCACACAGGGGCATCCCAACGGGGTGCAGAAAGGCTGTCGAGAGATGTTGCGAAAGACGCTGTCAACCATGTTGTTGGGACTCAGCACGACGCTGCTGCTGGGTGGATGTGCCGGAAGCGGCGATGCAGAAACCGATGCCGGCGGTGGAGTCAGTTCCAGTGGAAGCGGCGGTCCCGCCGCGGGTGCCGCGGCCGGTGACGAGATCACCAAGGCGGGCGACACGGCCGGTTTGCGAGTGACCGATGATCCGATCGAGGCGGCCTACTTCGGTGTCTACGTCTGGAAGGCAGCCGTCGAGAAGGCCCAGAGCTTCGAAATCGACAAGGTGCGTGAGGCGGTCTACGGGCTCGAGTTTGACGCCCCGGGCGGCAAGAAGAGCATGCACGCGTCCAACCAGCACACGCTCAAGCCGGTCTACATCGGCGAGATCCTCAAGGACGGACAGTTCAAGATCGTCAAGGCGATCAACGACGGCGGGCTGGTTTCCCCCGACTCCTATAGCAGCTACCTGCACGAAAAGGGCAAGGCGCCGGCACCGACCGGTGGTCCCCAGGACGGCAAGGAGTACCCCAAGGCCGACGTGACCGAGGACACCGTCAAGATCGGTATCCTGCACTCGCTGTCGGGCACCATGGCGATCTCGGAAACCTCGCTCAAGGACGTCGTGCTGTTCGCCGTCGACGAGATCAACTCCACCGGTGGCGTGCTCGGTCGCAAGATCGAGGTCGTGGTCGAGGACCCCGCCAGCGACTGGGACCTCTTCGCCGAAAAGGCCCGCAAGATGATCACCACCGACAAGGTCTCGGTGATCTTCGGCTGCTGGACCTCGGTGAGCCGCAAGAGCGTGTTGCCGGTGTTCGAGGAATACAACCACCTGCTCTTCTACCCCGTCCAGTACGAGGGTGAAGAACAGTCCAAGAACGTCTTCTACACGGCGGCCACGCCCAACCAGCAGTTGGTTCCCGCGGCCCAGCACATGATTGACGAGGGTTACAAGAAGTTCTATCTGCTGGGAACCGACTACGTCTTCCCGCGGACGGCCAACAAGGTCCTCAAGGCCTTCCTGAAGGCCAAGGGTGTTCCCGATGAGAACATCATCGAGAAGTACACGCCGTTCCATCACCAGGACTACCAGACCTACGTCCAGGAGATCAAGAAGTTCGCCGCCGGTGGCGACGCCTGTATCCTCTCGACGATCAACGGCGACAGCAATGTGCCGTTCTACAAGGAATTTGCCAACCAGGGTCTGACAGCAGCCGATTGCCCGATCATGGCGTTCTCGGTTGCCGAGGACGAACTGCGGGCGATGGACGTTCCGCCACTGGTTGGTCACCTGGCCTGCTGGAACTACTACCAGAGTATCGACACGCCCGGAAACAAGGCGTTCGTCAGTGGCTTCCAGGAGTTCTGCAAGAAGAACAACCTGAAGTAAGACTGGCGAACTCCCCAAGATTCTGTCAGTCGATCCGGGGCCCGGCGTCCAAACCAGGACGCCGGGTCTTCGGTTTTGGCTGGTGTTTCCTGGCCGTGGCCCCGACGCAGGGGGCCAGTTGAATCCCTTTCGGTGTTGTGCTACTGATTGGCCGCATGATGTTTGCTGAGTTCTCGGCCACCGGCCGTGGCAAAACCTCTTGGCTGCTCCTGCTGCTACTTGTTACCGCTGCGCCGGTTCTGGCCGCCGACCAGGACCTGGCCACTCAACTGCTCCAGTTGAGTTCCAAGGATCGAACCGTTCGCGCGCAGGCCTTGCAGCAATTGGGCCGATCGCGAGACGGTCGGCTGATCGCCTTCTTCGACTCCTATCAACAGGGAAACGCTTACCTCTACCAGGACAGGGTCGTCCTTTGCCCGGAGTTCCAGGAGGTCGATGGCCAGAAGATGGCTCCGCTCTCCGACCCACTTTCGAACAAGCCCCTGCTGGATCCCAACAAGGCCCCTCTGCTGGTCCCCTCTGGGGAACTCAAGGCGATCGGGCCCAGCGGACGCGAACGTCGTGCCGTGGCCGACGCCATCCGCCTGCTGGAGATCTGGTCCAACAACATGGAAACCCGCCTGGCGGCCATCCGCCGCTTTGGAGACAGCCGCAAATCCGAATTCCTCGAGCCGCTCGGTGAACTCGTCCAGGCCGATGTGCCACCGTCGGTCCAGTCCAAGGCGCGAGAGAGCATCGCGCTGATCGAGTTGGGTTCCGAGGACTTTGCTCAATCTCCGGAAAAACGGATCGCGGCAGCCCGGCAATTGGGCGAGATGGCCAGTGCACGAGCCGTCCCGGTCCTCACCGATCTGCTGAAGAACCCCGAGTCGCTCCAGGAATCCGAACAGCAAGCTTTCGTGCTGTCGCTGGAGACAATCGAGTCGTACCAGTGGAAGATCACCCGGGTCCAGGATCTCTTTTACGGTCTGTCGCTGGGCAGTGTTCTGATCCTCGTCGCGCTCGGACTGGCGATCATTTTCGGCCAGATGGGCGTGATCAACATGGCCCACGGCGAACTGATGATGATCGGCGCCTACGCCACCTACGAAACCCAGAAGTTGTTCGGCCACACCCCCGACGATCCGGTCAACCTGTTCTTCATCGCCGCCCTGCCCATCGCGTTTTTCTCGGCCGCCATTGTCGGCTGGTTGATCGAACGGCTGATCGTCCGACACCTTTACGGGCGTCCACTGGAGACGCTCCTGGCCACATGGGGTGTGGGGCTGGTCCTGATCCAGGCTGTACGATTGCGGTACGGAGACAACATCGGTGTGAACAGCCCGACATGGCTCGTGGGCAGCTTCGAACCGATCCAGGATCTGCGGATCTCCTACAACCGGGTCTTCATCATGTCGTTGTGCACCATCTGCGTGCTGGCGATCTCGGCCATCATGAACCGCACGCGTCGCGGCCTGCTGATCCGGGCCACGGTGCAGAACCGCGAGACGGCCGAGAGCCTGGGAGTCAACACCCGTCAAACCGATGGGTTGACCTTTGCCCTGGGTGCCGGTCTGGCGGGGATCGCCGGCTACGCCTGGACGCTGATCGGTGGCGTGACCCCGGACATGGGGCAAAACCATATCGTTGACGCTTTCCTTGTTGTGGTCACCGGCGGAGTTGGTGAATTGGCCGGAAGTGTCCTGGCCGGACTCGGCCTGGGAATGATCAACAAGTTCATCGAGCCGATTCTTGGGTCGGCGATCTGGGCCAAGGTCATCCTGCTGTTGCTCGTGATCGCCTTTATCCAGTGGAAGCCCGCCGGACTCTTCCCTCCCAAGGGGAGATTGGCGGATGTCTGAACAACTGCCGCCCCTCACCGGACGTCTCGGCCTCGCCAGCCCACGCGGCAAGGCCAACATCATTGCCATCAGTGCGCTGCTGGTGACCGGTTTGCTGGGCATCCCCGGCCTCTACCTGGCCGGGGTGATCGGCATCGAGACGGTCAACATGCTTGGCCGCTACCTCTGTTTCGCCCTGCTGGCCCTCAGCCTCGATTTGATCTGGGGCTATGGCGGCATGCTCTGCCTGTGCCAGAGTTTCTTCTTCTCTCTCGGTGGCTATGCCATGGGGATGTTCCTGGCCCACCACGGTGGACCCGAGGGAATCATCGACGCCACCGGGTGGAAACTGCCCGCCTGCCTGTACGTGGTCTACCCTTACGAGGTCGGCCAGGCCCCCGGGGAGGCACTGGTGCCCTGGTTCTGGAAACCCTTCTGGAGCCTGCCGGCGACACTGCTACTGGGAATGCTGATCCCGGGACTGGTCGCCGCGGTGATCGGATTCTTTGTCTTTCGCAGCCGTGTACGGGGTGTATTTTTCGCCATCCTGACCCAGGCCGTCACCCTCGCCGCCTGGCTGGTTTTCTCGATGAACCAGATGATGTTCTGTGGTACCAACGGGCTGACCCGCTTTGACCGGATCACTTTCCACTTCACCGAGGTGATCCAGATCGATGTCGACCAGGAGGCACTGGCCAAAAACCAGGTCGAAATCGGCCAGGTCCAGAAGGTCCTCGAATCGTACCAGTCCGAACACGAGGGCAGCCTGTCGGGGTCAGGGCACCACTTCACCAGCCGTCCACGCAAGTTCCAGAATGTCGATGCCGACTTCGCATCACTGGAAGTGACCTCGGCACAAGGTCCCGTCAAGCTGGGCGACATCGCAAAGTTCGACGTCGCCGGCTGGCGGCTGAGTGATTCGAGTGTCAAGTTCGCGCTCTACATTGTCACCATTCTCTCGCTGCTGGTCGTCTTCATTGGCTGCCGCGTGATGATCGGTTCTCGGTTTGGCCGTGTTCTGATCGCAATCCGTGACAACGAAACCCGCTTGAGATTTGCCGGCTACCGTCCCTACGTCTTCAAGATGGCGGTTTTCGCACTGTCGGCAATGGTCGCCGGACTGGCCGGAATGCTCTACGCACCCCAGATGCAAATCTTTACACCAACCAACCTCGAGCCCAAGGAATCGATACTGGTCGTTGTCTGGGTGGCGTTTGGTGGCCGAGGCACGCTCAGCGGTCCAGTCGCGGGTGCTCTGCTGGTCAACCTGCTGTACTTCTATCTCACCGGCTGGTCCCCCGAAGCCTGGCCATTCCTGCTGGGCGGGATGTTCGTTTTCGTGGTGCTCTTGATGCCCGAGGGGGTGATGGGGTTCTGGAACAAGATGTTCGATTCCAGTGTCCGCGAGTCCACGGCGGGTTCCGATGACGAGACAGACAGTGACTCGCCACCGATGACCGACCGGCTCCAGGCACTGGCCATGAGACAACGGACCGACACGGTCCAGAGTCATCTCGACAGCCCGCTGTTGTCAGTCAACGACGTCCACGTGCACTTCGATGGATTCCAGGCTCTCGATATCGATCATTACAGCGTACCGCACTACGCGCTGAACGTGATCATCGGCCCCAACGGGGCCGGTAAAACGACCCTCTGCGACGTGATCAGTGGAAAAACTCGTGTCAGCCAGGGCCGAATTGAATACGCCGATCGCGACATCACATGGGACTCCGAGGTCGACATCGCCCGCCTGGGAGTCGGCCGCAAGTTCCAGACACCCACCGTCTTCGACGGGCTCGATGTCCGCCAGAACATGGAACTGGCACTTCCGGGTCGACAGAAACTGGTGCGGAATCTGCAGATGTCCTCCACCCGGCAGGAATCGGACCAGATCAGCGAGATCCTCCAGCGGGTCCGGTTACTCGATGACGTCGACCGACCGGTCAAGTTCCTCAGCCATGGACAACGCCAGTGGTTGGAGATCAGCATGCTGATCCTCTCCAGCCCGCAGTTGTTGCTCGTCGACGAACCGGCCGCCGGATTGACCGACGAGGAAACCGTGCTCACCGCCGAGTTGTTGCTCGAGTTGCAGGACGAGCACAGCATCATTGTCATCGAACACGACATGGAATTCGTCCGCCTGCTCAACTCCCGTGTCACGGTTCTCAACGAGGGCCGGATCATCGCCCAGGGATCTCTCGACCAGGTCAAACAAAACCCCGAGGTGATCGAGGCCTATCTCGGCCGCTGACCTCGCAACTCCACCAACACCCCGCGTCACACGACTCCGCCATGCTTAGCCTCTCTGACCTGTCGTTCTCCTACGGGACCATCCAGACCCTGCACGGGATCTCGGCCGAGATGTTGCCCGGGCGGGTCACGTGCGTGATCGGCCGCAACGGTGTGGGCAAAACCACGCTGCTGAAGGTGATCATGGGCATCCTGCGGGCCGATTCCGGAAGGATCGCCGTCAACGACCGCAACGTCACTTCCTACGCCGCCAACCGACGGGCCCGCGAGGGACTGGCACTGGTGCCACAGGGCCGACAGATCTTCCCCAAGCTCTCCGTGGCCGACAATCTCCGGGTCGGCCTCGAGGCGACCCGGCCCCGGATCAAGCGGATCCCCAAGCACGTCTACGACATGTTCCCGATTCTCTGGGACAACCGACAACGCCCGGGCGGCAATCTCTCGGGTGGCATGCAGCAGCAACTGGCAATTGCCCGTGCCCTGGTCAGCAAGCCCAGCGTGCTGCTGCTCGACGAACCCACCGAGGGCATTCAACCCAACATCATCCAGCACATCGGAGAGGTGCTGCAAAGCCTGGTCAACGAGGAGAACATGACCGTTGTCCTGGTCGAACAGTATCTCGACTTCGTCAAGGAATTCGGCCACGACTTCTATATCATGAATCGTGGCCGGATCACCGCCAACGGTGAGACGACCGACCTGACCCAGGAACTCATCTCCGATTACCTCAGCGTCTAGTCACATCCACCGTGGCCTTCACCAGCACCATCCGACTCCGGGACCCGGACGCCGACCCGGCAGAAACTTCTTCGCCCCAAACGGCGATGGAAGCCGGTCGTGGTGCGGCCCTGCGGCCCGGATGTGGCCGCGCGCGGGTCGCCCGGATTGGTGGCCGCAGCCGGGTCACCAGCAACCGCGCCACCAACCCGTTGAAACTCTGGGTGCCACGTCGCCCCGGACCGACCAGCTGGATCTACGCCACCACCTTTGGCGGCGGGCTGGTGGCCGGAGACAACATCCAGGTCGACCTGGAACTCGAAGCCGACACCACCACCGTGCTCACCACGCAAGCCTCGACCAAGGTCTACCGCTCGCTGCGAGACCGCGGCTGCCACCAGCACTTGCACGCCAGCGTCGGATCGCACGCCACGCTGGTCGTCGCTCCCGATCCACTGGTCTGCTTCCGTGGGGCAATTTATCACCAGCACAACCGGGTGCACCTGGCCGAGGATGCCAACCTGGTTCACATCGACTGGCTCACCAGCGGCCGCAGTGCGCGAGGCGAGTGCTGGCAGTTCGGGCGACTGGCGAGCCGGCTCGAGGTCATCCGCGACGGCCGCATGCTGCTGCTCGACTCACTGGAACTCGTCCCCCGCGAGGCCTCGCTCGACAACCCGCTGCGAATGGGACACCATCACTGCCTGGCCACGGTCGTGCTGTTCGGCCAACAACTGGTCGAAGGGATCGAGTCGATCCAGGAACAGGCTGCCGCGGCGGATGACTCCGAGGACGGTTGCCTCGAATCGATCAGCCCGAAAGCCGAGGGCCTCGTCTGGCGACTCGTCGGGCCAAACACCGAGGCCGTCGGCAGACGGCTCAGACACCGACTGGCCTTCCTCGCCGATCACTTGCAAGAAACACCCTGGGAGCGAAAGTGGTAACCCATCGATGGTGGGCCTGTCACCAAGGAGATCCTGCTGATGCACCTGAGTCCGCGTGAAATCGAAAAACTGATGCTCCACAACGCCGGGGCCGTCGCCCAGAAGCGACTCGCCCGCGGCCTGAAACTCAATCACCCCGAGGCGGTCGCACTGATCGCGGCGCAACTGCTGGAATTCATCCGCGACGGCCGGAGCGTGGCCGAGTTGATGGACCTGGGCCGACAGTTCCTCGGACGCCGCCAGGTGATGGAGGGGGTCGCCGAGATGCTCGACGAGGTCCAGGTCGAGGGGACCTTCCCCGACGGCACCAAGCTGGTCACCGTTCACTCGCCCGTGTCTGACATCGACGGCAACCTGGAACTGGCACTGTACGCCAGTGGCCTGCCGGCCCCCGACCTGGCGGTCTTTGGCGATCAGCCCCGAGATTCCGAACCCGACCCGCCGGGAGCCTGTTTCACACCCGACGAGACACTGGTTCTCAACGCCGATCGAGACACCGTATCACTGGAAGTGACCAACCTCGGCGATCGCCCCATCCAGGTCGGCAGCCATTACCACTTCATCGAGACCAACGCCGGCCTCTCGTTCGACCGCGACGCCGCCTATGGCAAGCGGCTGGACATCCCCGCCGGCACCGCCGTGAGATTCGAACCCGGAGAATCTCGTACGGTCAACCTGGTCGACATTGCCGGCAACCGGGTCATCCGCGGCGGCAACAACCTGGCCGATGGACCAGTCGATGAAGCCGGCCGCGTGGCGGCTCTCGAGAACGTCGCCAAGCAGAATTTCGCCCACAAGGGCTAGGCAGTCCACACGGGCACGAACACCCATTCGCATCTTCAACACGCCGGTCGATTCTCCCAGAAACATCGACCCCCAGTCGGAAGACAGACAGCATGGCCTACGAAATCAAGCGTTCCACCTACGCGGAAATCTACGGACCCACCACCGGTGACCGGATGCGATTGGGTGACACCGGGCTGGTGCTCGAGGTCGAACACGACCACGCGGTCTACGGGGACGAGTGCAAGTTTGGTGGCGGCAAGGTGCTCCGCGAGGGCATGGGACAGGCCGCCGGCGTCTCGCAGGCCGACGCGCTGGACCTGCTGATCACCAACGCCCTGGTCATCGACTACACCGGCATCTTCAAGGCCGACATCGGGATCAAGGGTGGCCGCATCGTCGGCATCGGCAAGGCGGGCAATCCCGACGTGATGGCCGGGGTCGATCCACAGATGATCGTGGGAGTGACAACCGAGGTCGTCGCCGGGGAAGGCAAGATCCTGACGGCCGGAGGCATCGACACCCACATCCACTTCATCTGCCCCCAGCAGGCAGACGAGGCCATCGCCAGCGGACTGACGACGATGCTCGGGGGCGGCACGGGTCCCGCAACCGGCACCTGTGCCACCACCTGCACGCCCGGAGCGGCTCACATCCAGATGATGCTGCAGGCCACCGATGACCTGCCGCTGAACTTCGGATTCCTGGGCAAGGGGAACACGGCCAAGCCCGAGGGAATTGCCGAGCAGATCGTCGGTGGCGCGGTGGGACTGAAACTGCACGAGGACTGGGGAACCACTCCCGCGGCGATCGACTGCTGCCTGAGTGTCGCCGAGGACTACGACGTCCAGGTCTGCATCCACACCGACACGCTCAACGAATCGGGATTTGTCGAAGCCTCGATCGCAGCCTTCCGCGGCCGCACCATCCACACCTACCACTCCGAGGGAGCCGGTGGAGGACACGCTCCCGACATCCTCACCGTCTGCGGACAACCCAATGTCCTGCCCAGTTCCACAAACCCCACCCGGCCGTTCACCCGCAACACGATCGACGAACACCTCGACATGCTGATGGTCTGCCATCACCTGGACAAGAATCTTCCCGAGGACGTGGCGTTCGCCGAGAGCCGGATCCGGGGCGAGACGATTGCCGCCGAGGACATCCTGCACGACCTCGGCGCCATCAGCGTCATGGGCTCCGATTCCCAGGCCATGGGACGCATTGGCGAGGTGATCACGCGAACATGGCAAACGGCCGACAAGATGCGGGCCCAGCGAGGGCGATTGCCCGAGGAGACCGGCGACAACGACAACCTGCGAATCCGCCGCTACGTGGCCAAGTACACGATCAACCCCGCCATCGCCCACGGAATGAGCCACGAGATCGGTTCGGTCGAGGTGGGCAAGTTGGCAGACCTGGTGCTGTGGCACCCGGCCTTGTTCGGAGCCAAGCCGGAAATGGTGATCAAGGGAGGAATCATCGCCTCCAGCCAGATGGGAGATCCCAACGCCTCGATCCCCACCCCGCAACCGGTCTTCACCCGCCCGATGTTCGGTGGCTATGGCCGCGCCGCCGCCCCCATCTCGCTGGCATTCGTCAGCCAGGCCTGCCTGGACAACAACGCCGCTGCCGATTACGGGCTCGCCAAGACACTGGCCGCAGTGAAGAACTGCCGGTCGATCAACAAGACCGACATGAAGCTCAACGACGCCACGCCCGATCTTCACGTCGATCCCGAGACCTACCAGGTCACCGCCGACGGAGTGGAGCTGACCTGTGAACCGGCCGAAGAACTGCCGCTTGCACAGAAATATTTCCTGTTCTAGTCGCCAATCACCCGTCGGATTCGCTGGCTGTCACGGTACCCGATGCGGCAGGCGACGGCCCGCAGTTGCGTGCCCTTTGGCATCGAAAGTGGCTTGCTGTAGAGTTGCCATCTTGGCCGGTTCCCGCCACCGATCGCGTAAGCGATCGACGCCCCCTGCGTCTCCGACTTGATCGTCACCGTCACACCGTCAGCACCGGTCGGCTTGCCAACGGCAATCACCGGATCGGCCGTCGACTCGTACCGGTTTCCCGGACGCATCGCTTCAACCAGCAAGGCCTCGGGAATCAAACCCTGGTCACCGATCTTGTCCTGCCAATTCTCCAGTTCTCCTCGCAGCCGTTTCAATGCGGCCGCATGAGCCGGATCGGCCGCCAGGTTCTTGACCTCGAACGGATCACTGTCCAGGTCGTACAACTCCTCGTCCGGCTTGGTCGGTTCGAAATACTGCCGCAGCGCAACCGTACCCAGTTTCCCGGCGGCATTCAGCCGCCGCATGTCGATCATGGTTGGCATCTTGTTCATGTAGTCGATGTTCTGGGCCCGTGTGCGGCCGGGCATCAGGTTGCGGATGTACTTGTACCGTTGATCCCGGACGGCACGGATCAGGTCGTACGCCTCGTCCATCCGGTCGCGATGGGCAAACAGGTACCGACGGGGTTCGGCGGTGTGCTGGCCCAGGATCACCTGGCCATGCATGTGTCCTGGCGGCGTCACGCCGGCCAGTGACAGCGTGGTGGCCGGAAAGTCGAGAAAACAGACAAGGTCGTCGCGTGTCGTTCCCGGCTGGATCTGTCCCGGCCAGCGGACGACCAGCGGTACGTGGATCCCCGAGTCGTAAATCCAGCGCTTGCCGCGGGGCAGCCCTTCGCCGTGGTCTCCCCAGAACATCACGATCGTGTTCTTGTCCAATCCGTCAGCCTTCAACTTCGCCAGGATTCTCCCCACCTGGGTGTCCATCAACGTGATGATGTCGTAGTAACGTGCCCGGTCACGCCGAGCCGCCGGGGTGTCGGGAATGTAGGGCGGCAACGAGACCCCGTCGGGGTCATGGATCAGCTTGTCGAACTTCGCCCGGATCTTGCTCTCATGCGAAACCGTCAGGTTGATCACGCTGAAGAAGGGCTGTCCCTTGGCCCGGCCACTCCAGTCGGTGCTCTTGCGGCCACTCTCGTCCCAGGCGGTCAACGGTGGTTCAAAGTTGTAGTCGGTTTTCGACCGGTTGGTGCAGTAGTAACCCGCCGCCCTGAGGTACTCGGTGAAACACCGCACGTTGGGTGGCGGCACGATGCGAGACCGCATGTGCTGGCTACCAATCGACACGGGATAAACACCGGTGATCAGCCCCGAGCGGGCCACCGCGCAGACGCCCGCGTGTGAGAAGCACCGACGAAACACGACACCCTGGGCGGCCAGGCCATCGATGTTCGGCGAGGTCGAGTACTTGTCGCCGTAACATCCCAGGCTGGGGCTGATGTCCTCGCAGCTGATCCAGAGAATGTTGGGACGATCAGCGGCGGACGCCGTCAACGGCATCCCGGACACGAGCCAGAAAACAGCGACAACCAAAAAACGGTACGGGGTCATCACTTGCCCTCCTTCGCAGCGAGAATCCGCTTCAACGCCTCGTTGGCAGCTCCCTTGACGTGATAATCCATGTGCTTGGCAGCCACCCTCAGAGCCGGCACCGCGTCCGCAGCGGGCGGTCCGACACGGGCCAGGAAATCGGCCGCCGTGCAGGCCACACCACGCTGGGGATGCGTCAGGCCCTTGGCCAGGACAGCGACTCCCGATCCCGTTTCACCCAGCCGACTCAGGGCATAGGCACCGCTCAACCGCACGCCAATTGTCTTGTGGCCCAGGAGCGCCTGAAGTCGTTTCCGCACCCGCTTTGTGGCCGACGACTTGTGGGCCAGGTCGCCCAGGCCACTGGCGGCCCAGTAGACAACTGCCGGGTCGTCATGTTGCAACGCCCGGACCAGGGGCTTGACCGCATCGCCGCCAAACGACGGCAGGGTCAGCGCCGCCCGCAATCGACGGGTCCGTGATTTCGCGGCCAGGTCCGCCGACCACTCGGACAAGCTCCGTCCAGCCACGCTTTTCGGTGCGGCTGCCGGACACTCGATTGCCAGCAATCCAGCCAACAGCGCAGCCGGTAAGGCCACGGTTTTTTTCCTCAACACGTCTCAGTCTCCTCTTGTCACCCGGTTGTCAGCGGGAACCCCCGGGCGTGCCAATCTCCGATGCCACCGTCCATCGAGATCACGTTGGTGTAACCCATTTGCTGCAACGCATCCCCGGCCAGCGCCGAGCGATAACCACCACCGCAATACAACACGATCTCGGTGTCATGACCGGGAATCGCCCGTTCGATGTCGCGTTCGATCACTCCCTTGCCCAGGTGAACAGCACCCGGCAGGTGCGCCATTGCCCACTCGGTGTCCTCACGAACGTCAACCAGGACGAACGGACGATCCGCCTCCATCCATTCCTTCACGTCCACGGTGGTGCATTCACGGACCCGTGTCTTGGCGTCGTTGACCAGCTCAAGAAAACCGTTTGCGTGGTCCTTGCCCATGGTACTCTCCCCGGAAAATTGTCGATTCGCCCATACTAGCGATGCCCCACCACCTGTGAAACGGGTCCGTAGCCGACACGCTCAAGACGTGTCAGAATGGTGCGAGAGGACTTCGAACGTTTCTCCACCCGGATTTCCCCACGTGGCTGACCACCGATCCGAACTGGCCCGTTACGAAGACGTCGATCGAGCCTATCTTGATCGCCGACGACTACGTCCCAGCGCCGGCTGGATCCTGTTGTGGGCGCTGGGAGTCGGCGCGGTCATCTCCGGCGACTTCTTCGGCTGGAATTACGGTCTGAAATATGCCGGATTCAACGGCCTGGCCATCGCCACCGTGCTGATGGCCGTGATGTACATCTGCATGGTCTTCACCATTGCAGAATTGTCCGCTGCCCTGCCTCACGCCGGGGGATTTTTCTCATTCACCCGCAACGCGCTTGGGCCACTGGGAGGATTCGTCTGCGGATTGACCGACACGATCGAGTACGTCGTCACGCCGGCCGTGATCGTGGTTGGCATCGGCGAGTACCTCAACGCGATTGTCTTCACCGATCCAGCAACGGATCCCGGATTGTTTGCACTGGTGTGGTGGACACTGGCGTACACGGTCTTCGTGGTGATCAACGTGATGGGCGTCGAATTGACCCTGCGATTCGGCTTGATCGTGACCGGCCTGGCGGCGGCTGTGCTGGTGGTTTTTTATACGGCGGTCATCACGAGCGGATCATTCGATTCCGAGTTGCTCTACAACATTCCACCCGACGACGGACAAACTGCTCATGGATTGCCACACGGGTGGCTCGGAGTCTTTGCAGCACTCCCCTTTGCCATCTGGTTCTACCTGGCGATCGAACAACTCCCACTGGCGGCCGAAGAATCGCATGATGTGGTTCGCGACATGCCCCGCGCTCTCCTGTTGGGAATTATCACGCTGTTGATCCTGTCCTTACTGACACTGGTCCTGAATACGGGAGTCGGTGGAGGTGCCGCCGCGTTGTCGACTTCCGGGGCGCCACTCGAAGACGGATTTCGAGCGGTTTTCGACAACACTGCCACCAGCCGTATCCTGAGCCTGGTGGCATTAACCGGCCTGGTGGCCAGTTTCCACACGATCATCTACGCCTACGGCCGCGTGCTGTTCGCGCTGTCACGTGCTGGTTACTTTCCTCGCTGGATTTCGATCACCGGACGAGCCCAGACGCCGTGGGTGGCGCTGGTGCTGGGTGCGGTCGTCGGCCTGGGCCTGGCAGCGGCAATCCACTTCAGCAAGACACCCGCTGGCGACGAGCCAACCTCAAACCAATCGATCACCGTTGCCGCTGTCCTGCTCAACATGGCCGTGTTCGGCGCGGTCCTGTCCTACATCCTCGTCATGGTCAGCTACATCGTGCTGAAGATCACCCGGCCCGAAATGCCTCGCCCCTACCGCAGTCCTCTCGGGATCCCCGGTGCGGCCGTTGGAACCATCCTGTCGGTAATCGCCCTGGCGGCAACGTTCTCGGTCGACGAGTTCCGTCCGGGCATGTACGGGGTGGCCATCTTCCTGGTCATCGGTGTCACCTGGTTTCTTTGCTACAGTCGACACCACCTGGTGGCCCAGGCTCCCGAGGAAGAAGTGGCACTGCTTGCAGCCGCCCAACTGGAACTGACCCGTGACAGTGGCCAGGATCGAGAACCACGATCTGGCGACACCGAACCACACACTCCTGGCACGACGGACGGCACTCCATGACCCTTTCCGAACGCCCGACAGGCTGTCTGACACTCGAGGAACTCCGGGCACAAGTCTCCCAGGGGACAATCGATACGGTACTGGTCGGATTCACCGATCTTTACGGACGCCTGGCCGGCAAGCGATTCGACGCCGGATTCTTTCTCGAAGAGGTCGCCACGCAGGGCACGCATGGATGCGACTACCTGTTGACGGTGGACATCGAGATGGAACCCGTCGCCGGCTACGAATTCGCGAACTGGGAACAAGGTTACGGCGACGTGCACCTGGTCCCCGACCTGGACACTCTCCGTCACGCCTCCTGGCTCGATCGAACCGCCATCGTGCTCTGTGACGTCATCGACGATTCAACCGGCGACGGCGTTCCACAAGCACCTCGCGTGATGCTCTCCAACCAGCTGGCCAGGGCGACCGGATTGAACTTCCAGCCCCAGGCCGCATCCGAGTTGGAGTATTACCTCTTTCGTACGTCTTACCGGGAGGCTGCGGAGAAAGGCTACCACGACCTCCCGGCCGGAGGCTGGTATCTCGAGGATTACCAGCTGCTGCACGGCAGCCGCGACGAGGACATTCACGGCGCAGCCCGGCGGCACCTGGCCGCGTCGGGGATACCCGTCGAGAACACCAAGGGGGAATGGGGACTGGGTCAGCACGAGTTGAACATCCGCTACGGCCCGGTGTTGGAAATGGCCGACCGCCACGTGCTGCTCAAGCAGTGTCTCAAGGAAACCGCCGACTCGGCCGGTGCGGCCGTCAGTTTCATGGCCAAGTTCGACACCGACCAGGCCGGCTCGAGTTGTCACGTCCACATCAGCCTCTGGCAGGACGGCCAGAACGCATTTGCCGGTGACGAACAGTTGGGCCCGATCCGCTGCAGCTCGACATTTCGCCATTTCCTGGGCGGGTTCATGCAACACGTGTCCGATTTGGTGCCGCTGCTGGCCCCGACGGTCAATTCCTACAAGCGATTCCAGTCGGGCTCCTGGGCCCCCACCCGGATCGCCTGGAGCCACGACAACCGCACGGCGGGATTCCGTGTGGTCGGACACGACCAGTCCCTGCGAGTCGAGTGCCGCATTCCCGGCGCCGACTGCAACCCGTACCTGGTCTACTCGGCAGCGTTGGCCGCCGGGCTCGACGGCATCGCCAACCAGGTCGAACCACCTGATCACAGTGACGGCGATCTCTACCAGTCGGACCTCGTCCCGGCCGTTCCCGCGACCCTCGCCGAGGCCACGACACTATTCGACAACAGCCAGTTCGCCCGCTCGGCCTTTGGCAACGACGTGGTTGACCACTACGTCCACTTTTTCCGGACCGAACAGGCTGCCTACGACCGCGCCGTGACCGACTGGGAACGGCGACGCTACTTCGAGAGGATCTGACACAGTGGCCTCAGCACAGCCGTTGATCGGGATCACCACCTACGGTCGAAACGAGGAAGACAAGTACTCGTTGCCGACGAATTACGTCTCGGCCGTTCGTCGCGCCGGTGGCATCCCCGTGCTGTTGCCGCCCGGCGAATCATCCATTGAAGCTCTCTTCGACCGACTCGATGGCATTGTGCTGGCCGGGGGAGGCGACATCGACCCGGGACTGTATGGCGGACAGATGCACCCGGAGGTCTACATGGTCGACCCCGACCGTGACCTGCTGGAACTGGGACTGACCCGCCAGATTCTCTCAAAAGACCTTCCCACACTCGCCATTTGCCGGGGTGCCCAGATGGTCAATGTCGCCCTGGGCGGATCGCTGCACGAACATCTGCCCGATGTGGTTGGTGATGAGATTGCACACCGCCTGCCACCACGAGAACCGACACCACACGTGGTGAACCTGGTCGAAGGAACCGGGTTGTCCGGGTTGCTGGGCCAGGTCACCTTCGATGCCGCCTCGTGGCACCACCAGGCCATCCACCGGGTCGGCCGTGGTCTGACAGTGGCCGCCCACGCACCCGACGGAACGATCGAGGCGGTCGAACTGCCCGATCACCGCTGGCTGTTCGCGGTCCAGTGGCATCCGGAATTGACCGCCGAGGTCGATCCCTTGCAACAGGCTCTTTTCGACGAACTGGTTGAAACGTGCGAGAAGGAATTGTCCGAAACCCACGACGAGACCGGCAACCGGCTCGCTGATGAACAAGGAGACGAAGTGTGACGGGACGACTGGCTGGGAAAGTGGCACTTGTGACCGGAGCGGGCGGGGGAATTGGCAGGGAGACCTGTCGGCTGTTCGCCGCCGAGGACGCTCGGATTGTTGCCGTGGACATCAACGAGGAATCCGGCCAGGAGACGGTGGCCGAGATCGAGGGCGAGTACCCGGGGAAATCGATCTTCATCCGGGCCGATGTCGCTGATCCCGGTGACTGCCAGGCAATGGTCGACACAGCCGAAGCGTCATTCGGGCGGCTCGATGTGCTGTTCAATAACGCCGGAATCATGGATCCTGCCGACGGCGATGCAGTCGAAACATCGTTGGAGACCTGGAACCGGACAATGGCCATCAATCTCACCGGGGTCTTCCTGGGCTGCAAGGCGGGTGTACCGGCGTTGAAGCGGGCCGGTGGTGGATCGATCATCAACACCGCATCCTTCGTCGCTCTGATGGGCGCGGCCACGCCACAGTTGGCCTACACGGCCAGCAAGGGAGGCGTGCTGGCCATGACACGAGAACTCGCCGTGATTCATGCCCGCGAGAACATCCGCGTCAACGCGTTGTGCCCGGGGCCGTTGAAAACCGAGATGCTGATGAGCTTCCTGGACACCGACGAGAAAAAACAACGACGGCTCGTCCATGTCCCGATGGGGCGGTTCGGAGAAGCCTCCGAGATGGCCGCGGCAGCCCTGTACCTGGCCAGCGACGAGTCCAGCTACGTGACCGGGACCGAGTTCACCGTCGACGGCGGAATCACGTCGGCCTACGTGACACCCGAGTGATCACGATCACTTTCAAACCAACGCCACGGCCCGACACCAGCCGGCACTGGCCCCGGAGATCTTCACGGGAAGACACGACACGTAGAACCCGTGTGGACGTGGCAACTGGTCGAGGTTGGCCAGTTTCTCGATCTGGCAGTACTCGCGGGTGATCCCGGCAAAATGAGCCGGCCAGATATGACGTCCGTCTCCACTGGCCCGGTAGTCAGCCACCATGTCGGCAAAAGGTCGATCAATCGTGTAAGCGTCGATGCCGATCATCCGCACTCCCTGTTCGACCAGCCACAGCACCCCGTCACGTCCCAGGCCGGGTTGCCGAAAATACTCCGGCGATTCCAGCCTCGCGTCGGCGCCCGTCCACAACAGCACGATGTCCCGGTCGGCCAGCGTGTAGTCGATGGCGGCCAGGGCCGCCTCGAGATCATCGACGGTGATCTCCTGGCCCGCCTCCTTGTGTCGTACGTCGATCCGGACTCCAGGGGCAAAACACCACTCCAGGGGAACCTCGTCGATCCGACGTGCCGGGCGACCCTCGGATTCAGCCCCGTAGTGGTACGGGGCGTCGACATGTGTTCCCGTGTGGGTGATGGCCTCGATCTTCTCGATCGCCCAACCCTCGCCGTTGGAATAGACCAGGTCGTCCGGCGCGATGCCGAAAAACTGTTGCATCTGTGCCAGCCCCTCATCGGCATGAGTCACGTAGTGAATCGATGCCGGCATCGGCTCGCTGACCGCCCCGTCCTCCAGCGGCACCGACAGATCGACCAGTTTCATTCTGCCCAGTTCAGCAATCGAATCGCTCATCTACCCGGTCACCTCGTCTTCGGGAAAAAACAGGTCGTCGTCACTGATGTCGGGAATCCCCACCACCAGGACCCGCATCCGTCCCCGCGCCCCATGGACCACACCGGGGGGAATGTGCACGATCGACCCGGTCCGCACCGGGTGCTCCACCCCGTCGAGCATCACGCTGCCCTCTCCATCGAGGACGTAGTACAACTCGGTGCCCACCTTGTGGTAATGCTCCCGGGCACCATCGATATCAACCGCGTGTGCCCAGGCGGCCAGCCCCCGCTCCCGGTCCTGGCGGCTCAACAGCAGGTGTCGCCACCCGCAGGTGCTGCGTTCACGCTCGGCGGTCTCCTCGTGCCGAACCAGCAGTCCACTCGCTTCCGCTTCCATCCCGCATCACTCCTCTCGCTTCTCGGCCGACTTGGCTTCCTGGTAGACCTGCTCCATTTCAATCAACGACGCCTGTTCCACGTCCGCCCCGCGAGCGGCCAGACCGGTCTCGATCGCCCGGAACCGTCGTTCAAATTTCCTGGTACTCCGCCGCAGCGCCTCCTCGGCATTGATCCCCCATCGCCGGGCGATGTTGGCCAGTACGAACAACACGTCCCCGAGTTCCTCCTCGGCCCGGTCCCGCACGTCGTCCGTCAGCGGTTCGTCCGGTATGACCTCGGCATCGACTTCCGCGGCAACTTCCGGCACCGAGATCTCATCAAACAACTCCTCCGACAATTCAGCCAGTTCTTCACGCAACTTGTCAAAGAGCATCCGACGATCGGGAAAATCGTAGCCAACACGAGCCGCACGCCCGGTGACCCTGGCAGCCCGGGCCAGGGCCGGCATGGCCAACGGCAACCCCTCCATCACGCCGTCACGCTGCTTCTCGGCGCGCTTGGCAGAATCCCAGTTTTTCCTCACCTCCTCGGAGGTCTCGGCCGTGTCGTCACCGAAAACGTGAGGGTGCCGCGTGATCAACTTGTCGGTCACACCCCGGACCACCTCGACCAGCCCGAATCGCCCCTCGTCGGCACCGATCTGACAATCCAGCACCACCTGCAACAAGACGTCTCCGAGTTCTTCGACAATGGCCTTGTCATCACCCGAATCGATCGCTTCGAGCAACTCGTACGTCTCCTCGAGCGTGTACGGCTTGATCGTTTCGAGAGTCTGCTCCCGGTCCCACGGACAGCCATCGGGACCACGCAGGGTGGCGACGACCTGGCAGAATTCCTGCACGACCGGCAACAGGGTGTCGAAAGGCGGCGGTTGGCCTTGTGGAGTGTTCATCGATGCGGGCTGGTGGTGTATTATGAGACCGCATGATAACGACTCGCTGTCCGAGATGGAGATCCGTGCGATGACCCACCGCGTTCACACGTTCCGTTCCCACCTGCCAACTCTTCTGGCATTGGCCATTCTGACCGCCCCCCTGGCACTGGCGGCAGACGATGCGGCCCAGGCGAAGCAGAAGGCTCGTGACCAGGCCTTCATGAAAGCGATGGCCGGCACCACGCTGACAGGGTTCTTCAGTGTCGTCGGTGAAGAGAAGGACGGCCCTCCGAATGCCGACAGCTACGAGATCAGCAAGGTGACCAAGGGTGGCAACTTCTTCCTGTTCCACTCCAAGTTCGGGCAGGCCAAGCTGCCGCCACTGCCACTGCGAGTTGTCTGGGCCGGCACCAAGCCGGTGATCACGATGGACAAGATCACCATCCCCGGCATGGGCACCTTCTCGGTCCATCTCCTGATCGACGGCAAGCGGTACGCCGGCACCTGGTCGCACGGTGAAACGCTCGGCCACATGTGGGGCACCATCAAGAAAACCAAGACGGATAAGAAGAAATGACGCGTCCCGGCACCTGGCTCGTCCCGGTCACCGCCTGCCTGCTGGCAGCCACTCCAGTCGTGGCCGAGGACTTGCCGCCGCTGGTCGACATCTCGGTCACCAGCACGCTTGATGGATCCCGGCAACCATCCCGCATCTGGATTCCCAGGCGAGCCACCAACCGGCCAACCCCCCTGCTCGTGTTCCTGCACAGTTGGAGCGGTGATTACACGCAGGACAATTCGGCCTGGCTCAAACAGGCTGTCTCGCGCGGCTGGATCTTCCTTCATCCCAATTTTCGCGGCCGCAATGACACGCCCGCGGCCTGTGGATCGAAGCTGGCCCGGGCCGACATTCTCGATGCCATCGACCACACCAGCCGCAAGCACCGGGTCGATCCCCGGCGAATCTACCTGGCTGGTTCCTCGGGTGGCGGTCATATGGCCATGCTGATGGCCGGCCACCATCCGAATCGTTTTTCGGCCGTATCGGCCTGGGTCGGCATCAGTGACCTGGGCGAATGGTACCGTTTCCATCTCAAGGACGGACAACCTCAGAACTACGCCCGCATGATCCTCAAGAGCCTGGGAGGCCCGCCGGGGACCGGCAAACAAATCGACCTCCAGTACCGTGATCGCTCACCCGTGTCGGTGCTCGCCCGTGCGTCCAATGTGCCGTTGGACCTGTGTGCCGGTGTCCACGATGGCAAAACAGGCTCGGTGCCGATCCACCACACGCTGAAGGCCTGGAACATTGTCGCCACAGCCCGCAAGGCGGCGGTGATTGGCGACGACGAGATGGACCAGTTGTGGACAGGTGGCCGATTGAAGAAGCCCGGCAATGGCGAGAACGTCAAGGACGCCGAGTTCGGTCGCCTGATTCACCTCCGCCGACTCGCCGGACCATCACGGGTGACGATTTTCGAGGGTGGTCACGAGGGGCTGTCCGGTCCCGCCTGTGCGTGGCTGGCTCGCCAGAAACGGCTAACGAGTCGCTGAGCAACCAGGCCACCCTTTCGACTTGTGGATACGGCTGCTGTTCTCCACCCGCGTGACGAACAGCGATTCGACACCCCTGGTCTCCGCAACCAGTCTCTGCCCCGCCACTGGTCCCAGCACGCTGACGGCCGAGGCCATCGCGTCGGCGGTGGCCGCATCAGCCGCAATCACCGTAACGCTCGAGGACGTGGTCAGGCCCAGGCCCGTCCGGGGGTCCAGGATGTGAGAATACCGCGTGCCGGAAATCGTGACCGACTGGTAGGCATCACCCGACGTGGCGACAGCGACGTTGGCCAGTTCCAGCACCTCGACAGGTCGCTTGTCGGGGTTCTCCAGTGACGCCACCGCCACCCGCCACCCCGGACGACCCGGTGGCGGATCACCGACAGCCAGGTCCCCACTGCCATCGACCATTGCCCGGGTGAATCCCCGGCGAGCCAGGATCTCCATCGCCCGATCAACGGCGTACCCCTTGGCGATGCCCCCCAGGTCCAGACGCATGCCCCCGCGTTTGAGTGTGACCCGCCGTGCCGGACGGTCCACCGACACCAATCGGTAACCCACCAGGCTCCGGGCCTGCTTCAAGCGGTCGGCAGGTGGCAGTGCCTTCTGTCTCCTGGCCCGTCGCCAGAGCTTCGTCAGTGGACCAACCGTCACATCGAAGGCTCCACGGGAAGACTTCGAAATCCGCTGCGACAATTCCAGCACCCGAACCAGATCCTCGCTAACCGGCATCGGCTGCCCGGGCCGAGCTTGTGCACACACTCGTCGCAGTTCGCTGGTCGCCTGGTAATCGCTGCAAATCCCGTCGAGTTGAGTCACCCGGTCCAACGCGGCTTTCGCAGCGATGTTTGCGGCTCCCATTTGGGAGCCATACAATACGATGGTGAAATCGACCCCCATGGCCTTCCGGTGAAATTCGAACCTCGTCAGTGGCTGATCGGCCAGTCCCGTCCGCAACGCGAACAGAACAATCACCACCGCAACACTGACGATCGTCAACCCGTGTCGCCTCACTGCACTCCTCCTCGCGGATGTCCCATGTTCAAGCTAACCGCTGCCAACTCGTCTCGACAACCCGTTGGACACCTCGGCCGGACCTCGTGGCAAACGACTCTCCTGGTTCTCGTCGCCCTGGGATTGATCGGACAGTCCACAACACCGGCCGCGCCGCCGATCACTCCGAAGGAAGCCGAGGCCAAGACCGCGGCCCAGATGAAACCCTATTCACAGAAGATCCCGGGAACCACCACCCGGTTCGGGATGGTGCCGATCCCCGGTGGCGAATTCCTCCTGGGCAGCCCGGCGGATGAAGCCGATCGAGAAGCCGACGAGGGGCCCCAGTTGCGGGTGAAGATCGAGCCATTCTGGATGGGCAAGCACGAGGTGACCTGGGATGAGTACGACGTGTGGAGCTTCAGCCTGGATATCCAACGCCGCAAGTTGGCCGGCATCAAGCCAACGCCGCTGGACAAAACCGCCGATGTCGTGACACGCCCCACCAAGCCCTACACCGACATGACTTTCGGCATGGGACACAATGGCTACCCGGCCATCTGCATGACTCAACTGGCCGCCAAGATGTACTGCCGCTGGCTCTCGGCCAAGACCGGACACTTCTACCGGTTGCCCACCGAGGCCGAGTGGGAGTACGCCTGCCGCGCTGGCACCAAGACCGCCTACCACTTCGGCAACGACCCGAAGAAGTTGGGTGACTACGGCTGGCACTACGACAACAGCGAGGAGGCCTACCACAAGATCGGACTCAAGAAACCCAATCCCTGGGGCCTCCACGACATGCATGGCAACGTCAGCGAATGGGTGCTCGATGCATATTCGGCCAAGCACTACTCCGTGTTCGCCTCCAAGCCCGGGCCGTTGGGACCGCTGCAACTGCTCTACCAATCCAAGAAACTCTATCCCAGGATCGTCCGTGGTGGCAGTTGGGATGATGATCCTGAAACTCTGCGATCGGCCAACCGGATTTTCTCGGACGCGGAGTGGAAGATGCAGGACCCGCAATTGCCCCAGAGCATCTGGTACCACACCGACGCGCTGTTCGTCGGGTTCCGTATCATCCGTCCGCTGAAGGCTCCACCCGAAGCTCTTCGCCGCAAGTACGGCCTGGACGCCCCGGCCAACATCGACAACGACGACTGAGTTGCCCTCGGGGTCATCAGGCCGAAAAGACCCGGTCCATCCTCTGAGAAATGTCCTTCAGTCGCGCCGCGTCGCCGCCACCGACTTCCGCGGTCGCCCAGCCCGAGAACTTGATTTTGGCCAGGGCCCGCATCACCGCCGGCCAGTCACAGTCTCCGTCCCCGATCTTCACTCCGAATCCCGCGTAGGGTCCCTTCTGGTTCTGCAGCTTGCGACTGTATTCCTTGATGTCGAGTTTCTTGATCCTCGAACCCAGTGCCGTGATCCACTGTTCGGGCCAGCCGAACCGCACCACGTTGCCCACGTCAAAGTAAGATCCCACCAACGGGCTCTTCAACTCGTCGATAAACCGGGCTGTCTCGATCGGACTCAGCAGGAAGTTGTTCCAGACGTTTTCGATCAGGATCTGGATTCCCAGGTCCTCGGCCAGCGGCAGGCACTTGCGGATCTCGGCCTGCGACCGCTTGTACGCGTCCTGGTAGGAGACTGTCTTGTTGCAGACACCAGGAACCAACAGCGCGCTGGTGGCTCCATACGCCTTCGCGTCCCGGATGGCTCCCAGGAAACTTTCGCGGCCCTGTCGGCGAATTTGCTTGTCCTGGTGTGAGAACGGCTTGCCCCAGTGGTCATAGCCCACCACCCCGTGCACGATCAGCCCGGTCTTGTCACGAGCCCGGTTCACCTCGTCATGATCCAACCGCACGTTGATGTCGACCCCGGTGAACCCGGCATCAACCAGCAATTGAAACTTCTCCTGGACACTCCCCTTGCCGGCCACCATGCCGTACTTGACCGCCTTTTGCAGCTTCACCTTGGGAGCAGCAGCAACGGCCCGGGAGGCGGAGAATCCGGCGGTGGCAGCCGTGGCAGCGGCGGTGGCCAGGAAATGACGACGATTGATCGAGTTGGTCATGAGAAGAGACTCGCGGAAATGTGGAGACCATGTTGAAGAAAAACAATCCGGAACAGCATGGTAACCTCGTGGCCACTCCAATTCCCACTCGCGACAGGCTCGCCTAGGCCAAATCACATGTGCTATCCTGAAACGGTTGACGGTGTTGATGACCTTCCCGTTTCGAACACGACGAGCAGGCCGACAGTGGCTTGACCGCGGATCAGGAGACCTCCACAGATGACCACTTCCCGACGTGACGTTTTGAAGAGCACCGCTGCAACAGTCGGTGGGGCCGCACTGGCCTCGCTGAACGCCGGAGTCTTTGCCGGCCAGAGCAGCGAGACACTGAAGCTTGGGCTGGTCGGTTGTGGTGGACGAGGTGGTGGAGCGGCGGTCAACGCTCTCTCGGCAGACCCACACACGCGGCTGACCGCGCTGGGAGACGCTTTCGGCGATCGACTCGATCGCAAACTGTCGGCATTGAAGAAATCCGGCGTGGGCGACCGGGTTGACGTGGTGCCGGAAATGCGATTCAGCGGTTTCGACAACTTCAAGCACGTTGTCGACAATGTCGACGTCGTCCTGCTGGCCACACCACCGCATTTCCGTCCCCAGCACCTGCGTTACGCCGTCGAGGCCGGCAAGCACGTGTTCGTCGAGAAACCCGTGGGTGTCGACGCCCCGGGCATCCGCAGCGTCCTGGAATCGTGCAAGATGGCCGCCAAGAAGAACCTGGCGATCGTGTCCGGTCTGTGCTGGCGGTATCACCAGGGCATGCGCGAGACATTCGCACGGGTGCACGACGGGACGATCGGCGACATCACCGCGCTGCAGTGCAGCTACAACAGTGGCGGCGTCTGGGACCCACGCGTCACCCGTGACAAATGCAAGAGCGACATGGAGTACCAGATGCGGAACTGGTACTACTACACGTGGCTCTCGGGTGACTTCAACGTCGAACAACACGTGCACAGCCTCGACAAGATCGGCTGGGCCATGCAGGACAAGCCGCCCATCCACGCCAGTGGCAGCGGTGGCCGGCAGCAAAGAACCGAGGTCAAGTACGGCAACATCTACGATCACTTCAACATCGTTTACGAGTACGAGAACGGGGTGAAGGCCTTCGCCCGCTGTCGCCACTTCCGGGGCTGTGCCAACGATGTCACCGACCACATCTTCGGCACCAAGGGCCGGGTCGACGTGATGCGGCATCGCATCTACGACATGGCCGGCAAAGAGGTCTGGCGGTTCAAGGGTCGCAGCAAGTCGATGTACCAGGTCGAACACGACGAGTTCTTTGCCAGCATCCGCTCGGGAAAGCCGATCAACAACGGCGATTACATGAGCAAGAGTTCGATGCTGGGAATCATGGGCCGGATGGCTGCCTACACCGGCAAGCAGTTGAGCTGGGACCAGATGATGAATTCCAAGCTCGACCTCAAGCCACCGGGTTACGAGTTCGGAAAGCTCGAGGCGCGACCGATTGCGATCCCCGGCGTGACACCGTTCGTCTAGGGGGCCTGGCCGTCAGCAGTGGTGCGTCGACCCAGTTCGTTGCGTTTGCGCTTCTGAAGGTGATCCAGGATCGTCTCGTGGTTGGTGTCCACGTAGGTCACGTAATTCACCCCGCCCAGATCAAAGACCTTGGCCACAACCCGGGTCGCATCGCGTTTCTGGCTCCACGATTTCCGGTCCCAGTCGGTCAACGCCTCGATCGCCTGATCAGTCGAGGCGAGGTCGATGGGTTCGGTGGCCACAGGGTCAGCAAGTTTTTCCTGGCCCTCGGGCGCCCCACGCCTCGTGTTCGGCTCGGTGCCGGAAAACTGCCACCAGAAGACTCCCCCGACGGACAGCAACAGGACGGAAACCGTCAGTGCTGTCCGTCCGGCGGACCACGAGGCCGGTTCACTCGTACCTCTGCCATCGCCTCGGACGGCTGGCCCGGGCAACGTGACCTGGCGGTAAATGTCGTCGCTATTCATGAACCGGTCTGAAGGGCCCTAGTCACCAAAGGCATCGTCGAAACGGTGTGCCGAGGGAGCGAAGTCGACGTTCTTGACGAACTGGCAAGCCTCGGCCGCTCCCTGCTCACGATCCATCCCAATGTCTTCCCATTCGATCGACAGTGGGCCCTGGTAGTCGATGGCATTGAGCGATCGGATGATCTCTTCAAACCGGACTCCTCCGCGGCCGACGCTGCGGAAATCCCAGCCGCGACGGGCGTCACCCCAGGCCAGGTGACTGGTCAGGATGCCGGTGCGGCCATTGAGCGTCACCGAGGCATCCTTCATGTGGACGTGGTAGAT
Organism: uncultured Planctomycetaceae bacterium; assembly: GCA_964646205.1. Lineage (GTDB taxonomy): Bacteria > Planctomycetota > Planctomycetia > Planctomycetales > Planctomycetaceae > UBA8437. The sequence goes on along the minus strand of CAZYAZ010000011.1, from coordinate 72,109 downwards.
CCGATCCGGGAAGTAACGAATGAACTCGACCGGATCGACCCCCTGCCAGATCAGGTGGCTGGGATCAAAGTTGAACCCGAATTCCTCGCGATTGTCCAGCGCCTGCAACGCACGCTCGGCCGAGTAGATGTCGAAGGCAATCTCGGTGGGATGCACCTCCAGGGCAAACTTCACACCACACTCCTGGAACACATCCAGGATCGGATTCCAACGTTCAGCCAGTAGATCGAATCCGGCGTCGATCATGGTGGGCGGAGTCGGTGGAAAGTCGTAGATCAGGTGCCAGATGCTGGACCCGGTGAACCCGTTGACCACGTCGACACCGAGTTTCTGGGCCGCTCGCGCCGTGTCGGTCATCTCCTGGATCGCTCGCTCGTTGACACCAGCGGGATCACCATCACCCCACACTTCCGGCGGAAGGATAGACTTGTGACGTTCATCGATGCGGTCGAGTACCGCCTGCCCGACAAGATGGTTGGAAATCGAGAACAATTGCAGGTCGTACTTTTCCAGCAGATCGCGTTTCCGCGAACAGTACGTGTCGTCGGCAAGAGCCTTCTGCACCTCAAAATGATCACCCCAGCAGGCGAGTTCCAGCCCGTCATAACCAAATTCGACGGCCTTCTTGCAGAGTTCTTCCAGCGGCAGGTCGGCCCATTGGCCGGTGAAGAGGGTCACGGGGCGTGCCATTGCAGTTCCTTACTGTGTCTATCCAAGTGGGCTCTGGTTGTGTCTGGTTGCAGCACGGGGCGGTGCATCCTCGACGTGAGGACCGCCAACCGCGACAGGTCAAACTAGTTCGGCTCAGGCCGAAAGTCAACGACCCGCCAGTGGCACCAACAACACCTTGCGGTAGGTGATTCCCCCGGTGATCCCGTCCAGTGCGACGTGCCCGATAGCCGGTCGATCGGGATCGGCCACCGTCGTCATCAGCACCCGGCGACCGTTGATTTCGACTCGCACCGCGTCACCATCAACTCGAAGTTTCAACGTGTTCCACTGGCCGGTCGGCTTCACCACGTTGTCCGCGGGCGGGGTCACTCCAAACAGTGCCCCGGTGGAAAACTGGTCCGCGGCAACGCCAGCGTCGCTGGAGAGTTGCAACTTCAAGGCACCGGTGGCCGGGTTTCCGGTCCCGGCGTACCGGAAAAACACGCCCCCCTGCCCCGTCTCGCCCTCGGTCTTCCATTCCAGCGACAACTCGAAACCCGGCATCTCTCGAGGCGAAACAATCAGGCTGCCTGCCGAGCGTCCCGGAGCCGCTCGCCACGCCACGCCGTCAATCGCCCACTTGCGAGATCCGAGCCGGGTCCATTTCTCGAGCGAATAGAGTTCCGCCCATGCACCGGCAACCTGTTTGGCTGCCGACGTTTTCGGGTATGTCTTCTCGATCCTCGCCAACAATGGCAAAGCCCTCTCTGGCCGACCCCGGGCGATTTCGGCTCGCGCCTCGGCCATCACTCGCAATCCTCGCCGATCCAGGAACTCGGCCCCGGCCGGCCCGGCCCGTTGCAGCCGTCGGGCCGCCGAACTGCCACGTCCCTGCAGGTCGTGATACAGGAACACGCCCAACCGCAGTTGCGACGCTGTGTCACCGGCGGAGAGGGATGGCTCGACCAGGCCCACCAGGTCACTGGCGGCTATCTTACCCAACGGCCGTTCCACCGGCTTGGCCTGGCCACGACACACGAGAATGTCATTCTCGAACTTGACGAACTTCAACTTCACACTGCCGATCCGCACCGGATCGTCGGGTTTCATTTCGGACACCACCCGCCTGGCCTCTTTCCAGAACGTCTCGATAGACGCCAGTTCCTGTGCATCCCATTTCAACAATCCATCAACACCCGAGATCACCGGATCTCGCCGCGCTGCGGCCAGGTGCGACCTGGCGGCCTTGTAGTCGCGTGTGGCCAACAACTTCTGCCAGGTGACCATGTAGGTGCTCAAGGGCAACTCGGTGACCCTGGCGGGCTTGGCAGCCTTCTTGGGTGACTCCTTGGCCGACTTCGCCAGCGCCTTGGGATCGACCACCAGCTTGACGGCCGACTTTTTGACCTTGTCCTTCGCAGCCATCTTCCTGTCGGCCTTGGCGACGACAGGTCGTGGTTTCGCGGGGGCCCCAACCACCAGGACTCCACGGTTGGGACGCTGGTGCAGCCGGACCATCATCATCGGTGCCGTGTCACCGGGGCCGTCACTGTAGACCAACCACCGCTCGTCGTCGCTGACGGCGAACTGGCGAGCCAGCGGATCGTCGACGTAATCGGGCAATTCGAGTTCCGCAACAGTCTCGTCCCGGGCAAATCGCCCTCGCAGGGAAGAACGCCGCCAACGGACAAGTGTCTTGCCATCGAAGACATACTGCCTGAGTCCGTCGCCGGACAGGCAGGGACGAATCCCCGGCAACTCGAACACCTCGGCCGCACCGAACGCCACATCGGCCTTGATCCGCGACGCATGAAAACTCTTCGCCGCTTCTCCGACCGACTCAACAAAAAACAGGTGAAGGCCACCACCGAGCACCTGCGAGGCGGTCCACCTCGGAGAGGTCTTGGAACTGGAGGCCAGCGGGCGTTTGTCGTCAAAGGGCCGCAACGGTCCACCCCGGATCGCTCCCCAGATCGCGGCCTTCTCGGGCACGGCATAAACAAGCAGCCCTTGCGTCGTGACGCTGGGCGAGGCACGCCGGTCACGGCCGCGGGTGATCGGCACGAACTGTGGATGATTGAATTCGTCAAACGAACTGGGCCGGGTCGCGTAGTAGACTCCCTGTCCCCCGGTTCCATCAGCAACAAACCACAGAGAGAGTCCATCCGAGCTCAACCAGGGATCTCGTGGTCGCCCGACCGCGTTCACCGCTTCGATCGGCACCGGCTCGCCCACGCGGGCGTCGGAGAACCATCGGGTGGCCAGCAATGAACTGGCTCCCTCGCGAGCGGCCTGAAACACCAGGTCGACCTCCTTGGCCGAAACCGTCACCTGGCGCGTCTGGTCCTGGAAACCCTCGCGGACAATCGTCACCGCGTGTGCTCCCTTGGACGCAGTGACCACACACGGAGAGAGTTGCGGCTTGCCTTCGGCGTCGTGAACTCGCTGATCATCGATCAACACCATCGCACCGGCTGGAGTCGTCTCGACGCGAATCGTACCCGTGGCGTGAACCGCAGCCGGCAACGCGACGGCCGGCTCGGCACCGCCATCCTGCCCCTGGTCCTCACCAGCCCCGGCTTCCTGGCCCGGACCGACGGGAACCCCGGGATCCCCGTCACCGCCAACACCGAATGCGAACAACAGCACAACCGCCACCACTCCCAGGCCAGCGGTGATCGCCAGTGGCATCCAGGCCGGCCGTCGGGGTGACCGACTCCCGGCAGTTGTCCGACCACGACTCCGCGCCACCGCCGGTGACTCAGACACCTCGATGGTGGGAAGACCGGCCTCGGCAGGAGCCTCGATGGGAAACCTCTGACCGCATTCGGGACACCGGGCCGTCTTGCCCACGACCGAGTGGTCAGGAAAAACCAGTTGCCTTTGGCAACCCGGACAGGCGATCGAGAGGCTGGACATGGTCGATCGGTTCGGTGAACAAACGCCCGTCAGAACAGGTGACGACGGCCCATCCTAGGCCGTTTCCGACCTCTTTTCCATCAGTTCCCGGCCTGTTGCCGTCATAGCCGTTACAGTCGGACCCGACCCCCGGCGACCTCCGGTCACCGGACCTTCACCTGTCTCTTACCACTGGTAAGATGGAACGAGACGGGTCGATCCACAATCGGCCCGTCCCGTTCTCACAATCACTCCCCCCGGTCCAGCCCATGCGCAGCGAATCGGAAACTCCGTTCCACGACGGGGACTTCACGATCCCGGTGTCCGAACGGGTCCGTCGGCTGCCGCCGTATCTCTTCGGGCGCATCAACGACCTGAAGCAGAAAAAGCGGGCCGAGGGTGTCGATGTGATCGACCTGGGAATGGGCAATCCGACCGACCCACCCGACCCACTGATCCGCACCAAGCTCGCCGAGGCGGTCGAGGATCCGAGGAACCACCGCTACAGCGTCTCGGCAGGCATCGCCAACCTCCGCCGCGAGGTCGCCGCGCGTTACTGGAAGCGGTACGGGGTGCGGCTCGATCCCGACGACGAGGTGATCGCGTGCATCGGATCCAAGGAGGGCTTCAGCCACATGTGCCTGGGCCTGATGGGCCCGGGAGACACCGCGATCGTTCCCGCGCCGTCCTTTCCCATTCACGTCTACTCGGTGATGCTCGCCAGCGGCAACGTGATTTCTTTGGACTGCCGTGACCCCGACGCTTTTCTCTCCAACATCTCCTACGCCTGCGAACACCTCGAACCCAAGCCCAAGGTCGTCATCGTCAATTTCCCACACAACCCGACGACGACCTGTGTCGAATCCGACTTCTACGTCGAGCTGGTCCGCCTGGCCAAGCGATTCGGTTTCCTGGTGATCAGCGACTTCGCCTACGCCGACATCTGCTTCGACGGTTACCAGGCCCCCAGTTTCCTGTCGGCCCCCGGCGCACTGGATGTCGGCGTCGAGTTCACCACCATGAGCAAGGGCTACAGCATGGCCGGGTGGCGGATCGGGTTCTGCACGGGCAACGCCGAGATGATCCGGGCCCTGGCAACGATCAAGGGCTATTACGACTACGGCATTTTCCAGCCGGTCCAGATCGCAGCGATCATCGCCATGCGTCACTGTGACGCGGCGGTCGAGAGCATCACGACTGAATACCAACTGCGACGCGACGCGTTGTGCGATGGACTGGAACGGCTCGACTGGCAACTGACCCGACCACTGGGGAGCATGTTTGTCTGGACACCCATCCCGGAACCGTGGGCCGAGATGGGATCGATCGAGTTCGCCCTGAAACTGCTCGACGAAGCCGGTGTCGCCTGTAGCCCGGGCCGCGGTTTTGGCGAGGAGGGAGAGGGGTACCTGAGACTCGCCATCGTCGAGAATTCACAACGACTCCGGCAGGCCGTTCGCCAGATCGACCGCTGCCTGAAGGCTGAAACCACAACCACCGGTTCCTGATTCACGGGTCGCTCCATGAACCAGCCGATTCCTGATCCGATCGACCCGGCCACCCTTCCCGAACTGGCGCGAGGGGTCATCGCTGCCGACCGCTTTCCGTGCCTGGCCACCGTCGACGGCCAACGACCGCGATTGCGACCCGTCTCCCCGGTCCGCACCGACGGATTCACTGTCTACGTCGCCAATCTCCGCAGCTACGCCAAGACAAACCAGATCCAGGTCAACGCGAACGTCGAACTGTGTTACGTCGACGAGAGTCATGACCAGGTCCGGATCGCCGGCCACGCCGAGGTCGTGACAGAGCAAGACGTGCTCGAGGAGATCTGGAACGACAACCCCCTGTTGAGAGGCTACCTCGGCACGATCGACAACCCCGAACTGATCGTCTACCGCGTGGTGCCCCAGAGCGTTCGTTACATGAAAGAATGGGCCCTGGAGTACCACGACGTCCCATTGGATTGAGACCGAAGCGATTGCCTGTGAACCGGCAGGACAACATCTTTGCCGGGACACCCTCAACTGAAGTCATCTTGGACTATTCAAGCGACCGATCTCCTGTGGTAGACTGCAGGTGGACGCGGACTCGAATCTCCACGGAACCGTCCGATGCTCCCTGACTCTCACAACCCACTCGACGATGACGGCCCGGCCGTCCCGGAGACGGTCTTGACCGATCCGATCCACGATCTCGAGATGGAAGACCCGCAGGAAATGTTCGGCGAGGGGGCCGAGAACCCGTTCCGGGATTGGAATCCTGAGGGCACGTCTCCACGAATCGTCGCAGTTGATGACAGTGATGTGGTCGAGCTCGAATTGGCCGACGAGTTGGAAACCGACGGCATCGGCAGCCGGCTGGGAGTCGCCGGCACGGCCGTCAGCCTCCTGCTTCACGCCTGGGTCATCTTCAACCTGTCGGGATTGTTTGTTGAACCCAAAGACACCGCGCCCAGCGTCCCCCCGATCGAGACGGTGATGAACGAGCCGGAAGATCTTGAGGAGATCGAGGAGCAAATCGACTACGAACTGGCCAACCCGGATGAGCGTGAACTGGAAGTCCGCGAGGTGATCAATTCGACCAGTGTCGGCATCGCACAGAATGACAACCCAGAGCTCCAGGCGCCACCAACTCCGGAACTCGAACGACCGCCGACGGAGTTGCAGCAGACCGCCTACGACATCCCCGAAGGGATCGAGGTCGATGACCGCATGGTGGTCAAGGGCACCGTCGGTGAGGCCATTGTGCAGCTCGAATCGGCTCTCGACCTGGTCACATGGGAGATCGCCAACAACCTGAAAGAACGCAAGGTGCTGGTCGTCTGGATGCTCGATGCCTCGGGCAGCCTGGCCAGCCAACGCAAGCTGGTACAGAAACGGCTGAAGCGAATCTACGGCGAACTGGATGCCCTGGAACGCTCCGGGCAGTTGCCAATGCGCGACCAGCCGCTGCTTTCGGCCGTCGTCTCCTACGGCCAAAAAACCAACTACCTGACCAAGGCCCCCACCGACCAGTTCGCCAAGATCGAGGCGGCATTCGCGGCACTCAAGGCAGACACCAGCGGCCGGGAGAACGTCTTCACGGCGATCTTCCAGGTGATGGGCATGTGGGGCCATTTCCGCAACAAGCAGGGCCGGCAGATCATGCTGGTGGCGATCACTGATGAAGCTGGAGATGATCACGGTGCCCCGTTGGAAGCGGCCATCAGCCGCTGCCGTCGGAAGGGCGCCAAGGCCTACGTGATCGGCCCCTCGGCCCCGTTCGGCGCCCGCAAGGGATACGTGCCCTATGTCGCCCCGGAAAACGGCAAGACCTACCAGTTGCCCGTCGACCTGGGTCCCGATGCCGCGATCCCCACCCAGGTCCGACTGCCCTTCTGGTTCGGCGGCCCACAGTACAACCGGCCCCCGCTCTCCTCCGGGTTCGCGCCCTACGCACTGGCCCGCATGGTCACCGAAACCGGTGGCATCTACTTCATGTCCAACATGACAACGATGGCCGGACTGGCTCCGATCGGACACTTCGACGCCGCGTCCATGCGGCCCTTCGAACCGGACTACAAGTACTCCTCGCCAGCCGACTGCCTCAAGGACATCGCAAAACATCCGCTGCGAATGGCCGTCTACAACGCCTCGATCGCCAGCCGACAATTCCAGGCCAACAGCACACCCCGGTTGGACATCCGGGTCACACCGGGCAACTTCAAACAGGTGGCCAGCGATGCCCAGAAATCGGTGGCCGAGAGTGCGTTGATGATCAACCAGATTCTGCAAGCGTTTCCACGAGGAATCGAGCAGGCCTACCACACCGAACTCTCGCCACGCTGGCGTGTCGCTTTCGCCCTGTCCTACGGACGACTGTTGGCACAGAAGGTGCGATGCATGGAGTACAACTACGCCTGTGCCCAGTTGAAGAACGACCTGACACCTCAAGACGTCGGCAGCAAGTCCAATCACTGGATCTTTCGGCCCGACGACAAGCTGAACTACGCCGCCCCGCTCAAGAAGATTGCACGCGAGGCGACCGGGTGGCTCGAGAAGGTCGTCAACGAGGCCCCGGGAACACCGTTTGCCGTGATGGCCGCCCGGGAACTCAAGGATCCGCTCGGGTTGCGGGTGATCCAACGATACGTGCCACCGGTACAACGGCGGCCAGGCCGGCCAACAGCGGCAGCCACTCCCAATCGACCGCGGGTGCTCTTCGCGAACAAAAAGAGAAAAAACACCCCGCCGCCAAGGCCGGCGCCGCCAAAACCACCGGCACTCCCGAAGCTCTAGCGACCTCAGTTGGTCAGCCGCTGCTCCTGTGACAGTGACCGGGCTGCGATCTGTTCGGCGAGCACTTCGTTGTAGACGAACAGTGCCGGGGTACCACCGGTGTGCACGAAGACCACCGGCTCCTCGGGGTCCAATCGGCCGGAACGAATGTGATCGATCAGGCCAGCCAGGGCTTTGCCGCTGTAGGACGGATCGACCAGGATCCCCTCGGTCCGCGCCAACACCGCCATCGCCTCCAGGCACCCCGGAGTGACCTCACCATAACCCGGTCCGACAAAGTCCTCGAACAATTCGATGTCGGCACCTTCAAACGAAGCGTCCACACCAATCCGTTCACCGGCCTCCGTCGCGATCTTGGCCATGTCGGCCCGGGTGTCCCATGGCCAGACAATCGGGGCCACGTGGCGGACCGGGTAATCCGCCCCCATGGCCGCGGCAGCCAGAACCATGCCTGCCCCCGTCGATCCAGCCGAACACCCATAAACGGCCTGGGGCGACCAACCGTCGGAATGGGCCTCCAGTTGATCGTCTGCCCGCGCCTGCTCGATGATCTCGACCAGGCACAGAACGTAACTCACCGCCGCCAGGCTCTTCACCGTGTACCGGTCCCACTCGTACACGTTGCGTCCCTGTTGACGGTACTCGGCCGCCACCTCGAGAATCCTCGCGTCGACCTCCGGCCCCACCTGTCCATCAATGATCTCGACATGAGCCCCGACCAGGTGATCCAGCAACAGGTTGCCCTGGATCAGGTCAGGCCCATCGGCCGGCTTGCCTCGACCGAGCACAAGGTGAACATCCAGCCCGGCCTTGGCACACGCCGCAGCCGTCTGGCGACAGTTGTTGCTTTGAACTCCCGCACCCCAGACCACCAGGTCGGCTTCCTTCTCCAGTGCATCAGCGATCAAAAACTCGTTGTGCCGTGTCTTGTTGCCACCAAAAGCCAGGCCGGTACAGTCGTCTCGCTTGATATAGATCGGTGGACCACCGATCGCCTTGGAAAACCGGGGCAGAAACTCCAGGGGCGTGGGCAGGTGCCCCAGTTGGTAGCGAGGCAGCTGCCCCACGCGTTCCCGCAGGTCTTGAGTGGTCAGAGTGTTCGCAACCTGGGCCATGATGACAACTCCGCATGAACTGATTCGAGAAGGGACGCGACGCGGTGTCGCCTACTTGGTCTCGACAACCCAGATGTTGCGAAATCGAACCGGGTCACCGTGGTTCTGCAGGAACAGGGACCCGGCCTTCCCGCTGTTCTGTCCGCCACCGGCGGTGATCTTCAGTGACAGATTCTGGTGGATCACCACGCCATTGTGACGAATCGTGGTAACCGCAGGAGACACGATCTTGCCCGCCTTGTCCAACTTCGCCGTCGTGAAACTCACATCGTAGGTCTGCCAACTCAGTGGAGGCAGGCACATGTTGACCTTCGGACGAGCCACCTTGTAGATGCCGCCACACTCGTTGTCGAGACCCGTGAGCCCAAAGCTGTCCAGGACCTGGCACTCGTACTGGTCCTGCAGGTACATGCCACTGTTGCCACGCCCCTGTCCACGGGCGTAGGGCATGAATGGCGTCCGAAACTCCAGGTGCAACGTGAAACTGCCAAACTTCTGCTTGGAGCGAACGCCCACGTTGAGCAGTTTGCCGGCCTCCAGCTTGCCTCCCTGGAAATGTTCTGCCGTCGTGCCATCAAAGAGCACCACCGCCCCCTCGGGTGGCTTCGCGCCCAGGGTGGGTGATTTCCGGAGAACCTTCTTTGCAGAGAACGCGACATCGTCCTCGGCCTTGCCGCTGAACGTTCCACCGGCCACGCCACCAGTGAAATTCCGGCCCTTGAAAGTGACCTTCCCACCAGACGTCGCGCCCTTGAGTTTCGTCTTGGTTTTTCCGTCCCAACCGGCGCCGGGCAACCCGCCGGCGAAAAGCACGGCATCGAAATTCCCCTTGCCCAACGCGATCACCTGGATTCCCAACTTCCGTTGCTTGCCGATCGTGCCGACATACTCTCCCTGGACCGCAAAATCCGGTCCGGCAGATTTGGCGTCGAGAAACGAGGTCTTGGCATTCTGGGCATTAGTCGACAGGGCCGTGGTGGCCAGGAACGCAAAAGCAATCAACAGGTGACGCATCTTCATCGGGTAGATCTCCGGGAGCGGGGGCGGATTCGGCAGTTGTGATCGTCATGCCAGAGGCTCACCAGCTTACTCCGACGCCGCAAGGGACTCCAGCGCGGGCCCGCATCAACAGTTCCCGCGATCAACTCATGCGTCGGGAATCGCTGCGATCAACGCCTGGACCACCAGAGGATCCTCCTCGGCGAGAACGCTGCGGAGATCAACCAGCACGCGATCATGCTGGATTCGAGTGAACATCCTCACCGGCCCGGTTCGCAAACTCAGCGCCAGATCATTGGCGGACATGCCATCCAATTGCACCGCCAGCACCGCCGTGGGCATCTCGGCACCCGGCAACGATCCACCGCCGACCAGGGCTGTCTCACGCGAGATCTCGGTGGCCACCCCCGCAACCTGGTCCAACTCGGCTTTCAACACGTTGGCACGGTCCGCCAGTTCGGTTTCGCTGGCGGCCAATAGTCTCAACACCGGGATCTCGGCAATCGCCGCACCACGACGGTAGGAGTCCAATGTTGCAGTCAACGCCGCCAGTGTGAGTTTGCCAACCCGCACGGCCCGGGCCAGGGGAAATTGCCGGATCGGTTCGACGTACCGGCTCTTGCCCAGGATGATCCCGGCCTGGGGACCACCCAGCAGCTTGTCGCCACTGCCCAGCACCACGTCGGCGTCGGCTGCCAGGCTGTCGCTGAACGTTGGTTCGGACGGCAATCCAAACCGCGACACGTCGACCATCGCACCGCTGCCAATGTCATCTATGGCAACCAGGTCGTGTTCGTGGGCCAACCGAGCCAGCAAATCGATCCCTGGTGAATCGGTGAAGCCGACCACCTTGTAGTTGGAGGTGTGCACGTGCATGATCGCGGCGGTTTCGGGGCCGATGGCCGCAGCGTAGTCAGCCACGGTGGTGCGATTGGTCGTCCCAACCTCGCGCAGCACAGCGCCGGAGAGCTTGAAGATCTCTGGCAACCGGAACGACCCGCCGATCTCGATCAGTTGTCCTCTCGAGATCACAACCTCGCGTCCGGCACACAACGCCTGCAAGGTCAACAGGGTGGCTGCGGCGTTGTTGTTGACCACCACCGAGTCCTCGGCACCGCACAGCGCCTGCCAGGCCGCCTGCAACTGGTGCCCGCGGTACCTGCGTTCGCCAGTTTCCAGGTCGACCTCGACGTTGCCGGCCCCCCCGAGTTCATCCAGCGCGGCCCGCGCGGCGGGCGACAGCGGCGACCGCCCCAGGCCGGTGTGCAACACCACCCCGGTGGCATTGACGACCCGCTCGAAGCGACGCAACCCGGCCAGTTCGAACTGCCGGATCACTCCGGCGATCACGAATTCGCCCAGCGATTCGCGGGAGACGTCTTCATCGTCATTGGCTGGCGACAACAACCAGGACCGGGCATCGTCCAGCGACACGCGAGTCCATTCGACAACCGCGTCCCGGCCCGACTCGGCCACCAACCCGGACAGCCGCTCATCCTCGATCAACTCACCGACCGGGGGCAGTGTCCGCAGCAATTCCTGGTGAGACGTGTTCACTTCTCCGATTCCTTCAAACGGCACCACTCATTGGTTGACTCTCTCAGGCCAGTTCCACGGCCAGCTTCGGCCCGGCGACACGAACGTTCCCCTGCCGCACCGTGATTTCCACCTCGTCATAGTACTCGCACAACGGCACGGCAAACTTGCGGCTGATCCCCCACGCCTCACGCAATTGCGACATGGTCACCTCGTTCTCCTGGGCAAACACGTCGGCACAGACACTGCGGCCCTGCTCAATCGCGGTGGGAGCAAAGTGGAGATCGTCGGAAACAGCCACCACCAGGCCCTCGTCGACGCACAGCGCCAACAGGGCCTGCAATCCGTCACGTGGCTGCCCCAGTGATTCGCCGAGTTCCTTGAAGGTGGGTGGGGTCAATCCGGCTGCCTGGACCTGTTCCAACAACGTGTCCCGGGCGGCTCGCTGGGCCTTGGTCAGTTGCACCTGGGCATCGGCCGGTCCCAGGTTGCCACCGGTGACGACAAGTTCGCCCGAGGAGACCAGGTGCGACATCACCGCCTCCAGCAACACCGGACGCATGATCTCCCGGCAAGCCGACACGATGGTGGCCCGTGGCAGGGTCCGTCGTGGCTGGCGTTTGTCGAGTTCCTCTCGGATCGTCTTCATCACCGTCCCGGCCAACGCCCCGAGCCGTTGCGCATGGATTGGAATTGTCCGGTCGCCGTCACCGACGTGAATGATTGTCCCCTCGGCCGTCAGTTCCGCCACCAGTTCTTCGTACCGCCGGCTCCCGACACCCGCCCGCCACAATGCCGCCAGGGGCGTCTCGGGAATGTCGTCCAGGTTGGCAACCAACCCCGAAAGCCGGGCCCGTTCGTCGGGCTGATCCAGAGCTGCCCCGGCAGCCTGGAGATCCCGGACTCGCTTGCCCACGGGCAACCACGGGTCCAGCACTCGGCCACCACCAACTGTCAGGGCCGGTGAGACCCGGCGAAGAATGAACCTCTGGGCGTGTGCGGCGACAATGTCCTCGGCGAGCCGCAACTCGGCATACGCCCGCTCACCCGGCTTCAACACCTGTCCCTTGAGAATCACCCGGGCCGGAACCTCCCGGGTCCCCAGGTGCAGGTTCAACTCCATCCGGTCCTTCAACTGCAACGGGGAACTGGACAGCAGCTTCAGATCCACCAGCAAGCGACGGGTGCGTTGCAACAGGCCCGCGGTGGCCAATTCGACTCCCCGGGAGACCTCGTCGTACTTCACGCCGGCCAGGTTGATCGCCGTCCTCTGTCTCACGCCAGCATCGTCCGAATCGGACCCGTGGTTCTGCACGCTGCGAACCCGCACCTCTCGACCTTCCGGCCACAATTCCAACGTGTCCCCGGACCGCACCTGCCCACTGATCACGCTGCCGGTAACAATCGTGCCATGGCCGGGCAACGAAATGGCCCGATCCACCGGCATCCGAAACACCGGCTCACTCTCGGGCAACGTCACACCGCGAGCGGCCTCGAGCAGGGTCGACTTCAACGTCTCGATTCCCTCGCCGGTCTCGGAGGACACCGGCACGACCGGGGCACCTTCCAGGAAAGTGCCCACGAGTGTCTCCTCGATTTCCGCTTCCACCAGTTCGACAAAATCCGGTTCCACCAGGTCCGTTTTGGTGATTGCCACCACGCCGGTGCCAATCTGCAACAGGTCCATGATCTCGAGGTGTTCGCGGGTCTGGGGCATCACCCCGTCGTCGGCGGCGATCACCAGCAGTGCCACGTTGACACCCGTCGCACCGGCCACCATGTTCTTGACGAACTTCTCGTGTCCGGGCACGTCGATCAGCCCGAACTGGAACCCCTCGGCCTGCCAGTGAGCAAACCCCAGGTCGATGGAAATGCCCCGGGCTTTCTCCTCGGGCAACCGGTCGGTGTCCACTCCGGTCAACTTCCCGACCAGACGCGTTTTGCCATGGTCGATGTGTCCAGCGGTGCCGATCAGGATATGCTTGATCGCCATGGTGGCTTCGACTGATTCGGCAGAGGTGAGGTCGCTGGCGGACATGGCACGGGCCAGCCAAAATGAAAAGGAACGAGAGGTTGGTCACTCGATTCTCGAAGATGGACAAACCAGCCGCAAGAGCCCGGCGACATACAACTGGAGACAGAGATGAGCAGTCGAGCTGAAACCGAGTACCGTTACGAAAAATTGACCTGGCCGGAAATCAATGACGCTGTTGAATCTCGCCAGGTCTGTATCCTGCCATGCGGTGCAGTCGAGCAGCACGGACACCATCTGCCACTGGATGTCGACCTGGTCTGTCCCGGCGGAGTCGCCCGGGGTTGCGGTGAGGCGATGCCCGAGAAGGTCCTGGTCCTACCGACTGTCTGCTACGGCTACACCGGCCACGTGATGGACTTCCCCGGCACGATCAACACGAACTACGAGACATTCATCCGGGGAGTGACCGACGTCACCAGGTCACTGGCCTACCACGGTTTCAAGAAAATCATCCTGCTCAACGGCCACGGCTCGAACATGCCCAACCTCGACCTGGCCGCCCGACGAACCAACCTGGAAACCGACGCCGAGTGCATCCTGATGGCGTGGTGGAACCTGCTGACCGTCGACAAGGACTTCCTGCCCGGCTGGCGCGAGAGCAAATTCCCCGGTGGCTGTTCACACGCTGGCGAACTTGAAACGTCGCTGTACCTCTACCTGTCCGAGGATGACGTCCGCAAGGACAAGATCCAAAGCGGTACGATCAAGATGAACGACGAGGACAACGACTTCAACTGGGTCGACCTGTTTGCCGCCGGTCCCGGCTCACTGATTTCCTGGACCAGCAGTTACTCGGAAACCGGTGTCCTGGGCGACGCCGAAAAAGGATCGGTCGAGAAGGGCCAGCAGGCCTACGAGGAAGCCGTCAAGCAGCTGTGTCGTTTCGTCGATTACTTCCGCGACCGACCCCGCGACACACGGCATCGCGAGCAGAAGCCCGAACCCTCCATGCCGATCCCCTGGAACCAACGGCACGAAACCGACTGAGTCTCCCCATGCCCACCGTCCACGTTTCCCTGGCTCATCGCAGCTACGACATCGTGATCGATCATGGCCTGTTGGCCGAGACATCGACTCGATGCCGCCAGTGGTCCGGGCTGGACACACCCGGATCGGCACTGATCGTGACCGACGCCAACCTGGCCGATTCGCACGCCGCGACAGTTGCCGCGGGATTCGAAGCTGACGGCTGGCTGGTGAATCGACACGTGCTCGAGCCGGGGGAACCGTCCAAGTCGCTCGCAGCAGCCGAATCGATGTTCGACTCGCTGGTCGCTCTGCCAGCCGACCGTGGCACGCTGGTGGTCGCCGTCGGAGGCGGCGTGGTCGGCGACGCGGCAGGGTTCGTCGCAGCCACCTACGCCCGGGGCATCCGATTCGTCCAGGTTCCCACCACCCTGCTGGCCCAGGTCGACAGCTCAGTCGGCGGCAAGGTCGCCGTCAATCATCCCCGGGCCAAGAACCTGATCGGGGCCTTCCACCAGCCGGCCGGTGTGCTGATCGACACCGCCACCCTGGAGACGTTGCCCGAGCGGGACTACCGCAGCGGGTTGGCCGAGGTGATCAAGTACGGCGTGATCCTGGATGCGGAGTTCTTCGACTACCTCGAACAGCACGCCGAGGGGCTCGACGGCCGAGACCGCGAAGTGCTGGCCCATGTGATTGCCCGCAGCTGTGAGTTGAAGGCCGAGGTCGTCGAACAGGACGAGCGGGAAACCACCGGCGTGCGAGCAGTCCTCAACTACGGACACACATTCGCCCACGCCTACGAGGCCCTGGCTGGATACGGCGAACTGCTGCACGGTGAGGCGGTGGCGCTCGGGATGATCCAGGCCAGTCGGCTCGCCGAACGGCTCGGCCGGATCGATTCGGCCACAACCGATCGCCAGGTCCGGTTGCTCGAGCAACTCGGCCTGCCCGTGACCCCCCCGGCCGAACATGACACCGGGGACATCCTGGCTCGGATGCGGCTCGACAAGAAAACCACCGGCGGTCAGCTGAGATTCGTGCTGCCCAGTCGCATGGGCCATGTCGAGCTTGTCGACGACGTGCCCGAGGAACTGGTGCGAGAACTGATCTGATCACAACCTGCAGTGATCAGGATTCCCGATCTTCCCCGGTCGCCTCAATCGGACGGGTCGGCTCGCGGTCGTTGGCCAGCACCGGGATCGTGCAGTTGACCAGCAACCAGGTCAACGCACAGGCGACGTAGGCTGAGCACGCCACCCAGAAGACAACCCGCCAGCCATGCACGTCGGAGATGTACCCGTAGACAGCCGGGATCCCCATGACGATGGCGCTGGCCACCGAGTTGTTGAAGGCAAACACCGACGCGGTGGCCCGGCCGCCGATATCGGTGATCGTTCCCCACCGCGTCGTCAGGCTGATGTCGGCGAACAACTTGACGACGAACAGCATGCCACAGAAGACATAGGGATCGTCATAGAAGAAGACGATGCCGGCAGCCAGCGTGATCGCGGCCAGGAACTTGCCGGCGAAGCCGACCAGGCTGCGGACCCAGCGACGGCTGCCGGTCCGACGAATCAGCCAGTCGTTGAGATACCCGCCGATGATTCCCCCAGTGACCCCACCCAGAAGAGGCAGGGCGGAGTAGATGCCCATCTCCTTGTACTTCAGTTGGTACTCGACGACCAGGAACAAGGGGATCCAGTGCGAGTAGATGTGGTCGGCGATCGAACTGAAAGTCGATGAGGCGTTGACCGCAACCAGGTTGAGGATCGAACGACGGTCCATCTGGCGGACCAATTCACCGATCTTCAACGGCTTTTCCTGCTCCTGCTGCGAATCGCCAGCGACCAGGTCGGCCTCGGCCTCGTTCGCCCACGGGTGCTCGGCCGGGGAATTGCGGAACAGGGCCAGGAAGGCCAAACCGTGGGTGATACCGACACCAGCCAGGATGTACAGTGCCAGTTGCCACTTGAGTCCCATGACCCCGATCATCACCGTCATCAGCAGCAGGTTGGCTGACAGGCCGCCCAACCGACCGGCAGCCACGCCGATCCAGCCCTGGGCGGTGGTCCGGACACTCAGCGGAATCCACGACCGGGTCAGGCGGCCCACCAGGGAAAACACGCCGGCCTGTCCGGCTCCCAGCAGGGCCCGGGCGGCATACAAGATCTTGGCATTGGGTGCCCAGGCATGCATCGCCAGAGACACCGACCACAACAGGATCAGCCCGCCCAGCAACCAGTGCACGCCGGCCACGTCTCCCCACAACCCGGTCGGAAACTGTGCTCCGAAATAGGTCGCCCCAAACACGGCATCCATGTATCCCAGTTCGGTGTTGCTGACATCCAGTTCCTCCTTCAGAAACGGCTTGATCAGCGCAAACGAATAGCGATGCAGGTACAGCATCCAACTGGTGCCGAAGCCCAGCACGAACACCATGTAACGGACACGGGTCGGAGCATTTGTAGTCCCCGCCATCCCTCTAGACCCCCAGTTCATCGCCATCATTTTCGACCGACGAATCATCATCGGGCGAACCACTCGACAGATCTCCACCGGGCGCCAGCCGCGATTCGAGCGAATCGGTACAGTCGGTCAGGATCCAGCACATCGCACTGATGCCATACATCACGGCCACGGTCACGAACATCGGGTTGTAGTTGGTCACCGACTTGGTGACCCCGTCGATGACCATGCTGCTGGTGTTCCAGTCCAGAATGGCGCCAAAGAGAATCGGTGACACCAGTCCACCGATAGACCCGGAGGTGTTGATCACACCAAATACTGTCGCTGCATAGCGACCGCCGATATCGGTACAGGTTCCCCAAACAGTCGGCTGGCTCCAGTCGGTGAAAAACTTGACCGCAAAGAGAGCCCAGGCAGCGGCCACACCGTCGTCCTGTGAGATCGCCACGAACATCAAGAAACAGGCAATGAACTTGCCGGTAAAACCGACCGCACTTCGACCAATCCGGCGACTGCCGGTCCACTGGATCATCAGATCATTGAAGAAACCGCCCAACATGCCGCCAATCGCACCACCCCACAGTGGCAGGCTGATCAACAATCCCGCCTCGGAGATATCGAACCCCTTGGCGTTCAAGAAATAGTCGCCCATGAACAGAACATAGACGGCATCGGCGCCGGCACTGGTGATCTGCTGGATCACGAAGAAAAACATGCTGCGATTGCGGATCGCCACTCGCAACGGCAAGACCGGCGGTGCCGACGGATCAGCCGGTGGCGATCCTTCGGCGATCAGATCGCGCTCGGCCTGGTTGACTCGAGGGTCCACTTCCGGAGAATTCCGAAAAAACACCAGGAACGTGATCCCAAAAATCACCCCGGCGGCTCCCATCACGACCAGCGCCCATTGCCACTGCATCTCAAAATAGCCGATCAACACGCTCGCCAGCAGGATCGACGACATGGCCCCACCACTGCGGCCAAAGAACGTCGCCACCCAACCCTGGACAATCGTCCGCGTCTTGACCGGAAACCAGGTCCCGGTGATTTTTGACAATGCGGGATAGGTCCCAGCCTGTGCCGCTCCAAAAACCAGCCGCAAGGCAATCAACCCGGGCCGTCCCCCGGCAACACCGTAAAGTGGAACCACCAGCGACCAGATGACAATGATCACGCCCAGGAACAAATGTGGGCCGACCCAGTCACAGAGAATCCCGCTGGGAATCTGGCCCACGCCGTAGGTCGGCGTGAAAAAGGTGAAGATCGCGCCCAGTTCGGTTTTCGAGAGTCCGTAGTCCTCGGCCAGATACGGACCGATCACGTTCCAGGTGTAGCGATGCAGATACAGGAACCAGGAACTGCCACACGCCAGCACAAACATGCCCCAGCGGACACGTGTCGGCTGCTCGGAGGACGGGCCCAGAGTTTCAACCGGGGCTGTGGCCATCGAACTTCCTGGTGACATGTGAGACAGATCGATGGCAATGTCCGTCTTTCACTACACGAATGCAACCCTCTCACTCACCACCGCTCGACCGGGCCGTTGGGCACCTTGATCAATGCCGTAGCAATCTCCCCCTCGCGAGTCCCGTGCCGCTGACGAACCTGATCGACAATCGAATCGAACTCCTCGTACGACTCGAACCGCCGCAACCGGTCCTCCAGATCCTCGGGAATTCCCAATCGCACGCCGTACCACGCGGCAAATTTCCGGAACAGGATGCAACTGTACTCCTGGTGCTGTTCGACCATCAGCGCAAAATGCCGTTCCAGAAAAGCGATCTGTGCATCGACATCCGGATCCCACACCGACGGCTCGCCGGCCAGTTCCCGCCCAATCCGGACGAACAACCAGGGATCGAGCATTGCTCCACGCCCGATCGCCACCGCAGCACATCCGGTCGATCGCCGCATGGCAAAGGCGTCCCCGGGTGACCTCACGTCCCCGTTGCCCACCACCGGTATTCTTTCAACCGCCTCGACGGTCTGACGAATCCCCTCGTGATCCACTTCACCGGTGAACCCCTGGGATCGGGTCCGGCCATGGATCGTGATGGCCGCCGCCCCTTCCTGTTCGAACGCCCGGGCCAGGGCCGGGGCGGTGAGTTGATCGCGGTCCCATCCCAGCCGCATCTTCACGGTCACTGGCACATCGACGGCCGCCACCACCCGAGAAACCGTCTCGCAGGCACCGTCGGTGTCACACATCAAACGCGCCCCGCCTCCCTGGCTGTTCACCTTGGCCATCGGGCAACCCATGTTGATGTCGATCCCCTCGAATCCATGGTCCGCCAGCCAGGCCGCCGCCTCGACCAACTCGTGGACACGGCCACTGAAGATCTGGATCGACAACGGCCGGTCCTCCGGCGATGTCTCGATCAGTTCCAGGGCCTTCTTTCGTCCAGACAGCAGCGTCGAAGCCTGCACCAGGTCGGTCGTCGCCAGGCCCACCCCCCCCAGTTCGCGGATCACGCGTCGGAAGGCCAGGTGCGTGTAACCGGCCAACGGGGCGAGGAAATACCGGGACGGCAGGACACGCGATCCGACCGCGATGGTCGGATCCTGGTCAATCACCGGGCCGGTCACTGCCGTTTCAGTCGACATCGATTCCCATTTCATCAAGCATCTCGGCCACCACCTCGACCGGCAGCCCCACCACGTTGCTGGTACTCCCCTCGACGCTCTCGATCATCTCGGCAGCTCGCCCCTGGATCGCGTATCCCCCGGCCTTGCCGACTGACTCGCCCGAATCGAGATAACCGGCTAACCACCCGGGTTCCTCATCTCGGAAAGTGACTTCCGATTCTACCACCCGCTCGTGAAACCGTCCCGTTCCACTGACCATGCAGATCGCCGTGGCGGCGATGTGCGTTCGGCCGAAGTAATACTCCAGGAACCAGGCCCGAACCACGTCGCGCCACCCCGGTTCCGGCGGCTGGCCCAGCACGCGGGATGTTCCATCCGGTTCGGAGACAACGATCACCGTATCGGCACACAGCACCGCAGCGATGCCGGTGGCTCGCCGTTGAGCCCCCAACTGCAATCGAACATCCTCGGCCTTGGCCCGGGCGATTGCGATCAGACGACGCTGGATCGAAGAGCGTTCCGAGGTGTCGCCAAACCCGGGTTCCTCGGCCGACGAGGGCGGTAGCACCTCGACTCGTTCATCCCCGACCATCTCGACCAGCAATTTGTACCGCTGGGGCGATCGACTACCCAGGACAATTCGTGGCACGGAATCGGACATCAACCGGTCTTTTGTCAGGCCATCACCTGGCCGTCTTGAGCAACGGCCCCAGCACCTTCGAGAGTGCCTCGGCCTGTCTCATGAATCCCAGGTCATTGGGGTGTGAACTGTCAACGGTCGCCTCACCATCATCGCCAAGCAGATTGGCACCCGGCAGATAGTGCAACCCGACCACGCCATCTTGCTTCAGTTTCTGGTAGGCGGCGGTCAGGGCACGCCAGTTGCCTTCGTTTCGCTTCCGCTTGCCGGTCACCAGGAACGAGTCGGCATAGCTGCGGTCCTCGACCAGGAGGATCGGCGTCGTGGGACGTGTCTTCCGCAGTCGACGCACGAAGGGCTCGACACGTGAGGCCACCGCCTGGGCGTTCATGTTCGGCAGGCAGTCCAGGACGTAGACGGCCGGATCCAGTTCAGACAGCAGGTCAGCCAGTTCGATCTCCATGCGACCGTTGCCCGAGAAACCGAGATTGATCACGGGCCGCTCGTAACGGCGGCCCAGGATTGCCAGGTGGGTCATACCCGGACGTGACGCACAGGCCCCCTGGGTGATCGACGTGCCGTAGAACAGGATCGACTTGGAGTGGGAGACCGGGCGAGCCGGCGCCTTATCGATCGACTGCCCCGCCGGAACACCGATCTCCACGGAGGTCACCCCGTTGTACAGCGGCAGGTACAACATGTACTCGCGACGTCCCTCGGGAATTCCACCAACGAGCCGTACCGAATTGGTCGGACTCTTGGTTGGAAAACCGCAAGCCAGCCAACGCCAGCGGCTCTTCTCGTCCCTGACATACAGGTCGACACCACTGACACCGGTTGCCGCCATGTGCGGCAACGCCAGTCGCTTTCGACGCAGTGTCCAACGGGCGTGCAGGGTGGTCGCGGAGGTGACAAATCGTACGCACATGCCAGCCGAATCCTGGCTGAGCGACCAGACGGGCGGACGGACCAGTTTCTCGGACGCCGCGGGCAGGCGATCGAAGAACGACTTGGTCTTCTCGAAACCGCGTCCCTCGACTCCCAGGCTGCGAATGTCGGTCCAGGCAACTTCCTGTGCCGACAACCGTGGAGCAAGAATGACGGCAAGACCGAAAACGACGACACGGCTGAACAATGACGACATGGCACGTCTCCACGGGTAAGGATCTGGTGCGATTGTAACCACCTCACTTGAAGGCATCAGGTCCACACACCCTGGATGCCCGTTCGCAATCATCGGTTGGCAGCCCTAGGATAATCATGGAACTCACTCGTTCGGAGCCAACCTCATGTCACGCGTTACACCGCTGATCGCCGCATTTCTGGCCATGACACCTGCTCCATCGATGGCACAGAAACCAGCCGTGCAGAAAATCGATGGCCTGGTCAACTGGGTCTACGACTACGAGCAGGGTCGCCAGTTGGCCAAGCGGACTGGCAAGCCAATGTTCGTCGTCTTCCGGTGCGAACGCTGACAGGCCTGCAACGATTTTGACGGGCAGGTTGTCCGTCGTGACCCCCAGGTGGGACGGTTGTCCCGCCAGTTTGTCTGTGTCCGCATCCAGTCGATGAATGGCATCAACCTGGACCTGTTCCAGTTCGAATTCGACCTGACCTGGATGTCGTTCTTCATGGACGCCGAGAACCGTGTCTACACCCGGTACGGCGGCCGAGATGACTCGGATCCCGAATCTCACCTCAACCGGGATTCGCTCCTGGCCACCATGCGCAAAGCCCTGATGCTGCACAAGCTGGGCGACGTGTTGAAGAGTGCTCTGGAGCCGACCGGCCGCACCGTCCGTACACCCGAACAGATCCCGACAATGCGGGCGATGATGGCCAAGCGAAAGAACAAGTGCATTCACTGCCACGACATCAAGGTCGCCACGCTCAAGCACCTCCGCAACCAGGACAAGCTCAGGCGGCAGATGGTCTTCACCTACCCGACACCGGCCAACCTGGGCATCTCCGTCGACCCCGTGAACCAGTCGGTCGTCGACAGGGTCCGGCCGGGAACCCCGGCCGCCAGGGCGGGAATCCGCTCCGGTGACAGGATTGACAGTGCCGGAGACCATCGCGTGTTGACACTCGGAGACTTCTCGCGGGTTCTCGAGACAATCCCCGCCCGTGGTCGTTTGTCCCTGAAACTGCAACGCAACGGAGAGGCCATCGGGGCCCGGATCGACCTGCCAAGCGGCTGGCGACAATCCACCGATCCGAGCTGGCGCGAATCTCTTCACGTCGTCGGCCCCAATTGTGGTCTCTGGGGCCGTCGGCTGAATGCCAATGAACGCCGCCGATTGAAAGTCCCACCCAACAAGCTGGCGCTGAAGGTCACCTTCATCTGGGGACCACACACCCGCAAGGCCGGAATCAAGGTCGGAGACGTTGTCGTCGGTCTCGACGGACAATCCCACGACATGACCATCAAGCAATTCAACGCACACTCGATGCTCCGGCGGAACTGGGGTGACACCATCCCGGTCATCCTCAAGCGTGGAAACAGCAATGTGACGGTCCGGATGACATTTCCCAATCGGCCCAGCGACTAGTTTCTCGGCCTCTCGTCGGCGGCCTGCTCTGGCTGGTTCCCGTCGAATCAATACAATGCGTGCCTGACCAACCGGGGCTGGCGAAAGCGACACGGACCATGAGCGGACGTCGGATCCTGGTGACCGCGGCTTTGCCGTATGCCAACGGGCACATTCATATTGGTCACCTGGTCGAATACATCCAGACCGACATCTGGGTGCGTTTCCAGAATCTCCGTGGCCACCGCTGCATCTACCTGTGCGCCGACGACACCCACGGGACGGCGATCATGATCCGGGCCCGCCAGGAGGGGCGGAGCGAAACGGAAGTCATCGGCGAGATGCAACAGGCACACGTCCGCGACTTTGCCGGATTCGACATCGCCTTCGACAACTACGGCAGCACCAATAGCGACGAGAATCGCACACAATGTGCCGAAATCTGGCAGGCACTCCGCGACGCCGACCTGGTCCACCAGAAACAGGTCACCCAGTTGTTTGACCCGGTCGAGGGCACCTTCCTGGCCGATCGATTTGTCCGGGGCACGTGTCCCAAGTGCGAGGCACCCGACCAGTACGGTGACAGCTGCGACAAGTGCCTGGCCAACTTCAGTCCCACCGACCTCATCGACCCCCGCAGCACACTTTCGGGGGCCACTCCCGAAATCCGAACCGCCGATCACCTGTTTGTCCGCATCGAACAGTTGCACGAGTTTCTCGACGAGTGGACGCAAGAGGGCGACCACCTGCAGTCGGAGGTTGCCAACTATCTCAAGGGCCACTTCCTGGGCGACGAACTCCGTGACTGGGACGTTTCGAGACCCGCTCCCTACTTCGGCTTCGAAATCCCCGATGCCCCCGGACATTACTGGTACGTCTGGTTCGACGCACCGATTGGCTACATGGCGTCCACCCACCAGTGGTGCCAGGCCAACGGTGAAGACTTCGACACGTGGTGGCGCGACCCCGAGACAGAAATCCATCACTTCATCGGCAAGGACATCACCTACTTCCACACGCTGTTCTGGCCGGCAATGCTCAAGACCGCCGGGTTCAACCTGCCGACAAAGGTGCACATCCACGGTTTCCTGACCGTCGACGGGCGGAAGATGTCGAAATCCGAAGGCACCTTTGTGCAGGCCTCGACGTATCTCGAGCATCTCAACCCCGCCTGGATCCGTTATTACTACGCCGCCAAGCTCGGCCCTCGCCTGGACGACCTGGATCTCAATCTCGACGAGTTCGTCACCAAGGTGAACACCGACCTGGTCGGCAAGGTGGTCAACCTGGCCAGTCGCACGGCCAAGTTCATCGCCGGAAAAAACACCGCCGCCGATTACCCCGACGACGACGGACTTTTTGTCCGCGGAACCGAGGCCGGCGAACGGATTGCCGCGGCGTACGAAGCATGCGATTTCAACACGGCGATGCGTGAGGTGATGGCACTGGCCGATGCAGCCAACAAGTTCGTCGAAGATGCTGCACCGTGGGCATTGAAGAAAGACCCCGACCAGGCGGACCGACTGGTCGATGTCTGCAGCATCGCCCTGAACCTCTTCCGACAACTGGCCATCTATCTCGCACCGGTTCTGCCCCAACTGGCCGAACAGACCGGGCAATTGCTCAACGATCCGATCAGCAACTGGGATCAGTCCCAGACACCGCTGGCCGGCACTCCCGTCGGGGAGTTCCAGCACATGATGCAACGAGTCGACCCCAAGCAGGTACAAGCCATGATCGATGACAGCAAGGAAGCCACTCCCCTGGAGAATCAACCCGAAGCCGTGGAAGCAGAAGACACCGCGAGCGAAGAACCCGGTGAGGACACGCCCCCACCGGAGACAATTGACGAAAACGGTGGTGGAGACGACCAGCCCGAGGCGGAAGCCCCCACGGCAGCTTGTGAAGCCCACCAGCAAGAGCCACTGACAACCGAGAACTGCACGTTTGACGACTTCATGAAAGTCGATATGCGAGTGGCTCGCGTGGCCCAGGCGTCTCATGTCGAGGGAGCCGACAAGCTGCTGCAACTGGTTCTCGACCTCGGTGGCGATGTCCGCAAGACGGTCTTCGCCGGCATCAAGGGCGTCTACCAGCCCGAGGACCTCGTCGACCGACTGGTCGTCTGTTGTGCCAACCTCGCCCCGCGGAAGATGCGGTTTGGAACCAGCGAAGGCATGGTGCTGGCCGCCGGTCCTGGCGAGGACGACATCTTCCTACTCGCTCCCGACTCGGGCGCCGTCCCCGGCCAGCGAGTCCACTGATTCGTCGACCGGGTCCGTTTTGCCGCGATGGAGTATCACGACCAGCGACCAGGTTGCCAGGGGGGCGATCTGCATCACCAGCCGTCCAGCCGCCCATTCCAGGTTGTTCTCGTAGTCGGGTATCACCAGAAACGGCACACAAAAAGCAGCCAACATCAGCCCACTGGTCACCAGCGGCCAGCCCACCGCAAGAGTCCGCCAGCCCCGCCGGTCCCGGAAGATCGCCACGACCAGCAGCAGGCCGACGGCTCCAAACCACGGGGCAACAGCGGCTTCCACCAGGAACTTCCTTACGACCCCCGGCAACCGCCAGAGTCCAGCAACCACGCCCGACACCGTCAACAATTGGCGATAGTCATCCGGTAGCACGCCGGCCACGACACCTCGCGTGAACACCACCTCATGGGTTGCCAGGACCAGGACCACCACGACGGCGGTCAAAACGATTTCTCTGGTGACCCGTCGCTGGCGGTGAGCAATCGCGGCAATTCCGGGCACTCCCACCAGGACCGCCACCGCCACCGTCCCCTCGGCCTTGGCCAATCCAGCCACCACCAGGCACAGCCCCACCAGGAACCACCAACCACGTCCCTGTCCTTGCCCCCGACCCAGTGCCGCCAATGCCGCCACAACTGCCGACAACAGGGCCGCCCCGACCAACAATTCGGGGCACCCCTTGAAAGCGGCGAGGTTGTTCTGCAACGCTCCGAGTCCGAACCACACTGGCAGCATCAGAAACAGCACGCCTCCCCTTACAGGATCCCGGCTTCCCAGCCTGGCCAGCCCCCCGATCACCACGCCGCCCAGGGCCAACCAGGTCAGGGGAAAGATCAACACCGCCGTCGATTCGCTGAACCCCCGGTTGGTGGCACTGTCGTACCCTCCCGCTCCACCAAAAACTGCCTCGGCAGCCGGGACCAGCAATGGGTATCGAGGATGAAAATGCACGTGATCGGGATCCTGAAAAACCGACCCATCCCACGGTCCTGGCTCCGTCTGCATCAGCCTCGCCTTGTAGGCCCACTGCATCCGCTGATCAAACCCCTCGATTCCTCGGATGGCTGCGACCACCACCACCACCACGAACATCACCAGCACCGGTGCCAGCAGGCGAGATCGGCGGTTCGCCGAGACCTGCGGAACATCTCCAGGCATCACGACGTCCTCGGTCGGCCCACCGGTCTCTCGCTTCCGCAATCCGGCAGCCACCCCTCCCAGCACCAGGTTCGGTAACAACGGCAACCAGAACGCCACCGGTTTGCCGCACAAGAACAACAGCAATCCAGTCAGCGACGTGACCGCGAGTCCTGCCAGCCACGCCCAGCCCCACCGTTCACTTGTTGACGACAACTGGCCGTCCACCCCCACCGACAACAGCAGCCCCCGGCCACCGGCAATCGTGATCACGACCGCCACTCCGAAAAGCAACCAACCCATCGCCGCGGGATACCTCAGCGGATCCAACGTTTTCAACAAACCCGGCGAGGCCACCACCGCGTTGTCCTCGGGTTTCAGCGGCCCCAGGACCGACTCGACCGTTTCGGCCTCGATCTCGACGAGCCGGTTCCCGTGCACCACCCATCCGATCTTGTGGGTCGTCACAAACTCCTCGAGAGACCGCCGTGACTCGCGGATGGCGGATGCTGAATACACACGACGGGGAAAGATCCAGTACGACAGTTCTCGTTCCAGGAACTGGTCGGCAGGCACTCGCGGGGCCTGCCAGGTGTCCACCAGCACTGGCGCGTCGGACGGCACGCGTTCGAGGATCTCCGCGACCAACCCGCCCAGGTCCCCGACCGACCGGACCATCCGGATCTCCGGACGTGTCCAACTGACCGTTGCGGAAAACAAGTGGGCCGTCACCGCGAGGAGCGAAAGCACCGACCAGGCAATCAGCACCCAACGCCCCAGTGATCCAGGCTGCTTCTGATAACTGAAACCGGTCACTCCGCCACGCTCCTGGATCAACTGGTCCAGCCAGAATAGCACACCAGGCCCTGGACCCGGCTATAATGGCAGCTTGCCATGCCCGACTCGACCTCTCCTTCACCCCGTCGCCGACGTTGGTTCGTCGCAACCTACATCGCCTTCCTGGCGATGGTCGTCGTGACTGTGCTGCGGCTGGTGCGTGTGGAAGCCGACGTCTGGGATTACTACTACCCCGAGTTGCGGTCCTCCGGTGCGGTCTCGGCACCGACATCGCGGGATGATGGCATGCTGGATGTGCTGACCCTGGGCGGCTCGGTCCTGTTGCAGATCGAATCTGCCCTGGAGAACCGGCTCAGGGGTGAACTTGGTGATCGGGTCCGTTACTACCACCTCTCGACCACCGCGCACACCTCCCGAGACAGCCTGCTCAA
>CAZYAZ010000011.1:42732-44676 GCA_964646205.1 uncultured Planctomycetaceae bacterium | reverse complement strand
CGGATCAAAAATCGATCAGGAATCGTGTGCCAATGATCTGGTAGCTGCCACCGTCCAGCGGCCCTCCAGCGAAGACATCACGATCGGCAATTCGCCCATCGATGAAGTTGAACTGCATTCGGGCGTTGGGATTCCAGTGCCAGTTGACTCCGAAGGTCAGGGATTCCCCAACACCACCAGTGATATCCGCATCGGTGAAATCGGCATACGACCATCGCAGTGCGAGTTGCCAGGCACCCCACCCGCCGGCGTCGCCGCCGGATCCCATGAAAAAGTTCTCGTTGGGCTTCACACGGCCGACAGTGCCAGACTTCCTGGACCAGGTCATGTTCTCACCTGTCAGGAAATAGGAAACGTAGGCGTATCCACCCATCAGGTGGACATCGGGGCCCGCACCGGGATCCCGCTCCAACCAGAGGTTCTGGAACTCGCCGCACAATTGCAGTGGACCAAGGTTCACCAGAGATTCCATGCCGATCATCGTGTACCAGTCAGCTCCCGAGATCCGTCCAGTGTCGAGCCAACGATTGACGCTGCGGGCTTCCGGGCGATGACGGAAACGAGCCTCGTTGTCCTGACTGCCGTTGTTGATCGCATTGCCGTCAGGATGAGCCACGGTACCGTGAATGGCCAGGTGGCCATGATCACGACCATCATCTTCCCAGAGAAACGTGGTGGCCAATCGACCGGCGATTTCCGCCTGCAAATGGTCGTTGATGTACTGGCCCTCGTCCTGGATCAAACGCTGGTTGTAGACGCCGAACCGCCAATTCCACTCCTGGTCATCCGACACACCGTAGGAGGCGATCCCCAGACGCCGCGCGTCCTGGTTGAACGACTCGATCACGAACGGCCGCTCGATGAAGACGTTGTAACGGCTGCTGTTGAGGTGATCCAAACCATAGGGCCGTTTCTGGTTACCGATCAGCACCGTCTGCAAAACGTCCAGGTCGTGAAAGCCGAGCCACACATCACGAAACTCGGAATTGTTGGCACCGGCGAACTCCATCTCGATCCGGTATTCCATGTTCGGATTCACATTGCCACGAACACCGAACCGTATACGGCGAAATCCAAGGCGATCCTGGGGCGAGCGAGTTGGATCGCCGGTCTCAATTGCATTCACAGCCGCGGAAGATTCCGGAAAACCCCAGTAGTCGACGTGAACACGACCAACGACTTTCATAGTGTTGGCTGACGTCCCCGGTTTGACCGTTCCGTCGATCCTCTTGTTCATCCCTGACAGAATTTCATCCAGACCGATTCCGTCGTCGTTTCCGGTTGGATCAGTAGCGATTTCCGTCAAATCGATCGCAGAAGACACTTGCCGAACCGGACCATTTTCAGCCTCCTGCTGACGTTTCAGGGCCGCCCGCAATGCGGACAATTCGGCTTCCTGAGCGTCCAAACGGTCTCGCAACTCTTCCAGCAGCGGGGTCTCAGACTTGGGCGTGCCCTGTGCAAAGACCTGGCTGGTCGACCCCGTTGTGATCGCAACGACTCCCAACACCAATGCGCACGCCAAACGGCACATCAATCAGCCTCTTTTAGAATTCCATAGCTGTAGCTTTTCCGACCCTGCAAAATATTTCGTCAATTCTCGAAACAGTTCCATAGTGGTTTTGCCGAAAACTCCGATTCTTTCAATCAAACCAATAGCACCCAATTTGCGTATGTTGCCTTTTGTTCCATCGTCCATCGAACCAAATCGTGCCGATAGTAACGGTTGTGTGGTTTGTGCGGGTTGAAACGCTTGCTGAATAGCGCGATCCGAACCAGCTGCCGCGGAAGTTCTCGTGTTCCCCGGAATCTTCTGCGAAAAAACCATCGAGGTCATGGGCCGAGTTGATGCCGTCCACTCGGCCTTCGGCGACAATTGGGAGTACCCGGCCGGGATCAACTGGTTCATCAATGGAACCCACAAGCACCAGTTGACACTCGATG
>CAZYAZ010000011.1:0-42632 GCA_964646205.1 uncultured Planctomycetaceae bacterium | reverse complement strand
ACTCGATGGAGTACCAGCCGGCAATTCCAGTCCCAACTATGAGACCGGGTAAACCGGAACGCTGTTCCGAATCCAGTACCGGTTGGCGTTCTAGATTCACCGGACACGACAGCCACACAGGCTCAACGGCTGTACCAGTCAATCGCCCGGCAGATGTCACCCCGGTGAGCCATCATCGCGATCTGCCACCGGTACTGAAACCGGTTGAACTGAGGCGTGTAACCGTGGTAGTGATCGGCCAATTCGATCGCCTTGGCCACGTCGCCCGTCTCCAACTGATCGCGACCGTCGGCGGCAGCCATGAACCTGGCCAGCCAGAGCATCGATGGAAACACCAGCGCCAGCGAGCGGAATCCCTCGATCAGCCCAAAGCCGAAAAACGCCCGGCCACAAAACTGCAGCCCCTGGATCTTGACCCGGAAGTAGCGAGAGAACATCTCCTCGGCCGCGGGAGTCAGCCCGCCGAAGGGCTGTTCCAACTGTGCAAAGGTCACCGGGCAATCGATATCCTGGAGTGGTGGCACCATGCCGCGGCCCAGGGCAAAACGGGTTCCCACCCTCAACAATCGGACACGTCCCATCAGCCCGGTCCGCCAGTTCGACAGCGAGTCATTGCGGGCGTACTGGGCCGCCAGCATACGAAACAACAACCGCCCCGATGACGACAGGCCCTGCGGCTGGTTGTCGACGGATTCGGCCAACGCCTGGGTCTCATCCCGGGCGGCCTCCCGGATGATCTCGACAAAGTCCACCAGTTGATCATCGGTCAACCGGTTCACCCGTGCCTGGCTCACCATGTCGGTAAAACGCACCGCCGCGATCAACTTGGTGGCCACCGGCACATCGGACTCCGCCAGGAGGTAATCCAGCCCGTGAACAAACTGTCGGAAGGGCAACCACTTGAGATCACCGACACGGCGGAGCCCCGGTGACGGTGCCCTGGTGATCCCCTCGGGCACCACTTCTCGCGCCATCTCGCGCAGCACCTTCTCCTGGTCGGCCACCCTCTGGCCCTTGTTCTCGACGACCGACGGGCAACTGTAACGCAGGCTGACAGTGACCTGCCGCCCCTGCGGATGAAACGCATAGGGATAAACTCGACAGGCCAGCGGCTTGGTCGGTTCACCGTACTTGGCATGAATCCGGCACAGGCCTTGCTCGTCGAGAAACACGCAGGCCCCCCCCGGTTTCTGTCCCAGCCGCCAGCGACGGTTCCAGAACGGCCCGAGGTCCCGCACCATCACCGGGGTCCCCTCGGTGAATTCGTCCTCGTCGGACCACCCCTGGTCCAGCAGACGCTGCCGCTCTTCCTCGGTGATCTCAACCACGTGCCTCGTACAGCACTCGCTGCAACTGTGGCAGCTCCAGTTCTGGATCGTCGGCAGTTGCAGGCCGAATCCGTCCATTGATTTCGTCTCGCCACCAGTGGTTCGCGTCAGTTCCCGACGTAACGGGCGTACAGCGATCGGGCGACCCCCAGGTCCTGGGTTCCCTTGACGATCGCCCGGCCATCGGAAAAGACGGTCAGATCGATCTCCGGGTCGGTCAGCACCAGCCTCATCAGGTACGGATTGGCCGTGACCTCTCCCGTCCCCTCCAACCGCTGGGCCAACTCATCGAGCGAGATCGACAGGCCCGGCGGTGGAGCGACCTGCACGGCATTCCGACCACACAGGACCGTGGTCTCGGTGCCCCGCTCCCCTTTCAACCAGGTTCTCTCGCCTGCGCCACAGGCCTTGCATCCGGCTCGCTCGGCCGAATCACCCATTCCCATCCGGCGGAATGTCCCGTCCCAGACGTCAACGATCGTCAACACGTGATCCACCTGGTCGGCCTGGCCCGAGAGAATTTTCAACGCGGCGACCGTCTGCAACGAGGCCACCACGTTGATCGCAGCCCCCAGCACTCCCGCCGTGTCACAGGTCTCCGCCGCTCCCGGTGGTGGCACATCCTCGATCAGGCACCGCAGGCAGGCCGATTCGCCGGGAACAATCGCCATGGTCTGACCATGTGTCCCCACGCAGCCGCCATAGATCCACGGGGTGCCCGTTTCCAGGGCCGCATCGTTGACCAGGAACCGCACCTCGAAATTGTCCGTGCCATCGACGACCAGGTCGATCCCCTCGAAGAACCTGAGAATATTGGTGTGGTCGATGTCGGCGACAATCGGTTCCAGGGTGATCCCGGAATTGATCCGGGAGAGTTTCTCCGCGGCGGCGATCGCCTTGGGAACCCGGCCGGCCACGTCGTCCTCGTCAAAGAGAACCTGTCTCTGGAGATTGGAGATCTCGACGAAATCACGATCGACGATCCGCAGGTGTCCCACGCCGGCCCGGGCCAGGCTATCAGCCAGCACACTGCCCAGAGCACCGCAACCACAGACCAGCACTCGGCTGGCCAACAGGCGTCGCTGGCCCTCCTCGCCAATACCGGCCACCAACATCTGACGGCTGTATCTTTCCCACTCGCCATTCATTGCCCGATTGACTCCCTGGTTCTCTCCGAAACCGATCGGCTCGACTGTAGTCTACCTGACAAGAAGCCTGCAAACCGCTATCCCTCCCGTGCGACACGATCGACGATCTGTCATCATCAAGAGATCCATCGCTATCAGGGCCTCCCCGGAATGAACCAGCCAACTCCCGAATCTCAACAGGCAGATTTCCAGACCTCCGGCCACGGCCGGAAATTGGTCCTGCTCGCGATTCTGCTCCTGGTGATTCCAATGGTCGTCATCGGGGTACTGAGCAATGTGTCAGAGGACGAACAAAGGCTGGTGGCTTGCCGTGTCACGATTCGCATCAACGGCAAGCCACTGACATCCGGACAGGTCCTCTCGGGTCGTGCCAACGCTCTCAACGGCGAAAAGAAATCGACGGGAACGCTCGACACGCTCGGACAATCCGAACTGGCAACCGGTGGGAAACCCGGTGTCCACATCGGACACCATCGCGTGGCGGTGATCACGGACTCGAAGGCGGGTGAAATCCAGGTCCCCGAAAAACTTCAGTCATTGAAAACCACAACACTGACGATAGATGTTCAACCCGAACGTCGCTTCAACAACTTCACGATCGACATCACCGTCGATGACTAGGCGGCTCGTGCCCGGTGATCGTTGGATCCTGAAGTGTCACTGTCGTCCACCGGTGGATCGGACACCACCGGCATGGCCACTCCGGTCAACTCAACGGCGTACTCGTTGAGATCCTCAACGGCACGCTGGACGTCGTGGGTGTATTTTGCCAGTTCGTCTCGTCCTATTTTCGGCGGCACAACGATCGGTTCTCCATAGATCATCCAGGTCCGGCCAAAGGGAAGTGGGACGATCATGTCGGTCCAACTGCCGCGAACCAGGAACGCGTGATTGGACGTGCACGCCACCGGCACAACCGCAAGACCGGTTCGCGACGCCAGGTACACGACGCCTTCCTTGAGGACACGACGGGGCCCCCGGGGGCCATCGGGCGTGATGGCCATGTGCCGTGTCTTGGTCACCTCGAGCGCTTGCCGCAAGGCGCGAGTACCGCCCCGAGAAGACGAACCCCGTACGATCGCCATTCCCATCGCCGAAAACGAACCAGCCACCAGCGCACCGTCACGGTGCTGGCTGATCATGGCCGAGAGGTGACGGCTGCGACCGGCGAAACCACCAAACAAAAGTTGTTCGTGCCAGCCACAAAACAGGTACCGCTCGGTCAGTTCCCGCTCGTAGGGAGTCCCCCCCTCCTTGAACGCCACGACGGTCAGACGCTGTGTCCGGAACAGACCACGGACCAACCAGCCCATCACCCAACCGGCCGCGAAGGCCAGCCGGCTGCGCACCGCACCTCTGATCCGTTTGAACACGAGTTGGCTCCGGGAACACGACCGCCGGAACGCATTCTAGTCAACACGCCGGCGGAGCCAAGACGAGTCTGGAGCACTCTAGCGAGACTTGAAACGCCGGGGCACGCCCTTGGGACCGATCTGTACCGTGTAACTCTTGCCGCCGGGAGCCACCCGGGCCTTGACCCAGACGCCCTCACACCCCTCGGTCGTCCCCCCGTTGGCGATGTAATTCGCCGGAGTCTGCAACGCCGGATCGAGCTTGACGTTGCGGTGGAGTTGGTACAGGGCCTTCAACGACTTGCACTCGCCCAACGTCTTCAAAACGCTTTCGGATCCTCCCTTGGTCGGGCCGTTGCACATCACCGCCACTCTCGGAGCGATCGCCCGCACCAGCACGGGGTTGTTGCTCGAGGGCAACCCGTGGTGAGTGACCATGTACATGTCGACCTTGCCAACGGGATTGTTCGGGGTCATCAACTTCGCCTCGATGTTCCACGTCAGGTCACCACAGCACAAAAATCGGAACTTGCCGAACTCGAGCAGGAAACTGAGACTCGCGGCATTGTCCGACTTGTCCTCGGGCTTGGGCTCGTGCAATTTCGCGAATGGATTCCGCTTGCCCGTGTTCTTGATCACCTCGCGACTGGCCGTCATGATCCGCACCGAATAGGGCGTCTTGCCCGACCGCACCGGCAGGTTGTCACCCGCCTTCAAGGCCTTCGACTTGTTCTGGGACGCCGCACGGTAATCGGCAACCCGGGCTTCGAACTGGTCATCCTCCGACAGGGCGTCCGGAATACCCCGGTCCCAGAAGTTCTTGATCTTGATCTGGGTCGAGAGAGCGGCGTGATTGCCGTAATGATCCCGGTGCCAGTGGGTCACCGCGGCGTGATCGATGTGCTTCAGTCCGGCGACGTTCTTGACGACATGGAGGATCCGCTTCAGGTCGCGGCCATTGTTGTCCGGGTAACCCGAATCGATCACCAGCGACTCGCCCGACGGCGAAACAAACAGCGTGCACGCCCCTCCTTCAACATCGATGAAGTAGATGTCCAGGTACCCACCCTTCTCCGCTGCTGGCAAAGGCGGCGTGGCAACGAGAGTGAGGCTGACAGTGGCCAACAGCATCACGAGAACGGACACGGTCGACCGGGTGGAGTGTTTCGAGACGGTGGCAATCATGGCGGTGCATCTCTTCCTGGCTGAAGCTGGAAACAAGTTGAACGGTTCAGCATATCCACGCCGCGAGGTGATTTCACCCGTCAACGGAGGTGCTCTCGGGCGGGGACTCGCTGTCATTGACCAGTTCGCCCGCCTCATCCGAATCAGCCACGGCCTCCCCAGGCGATTCGTCCGGGTTGAAATTCGCCAGGGAATCCGTATCGGGATCCGGCACGCTCTCGGCTTCAGTTTCCGGCGAGTCGTTCAGGTCCACCCGGCCCAGTTCCGCATTGAAAATCCCGACCAACGCGTGCAGACAACAGGCCACGATCGGACCGATGAAGACCCCCCACAACCCCATCGCGTGCACGCCACCCAACACACTGACAAAAGCCAGCAGTGGATGCAGCTTCGTATCGGTCTGCAACACGTGGACACGAATCACGTTGTCGAGCATTCCGATGACACCGACTCCGAATGCCGTCAATACAACCGCCCCCATCGTGTGACCATCCAGACCCAGCCAGATCGCCGCTGGAGCCCAGATCAACCAGGCCCCGGTGACGGGCACCAGCGAGGTGAGAGTCGCAAGCACGAAGAACAGGAAGAAGTGGCGCAGAAGTGCCAGGTCATAGACGGCACCAACAACCCACAACGCGATCGCGGTCAACCCGCCCTGGACCACCGCGGCCAGTAACGTGGCCGTCACCACGCTGCGGACGACCGTCTCGAACTCGCCGAGAAGCCGCTGCTGGTAATCGTCCTTGACCGGGATCAACCGGCGAGTGCCAGCCAGCAAAGCCGGGCCATCAGCCATGAAGTAGTACAGGGCTATCCCAAACATCGCCACGCCGACCGCCATCGACACGATACTGCCAACCCAACGTCCCAGGGTTTTTGTCGCAATCCCGGCGCTGCGATCCGCCAGGCCGCGCATCGCGTCGGCCAGGTCCTGCTTCAACGAATTCTCGGCCTCGTTCGAAGACAACTCGATCACCCCCCAGTCGGAGGCTATTCGACTCAAACGGCTCAACTGCTGATCCCAGTCGGCACTCCCAATCGCCTCGCGAGCAACCGAGTACAGTTGCAGCGTTGCGACCAGGACCCCGACCAGCAACGGCACCAGGATGATCGCCAGAACCGAACCGGTCGTCAGGCCTGAAGCCAGTCGGGGACGATCCGGCAAACGACGCAGAATCCGCCCGTGCAGCGGACGACAGAGAATTGTCACCACGCCGGCCAGGAACAACGGCAATAGAAACGGCGCCACGACCTGGTAGAAGGTAATCCCCAGGAAGATGATCAGCACCAGCAAGACGCCGAGAGAAATCAGGCGGACCATCGGGGTGTTCTACACCAGTGTCCCCCGCGTGTGCCAGCAACAAACTCGCTTTACCGCGAGCCGATCACCGACAGGACCGGTCGAGACTCCGCCAGGCCCAGTTGCGCATCGATCAATGCCAGCCGACGTGCAATGCGAGACCGTTGTCCCTGTAGAGCATCGTTCCACTGCGACAGGGTGGCTTCAAGATCGTCCTCGACGACCGATTCGCCTGTTGAGGAGACCTGGAATAAACGCAACAGAGTGGACTCAACCCGGCTCACCCGTCGCCCATCCACTCGACTTTGACGTGTCATTCCAATCATCTCCATCAATCACTCTCCCGTCTCGGATTCCCACGACAGCAGAACCATGTGAACCCTAGTCCCGCCCAGACTCAAATGATCGACTTTTCCGGTTAGGAAACTTAACAAAAATAGATAAGAAACCTCCGATTGATAAAAATGCGTGTTCTGAAGAATATAAGCAGTCTCGGTAACATCTAGCGATTCGGTCGACGGCCGCAGATCGTCCAGTGACGGTCGGAACTCGCGTGGACCCACCGGGCATCTCCTCCACACGCAACAACCATCTGTTGAGTCTCCGAGAGAGTCAGTGCGGCATGCAACGACTGGTGAAACAACTTCTGCGCGTGACGTGACTCGTCACCGGCATAGGTCTCGACCAGTCGATCGACAGTTGCTCCATCGTCGGGCCGCATCAAGTCCCTCACGAACAACAACCCACCGGGCTTGAGCACCCGTAGTATCTCCCGGAACACCACGCCGGGCTCGGCGATATGGTGAATGATCGAATTGGAGATGACTCCATCGAACTGGCCGTCGGCGTGCGGCAGGGACTTGGCATCGACCAGTTCAACCTCCACGAACTGCCCGGCCCGAGCCTCGGCAATATTGCGGCGAGCCAATTTCAGCATCTCGCCAGCCAGGTCGACCGCAACAACACGACAACCGGTGTCACGTCGAGACAACTCGACAGGGATCTGGGCCGTCCCGGTGCCGACATCGATCAGGTGGGCATCGGCCAGGTTGTCGCGGCCCTGGTTCCAGGCCGCGAGAAACTCATCGACGAAGGCCCGATTGACACCCGAGTGATCCATCCGATCGTAATCGGACGCCTCCTCGACGGAATCCATGACCTCCGGTTCCAGTGTCCGGGGCAGCATGTCCTCCCGGGGCTACTCGTCCCCGTCCTCATCGGCTGAATCGCCCGACCCCACCTTCGCCAGTTCCTCGTCGTCGCCGTCCTTCCCCTCGGACTCAACTTTGACCAGTTTCCCTTCAAAGTCGAGTTGTTTCTGATCGCCGACTTCTTTGACACTGACGGTGATCCGGTTCTGCCCTTCGAAGGCTCCACGCAGGATTTCCTCGGAGAGAGGATCCTCGATGCAACTCTCGACGCTCCGCCGCAGCGGCCGGGCCCCGTAGTCCAGGTCTCCCCCCTTGTCGATGAGGAACTCACGGGCCTCGTCGGTCAGATCGAGCGTCAGGCCACGTTCGCCGAGCCGCTCGTACACCTTGGCCAATTCGATATCGACAATCTGCTTGAGATCGTCTCGTGTGAGTTGCCGGAACACGACAACCTCGTCAAGCCGTCCGAGGAACTCGGGCTTGAAGAACCGTTCGATTTCCTGGGTCAGCCGTTCCTTCATCTTGTCGTAGCTGGTGTCCTCATCCTTCTTGCCAAATCCGAAAGGCTCGGCAAGGATCGTGTTGGCACCGGCGTTGGTCGTCATGATCAGCACGACATTCTTGAAGTCGACCTTGCGGCCGAAGCTGTCGGTCAGGTGCCCCTCCTCCATGATCTGCAACAGCATGTTGTAGACATCCAGGTGCGCCTTCTCGATTTCATCCAACAGCACGACCGCATAGGGCCGCCGTCGAATCTTCTCGGTCAACTGCCCACCCTCTTCGTAGCCCACGTAACCGGGAGGAGCCCCGATCAGCCGGCTGACGTTGTGCTTCTCCATGTACTCGCTCATGTCGATCTGGATCAGCGCGTCCTGGTCCCCGAACATGAACTCGGCAAGCGTCTTGGCCAGCAGCGTCTTGCCCACACCGGTGGGTCCGGCAAACAGGAACACGCCGGTGGGCCGCTTGGGATCCTTCAGTCCACTGCGACTGCGACGGACGGCCTTGGACACCTGCTTGATAGCCTCGTGCTGGCTGATCACGCTGACATGCAATTCGTCTTCCATCTGCAACAGCCGCACGGCATCCTCGCTGGACAGCCGTGTCAGTGGGATCCCGGTCATCTTCGCCACAACCTCGGCGATCACCTCAGCGTCGACCACCCCATCGGTCTGCTCACTTTTTTCTCGCCATTCGCGAGTCAATTGCTCGCGTTTTTTCTTCAGCTTGTCGGCCTGGTCACGCAGGCTGGCAGCCTTTTCGAAGTCCTGGTCGGCCACGGCTTCTTCCTTGGCCTGGTTGAGCCGCTCGGTCTCTTCTTCGAGTTCCTTCAGGTCCGGCGGTCGGACCATCGACTTCAGCCGGATCCGGGCCCCCGACTCGTCAATCACGTCAATCGCCTTGTCCGGCAGACACCGTCCGGTGATGTAGCGGCTGGCCAGTTCTACGGCCGATTCGAGTGCATCGTCGGTGATCTGCACCCGGTGGTGCTCCTCGTACCGGTCTCTCAATCCCTTGAGAATCTCGACGGTCTGTTGATCCGACGGTGGCTCGACAAGCACGGTTTGGAATCTTCGCTCCAGCGCCCCGTCCTTTTCGATGTACTTGCGGTATTCATCGAGCGTGGTGGCACCGATGCACTGCAGTTCACCTCGCGAGAGCGCTGGTTTCAGCACGTTGGACGCATCGATGGCTCCCTCGGCACCGCCGGCACCCACCAGCGTGTGCAATTCGTCGATGAACAGGATCGTGTTCTTGGCTCGACGAACCTCGTTCATGACCGCCTTGATTCGTTCCTCGAACTGGCCACGGTACTTGGTGCCCGCCACCATCATGGCCAGGTCGAGCACGACGATCCGCCGCTCACGCAACAGGTCCGGCACGTTGCCATCGACAACCATCTGGGCAAAGCCCTCAACGATCGCCGTCTTGCCCACGCCCGCCTCGCCCAGCAACACCGGGTTGTTCTTCTGGCGTCGACTGAGAATCTGGATCACCCGTTCGATCTCGTCGGAACGACCGATGACCGGATCGAGTTTTTTCTGTCGAGCCAACTCGGTCAAATCACGACCAAAGCTGTCCAGTGCCGGAGTCTTGCTCTTGCCCGACTTCGACGACCCGCTGGCCCGTTCGCTGGTCTCGGCACCCTCCAGCCCGTGTCCGAGCAGGTTGAGCACTTCCTCGCGAACATCCTCAAGTTTCAGCCCCAGGTTCATCAGCACCTGCGCCGCGACCCCCTCCTGCTCACGCAGCAGTCCCAGCAACAGGTGTTCGGTGCCGACGTAATTGTGGTTGAGGTTCTTGGCTTCCTCGAGAGCGTACTCGATCACCTTCTTGGCCCGGGGCGTCTGGGGCAACTTGCCCATGGTGACCATGTCCGGCCCCGACTGCACGATCTTCTCGACCTCCAGCCGGATCTTGCGGAGATCCACGTCCAGGTTCTTCAGGACGTTGGCGGCAACGCCTGACCCTTCCTTGACCAATCCCAGCAGCACGTGCTCGGTGCCGATGTATTCGTGATTGAATCGTTGGGCCTCCTGGTTGGCCAGTTGCATCACCTTCCGCGCCCGATCGGTGAATCTCTCGTACATCTGTTCCTCTCCGTCCTCGACAGGATGCCTCTAGCAATCAATTGTAGTTCACCGGCGACACCGGCAGGAGTCTTCCGTTCCCGAGAGTTCCGTCTCCCGACTCCTTACCAGCCAACACAACCGCTACAATGCATCGGAATTCTAGTTCTCGCCCACCCCGGAGGCAAGATGCCCGGCGGTGGTGGCCCGACAACGGCGGGAGAAATATTCGATGACCCCGGGCGAATGGACCGAATCGGCTTCGCGAGCACTTGCGGCCGTCAACCACGACTCGGGTTCCGCCGGACCCCTCGCACTGTTCTGGGCGCTCGTCGACCAGGAGTCGCGAGCCAGTGAAATCCTGGCCTCCGGCGGACTCGACGCCGCCACCCTCGCGAACCAGCTGCCCCGACCATCCGCGGACGCTGACACCTCCGCGGCGGGGCTGGACATCGTGCTGCAGGAGGCAACGCGGATGGCCGGACTGGCTGGTCGCGTCGGCGAGGTGGGAACCGAACACCTGCTCTGGGGACTCGCCCAGGTCGACGAGTCAATCGGCCGCGTGATGGCCGAACACGACCTGCGGCCCGAGTCACTGGCTCCCGTGATCGAGGCCGCAACGGGAATCGAGACGACTCCGCTGGAGACCGACGAGAAACTCAACCCGATTCCGGCATCCAACTCCACCATCGACAAACTCCGCGTGATGGACGCCTCGGCCAACAGGGCCCGGGAGGGCCTGCGGGTCGTCGAGGACATCGTCCGGTTCGTACTCGACGACGCGCACCTCACTGGACTCGTCAAACAACTTCGCCACGACCTGGGCACCGCGCTGAAACCGCTCGACTCGGGACGCTTTCTTGCCGCCCGCGACACGACCACCGACGTGGGAACATCCATCACCACCGACCAGGAACACCAGAGAGATTCACTCCGGGACGTCCTCGACGCCAATCTCGGCCGGGTGCAGGAGTCACTGAGAACACTCGAGGAACTGGCCAAGCTCGATTCCGAACCACGGGTCTCCTCCACCCCCTCTGCCGCGGCTCTGTTTGAACGGACCCGGTACGGACTCTACACGCTGCACAAGGCGGTTGCCGGCACACTCGAAGCCAGGCGACGACTCGAGGACCGTGTCCTGTACCTGCTCGCCGGCGAATCAAGTTGCCAGGGTGGCATCGGCCCAACGATCCGGGCAGCCGCCGACGGGGGTGTCGGCATCGTGCAGTTGCGAGACAAGTCGCTGCCCGACGCGGCTCTGCTCGAACTGGCTCATCGCGTCAGGCGATGGACGCGTGAAGCCGGCGTGCTGTTCGTGATGAACGATCGTCCCGACCTGGCCCTGCTGGCCGACGCCGACGGGGTCCACGTGGGCCAGGAAGAACTCGACGTCCATAGCGCGAGACGAATTGTCGGCCCCGGACGACTGGTCGGTGTCTCCACCCATTCGCTCCAGCAGGCCAGGCGGGCGGTGCTTGACGGCGCCGACTACCTCGGTGTTGGCCCGGTCTTCCCCTCGCAAACCAAGTCTTTCGACAATTTTGCCGGGCTGGACACCCTCCGGGCGGTCGCCGAGGAAATCACGCTGCCGTGGTACGCCATCGGTGGCATCTCCGGAGACAACCTCGCCGACGTGATCGCCGCTGGAGCAAACCGCGTGGCCGTGGGAGCAGCCGTCTGCCTGGCCGCCGATCCGGAAACGGCTGCTCGCGACCTGCACCAGTCGCTGATCACCGCCGGGTGAGCCGCCCGTTCCGAAAACAGAAACACCGGTCCCCGTCAATTCACTTCTTCGTGGGTGGCGTCGCAGACCGATTGACCGATTCCCAGGAATCAAGAGCCACGGTCAAGGCGACAACCTTTTTCTCACCCCCGATTGTTCGTTTCACCGTCATCGGCACCTTGTCGCCGGGACGATGGTCCTTGATCAGGTCAACCAGCTGCTGGAAATCGGCGATGGCCCTGCCGTCGAACGTCAGGATCTCGTCCCCCACCTTGATCCCCGCCCGGTCCGCGGCCAAGCCCCGGCGAACCTCCTGGACCTGGCACGGCATCGAGAACGCCTTGATGCCCAACAACGCCCGCCCGCGGCGGACGATAGACAACATCGGCACCGCTGCAATCAAGGCGTTGACTTCTTTCTCGGAGGCCTCCACCCCATCGATAATCAGCAAGGATCTCAATCGCGTCAGTCGCCGGACAAACCTCAGCCCCTCGTCGCCCCCCTTCCAACCTTTGCCCAGTTGCAGGGTGACGATCGGGGTGCCACGCATCTTGGGATTGTTGGGATCGACCACGTTGTCCTGGGCATCCTTGAAGATTCCGCCCAACCGCCGCACTTGCTCCACCGCGCGGCGTTGACGAAGTTCGACGTGCGATTCGAGGACCTTGCGGGCACGGCGGGCGACACCCCGCGGGCCAGTCTCGACCAGCCCCTCCAGCACCTCCTCGCTCGCAGCCACCACATCGAGATCCCGGGCGATATACATCCGTTCCAGGACACCGACAGCCCGCGCCGCAACTTCCAGGTTGTCACCTCGCGCGGCCCGTCCCAACGGCACTGCCGCCGTGGCTCCGGCCCGATACAATTCGCGGGTCGCCCGCCGACGCCTTGCAAAACTGGACGCCTCGAGTTCACCAATCAACTCGATCACGGGACGAGTCGACACCACGATCTTTCGCGACACCGGGGGCGGTGGAGGGTCCGGAGACAACTGGGCCGCGAGATTCACCGGCCCGGTCAACACCGTCACCAGCAACAACGCCCCGGTCAAACCACGCTCCCTCATCTCACCGTTCTCCTCCTGGGAACCCCATTTTGTAGCAAAGCCCCGATCCTTTGCCATGCCAGTCCCACAACTCACCCTCTGAGTGGTCCCCCTCATCACGAATCCGCTTCCTTGACTGTCTGCCAGAACCGCCCGTACACTCCTCCTCGACATGCAGGTCTACGTAAACGAAGAGCCGCGCGAGGTGGAGACCGGGGCGACGGTCGCCTGGTTGATTGACCAGTTGGAACTCGAACCGCGATACCTGGCTGTCGAACGCAATCGTGAATTGGTCCCGAGACGGGACCACGCCGGTTGCGAACTCGCTGAAGGAGATCGACTCGAAATCGTCACCCTCGTGGGCGGCGGCTAGGGACGTGTGCATCACCCCCGAAGGGAACCAGAACGGATGAGTGTTTCCGAGACACCCGATTTTTCCGACACGTCGGCCAATGCGACGCAGGCCGCTCCAATTCTCGATACCCCGCTGGTGCTCGGCACCCACGAACTCAAGGGGCGACTCGTTGTTGGCACCGGCAAATACGCGAACTACGAGTTGATGCGGGATTGCCTGGAGGCGAGCGGAGCCGAGGTGATCACCGTGGCCATCCGTCGTGAACGACTCATTGACGACGACGGCCGGAACATCCTCGACTTCATCGATCTCTCGCGATACACCATCCTTCCCAACACCGCCGGATGCTTCTCCGCCGAGGACGCCGTCCGGGTCGCCAGGCTCGGCCGTGAGATCCTGGAGGGACTCGAGAATCCCGGGGCCGACTGGATCAAGCTGGAAGTACTCGGTGACACCCGCACGCTGCTGCCCGATCCCGTGGCAACACTTGAGGCCACCCGCCAACTCGTCGACGACGGGTTCCAGGTGCTGTGCTACACCTCCGACGACCCGATCTCCGCCAAGCGGCTCAAGGAGGCCGGCGCGACATCGGTGATGCCAGCCGGCAGCCCGATTGGCAGCGGGCAGGGACTGCTCAACCCCAACAACATCCGGATCTGCCTGGAATACCTCAAAGAAAACGATCCCGATTACCCGGTGATCGTCGACGCCGGCGTCGGCACCGCCAGTGACGTGGCTGTTGCCATGGAACTCGGTTGCGACGGGGTCCTGCTGAATACCGGAATCGCTTCTGCCGGCGACCCGCTGCTGATGGCTCACGCCATGCGGCACGCCTGCCACGCCGGCCGGGGAGCCTTCCTGGCCGGACGCATCCCCAAGAAGCTCTACGCAACCGCTTCCAGCCCGGAGGTGGGTGTCCTGGGCACACCGGGGCCGGCGTAGCCTGGTCCCCTGGGTCCTGCCGCGACCACCGGTAAGAACACCGGGGCGGCACACCCTGCCCGGGATCGGTTCACTCACCGATCTCCAGCAACACCTTTCCACCGCGGCCGGTCGACTCGGAAACTGTCACCGCCTCGACCACCCGGTCCAGCGGAAAAGTTTCCCCGATCTCTGTTTCCAGCACCCCGTCGCTCACCAGGCCGGCCACGGTTCTGATCAGCCCCAACTTCGAAAACAATCCCAGGCTCTCCATCCACGGCCCCAGCCAGAATCCTTCAACCGAAGCCCCGCGTGACATCAGGACCCGCGGCGACAGTTCCATCGGTCGTTCATCCAGGGTCCCGTAGCAGAGCATCCGTCCGCCCGGGCCCAGGCAACCGACAACCGCCGCGCCCAGTGGACCTCCCACCGAGTCGATCGCACACCGGACGTCCTCACCGGCGATCTCGCCGACCAGGCTGGCCAGTTCCTCATCGGACTGCTCCTCGGGTCGAAACGACAACACGTGATCACCGCCCAACTCGGCCAGTTCCTCGACCTGTTCATCACGGCGAACAATGTTGATCGTGCGGAATCCCAGTCGCCGCCCCAGCCGAATCACCATCCGCCCCAACTGGCTGCCGGCGGCCGTCTGCAACAACCAGCCGCCCTCGGGAACATTCAGCACGCGCTGAACCATCACGTAGGCAGTCACCGGATTGATAAAGAACGCCGCCGCCTGTTGCGTCGACAACGATGAGGGGACCGGGATCACCTGGTTGGCAGGCACCACCGCCTGTTCGGCCCAGTTTCCGGTGATCGAGTTGAGCACGGCGACACGTTTTTTGAGTCGAATCGCCCCCAGTAGCCCTCCCCCGTTCTCCTCGACGATCCCCACCCCCTCGTAACCGGGAACAAACGGGATCGCCGGACGGCGACCGTAGGTGCCCCGGATTGTCATCACGTCGGAGGGGTTGATCGGGCTGGCCAGCATCCGCACCCGCACCTCTCCCGGCCCGGGCACGGGGGTCTCCAACTCCCCAACTTGCAACACTTCGGCAGGTTCGCCGAAGGCAGTCATCTGAACGGCTCTCATCGTATCGACAGTTCTAACTCCTCGTCCCCCGGAGTGCCAACCGAGCATTGCCGTTGCATCACCACGCCTCCCAATACTATCTTCCCGTCGCACGCGTCGGATGAATCGATGCGGCTCTCTCCAGGCTCACTATTTCCAATCCAAAACCGCGACAACGCGGCGGCCCGTCCATTTTTCCGGGTCGTCGGACGACCCCTTTCCGCGCCCCCACCGCGACCAGCACCATGCTCCGTCTCGGAATCGTCGACTTCGACAGTTCACATTGTGTCGAGTTCACTCGACGCATCAACGGTATC
Source organism: uncultured Planctomycetaceae bacterium (assembly GCA_964646205.1). Classification (GTDB taxonomy): domain Bacteria; phylum Planctomycetota; class Planctomycetia; order Planctomycetales; family Planctomycetaceae; genus UBA8437. The sequence continues at coordinate 27,162 of CAZYAZ010000011.1, read as the reverse complement.
GGTGTGCCAGTTGACCAGTGCGTGACGGGAGCACGGGTGGTGCTGGGTTGGCCCGGCACGTCCGAGATGGCTCCCGAGCGAATCGAACGGTTTCGCCCCGAGATCGAATCACTGGATGTCGACCTGGTCGACGACCCGGCCGACATGATCGGGCAGGTTGACGCCGCCCTGGTCCTCTCGCTCTCGGGAACACCACACCTGGAACGCGCCCGTCCGTTTCTCGCGGCGGGTCTTCCGGTGTTTGTCGACAAACCGATGGCCTGCCGGTGGGACGACGCCCGGGAGATGTTTCGGCTCGCCGAGACTGCCGACGTCCCGTTCTTCTCGGGGTCGGCCATGAGATTCTGCGAAGAAGTCGTCGACTTCTGCAAGCTCCGGGGTGGGCCAATCGGCCGTGTCCACGGTGCGGTCAGCTTTGGACCGGCCTGGCGGGCCGAAGGCAATCCCGGGCTGTTCCATTATGGAATCCATCCGGTCGAGGTGCTCTTTGCAGTGATGGGCCCCGGTTGCCGGAGCGTCACGACTCACCACCTTGACGACGTCGACCTGGTGGTGGGGACCTGGCACGATGGACGCCAGGGAATCATCCGGGGTGGTCGGGCCGGGGGCACCGCCTACGGATTCACCGCCTGGTGCGAACACGCCGTCATCCAGCAAAACATCTCGACCCGCTTCGCCTACCGCAATCTCTGCCAGCACATTGTCGACACCCTCTCTGGCGATCAGCCACCGCCGGTCACCTCCGACGACGCGCTGGAGGTTGTTGGCTTCATCGAGGCCGCACTCCAGAGCGAAAACCAGGACGGCCACGCCGTCGCACTCCCGTCTTAGCCCAACGCGCATTACCACCATGCACCACACGCACACCACCGCCGATCGATCGGGACTCACCTTCCGGGTCATTCCATTCCTGGTCTTGTTGTTCGCCACGCCTGCGGCTGCCCAGGAATTCGGCGTCTACACCAAGGTGTTCAATCTCTCCGGTCGTGACGACAAGGCCGCCCCCACGGTGATCGTCCGCAGCCTGACGCTGTTCCGATCGGGCAACGCCTATGACACGATCCACTCCGGCGGTGAAGTGACCATCTTCGAACCCGGACGCCGGCGATTTGTGATCGTCAACGGACCCAGACGTCTGACCACCGAGGTGAGCTTCGATGAGATCGACAAGCAATTGAAGAAGGCCGAGGGGGCCACCCGCGAGTACATTGCCGAGTTGAATCGGAAGGGCGACACCCTGTCGCGAGCCAACGCCGCACCGCTGCTGGGCCAACTCGACCCCGGCTTCAGCGAGCAGTTCGATCCGGGCTCGGCCACGCTGATGCTGCCTGGACGCAGTTTCCGCTACCGCGTCAAATGCACCAGCACTCCCGACACTCTCAGCATCGACCGACTGGCCTTCAACGCGGCCCGCGGGCGTTACCTGGAATACACCGACTGGACGGCCCGGCTCAATTACCTGCTGCACCCCCGGGCCCTGTTCCCGGCACCCCGGGTGGCATTGAACCGGACACTCAAGACACGCAAACTGCTGCCGTTGACGGTGGAACTCAAGGACAATTCGACCGGCGGCTTTCATCTTCGCGCCGAGCACCAATACCACTGGCAGCTCACCGGGAAGGATCGTGACGACATCCGCCACTGGGAATCCCTGAGAACGACCACGACTCTCCGCAAGGTCAAGTTTGACGAGTACCGTCGTCGCCTTGTCAGCCGCCGCTAGGCGTATTGTCCGCCGCGCCAGAATTCGTCAGTATTCAGTCTCGGCAACACATCCCGTTTCTCAGTGAACCGGCGGCGGGCACTATCCATGCAGGTCACCCTGGCCAATCCCCGCGGATTCTGTGCGGGCGTGAACATGGCGATCGAGTGCCTGGATGAGGCGATCCGCATTTTCGGATCCGGGATCTACGTCTACCACGAGATCGTCCACAACCGGCACGTGGTGGAACGATTCACCGCCCAGGGCGTGACGTTTGTCGACCGGATCGAGGACGTCCCCCCGAGTTCGATCCTCCTCTTCTCTGCCCACGGCGTGTCACCGGAAATTCGACAACTGGCTGAACAGCGGCAACTGCAGACGATCGACGCCACCTGCCCCCTGGTGACCAAGGTCCACATGGAGGCCCTGAGATTCGCCCGCGACGGGTACCACATCGTGCTGATCGGCCACGAGGGACACGACGAGGTGGTGGGAACGATGGGCGAGGCTCCCGAGAGCATCACCCTGGTGGAAACGCCCGAGGACGTCGACCTGCTGCCATTCGCCCCGGAAGAACAGATCGCCTTCCTGACACAAACCACCCTGTCGGTCAGCGAAGCCGAGGCCGTCATCGATCGGCTCACTCAACGCTTCCCCGACATCGCCTCGCCCCCCAAGGAAGACATCTGCTACGCGACAACCAATCGCCAGGAGGCCGTCCGGCAACTGTCCGAAACGGCTGACGTGGTCATCGTTCTCGGCAGCCAGAACAGCTCCAACAGCCTGCGACTGGCCGAACTCGGTGAGGGACGAACCGGCCGGGCCTACCTGGTCGATTCGGTTGATGAACTTCCCGACGGGTGGAACGAGGGTGTTGAGCGGGTCGTGGTGACTGCCGGAGCCAGTGCCCCCGAGGACGTCGTCACCGACTGCCTGGACCACCTGAAATCCGCTCACGGTGCGACGGTCGACGAGATCACCGTCAGCGAGGAACACGTCCACTTCCCCCTGCCCCGGGAGTTGAGAGTGCTGCAATCCGACGCCGGGTCCGCATCACACGTCGACGGCAGGGAAGCTGACTGACGGCAGACGGACAACACGGGTTGACCAGCCCACCGAACTGGCGTCAACCGCGTCCGCCGGATCCTCCAACGCGAAAACGCGAAAGCCCGGAGCGATCGCATCGACCCGGGCGGTACGGCACAGGGGAATGAACTGGACCCCGGTCGAAGGAACCGTCAGCACAACCGCGGTGCCGAGAGTTCCTGAAGACTCCTGGTGCACGTGACCACAACTGACCACGCGGACCTGTGGTGACGAGGTGATCAGGTCCCGGTACGGACCGGGATCCTGCAAACCGATCGCGTCCAGCCAGGCCGACCCGACATCGATCGGTGGATGGTGCTGAAACACGATTGTCGGCTCCGCGACATGTTCGGCGAGTTCACCGGCCAGCCAGTCGAGCATCTCCTGTTCGACTCGACCGCGAACCTCTCCGGGCACATGGGTGTCGATGCCGATCAGTCTCCAGCCACCGACCGCCTGAGAGAAACAGATGCCACGATCACTGCCACCGGCCTGGCCCGAGAACACCTCGCGCATCAAGCCCCGGTCATCATGGTTGCCCGGCAGCACGTGACAACGGTCCAGCCACTCCTCCAGCAACTCCTGGGCCACCTCGTATGTCTCCCGCCGCTCGTCGTGGGTGAAATCACCGGTGACCACGACCCGATCGAATTCCCATCCCGTCCCGCGAACTGCTTCGAGCACCTCGCCCAGCGAATCGCGCGTCGGCACCTCGCGCAGCAACACATCGGGTTCCGCGAAAAGGTGCAAGTCAGAGAGTTGCAACAGGAGCGTGGACATCGATCCGACCCGAACAGATTCCCGGAAACTACTTCCGCGGAATCTCCCTCAGAAACACGTTCTTGAAATACAGGGTGTTGCCATGGTTTTGCAGTTCGATCTGCCCGGTAGAAAAGATCGGCTGCTTGCGATCCCAGTAATTCTCCAGGGTCACGTTGTCGACCACCCGGACACCGTTGAGCCACACCCAGACCTTCTCACCAACCATCTTGATCCGGAACGAGTTCCATTCCCCGACCGGCTTGTCGGCGATGACGGGTGGACTCGAGGGGTTCTTCTGGTTGTTGTAGAGCCCGCCTGAACCGATATTGCGCAGCTTGGGATCCCAGATCTGCACCTGTGGACTTCCCCGCAGGTAGATCCCACTGTCCCCCTTCTCCTTGATCTTCCAATCCACCAGCATCTCGAAGTCGCCGTAATCCCGAGCGGTGCACAGCGAGCGTCCTTTTCCGTCGAAGACCAGCGCGCCGTCAATGACCTTCCAGTGGGCGTTCATATCGGCGTCGGCTTCGGCCTGGGCTGTCTTGTAAGCGTCCTTGGCCAGCGCGGCCCGCTTGATCGGATTGCCGTTGCCTCCGGCCATCAATCCCTTCCAACCGGAAAGATTCTTCCCGTTGAAGGCGGCGGCAAAACCACGAGGCGGATGGTTGTCGACAAACGCAATGTCGCCCCCGTTGGCTCCTCCCACCTTGCCCGGCTTCACGGCATCGCCGAACAGGTAGACCTCGTCAAAGTTGCCCGTGTCATCGAACGAACCCACTCCGACCTGGCCCCAACCAAACGTCTTGTCGACAGCCGTCATGACCGGCTTGGTCATGTCATCGAAGTAAACCGAGATGCTGCCGCTGTCGACATCCCGCACGACCCGGGCGTGATGCCAGTTGTCATCCCAGTTGGTGCCCGCGGTGGTGGTCTTGGAGATCTTGGTGCGAGGCTTGTTGTTGACGATAAAGATGTTGTTGGCGTGATCGTCCATCTTCTTGCCGAGGTGGACGTAGTAAAGGTGCGCCGCATCCTGGACGCCAAAGAAGAGACACATGTCGCGGTGACCGTAGTCCTTGATGGTCGACTGCAGACGCACGTCCAGGGCAAAACTGCCAACCGTGACACTCTTGATCATCGAGCGGTTGAAAGGCGAACGGACCGGGGTCTTGACCTTGCTCTGCGTGAACTGGCTGTAGACCTTGCTTCCTCCCGAGGTGCCAACCTTCCAGGCCTTCCCATCGGTGGGAGCCCAGTGGTCGGCACGACCCGATTCGAAATCATCGAAGAACAGCAATGGCAGGCCAGCCGCACCGGCATCCACTCGCTTGATCCCATCAGCAGCACTCGCTGACCCGTAGGTCACCAGGCCGCACACGGCCACCGCCACAACACAGGCTTCCCGCAACCGGTTCATTGTCGTTCTCCTCAAAGTAGGCCAATCGTTCAAGCGGACCCAATCCAACATGTCTCACCGGCAATTCGACCGGGCCACGATGTGACTTCGGTTTACAGCGATGCCAGAGCCTCCGCAACCGTGAACTCGCTCCGGGGGTCCCGTTCCAGCCGGGCTGCAACGGTTTCCGGATCGTGGTCAAACAACACCCACCATCCCTCCTCAGCAGCACGTCCCAGCAACTCGGGTTTCCGCCGACGGGTCACCAGGACCTCCTCGTCATATCCCATGCACCACAGGCTTTTCAGATGGCGCGTTGTCGGGCAGAGATCGGCAATATAAAGAGCCTGCTGACCATCGCTGTCCAGCAACAGGGCCTGGTGATGCTTCGCATGGCCACCGGTGACGATCGAGTGGATTCCCGGCCGGAGTTCGATATCGCCCTCGACCAGTTCCAACAACCCGGCATCGGCCAACGGAGTGACCCAATCGGCCGAGTACGCCGCTCGCAATTCCTCCCGCCCCGACGTCGCCCACTCGAATTCTCCGGCCTGAACGACATGGGCTGCGTTGGGGAACGTCGGAACCACCTGGCCCGACTCGTCCTCTCGCAAAGCCCCTCCGATGTGATCGTAATGCAGGTGAGTCAGGATCACCGTTCCAATGTCCTCGGGCGAAACGCCCACCCCGGACAGGCTCTCCAGCAACACCTCACCCTCCTCCGAGGAGGTCCGGCGACGTTGTGACTCGGGCAGACGTGACCCGTAGCCGGTGTCGACCAGAATCAACTCGCTCCCACTCCGGATCAACAGGCAGTTGGTCGCCTGGTCGATCATGTTGGACTCGTCGGGCGGAAAGACCTTCGCCCACAATGCCCTGGGGACCACGCCAAACATCGTCCCACCGTCGGTCTTGAACCGGCCACCGGAGACCGTCTCGAGGGTGAATTGTCCCAACTGCATCAGGGGGGGCTTTCGATAGAGCATTCCGGGCCAGGCGGGCCAAGGCCTATACTAACGGTTTGTTTCAAATCATGTCGCTGCGGCCGGAACGGTCACGCACTCGGCTCCCTTGGCGAACGCAACAGATGGCTCGCTATTACAAGTACCGCTCGCCGGAGGAACTGGAAGCCGGCGCGAGATCGCTGGGGCTGGACATCCCCACATCCCAGGATCTCTCGGTGCTGCTCTCTCCCTGCCAGGTGGGTGACCGCACGGCGAAGAACCGCATGGTGGTCCAGCCGATGGAAGGCTGTGACGGAACACTCGATGGGGCTCCTGATGAACTGACCGTTCGCCGCTACCAGCGATTTGGCGACGGAGGTGCCGCGGTGATCTGGGCCGAAGCGACCGCCGTCGCCGAGAACGCCAGGATGAATCCTCGTCAATTGTGGCTGGCCGAGCACACCCAGAATGCCATCGGCGAGATGATCGAGACCTGCCGCAGGTCACACCGTGCCGCCAACGGCACCACCGAGGGCCTGCTTGTCGGCCTGCAACTGACCCACTCGGGGCGTTACAGCTATCTCCGTCCCCAACTGGCCGTCCACGACCCGGTACTCGATCCGTTGACCACCGACCGCTCGACCGGACAACCCATCGGTGACGACTGGCCGTTGTTGTCCGATGACGATCTGAAACGCATCGAGGACGAGTACGTGGACGCCGCCCGGCGTGCTGCGACTATTGGTGTCGATTTCGTCGACATCAAGCAATGCCACCGCTACCTGCTCAGCGAATTGCTGGCCGCCCGCAACCGGGAAGGCCTCTACGGTGGATCGCTGGAAAACCGCACACGGCTGGTCCGCAATGTCATCGGACGGATTCGTGACGAGTTGCCAGACCTGCTGGTGGTCACTCGCATGAACGCCTACGACGGAATCCCCTACCAGGGGCAGGGTGAGGATTTTGTGGGAGCCGCTTGTGATCACGACCTGCCGCTGTCGACGGCCTTTGGCACCAGCCCGCATGACCACCTCGACCTGGCCCTGGAAGAACCCTGCCAGGTGGCCGCCATGCTTGCCGAACTGGGAATCGCCATGATCAATGTTTCGGCTGGCAACCCCTACTCCAACCCACACGTCGTGCGGCCGGCCGAATTTCCACCCGTCGACGGCTACCACGCTCCTGAACATCCACTGGTCGGAGTCCACCGTCAATTCCGGCTGGCCCAAGCCATCCAGCAGGCGGTGCCCGGGGTGCCTGTCGTCGGCAGCGGATACAGTTGGCTGCAGGACTTCGTACCACATGCCGCAGCAGCCAACATCACCAACGGTTCCGTCACGCTGTTCGGGCTGGGCCGCGGCACCCTCTCACATCCCGATTTCGCCCGGGCACTGGCCGAAACCGGTCAATTCAATCGCAAGCAGATCTGTCGCACGTTCAGCTACTGCACCAACCTGATGCGGACCAAGGACCATCCGCTCGGCCAATTCCCCACCGGATGTCCCCCCTTCGACAAGCAGACCTACGGACCCTTGTGGAAAGAGGCCGAGCCAAAGCTGACCGGCAAATCGGAATAGAATCCAGGACGACAGCCCACACCTCCTGTCGCCAGGCACCAAACGCATAAAATCTCGTCGATGTCCTCTCGAGTGGTGTTGACTAGAACCGAGGTCCTACCGGAGAATCGAAATCGCAAGCAGTTCATTTGTGCGCCGGTCTTGGGTATCGATCTGCCGGCACTTTTCGTAATCCCCACCGCGCACTCCGCTCCCACCGGTTGCTTTGGCAGCCGGTGGGAGTTTTTTTGTTTCCAGCGGGTTAGTATGGGACAGCACCCAACAGTGGAGACAAATCCCATGACCAACACGACGGCAAACAACAACAAGATCTACCGTGTCGGAATCATCGGTCGAACCGGCAAGGGGGGCTACGGGCACGCACTGGACACGGCCTGGTCGGCTGTCCCACAGACCCGGGTGGTCGCCGTCTCGGATGACAACAAGAGCGGACTGGGGGCTGCCGCCCGAAAGCTGAAGCTCGACCGCGCCTTCCTGGACTACCGCAAGATGCTCGATGAGGCCAAGCCGGACATCGTGGCCATCTGCCCACGCTGGGTCGACCAACACGCGGACATGGTCCTGTCGGCTGCCGAGCGGGGCATTCACGTCTACATGGAGAAGCCGTTCTGCCGCACTCTGGAGGAAGCCGACAAGATCGTTGCCACCTGCGAAAAAACTCACGCCCGGGTGCAGATCGCTCACCCAACGCGGTTCTCACCAATGATCGATACCATCCGCGGCCTGATTGCCGACGGAGCCATCGGCTCCCTGCTCGAATTCCGTGGTCGTGGCAAGGAGGACCGTCGTGGAGGCGGTGAAGACCTGTGGGTGCTCGGTTCGCACATCCTGGACATGATCCGCGCCATCGGTGGTGCCCCGACTTCCTGCTACGCCCGTGTCGACTGGAAAGGGCACCCGGTGACGGCCCGGGACGTCTTTGATGGTCCAGAGGGAATCGGTCCGTTGACCGGTGACAACCTGCAAGCCGTCTACCAGATGACCAACGGAGTCACGGCGCATTTCGCCAGCGTCCGCAACCAGGCCGGCAACCCACGTCGTTACGGCCTTCAGATCTTTGGATCCCGGGGCGTGATCGAACTGATCGAAGGCACCCTGCCAGCGGTGCAGTTCCTGGGAGATCCGTCATGGTCACCGGGCCGCAGCGGAGCCAAGTGGCAACACGTCTCCTCGGCCGGCATCGGCAAACCCGAACCGCTCAAGGGCCCACAGTACCAGGCCCGACACACCCTGGGCATCCTCGATTTGATCGAGGCGATCCAGAACGGACGCGAACCGAAGTGCGGTATGCTCGAAGGTCGCGGCGTGGTCGAGATGATCGCCGCGTGCTTCGAATCGCATCGTCTGGGCAAACCGGTGTCGTTTCCACTGGCCAATCGCAAAAACCCACTAAAATCGTTGTAGGTGATGGTATTTCTCCTCCGTTGACATTCCTACAATGAACCGGTAATCCCTACACATGACGGCCTCGTCGGGGCCGTGACCGGAATACATCTGACCCGAGACGCCTCACGCGGCGGATTGCACTCATGGCGCAGGCCGACCTGACTACCCCTCCCTCACCACGCACCCTCGACCAGTTCGGACAGACTGCTCGCTCGGACAGTTGGTGGGCCGGTTCACTGGCAACCGGACTCGGGCTGGGAGCATTCATCGTCTACTCGACATTTCGAGCCCTCTACAACGGCGACTACGTCGTCGGTGAGGGGAGCGAGGTGTTTCCCGAACACGCGCACCTGCTCAGCCCGTTCTACTCGCCGCTGCTGACCGGCCTGGTCCCCGACTGGATCTCACCCGCCTTCCTGATTCTCTGGGCCCCTGGCGGCTTCCGACTGACGTGCTACTACTACCGCAAGGCCTACTACCGGGCCTTCTTCCTGGACCCGGCCGGCTGCGCGGTGGGAGAACCTTCGGGCCTGTGTGGATTCAAGCGTGGGCGTGAGTACAAGGGCGAGACACGGATGCTGATCTTCCAGAACCTGCACCGCTATTTCCTCTACGTCGCCCTGGCCTTCATCGTGCTGCTCTATGCCGATGTTGTCTTCTCCTGCACCTGGCCGGTACTGGCCGACGACGGTTCTGTCGCCGGGCACCGGTTTGGCGTCAGTGTCGGATCGCTGGTCCTGTTCACCACGACCACCCTGCTGGCCCTCTACACCTTCAGTTGCCACTCGTTGCGACACCTGGTCGGCGGCAAGTTGAACTGCTTCCCCGACACCCCGGTTGGCAATATCCGTTTCAAAGTCTGGACAGGCATCTCATTCCTGAACCGCAATCACATGCTGTTCGCGTGGTTGAGCCTGTTCATGGTTGGCTTTGCCGATTTCTACGTCTGGATGGTCGCCCGTGGCGTCTTTCCCTACTCGTCGTTGTTCTAGACACTCATCCCGATCGACATTCTACAGACGGCACCGATGGACAAGTACGAAACCTACGAACACGACGTGGTGGTAATCGGAGCCGGTGGTGCCGGCTTACGAGCGGCCATCGAGGCATCATCGGCAGGCGCCCGCACCGCACTGGTGTGCAAGTCACTGCTGGGCAAAGCGCACACGGTGATGGCCGAGGGGGGTGTCGCCGCCGCCCTGGCCAGTGCCGACAACCGCGACAGCTGGCAAACACACTTCCGCGACACCATGAAGGGCGGCAAGTATCTCAACCAGTACCGCATGGCCGAACTCCACGCGCAGGAAGCTCCCGAGCGAGTGCGGGAGTTGCAGGAGTGGGGTGCGGTGTTTGACCGAACCCGCGTCGGTGGCATCAACCAGCGAAACTTCGGCGGACACACCTACCCGCGACTGGCTCACGTCGGTGACCGCACCGGCCTCGAGATGATTCGTACGCTGCAGGACCAGGGCGTGCACCAGGGCATCGACGTCTTCATGGAAGCCACCGTCCGGCACATCCTGACCGACGACGACGGACATGTTGCCGGCGCACTGGGATACTGGAGAGAAAGCGGCCGATTCGTGATCTTCCGCGGCAAGTCCATCGTGCTGGCAACCGGCGGTATCGGCCGTTGCTGGGACATCACCTCCAACAGTTGGGAATACACCGCCGATGGACACGCGCTGGCAATGTGGGCCGGAGCGGAACTGATTGACAGCGAGTTCGTCCAGTTCCACCCCACCGGGATGGTCTGGCCGCCAAGCGTCAAGGGAACGCTGATCACCGAGGGTGTCCGCGGTGAGGGGGGGGTGCTGAAGAACAGCGATGGCGAACGATTCATGTTCGACAACATCCCCGAGATGTTCCAGGGGGAATACGCCGAGACCGAGGAAGAGGCCACCCGCTGGGTCGATGCCGTTGTCGCCGACGAGCGACCCGATGCCCGTCGCCCGCCGGAATTGCTCACCCGCGATGTCGTGGCCCGGGCCATCCGTCGCGAGGTCCGTGCCGGACGCGGATCACCGCACGGCGGTGTGTTCCTGGACATCGCCAGCAAACGCAGTCCCGAGGCCATCAAACGGAAGTTGCCGTCGATGTACCACCAGTTCAAGGAACTGGCCAACGTCGATATCACCACCGATCCAATGGAGGTCGGCCCGACCTGCCATTACACGATGGGTGGGGTCCGAGTCGACTCCGATAGCCAGGAAACCAGCGTGCCGGGCCTGTTCGCCGCCGGTGAGGTTGCTGGAGGCATGCACGGTGCCAACCGGCTGGGCGGCAATTCCCTCTCCGATCTCATCGTCTTCGGCAAGCGTGCCGGTGAATACGCGGCCCAACACGCCAAGGACCGCGAGGCCATGTCGGATGTCGACGCCGAAGAGGTGGAACGGCAGGCCGAGACGATGCTCGCACCGTTCCACCGTGAACAGGGCGAAAACCCCTACACGATTCATGAGGACCTGCGGTTGATGATGCAGGACAAGGTCGGAATCGTGAGGACCGAGGAAGATCTGGTCGAGGCACTCGAGGCCCTGACGGCCTTGCGAGAACGGGCCGCCACGGTACGAATCGGTGGCAACATCGGCTTCAACCCCGGCTGGCATCTCGCCCTGGATCTCGAGAACATGCTCGACATCTCCGAGGCTGTCACCCGGTCGGCACTGTTGCGGCAGGAGAGTCGTGGGGCACACACCCGCGAGGACTATCCCGATACCGATGACGTGACCTGGGGCAAGCAGAACCTGGTCGCGCGGCAGGCCGAGGACGGCAGTGTCGAGGTGCGAGCCGAGCCCCTGCCGGAAATGCCCGAGGAACTCAAAGAACTGATCAAGGATTGACCAAGGACACCCCAATGGTAGAGGCGAAAACCCAGAAGGTGACGCTCGAGATCTTCCGCGGCGATGACGATGGCGGAACGATGAATGAGTACACCGTCGAGGTGCAGGAGGGCATGGTGGTGCTGGACGCCGTCCACGGTGTCCAGGCCCAGCACGCCCCTGACCTGGGCTGCCGCTGGAACTGCAAGGCCGGCAAGTGCGGATCCTGCAGCGGAGAGGTCAACGGACATCCGAAACTGATGTGCATGGATCGCCTGGACAATTACGAACCCGGCGAAAAAATCACCCTGAGACCACTCAAGACGTTCCCGGTCATCAAGGATCTTGTCTGCGACGTCTCGTGGAACTTCGAACAAAACAAGAAAATCGGTCAACTGCAGCCCAAGCAGGACACCGACTGGCTGTTCACACAACGGGAAGCCGACCGGGTACAGGAATTCCGCAAGTGCATCGAGTGCTTCCTGTGCCAGAATGTCTGCCACGTGCTGCGAGACCACGATCGGAAGGACGAGTTCATCGGGCCGAGATTCCTGGTGAGGCTGGCGTCACTGGAAATGAACCCCGTCGACGACGGCGACCGGCTCGAACAAGCCAAGGACGAATACGGCATCGGCTACTGCAACATCACCAAGTGCTGCACCGAGGTCTGCCCCGAATCGATTGCAATCACTGACAATGCGATTATCCCGCTCAAGGAACGGGTCGTGGATCGGTACTACGATCCGGTGACCTGGATCTGGCGCAAACTGACTGGCCGTTGAAAGCGGCATTCGGGAAAGTGAAAGAAACAAAGATGTCTGACTCAAACCAGGATTTTCGGATCGAATGGCACAGCGGCACGCTGGTGGTCATTCCCGGTGGCGACATCGAGTCCATGAAATGGGACCTGATCGAGCAGGCGGCCGAGATCGTGATGGCACCACTGGGTGAAACTGATGTCCCGCTGGTGATCTTCGATCTCAGCGAGGTCAGCTACTTCGGCAGCGTGTTCCTCTCGTTGATGCTCCGCTGCCACAAGGCCGTCAAGCCGCTCGGTGGCGAACTGGTACTGTGCGGGGCCAGTGACATGGCCGAGGAACTGCTGCGGGTGACGGCACTCGACACGCTGTGGGCCATCTACCCCTCGCGTGAACAGGCGATTGAAGCGTTGGCTGGCTAAGAAACGCCATGGCGAAGAAACGACGACGCGCGGCACCGGACCTGTCCGAATCGGATGTGATGTTCACCGAGCACGACTCGGTTCTCACTCGTCACCCGACACTGATCGACCAGATCAAGCAGACCGCCGACGGTCTCAAGCAGGACAAAGCGTCCCGCGGCGATCTCAAGATCCTCAGCCGAGCCCTGCTGGAACTGCGGTACGCCTTCAAGGTCTTTGCCCCCTTCCGCCGCCAGCGAAAAGTCAGCGTCTTCGGCAGCGCCCGCACACCGCACGACGACCCCAGTTACCTCCAGTCTGTCGATTTCGGCCGACGCATGGCCGAGGAGGGCTGGATGGTGTTAACCGGTGCCGGCGGAGGCATCATGGAAGGTGCCCACGAGGGGTGTGGACGGACACGCGCCATGGGCGCCAACATCATGCTGCCCTTCGAACAGGACGCCAATCCAGTCATCGCCGGTGATCGCAAGCTGGTCAACTTCAAGTACTTCTTCACACGAAAGTTGATGTTCATCAAGGAAGTCCACTCCGTGGTGCTGTTCCCCGGTGGGTTCGGCACACAGGACGAGGCCTTTGAAACCCTGACCCTGGTCCAGACCGGCAAACGGGACCTGATGCCGATCGTACTGATCGACCCACCCGGCAGCAGTTACTGGAAACAGTGGCTCGACTTCGTCCGCGACCAACTGCTGAGCCACCAGCTCATCTCTCCGGAAGACCTCTCGCTGTTCACACTGACCAACAGTGTCGAGGAGGCCACCGAGGAGATCATGACGTTTTACAGCGTCTACAACAGCATGAGATATGTGCGAGGCAAGCTGGTACTGAGGCTGCACTTCGCGCCCGACGACGCCTTCATCGAGCGACTCAACGACGAGTTCTCCGACATCGTGGAAAGTGGCCGGATCGAGATGACACAGATGAACCGGCTCGAGGCCGACGACCGGCACCTCCGACACCTGCCGCGGCTCGCGTTCCACTTCAACAGGCGGAGCGCCGGACGACTCCGGCAGATGGTCGACCTGATCAATGACACCCTGGGAGTGATCGAATCGGCCTAGGGCGATTCGACAGCCGGTCTCTCTCGAGTGCCATCGGGCCGCTCGCGACCGTCGTAGACCAGGCAACCGGGTCGAGCCGTTCGCCATGCCGCCACGGCATCGGCCGAGAGCCCAGCCTGAACCACGAATGCGCTTTTCAGAGTTGAGAACTCTTGCAACGTCTCGGCCGCAACCATGCCGAGATGTGTGTGGTTCAGGTTGAGCATCTGGAGTGAATTCTCGACCGGCCAGTCCGCAATCACCTCGTCACTCACACTCGTGTGGTCCAGATACAAACGCTTGATCCGCCCCCGAGCCAACAGGCCTGCAACACCACGGCCTGTCACGCCCGACATATTTCCCAGATTCAGTGATTCAAGTGCTTCTGCAGCCAACAGCCTTTCGAAACACCCGTCAGTCAACCGTCCACCCCGTATCACCAATACCCGGAGTTTCGCCAACCCGGCCACTCGTTCGACAAACGCGTCGTCGGCATCAGGACAGTTCCAGAGACGAACCTGCTCGAGTGTCTCGAGCCCGGACAGCCGGCGTCCACTCTCCAATCCGATCTCACCGTCCTCCAGAATCGCGATCACCGCCTCCTCGAGGCCATTGGTTTCCACTTTCCAGCCCGCCCGGCGCAGAGCCGTGACGGTGGCAGCCTGCGCGTGAGCCGTCCGGCTGGGCAACAGTTGTCCCACGCTGGCCGTGTCAGTCCCTGCTCCGGCTGCGGTTTTCTCCGTCACGCCACCAGGGCCACCGGAATCGTTGTCGCAGCCGGCCGTCAGCAACAGCAGGATCGACAAGACAGCCATTCGCACCAGCTCACCTCCTCAACAAAAACCGACGGTCTCACCGCCGGGTCACCTCAACCCACTATCCTCGTCGCTCGCGGGTTGGTGTAGTATAGCGAGGATGTCCTACCGCGCGATAAAACGCTTCCTGGGCGAGACGAACTTCGAGTTGAAGAGCCTGGTGCTCTTTGGACTCGGCTTGACCATCCTGGCAACAATCACCTTCGCGCTGTACTGGTGGCAAACCTCGGGACTGGTCAAGGAGGGCAACCGGCAAGCGGCCCGCCAGCTGATTCCTCCAATCATCCTGGCTCACCACTGGAAGTGGGATCAGCCCGAAGAGATGAAGCAGGAATTTTCTCGAACAATCGAGAAAATGGCCGAGGACATGCAGCCGGTCGACCTGATCGATTTCAAGTACCAACTGTTCAGCCCCGATCCGTCGACCGCCACCTCGCCCACCGATCGGCCCATCGACTCGAAGGGCTACGAGGCTGCTCGTGAACTGAAACGGATGCTGCGGACAACACCCGACGAACCTCTCGAACTCGTCCGAGAGGTCGAGGACGAGGAATCAGCCGCGCAAGACGAATACCAGTTCTACGCCGGGATCGTCGCCAAGCAATCGTGCATCGACTGTCACCAGTCCCTCGAAAAGGGCAGCGAACTCCAGGTCGGTGACCTGATCGGAGTGGTCAAGATCAGTATGCCACTGGATCGGGCCCGGGCCTCGATCCACCGCGTCTTTGCGTTCGTGATCTCCGCCGAGTTCGTCAAGGTCGTGCTGGCGATCCTGGCTATCTACCTGATCGTCCGCTACGTGATCACCAAGCCGGTCATGCACCTCAAAAAAGTCAGCGACGCCATTGCCCAGGGCAATCTCGAACTGCGAGCGGAGATTCGCACCGGCGACGAATTCGAGGAACTCAGCCACGCGTTCAACCGGATGCTGCGGCACCTGGTGACCATCCAGGAGGAACTCAAGGACGTCAACATCGACCTGGACAGCAAGATCGATGAACTGGCCCAGGTCAACCTGCGACTCTACGAGATGAACAATCTCAAGAACGAGTTCCTGGCCACCATGAGCCACGAACTGCGAACCCCACTCAACAGCATCCTCGGCTTCAGCGATGTCCTCGCCGTCGCCGAGAACCTCGACGAACGCCAGAATCGGTACGTTTCCAATATCCGGTCGTCGGGACAGAGCCTGCTGACCATGATCAACGACGTCCTGGACCTGGCGAAAATCGAGAGTGGGCGGATGGAGGTGCACGCGATCGAATTCCAGATCGGAGACCTGGTCGAACGCCAGGTCAACTCGGTGGCACCGCTGGCCGAGAAAAAGAACATCGATCTGGATTTTTCCGTTGATCCCCAATGCCCGCTCCTGTTCCAGGACATTGGGAAACTCGAACAGATTCTGCTCAACCTGCTCTCCAACGCGATCAAGTTCACACCCGAGGGAGGCCGGGTCCGAGTCAACGGACTCAGACACGACGCCCGACAGATCGATCTGGTGGTCGAGGACAACGGAGTCGGCATTCCCCTGGACGACCAGGAAGCCATTTTCGAAAAGTTCCGGCAGGGAAGCGGAACTCCCGGCCAGCAAGATCAATTGACACGCGAGTACGGTGGCACCGGGCTGGGACTCTCGATCGTCAAGGAACTCGCCCGGTTGCTCGGCGGGAGCGTCTCACTCGACAGCGAGTTCGGCAAGGGAAGCAAGTTCACCGTCCGCATCCCCGTCCAGCACACCGACCCTGTCGAGGCGAACGATGACACCCCACCCGGTTCCGACAGCCAACAGGTGGGACTCCATCGCTCGGGCAACTCCCCCCTGCAACAACAGGCAACGCCGTGACCCCCAGGTCGTCGTCGCCGGCAATCGAGATCATCCCGGTTCTCGACCTGATGCACGGACAGATCGTCCGGGGCATCGCGGGACAACGCGAGTCGTACCGGCCCATTTCCAGTTGCCTGGTGGATTCGGCCAAGCCCCTGGACGTTGCCGACGCCTTCCTTGGTCAACCCGGGCTCCAGCGGATCTATCTCGCTGACCTCGATGCCATCCAGCACGATCAGCCCGACTGGGACACGGTCACACAACTCGCCGCCGGACCAAGACGATTGCTGGTCGACGCCGGGTTGCAGGATTCCAGGCGGGCGAGCGAATTGATCCGGTTGGGAGTCGAATCGGTCGTCGCCGGACTCGAAACACTCTCGGGGCCAGGATTGCTCTCCGAACTCGTCGACACGGTGGGAGATGACCGACTGGTCTTCAGCCTGGACATGACCGCCGGCACACCCATGACCAACCCGTCCGACTGGCCCGACCCGACTCCCACGGGGCTGGCCGAAACGGCAATCGCCGCGGGAGTCAGACGCCTGATCGTGCTGGACCTGGCCGGGGTTGGCACGGGCGGCGGACCACCGACCCTGGAACTGTGCCAACAGATCCGGAACCGCCACCACGCGGTCGAACTGATCACCGGCGGAGGCATCCGGAACCATGACGACATCGCCGCGGCAGCGGCAGCGGGCGTCGACGCCGTCCTGGTCGCCTCGGCACTCCACGACGGGTCACTGTTGGCATAACCTCCTACAGGCCTTGGCCAAACGATGGCTCATCCGGATCTGATTCGGACCCGGTCTCCGCTGTGCCACTCGCATCACCCCGTTCGAACACCAGCGGAGTGTCCCCGTCGGGAGTGACTCTCAATGAGATCTTGCCGTCGAGAACATCGGTCAACAGGTCACCACAGACCTCGGCACGCCACCCCGTGCACAAGCGTGGCGTGTCGCCACCTTGCTCCCCATGCACATGCCAGCGAACCAGTGTCTTGAGTTCGTCACTCGTCCCGACCAGCGCCACGGCCACGTCCAGTTCAGCACAGCGATTGGCCAGCGCGATGGCCAACAGTTGTCCCAGCACGTGATCGTCGTCGTGTATCTCGCCCCGTCGTCGAACCCGTTCCGGATACTCCGCCTCCGGACCTGCCAGCACTTCACACACCGTCGCCGCCAGTTCCTCGGCATGCCGCTTGAAATTGCGACGCGTCATGTCGCGGGTCGCCAGAACCTCCTCGACCGTACGGGGCTTTCGCTTGGCCAGGTCGATCAACAGGTCATCACGCAACACACGACGGACCGGCTGGTTGAGTTCCTCGCCGCACCGGTCCCGCCACCAGAACACGGCCCGTGCGACGGCCAACCCGGTCCGATCAAGCCGATTGATTCCCGAGAGTCGTCGCCAACTCTCCTCGCCTCGCTCGGCCTCCACCTCGTCAATCATCCGTTCGAATTCGGCTTCCGCCCACGTCTCCCGTCCCAGGGACGACAACGACTGGTGTTGTCTCTGATGAATGGCCAGCAAGAAACGCACATCGTCCCGGGCGTAGTCGACCTGCCTGTCACTCAATGGGCGTCGCCGCCAGTCGGTGCGAGACTGCGTGCCGGGAACTTTTTTGCCCAGCACGCGGTGGACCAGGCGTTCGTGGTTCAACGGGTAGCTGCGTGTTCTCAGCCCCTCGGCAATCTGCACGTCCCACAGCCGGCCGGGCCGGCTGGCCACATTGTCCAGACAAAAGCGAACTTCCTGGCGAGCGGCGTGAGCCACCACGGTCACCTCGTCGTCGGCCATGATCTGCCACCAGTCCGAGAGATCCGGGACCGCCAAAGGATCGACCACGATCTCTCGACCGGGAACCGCCAATTGCAGCAGGCACAACTCCGGGCGGTAACAGCCCTCGGACACAAACTCGGTGTCCATCGCCACGATGCCTGCCGTGCGAATCTCATCACACACCGACGCAAACTCTTCCTGGGACGTCACCAAACCCTGGGACATCACGCCACCTCCCACCCGGTCGCCGGCTGGCATGCCGGACAGAAAAACGTCGATCGCTGAGCCTGGACGACTCGAACAATCGGTACTTCACAGCACGGACAGGGTTCACCCGCCCGATCATAGACACGATGCGAATTCTGGTAACCGCCGTCCTGGTTCAACGCGTTGCGGTACGTACCGTCGGACAACGTCGACCCCTCGTGTCGGATCGCCTCATTCAGCACCGTGCGAGCAGCTCGCGACAGCCTGCCAGCTTCCGCGTCGGCAATACAGTCAGCCGGCCGCGCGGGATCGATACGGGCACGAAACAGGATCTCACTCGCATACAAGTTGCCAATTCCAGCAACCAGTGACTGGTCGAGCATCGCCACCTTGATCGCCCGTCCCGTCCTACTGCACAACCGCCGCCAGTCCGCGACACCCAGTTCCAGGGCATCGGGTCCCAGGCGAGGTGGTCCCAACCGCTTGGCCAGTTCCTCGGAGGTCAGCAAACGGATGGTGCCCAGTCCACGGCGATCCCAGAAAAAGAGCTCATCCACCAGCCCCGGATCGGAACTCGGTTCCATTTGCCAACGGTACCGCAAGTGACTCCGGTCGGGCGGGTCAGTCACGAGCATCAAACCGGTCATACGTGGTTCGATGACAAACGAATCGTCGGTCTCCAGATCAATAATGACCCGTTTG
The DNA here is from genome assembly GCA_964646205.1 of uncultured Planctomycetaceae bacterium. Classification (GTDB taxonomy): domain Bacteria; phylum Planctomycetota; class Planctomycetia; order Planctomycetales; family Planctomycetaceae; genus UBA8437. The sequence goes on along the minus strand of CAZYAZ010000011.1, from coordinate 7,939 downwards.
CCGATCCGCCGCACCCCGGTGATCGTTGCACCGGCAACCCGACGGCGGATGACCGCAGCCGACGGGGTGATTTCGATCGGCCGGTACCGGCAACGGTAACGACCCGCTGCAGCCAACCGGCGGCCGATCACGTGTCCGGCAATTCCCCGAACCATCGTCTCGACTTCTGGCAACTCCGGCACCTGGAAACCCCTGTGAAATGAAAGACAACCGCCTGTGACGATCGGAACGGTTTTACGGTTTCGAATTGACGCGAGACCTGTTCGGATTGTCTGACCCACGAGCGTAGGGACTGACCGAGGAATTTGTTTGACGACTTGCCGAAGCTGCACAATGCTCTAGGTAGACGATCCCTAGATTATCGCATCCCTCCCGTGGGATGAACTCACCGGCCCTGATGCCGGACGAATGGAGACCCAGTCATGTCAGCCCGAGACCCCAGACAAGCCTATCTCAACCGTCGCCGACCCAACCATCGCACCCCGATGTGGGTCGCTGCCACCGGCTTTGCCCTGGTGATCGGTGCCCTGGCGGTGATGGCTCGAACCACACCACCGCGACCGGTCAACACGCCGGCGGCGGCCGTAGTGCAGGTTCAGCCCGTGGCCACTCCTGCCCCGTCCCACACCGTCGACACGGCCGCGACACCGCGGCAGCCGTCCGTTGACAACTCGAGCCCGGCACACGCCCGGCCGCAACAGACGATTGCCGGTGGCAACCAGGCAGATTTTGAAGGCCTGACCGAGTTGATCCAGAGCGAGACCAGCGGTCCGTGGGAAGACGTCGACGGATCCGGTGGAACGATCTCCGACACCGACCAGATGGCCGGAATCCACGTCGATCCCAGTGGCCTGTTGACCAGAATTGCCGTCGCCGACACCTCCGGCCGACTGCAAGAACTCAACCAGATCGTTGCTGCCGGAAACGACAACGCCAACATCACCCGTCGCAGTCGCCTGCGACTGGTGTCCCTGGCCCGCCTCGAGCAGGAAGTCGCTCGTCGTCTCGACGCCGGGGAACCCCTGCCCTCGGACATCCGGCACCTCGCCGGACTCCAGCAGGTGCGGTTCGTGTTCACCTACCCGGAGACCGGCGACATCGTGATCGGTGGTCCGGCCGAGGGTTTCCAGGTCAGCAAGGCCTCGGGCACAGCGATCGGCGCCACCAGTGGCCACCCCGTTCTGCAACTGGATGACCTGGTCACCGTCCTGCGAGCCTTCACGGCCGAGGGTGGTGGCGTGATCGGTTGTTCGATCGACCCGCGTCCCGAGGGACTCAAGCGAATCAACGATTTTGTCACACGCTCCAACCGCAAGGGCGAGTTGGCTCCCGCGGCTGTCAAGAACTGGACCACCCAGTTGGGCAAGGCCCTGGGTCGCCAGGACATCACCATCACCGGTGTCCCGGCCGATTCGCGTGTCGCTCGCGTGCTGGTCGAAGCCGACTACAAGATGAAGCTGATCGGAATCGGCCAGCTCGATGCCGGAAAAGACGTGCCGGGCATCTTCGGACTGATGTCGGCCGACGAGCGGAAAGACAGTTCGCTGGACGCCTTGAGATGGTGGTTGTCCATGAAGTACAGCCAGGTGCTGCACAGTGCCGCCGGAGACGCCTTCCAGTTGGTCGGTCCCGCCGTGCTGTGCCAGTCCGAGAACGAGTTCGTCAACGCCCGCGGGGAACGAGTCGCCACGGGCCAGGCCGACGGGTCAAACCAGACTTTTGCCCGGAACTTCACCGAGCATTACGCCGAACTGTCCAGGAAGGATCGCGTGTTCTCCGACCTGCAGAACATCTTTGACCTGGCCCTGGTCGCCGCCCTGGTCAACCGCCAGGGACTGGCCGAGCAGGCAGGTTGGGACATGGGCGTCTTTGGCAATCACGGTGAGTTTCGTCCCGCCGTGCATCCGGTGCCCCGCACCGTCGACTCGGTGGTCAACCACCGCGTCTACAACGGCCACGACGTGGTCGTGCAGGTCGCCGGTGGAGTGCGGGCCGACCTCGGCAGCCTGCTGGCCGATCGCAAGACGATCAAGGCCACTCCCCGGCTCAATGGAATCGCCCCGGCCGCCCGGCCAGCCAGCCTCGCCAGCGACCGCTGGTGGTGGGATGTCGTCGTGCCAACCAAAACGGCCCGGCTCACCAAGTAGACAATTCGACAACGCGGAATCTCCTTTTGACGCCGGCCACTCCTTCGCGGGTGGTCGGCGTTTTTTTGTTTGCGCGGATGGAGAACACACGAAATGGAAATCGGGCTTCACCTCGCCTTCGTTGACCCTCGCCGCTGGTCACCCTAAAACCGAAATGACGCGGATCACTCACAACTCTCCAATTCGTCGCCTCACCCATGCCCCGCCTCACACAGGCTGACCTTTCGGAACGCAACAAGGCGTTCGAGTCTCGCACCCCGCAGGAACTCTTGCGATGGGCCGCGGAGACGTTTCCAGGACGCGTGGCAGCCATCTCGGCGCTACAACGAGCAGGCTCGGTCGTCTGTCACATGATCGGTGGTCTCGAACTCGACATCCCCATCCTGTTCGTGGACACCGGGGTCAATTTCCCGGAAACACTCGCCACGCGGGACGCGATTGGCGAGGCCTGCGGACTGGAGATTCGTACGCTGACTCCGCCGCAGACAATGGACGAGCAGACAGCCGAACTGGGCGTGCTGTATTGCACCCCCGAGGGACAAAAGGAATGCTGCCGGCTGAGGAAGATCGAACCGTTGCGGGCCGTCGCCGACCAGTTCGACTGCCTGATCGGGAGCCTGCGGCGCAGCGAGGGTGGACAACGTTCATTCTGTCCAATCCTCGCCGCCGACCCCGACATGAACGTCGTGCGGGTCAACCCACTGGTGACCTTCGATGACGACAGCCTCAACGGCTACATCGACGAACACTCCGTGATCCTCAACCCGCTGCACGAACAGGGGTACCCGACCGTCAGTTGCAATCGCTGCACGACTCCGGTCCTGGAGAACGAACCACGACGAGCCGGACGCTGGCGACACCTGGGCCCCTGGCAGGCCTACTGTGGTATCAACCCCACCGACCTGGACTCCGACACCCAGACGGCCGTCGAGCTGCCCCAGCCACTGATCGACAAGGTGCTGGGCCGCGAAGCCGATTTCATGATCTGAAATCGGAACCCGGCTCGCTCTCAATCGACACCGGACTCGTCTTGCACGATCCCGGCGATTCACAGATCATCCGCGCGCCCCCCTGCTTTCCCGTTCGGGCCTCGGAGACTCTCACATGCGGCTGCCCACCTGGCTGACCCTCTGTCGCCGCGCACGTCGAAACCGACGTCGCCTGAACCCGGTCCCTGTCGTGGAATCACTGGAAGACCGCACGCTTTTGACCCTCTTCTGGGATTTCGATCCCGGTATCGGCCACCTGGAATTCACCACCGACGACGCTTCCACGACACTCACCATCCAGAACCAGGGTGGATCAGTCGTGGCAGTGGGCTGGGGATCAACCGTCGCAGCCACCGATGTGATCTCGATGTCGATCGAAACCGGGGACGGCAACGACCAAATCGACCTGTCCACCGTCAACGCGTTGAGCTTCCCTTCACTCGCCGGTGGACCAGACAGCCTGGTTGTCGACACCGGCAGTGGCAGCGACACGATTGCCGGCAGTGGCTTCGATGACACGATCATCGGTGGCAGTGGCATCGACGTGATCGACGGCGGTGACGGTGATGACCTGATCTACGGCGACCGAACCGATGGCGGTTCGGGGGACGACCTGATCTACGGTGGTGATGGCGGCGACCAGATCCACGGTGGAAACGGCGACGACGTGATCTACGGAGAAGCCGGCGACGACTCGATAATCGGCGAGGCGGGCAACGATGGCCTCGCGGGCGGATCCGGAAACGACCTCGCCTACGGTGGACTCGACGACGACTCGTTGATCGGCGAGGCGGGCAACGACACGCTGTACGGTGGGGTCTTCTGCGACCCTGCCAACGTCGGCATCTGCCTGGTCGACGACTCGGGAGTCGACACGATTGATGGCGGAAGCGGACACGACGCGATCTACGGCGACGGGGGCAGCGACCGGCTGTTCGGCCACACCGGCAACGACTGGATCGAGGGTGGCGACGGCAACGACCTCATCGAGGGTGAAGATGGCCAGGACACTCTACACGGGCTCGCAGGTGACGACACGATCTTCGGCTACGCGGGCAACGACTCGATCACGGGAGCCGACGGGGACGACTGGATCTCCGGAGGCACCGGCCTGGACCTGCTCTTTGAATCAGCCGACACCGACTTCACACTGTCCGATTCCTCGCTGAGCGGTCTGGGCGATGACCAGTTGGGCAACGATCTGGAATACGCCCGACTGACCGGTGGAAACAGCGCCAACCTGATCAACACGACCGCATTCACCGGCAACGTGATGCTCACCGGCGGTGCCGGTTCCGATACGCTGCAGGCCGGATGGGGCCACGACGTGCTCAACGGAAACGCTGGTGACGACTCGATCAGCGGCGGAGATGGTAACGACACGCTCGGTGGTGGAAGCGGCGCCGACACGATGGACGGGTCACTGGGCAACGACATCCTGCGAGGCCAGGGAAGCAGTGCCGATGTGCTCCAGGGCGGTCCCGGCTTCGACACGCTCGACGGCGGCGCCGGCCACGATCGCGTCTTCGAGTGGGCCGACTCCGACTTCACGCTCGAAAGCAACTCGCTCACCGGACTGGGCACCGACCAACTCACCAACATCGAATCCGCACAGTTGATCGGAGGCGTATCGTCCAACACGATCGACACCTCGGCGGTCGACTGGCCCGTGACAATCAATGGAGCCGGCGGAGACGACACACTGCAATCGGGAGGCGGCAACGACAAGATTCTCGGCGGCAGCGGCGACGATGTGATCACCAGCGGTGCTGGAATCGACAAGCTCCGCGGACAGGCCGGAAACGACAGCCTCACCGCCGGAAATGGCAACGATCGGCTCGATGGCGGAACGGGCAACGACCAACTCGCAGGAGAAGCCGGAGACGACCGGCTCCGCGGCGACTTGGGCAATGATCAACTCGATGGAGGCACCGGCACCGATCGTCTCGACGAACTGATCAACGGCAACATCGTGCTGGTCAACGGGCAAATGCAGGGGATCGGCCTCGACACCCTTGTTGACATCGACACCGCCTGGATCAAGGCTGGCGGTGGCAACGACTCGATTGACGCCTCGACATTTCCGGGACCGGTCACGCTAATCGGCGGGGCCGGCAACGACACCCTGTTGGGCGGTTCGATGGACGATCACCTGTACGGCCGACAGGGCGAGGACCAACTCGAGGGCGGCAGCGGTGCCGACTGGATTTCCGGCGGAGGCGGAGGCGACAGCCTGCTGGGTGCCAGCGGCACGGACACCCTCGTCGGTGGCACCGGCAACGATCTGATCTACGGTGGAGCAGACGACGACACACTGCTGGGCCGACAGGGCGACGACTCGCTCTCCGGAGGCGATGGCGACGACCGCATCGACGGTGGCCAGGACGACGACCAACTCGCCGGACTACTGGGCAACGACCTGCTGATCGGTGCGTCGGGTTCCGATTCGATGACCGGTGGAAACGGCAATGACCGGCTGCTGGGCGGCGCCGATCCAGACGTGGCACTGGGTGGAGACGGGGACGACACGCTGAGGGGCCAGGCCGGGAACGACACGATCGCCGCCGGCAACGGCCAGGATGCGATCGACGACCCGACGGCAATCATCGACGAGGCATTCATCTTCCTGCCCGGATGGATCGATCCCTGATCCAGCCAGGCGAGTAGCCAACCAGCCGGCGATCACCTCGACTTGGCGCGGCGGATCTTCGTGGCAATTTCCGCCAACACCCGTCGGCCACGATTCAAGCCGTCCGTACTGGCACTGGAGAGGGTCCCGGTGACCTGGCTCTCCAGGTTGATCAGCAGCTTGCGGAAGTACTCGAACTCGCTCACGACCCCCTGGATGTTGTCGACCGGCTGCCGTGTCACGATGAAGTTGTCGTGGATGTTCTGGAGCCACTCTTTCTTGCCCACCGATTGGGTGTCACCAACATCGCAGGCCTTCTGGCACCGTGACAACTGGGTCGACGCATTCCGCATCCAACGCCTGGCGTCATCCCACGCGTCCCTGTCCTGCCGGGTCGAATGTCCCACCTCGTCGTAGGTGAGATCACGATTGAGGCTGTTGAGTTGCATCATCAGGTCGTCAATCTGTTTTCGCAGCATCTCCAGCTTGACGGTGGCGGCCTGGATGGCCGTCCAGTGTGCTGCAACGGCCGAGTACACCCCTTCGTCAACCATCCCTCCCACGCCGCCGGTCATTGTCGGCTGATTCATCGCCACCGGAACCATGCCCACGGGCACAGCGGTACCAGCTCCCGTGTGGATCGTGATATTGGTATCGACCGCACCTTGCGGAGGCACCAGCGGCTGATCCAGCATCCCCACAGCCGAGGGACCCGCACACGGGGTCCCAAAAACAACCCACATCGAGACCACCGAGGGATCAATCCCGGTCACCATCGCCAGCCCACGCAACGTCGTCACGGTGCCGTCAGCCAACCGGCACACCACCCCCTGGGGTGCCGCCGGTGGCCGGAACCAGGCCCAACCATGGCAAGTCCCCGATCCATCCAACGCAAACGCTTCCCAGTCGGTTGACGCCGGTCTCATGGCAAACGGTAGCGGGACAGAAGCGGAGGAGTCGTTGTGCGTGTTCATTTTTTCTCAAGACTCCACAACACTCGCCACCAGCACACAACAGCAACTTCCACCACGCCACGCACGAATCATCCTTTTTTGGGAAACCGGAATTCCTGGCCATCCCTGAACACATGGAGTTGCAGTCCCCGGACCGATTGTCGTTCGCTCCGACCGGCCCGCCCAATTTTGGCCCCACGCGAGTCAATCACGACCACGCTGTTCTTGCCCATGACCCGGAACCGCCGCCCGTTGACGATAATAGCCGTGGCCTCTCCGATCCCCACGCCAATGCGACCCGGGTGATCGATCACGATGCCGACCAGGCGATTCATCCGTTTTCTCCGGACGAAGTGCTGGTCGATGATCAGTTCCGGAGCCAGGCCCAGGCCAGGGATCGCCGGAGTGTTGCCGGCCACAAGGCCGGGCGTTTCGGGGCTGCGTGGAATCATGACAGACGACATCACCGCCGCACCCGCACTGGTTCCACCAATCACGAGCCCCGCGGCGTGACGCTGTTGAATCACCTTGACCAGGCCTGCCTTGTCGAGTGCCTCGTACAATGCAGCCTGGCTTCCGCCGGAAAACCAGATGGCTGTCGCGGCATCGATCTGCACCCGTGCCCGTCGTGGGTTCTCCAATGCAACAATCAGAGCCTCTGCACCCAACGCTTTGAACATCCTGGCCGATGACACTCCCCGGTCCTGGCGACTGGAAGCCTGGGGCAACACCACGATCCGTGCCGACTTGCCGCCGGCGAGCCTGACGAAATGGCGGGCAACAGGTTCCGGGGTCCCACCGCCACCAACAACGACCAGCGTACCGACGTGCCCGTCCGCCTCCCTGGCCTGGCCACCGGCCAAGGCAACCACCGGAGTTCGGCCAATGACCGAAAGACTCACCATGCCCACCACCAGAAAACACATCAGGCCTCTCAATGAGTTGTTCGTCACTGTCTTGGGCTCACAGAAATTGGGGCGAGGGGTCGAGCGAAAAGGATCTCAAACCGGTCGATGGCGGACAGGTGGTTCTTCAAGGAATCGCTGTCAGTGCACGATCCAAGATGCACGTTTCTGCATCCTTTCTTTGACTGCCGATTCAGTCGCGTTCTTCCGCACCGTCACGGCCACGGGCAGGTCCAGGTGAACGGCGACTGCCAGGGTTCGCGACGCATTGCGAGTTGGTACGAAACACGCGAGTGGGCGATGAGGGACTCGAACC
>CAZYAZ010000010.1:98835-104295 GCA_964646205.1 uncultured Planctomycetaceae bacterium | reverse complement strand
GCGTTTCGGACCTGGGGATTTGATGAGACCCTGGCCCAGGGTTGGGTCGACACGGTTCGAGGCAACAAGGAAGCCACCGATGACCTGAAACGACGGGTCTACACCGTCGTGCGGGACCTCCGTTTGCACCGTCCCAGTGCTGCCGCCACCTTGGCCCTGCTCGAGTTGCCCATCAACAAGCCGTTGTCACCGACAGCCAGGCTGCTGGCCTACCAGAAAGTGACCGCCACGGTCGGCAACAGCACCACCGACTGGGACCGGCTGATGCCCTACGTGCAAAGTGCACTCACCCGCGAGGATTACATGGCGGCTGCGTCGCTGGCCAGCGGGATGCTTGCCAATATCACCTCGGTCGATGAGGGGCGTCGCAAGAGCGGGCGGAACGTGGTGGCCCAGAGTTACTCCCGGGTGGGAGCCGTGGGGCTGACGATCGACGAGGACAGTCCGTTGGCACCACTGCTACAGGCCGCCCTGTCACTGCGACTGGGTGACCAGGAACTGGCCATCGAGACATACAACGCCAACAAGGCGTTGTTCGATCAGCACCGTGACGAGGTGCCCGCCGATCTCGTGCTGTTTGTCTGCGAGCGTTACATAGCCGCTGGTGGCGACGAGAACCATGACCGGGTCGAGGACATCCTGCGGGGCTGGGTGGTCAAGCACAGCGAGAGCAAGCAGTTTGATGATCAGACCAAGGCCAAGGTCCAATTGCTGTTGGCGAGGAATTTTGCCAAGTCGCAACGGTACGACCTGGCGCGGAACGAATTCACCACGGTCAAGAACCGGTACACCGAGACGCCCCAGGCGATCGAGGCCGAATTTGGAATCGGCGAGACGTTCCTGGCTCAAAAGGTCTATGACCAGGCGGAGTTGGTTTTCGAGAAACTCGCCAACAGTCGTGAACTCGACGTGGTGATCCGGGCCGAGTTCCTGAGAGGTGTCCTGTCGCATCGCCGGGGTGATCGTGACGAGGCCCGGGTGATCTTTCGGGGCGTGCTGGATCGCGTGCCGTCGATCACGCTGGCCAACAAGGCGCTGTACAGTCTCTCGGAAGTCTACCGCGACGAAGAACGCTACATCGACCAGTTGAACCTGCTGCGGACGGTTGGCCGACTGGGACGAAACAGCAAGCGGACACATCCGCCCGGCCTGCCACTCTCGATCGTTGTCCAGGACAGCGACCTGGGAATCAGCCGGGGGCACAACCGGATTCCGGTGATCGTGACCACCGAACCCGGTGGGGATTACGAAGAGGTGTTCCTGATCAGTGGCGGGGCCGGCAAGGGGTTGTTCCGCGTGGACCTGGCGACCGAACTGGGGCCCGTCAAGAAGGGCGATCGGAAGCTCCAGGTCACCGGAAAGGACAAGATCCGGTGTGATTATCCCGACGCGTTCAAGCAGGAATTCAAGAAGGTCCCGCTTTCGGACGTCGACATCATCATTGCCTCCGACGGGGAGTTCTCGATTTCCAGTAGCCTGGTCATCGATTCCAAGGAGGAGACATTCAGCGAACGCCTGGAGCGTGAGGCGCGGGAGCGCGAGGAAGCTGACCAGCGGGTGTCTCAGCAGCGACCGGCGAACCAGATCAAGCCGGGCAACCCGGTTTATCTCAGGGTCAAGGACAAGGACCGCGACCTTGGTGATGAGTTTGACCAGGTGGTGGTCAAGTTGACCGCCGAGAGCGGAGATCAGGTGCAGGTCACGCTCAAGGAAACCTCACCACACTCCGGTGTCTTCGAAGGCACCGCCACCACGGGTGAATTGCCGGCGGGTGCTCAGGCCAGTGACACCGCCATCGAGCACAGCCCGTTGATGGCCATCGACCGCGACCCCAAGACGTTCTGGCAGAGTGAACCTGATGGGGCGACTCCCAAACAGTTGACCGTCGACATGAAGGACCTGAGGCTCGTCTCGCAGGTGCGGCTCACCTCGCCGGACCCCGAGAGCGAAGTACCCGTTCGTGGCGTGTTGTTGGGGAGCAACGATGGGCGATTCTGGTTCCGCCTGGCCGGCAACCCCCCGCAGGCGGTTGCCGACGTGGTGTTTCCCGCTCCGACTGCCGAGAAACCGGCGGCCGCCGGCAAGAAGGCCGCAGCTCCCAAGAAGGCCGTGGCCCCTCAGCCAATGGTCAATCCCGACCTCATGCAGGTGCGGCTCTACAACGGCAACCACACCGGATACTCCAACTGGGGACAGGTTGTCAGCCTCGGTCGCAACTCGCAGTCATTTCAGACATCGGTGGTCGACGAATTGAAATGGATGCGGCCGGAGGATCCGGAAGATGACAAGGCCCAGGCCCGTCCGTTTTCAGCGATCTGGTCGGGACTCGTTGTCCAGGAACGTGAGGGGGCGGCCCGGATTGCGGTCACCGGCCAGCGAACGGCCATTGCAATTGACGGTCGGCTGGAACTTCCCGTGGGGCCTGGCAACCGGTCAGTCGATGTGTGGCTGGAACAGGGCACTCACCAGTTGACCATCTTTGCCGCCACGACTGCCGGAGCCACCGGTGTGCAGGCGACGATCGCTCGAGCCGATCACAACAGCGCCGCGGTCACCATGCTGCCTTTCCGCAAGGCAGATTTCGATCTCGATCAGAAATTCGCTCAGCCGGCCCTGGCCAGGGAGGACGTGCAGGCCGACTTCAGTGACGGCGAATGGACGATGAAGTTTGAGCCCAGGGAACTCCGTTACGTCCGCTTCGACATCCTCGAGTATCGGGGCGTGGCGGTGGCCATCAGCAACATCGAGGTCACCGGCGAGGAACCCGACCAGAAGTACATCCCGACCCAGTCGGATGTGTTGGCGCTGTCAAACAACTCGATCCTGGAAATCGCCGGAGGTGACCTGGTCACGGCGACCTACACCGACGAGTTGACCGAACGGGACAACGCCACGGGTCGACTGCTGACCGGAAAGCTGACGGCCACTTATTACAACGGATCGGTGACCCCGATCGACTACGACCTGGTCCGTGCCAACAACGGCAGCATCAACGAGATTCGCAAGAGGCTGATGCGTGTCGACCCGGGTGACAAGGTGGTCATCGAGATCGTGGATTATGATCGCGATGCGTCCCAGAAGCAGGACACGATCACCTTCGACGTGATTCTCAATGACGGTGATGCGGTCGAGTTCACCGCGACTGAAACCGAGCCGTATTCCGGGATCTTCACCAAGGAGATCTTCACCGGCGACAAGCCGGGTGAAAAAATCGACTTTGTGATCAAGCCCGGCGATCGGCTCTATGTTCGTTACATCGATTCGCAAAACACTTTTCCGGGCCACGCGGTGCCGCGAGAAACCGTGGTGCTGGTCAACCAGCCCAGCGAGGCGCAGTTGACGATTATCGAGAGTCGGCTGGTGCCGCCTCCGGAAGGCAGCAAGCTTTCTCCGCGTGCGGTGTACTCGTTCCGGCCCGAGGAGCGGGATGTCAGCCGTGTGGCGTTTGAAACTCCGCTGACCGTTGAGGTCATCGATCCCGACCGGGCCAAGGACAGCCGTAGCAGCCTGGTGGTCAAACTGAAGACAACCGACGGAGCCACGATTGATGTCCGTTGCCAGATCTCAACGGCATTTGGCAACCTGCCGCCGGGTGCTTCGGGTGCCGACGTGGCGCTGGAGGAGGGACGATTTGTTGGACAGGTGATCCTGCAATTGGGTGGTGCGGGAAGTCCGTCCGTGGTGCCGGTGACCGCCGGGATGCCGCGAGGGTTGATCGGTGGGCCGGTGATTTCCAAGGAGGATGGTGACGAGGAGACGCAGGCGTTGGACAGCAGCCTGGTCACACGCGTGCTGAATCTCACCGGCAAGGACCGCATCATTGCCAACTACAATGACCAGTCGCGTCCCGACGGTGTGGCCAAGGTGCTCGATTCCAGCGGTCGACTCATCTCCAATGGCAGCCTGGCCGTCACGGATCGTGATTACAAGGACCCGATCACGAGACTGCACGTTGGGGAAAGACTGTTCGTCAAGGTCGAGGATGCCGACCAGGACACCTCCGATGAACGGGACTCGATCACTGTCGAGATCACCGGCGAGTTTGGTGAGAAGGAGGTGGTGAAGCTGGATGAAACACTGGCCCACAGTGGTGTCTTCACCGGATCGCTGGCATTGAAATCCAACGACAAGCCTGTCGTCGGGAACCTCAATCCCGAGATGCCCGTCGTTGAATGTTATTTCGGCGATACGCTGCACCTGAAGTACACCGATCCCGTGGCCGGTTCCGACGATGGGACATTGGTGTCCTCGGTCGATGTCCCGGTGGTGATCGGAACCGACGGGCTGGTGGCCGCATTCAGCAAGACGTTCAACGACGAAACGTTGGCCGTCGAGACAAAGTTTCATATTGCCGAGAGTTATTTCGAGTTGTTCAAGAGCCACAAGAATCTCGGTCGCGATGAACAAAAGACCGCCGACTTGCAGAACGGACGGCGGGTGTTGCGCGAGGTGATGGAGGACTATCCCGACCCGAAGTACGTCCCGAGGATCAGCTATCTGCTGGGACAGTTCTCCCAGGAACTCGAGCAATGGGCCGAGGCGATCGAGTCCTACGAACTGATCGTCAAGCAATACGCCGATCACTCGCTCGCCCCGGATGCCCAGTACAAGCTCGCCCAGTGTTACGAACTCTCCGGCGACTTTGATCAGGCCCTGGAAGGCTATGTCACGCTGGCGGCCACCTATCCCAAGAACCCGCTGATCGCCAACGTGATGATTCGCATCTGTGACCATTTCTATAAGAAAGAGACCTACGACGTGGCCGCCCAGGTGGGTGAAAAATTCCTCGAGAAGTTCGGGGAACACGAGCACTCGGCTCGGATCGCTTTCCGTATCGGCCAGAGTCACTACAAGGCCGAGAAATTTTCCGTCGCCGGAGAGGCCTTCGACCGTTTCGCCAAGCGGTTCCCGGATGATGAACTCAGTGCCGACTCGTTGTTCTGGGCCGGCGAGAGTTATCGGATGGGCAACGACAATCGGACGGCCTTCCGCCGTTACAACAATTGTCGTTGGGATTTCCCCGCCAGCGACGCGGCCAAGTACGCTCGCGGACGCTTGGCATTGCCCGAGATGTTGCAGCAGTTCGAAGCCGAGGCGGCCTCATTAGAGGACAACCCCTAGGCCATCGGCCGATTGTGCCCGGCCCCGACTCGCGTGCGGAGTTCCGTTTCCCAGTTGTTGCCCACCTACCACGTAAGACACGCCGATGAGACTACCTGCAGTTGCCTGCCTGGCCTGGTTGTTGATCCTGGCACAGGGGTTGGACGTCGCGGCTCAGGACGCGATCAAGAAAGCTGACGTCAAGAAAGCTGACGTCAAGAAAGCTGGCGTCAAGAAAGCTGACGTCAAGAAAGCTGGCGTCAAGAAAGCTGACGTCAAGAAAGCTGGGGAGGCCGATTCGAAGAAGGAGTCGGGAGCCGAAGCGCAGACACAACCGCCGGGGACTGAATCGGCGCCCGA
>CAZYAZ010000010.1:53245-98735 GCA_964646205.1 uncultured Planctomycetaceae bacterium | reverse complement strand
AGGAGTCGGGAGCCGAAGCGCAGACACAACCGCCGGGGACTGAATCGGCGCCCGAGGACACCTCGCGGGGTTGGTTCTCCAACATGATTCACTCGGGCGCCACTGGTCTTCTGATCGATGGTGGCTGGTTCATGGTGCCGATCCTGTTGATGGGAATCGTTGCGGCTGGAGTCATTATCGAGCGGTACCGCAGTTTGAAGATGCTGCGTTCCGACACGGGTGACGTGCGGCAGCAGGTACTGGCACTGCTGCGCGAGAACCGTGTCGAGGAGGCGTTGAATTACTGCAATGACCAGCAGGGGCCGGTCCCCGCGGTGCTCTCGGCCGGCATCCGCAAGTACCTGATGTTGCAGCAACTCGGACACGATCCGGCCCGGATCGAAGAACAGGTCGTCAAGGCGATGGACGACTACGGAGTTCACATTGTTGCCGCGCTCGAACGGCATCTCCCTGTGTTGGGAACTGTCTCCAGTGCGGCTCCGATGCTTGGTTTCCTGGGCACCGTGGCCGGCATGATCACTTCGTTCAACGACATCGTTGAGCAGATGGGCGAGACGAATATTGTCGAGAGTGCGTCGCAGGGAATCAGCCAGGCGTTGTTGACGACCTGTTTCGGCCTGATGGTGGGCATTCCCGCCTTCATGGCGTTCAATTACTTCACCAGCGTGATCAACTCGTACGTGCTCGATGTCGAGGAATCGGCGACCGAGTTGATCGAGACGGTCACGCAGGAAATGGCACTGAATCAACAGGCGTAGGACGAGGTTGTTGCCGGCATGAAGATCCGCCGTCGCAGTTCGAATCTGCTGGTCGAGCCGCCATCCAGCGCGACCGGGGACATCGCGTTCAACCTGATCGTGTTTTTCCTGGTCTGTGCCAGCGTCCAGCCCGACAGCGGCCGGCGGCAGGTGTTGCCGCGTAGCGAGGAGACCGAGCAAAAACAGGAGAAGGACAAGAACGTCGAGGTGGTGGTCAAGCGGCAGGTGGCTCTGGTCAACGGCGACGTCGTTCCTGCGGCCCAGTTTCCGGCGAGGTTGGCGGCCCTGTTGGCGGGCAAGCCTCGACCGGAGGACAAGGTGGTGGTCGTCAAGAGTGACGACGACGTGCCGTACCACTTCTGGATGACGGTGACTTCGCAGATCGAGGATGCCGGTGGCATCATCACGCTGCAGATTGAAGAAGAGCGCGAGGTGCAGGTGCCCTGACCGGGGCACCGGTGGACCGACCGGAAAAGAGCAACCCATGAAGATCAAACGCCGTGCCACCCGTGCCGACGTGCCCAGCATGGCGATGGGCGACATCGCCTTCAACCTGCTGATTTTCTTCGTGATTCTCGCTCGCGCCCAGGACGACAGTCATCTGCAGTGGACTCCCGCCGAAGCGAGCAACCTGGAGAGTGCCGGGCACTCGATCATCAGCGTCCTGATTGACTCCGACGAGAAACTGTATCTCAACGGGCAGCCCATCGGAGAATCCAACCTCGAGATGAAGATCGAGGAACTGCTCGGCAACTCGCCTCCAGGTGACCGCACGGTTCTCCTGAAGGTGCACCGGGATGCGACCGCCTTGAGGTTTGAACCGGTGATCGAGTCGATCAGCAACGCCGGAGGAGAACTGGTCCACATCGTTGAAGAAGACCGTGACGGCTAACTGCCACAAAAAACTGTCGGCGGGAATCTTCTCGCCGATCCAACCGACGAGATCATTATGAGCCAGATCGAAAGTGATTCGGGACAACCTCGCGGTGTGTTCAAGGACGTCAAGCGGCTGCAGACCGATGGCACCGCATCGGTGGAGGAACTGCGAGAGTTTCTCGCGCAGCTCAAGGGAAAAAGTCCGCAGGAGATGCTGGGGATCGTGGCCGAGAGCGGGCTGGTGAAAGGGATGGTGACCGCGACGGTCGGCATGGTGGCGGTGTTGTTTGTCTTCACGATTGGTCCCTGGGCCTACAACGAACTGGCCGGCGAACCCGTCCAGTCCCAGGCCACCGCTCCGCCGGCGGCTGCCCAGAATCCCGCTCCCCAGGCCCCGGTCGATCCGGCAACTCAAGCCGCCGCAGCCGCGGCTGCGGTCGCGAATCCGGGGGCACAGGCCTCCTCGGCCGCCCCCGCCTCGCAGGCCGACCTGGGGGCCGCGACAAAGGCGCTGGGTATCAATGAGACCAAGTCCGGTGAACCCAATCTCGACGCACTCCTCAATAAGAAACTCGACGACTGAGTTTTCCGTCGTTCGACCGATTCCATGAACCGTCTCCCAGTGTTCCTCCAGCAGGTGATGCGACGCCCGGTCCTGGTGACCGCGGTGATGGCAAGCCTGTGGGCAATGGCCAGTGCCGACTGGTTGTGGTTCCGTCCCGGGGACACGGGGACAGTGACTTCCATCCTGAGGAACCTGGTGTTCCTGGCCGCCACCGCACTGGCGGTGGCCTGGAGTCGCTGGGCGATTCGCAATCGCGATGGCAACCCGGTTCTTCGCTCGGCTGTTCTGACGGCGGTCTACGTGATTGGCTGGCAGATGGCGGTCTATGTTGCCGGCCTGCTCGGTTGGCATGTTCTGACGACCCAGCTTGCCCGGGTCGGAACCGCGCTGTTGTTCCTCGTTGGCCTGATGTGGGTGGTGTACGGAGTCGAGGTGGCGTCCCAGTTTCACGAACGGATCCGTCGGTTGTCGGCGGACGTTGATGACGGAGCGACCGAATTGGATGGCCTGCTGGGGCGGCTGTTTCTTTGGGCCGTGTTGTTTCCACCTGGGTTGATTCTCTGGTCACGTCGCCAGAAATTCCCGTTGCGATGGGTGGCGGTCGGGGTACTGCCAATTTCCAGCCTGCATTTCCTCTACATTCCGAGTTGGATTGACCAGTTGATTGGCGTGACCCGGTGGTCATTTGTTGTCGGTGACGGGACACGGGTCTACCCGGTTGCCGACTACCTCGCGAGCCTCAATGGCAGCTTCTGGCTTGCCCTGATCGCCTGTCTCCTGGTTGCCCCGGCAACGTGGAAGTTCTGGCAGTGGGATTTCCGGCGCCGGATTGCGGCCGACGTGTTTGATGAGCGGTGTGGCACGGCCGCCGATCCCGTCGATCGCTGGTGGCGGTATGATCTGGAGCGGATCTCGTATTCCTGGAATCCACTGGACCAGAACGCCTGGTACTACGGTGTGCACAGCCGCAAGCTGAACCAGTCGGTCACCGCACTGGTCAGCTACAGCTTCGCCTTTGCGCTGACTTTCCTGTTGCTGGGCCAGATCGGAGGGTGCAGCGAGATTTACGAGATGCCGTCCGGCGGAGGCGAGCAGCAGCAGATCGCTCAACAGGTCAAGGTGCAGAAAGTCATCAAGCGGAAGTACGTCGTCAATCCCTTCTCGGCGATCCTGTTCCAGGTCCCCCCGATCGACGACATCAAATTGCAACTGACCGAGTTGACGCATCACGCCTACAAGGTCGGTTATGGCCAGGGCAAGGGGGCCGGTTACGCCGGAGGCACCAAGTTTGGCAAGGTGCGGTTCATCCGGCTGGAATACTCTGGCGGCGACTGGGACCAGGACTTCGGCATCGGGGCCGACATGAACATGCTGATCGAATACAACGTCCGAACCCAACAGAAGGTCCACAACAAGACAGAGTCACGGACTGTGTCCCAGTTGAACAACTTCCCGGTCGGCAAGAGTCCGCCGATGGTCTACCTGACCGGCCAGAAGAGTATCTCGTTGTCCAAGAACGAGGTGAAGACGTTACGGAACTACCTGACCGAGAAACACGGGATGATTTTCGGCGACAACGGAGGCAGTGGTCACTTCCACAACCAGTTCCTGTCCATGATGCGGCAGGTGCTGCCGACGGTGGACCCGGTGCCGGTTCCGCTGGATGACGTGATTCACCGGATCCCCTACCAGATCCCGTTTCTGCCCTACGTCGCACCTCACGGTGGGCAGGTGGCACTGGGTTGGAAGGTTGATGGCCGCTGGGTGTGTTATTATCACCCCGGCGACATTGGTGATGCTTGGGCCGATGGACATGCCGGGGTCAAGCCCGAGATCTTTGAGTACTGTTTTCAACTGGGCACGAATGTCATCAATTACTCTCACGCGGAGTATTCGAAATGGCTAGAGGCACGCAAGGAGAGCAAGTGATGCGCCGGACTGGTCGACTGCTGCTGATCGTCACCATGGTGTTGGGAACCACGCTGTGTTCTCAGGCCACCGCCGCGCGACTTGACGAGATGTCACTGGATCGCTGGAAGAAGCTCCGCGAGGTCGAGCGGTACCAGTTGAAGATCGCCGAGAAGTATTACGGTGAGAAGAAGTGGAAGGTGGCGCTGGCCGAGTACGAGAAGTATCTCACGTTGTACGAAGACAGCGAGGCGGCTCCCTATTCGCAGTTGAAGTGGAGTCTTTGCCAACGCCAGCTCAGGAAACTCAACACGGCCATCAAGGAGGGTTTCCAGTCGGTCCTGGACTACTGGCCCGAGTCGCCAGAGGCGACCGCGTCGATGTATTACATCGGGCAGACCTACAAGAACATGGGCGAGATTCGCCGGGCCAAGAAGGCGTACAAGGAGGTGCTGACCACCTACCCGGATCATGTGGTCTCGGTTTACGCCATCAATGACCTGATCGCGATCGCCACGACGTTGAAGGACACAAAGACACGCGTCGAGTTGTGGAAGAAACTGGCGTTTGACATCAAGCGGACCCGTGAGACGGCAACAATTTGTCGCGACGCCTCCAAGAACCTTGCCAGCTACCACTTCTACATGGTGGCCTTCGACGACGGAGTGAAGGCGCTGGAAACAACGTGGAAAGATCAGACGCTGACCAACCAGGTCGTGGCCCATTTGCATTCGCCGGTCCGGGCCTTCAGCGGAGACCAGAAGCAGCAGGCCAAGGGAGTCAAGCTGTCCGACCTGGGAGTGGCCTGGGTTCGCCAGAACGTGCCGACCGAACGACAGACCGACCAACAGAAGGCTGCCGCCAGGCAGCACTACTACTGGATCACCGATCTGTACGAGTCGTCGGGTCGTGACAAGAGTGTCGAGGCCACCTACGCCGACATCCAGAAGGTCTTTGGTAGCGATGACGATGTGCTGGGTCGGCTGGCTGGATTTTACCGCCGCAAGGGGCGTTACGACGAAGCACGTGCGGTTTATGCCCGGTTCAAGAACAAGATCGAGGGCAACAGCCAGGTCGCGACGACCTACCGTGATCAGAAGAAGTACGAGCCGTGCGTGCTGGCCTACCGCCGCAACGTTCCACTGGATGCCGAGAATCCCCATCGATGGCACGCGGCCATCGCCTACACCTATCACCATTACGCCCGGCAGTACGACAAGGCGATTGCCGTTTACCAGGAATTGCTCAAGGCTGACGCCGAGAACACGCAGACCTGGCTCTGGAATATCGCCACCGCCTACCGTGACTCGGGAAAATGCAAGGAGGCGATCGGTTTCTACCGGCAGTGCACCAATTTTCCGAGCAATTACACCGAGATGGCCATGTGCCACCGTCGGTTGAAGCAGTACAAGGAAGCGGTGATTCTCTACAACCAGATCATTGGCGGGGCTCCCAATTCAGCTCCGTGGGCTTTGCTTCAGATCGGCTACACCCGCGAGTCTGCCGGTCAGAAGGAGCAGGCGATAAAGACATTCCAGCAGGTCTGCAAGAGATTTCCCAAGAAGGGTGAGGCCAGCCGGGCTCACGCTCACCTGCAGAACAAGTACAAGATCTCCGTCACGCTGGGCGGATCCAAGAAGGACAACTAACCGGTTGCCGTGATGCCGTTCTATTCCACCACCAGTCGTTGTTGGTTACCGGTCGCAGCCTGGGCAGTGCTCGGGCTGTTGTCGGCGGTGCCGGGTTGCGGTGGTGATGATCCGGGACCCGACACCAATGCCTCCGGTGACCCGGTAACGACCGATCCAGTTTCGGCAAAGTCCTCGCCGGGCGACACTCAGGAATTGCCACCCGCGCCGTGGATCAAGTTGCTCGCCTCAGCCGTTGACCATCTCGATCATGCCCGCCTCGACGAGGCTGACAAGCAGGTGGCCGCGGTCGAAGCCCTGCTGTCGGAGGCCGACGACGGGGACGAGAAAGTCGCAGGTCTCAAGGAACTCGAATCACTCAAGTCCCAGGTGTCGTCGGCCCGGGAGGCTGAAGCCAGGCGATTGGCCCAGGAGAAGACCGAGCAGCGAGCTCAACGGTTGGCCGAGGCGAAAGAACTGCAGGAGTCCGGGAAGCTGGACGAGGCGACTGCGGCCCTGGATGGCGTGCTGTCGATGGCGCCAACTTCCGAGCAACGTGAAACAGTCCGTGAACTCAAGGCCGCCATCGAAGCACATCGATCCGCACGGCGTCGACTGGGGTCGTGGATGAAAATGCTTGCCTCGACCCAGCGCAGCGAGGTACGGGCCGCTCAGAACCAGTTGCGGCGAGATCCCGACACGGCGATCCCGTTGTTGCTGGAAGCCGTCCGGAGCAAGGACAAGCCGAGGCTGGTCAAGAACACGCTGGAGATGCTCAGGAGATTGCGGCGACCCGAACTGGCCGTGCCAGCGATGGTTGGTGTTCTTTCGCGGGTCGAGCAGGAGGCCAGTTGGCCGGATGCGGTACGAGAACTGAGCCAGGTCAGGGAGTCTGGAGCTGGGCCACTGTTGTTGCCGTTGCTTGGGACAGCCAAGTCCTCGGCTCAAAAGGCCGCCGTACTGACATCGCTGGCCGCCGTTCCCGATCCGCCGGCTGAGACGTTGTTGGCGTTGCTCTCGACCTTGCACGCGGATGGGCCCGAGTTGGAATCGGCCCTGCGGGCTGCCTTCACGGCGATGTCACGACATGGCCAGGACGACCTCGTGGCGCTCCGTGGCTTGCCCAGTGAGGTGGATGTGACAACGGTCGAATTGCTGGCCAAATTGCCCGGCCGATTGTCCGAGGTGGCCTCGCGGAAGGACAAGGAACAGGCCGCGTCAGCCCGGGCGGCCAAGAAACTGGCCGTGTTGATCGGGACGATCGAACCGGCACCACTGGAAGGCATCAAAGTGGCTTCCTCGGTTGGAGTTTACGAGAAGAGTTCTCATTCAGCCGTCCTGGATGGCAAGTGGGATGCTGAGGATCCCATGACCGGTTGGCAGCATCCCTTGGGCAAGCCCGGCACGATCATCCTGGACCTGGGTTCGGAAAAAACTGTCACCGCCGTAAGGGTCTGGAACTACAACGGGGGCGGCCAGCGCGATCGGGGCTGGAAGGATGTTGACGTGTTCGTCGCCAACTCACGAACCGATTTGACTCCAGAGATCAGCGGCACGATTCCCCGGGCACCGGGGGCCAGTGACCAGCCGGACTTCAGCATCTTGTTGCCTGTTGACCAGGTCACCGGCCGGTACGTCATTCTCAAGGCCAAGTCACTCTGGGCGCCCAGCAGCTTTGCCGGCCTCGCCGAAATCCAGGTCATCGGCTACTAGGCCGGGCGTGGCTAACGGACGTTGGTGGGGATGACCACCTTCAGGAGTCGCTTGTCGTCGCCCGCGACGAAGACCTCGCTACCGTCGGGGGCGTAGGCCACCGAGGTCGCGCGTTTCAGCGGCAGCTGCTGGTGAAAGCGAATGTTGCCGTTGGTTGCGTCCCAGAGAAACAGCTTGCCCGATCGGTCCAGCGTCACCGCGCGATTGCCCGAACCGTTGAACGCCACCGCATAGATCGGGCTGGCGTGACCGGCGAGATCACGTGCTGGTTTCAGGGTCGCGCGATCCAAAAGTCGCCAATGGCGATCGCGGCCGACCACCGAAATGCCGTTGCCGTTGGGAGTGATCGCCAGGCCCAGCAGGCCGCCTTCGACACCGTCACGAAAGACCTTCACCTCGGCGTCACCTTCCAACGGCCACAGCCGCAGCGTGCCGTCCAGGCTGGTACTGGCCAATTGCTTGACCTGGGGATTGAAGGAAACGCCGGTGACCTGGTGGGTGTGTCCCTTGAGTGTTCCGGCAGCCTCGCCGGTTTCGAGATTCCACAGCCGCACCGTGCGATCTCCTCCCGCGGTAGCCAGTAGCTTCTCGTCGGGGCTGAACGCCGATGAGTAAACCGGCCCGGTGTGACCGGCCAGTTCGGCCCGTGGTGGACCGGCGGCGGCGTACCAGTGTCGAAGTGTTCGATCGAGGCCCACGGTGACCATGCCGCGATCTCCAGCGGCCAGCGCGATGGCCGTGGCATTCTTGGTGTGGCCGTGTCCATCCTGGTGGGCAACCAGTGTTCTCTTGTCGGCAACAGTGGCGATGTCGAACTGGCGGACGATCAGGTCACAGGTGGCAGCGATGGTGGTGCCGTTTGCGTCGAGTGCGATGCCGGTGATTGGTGCCGGAAGTGTCGCCTGGGTGATTGGCTGGCCCTCGGCGACCGACCAGGTCCTGAGAATCTTGTCGTCACCTCCGGCGGCCAGTAGCGTGCCGTTGCCACTGATGGCCAGGGCCCGTACGGGGCCGCTGGATCCGGTGTAT
The DNA here is from genome assembly GCA_964646205.1 of uncultured Planctomycetaceae bacterium. Classification (GTDB taxonomy): domain Bacteria; phylum Planctomycetota; class Planctomycetia; order Planctomycetales; family Planctomycetaceae; genus UBA8437. The sequence continues at coordinate 90,258 of CAZYAZ010000010.1, read as the reverse complement.
TCGTTGACGGGCTGACCGTCGGGGACCATCCAGCGTGCGACCCGCTTGTCGTCTCCGGCGGTGATCAGGTGCTGTCCATCGGGAGAAAAGACCGCGGCCCGGATGGGAGTCTTGTGAGCCTGGAAGGCGGCAACGACTGCCGGGGTGAAACGGATCACGAAGCGGTCATTGGCACCGCTGATGACGTGACGGGCGTCGGATGACATCGCGACGGTACGCAGGGTGCTGGTGTGGCCGGGCAGGCGTTCCCTCAGACTGCTCGTCGCCGAACTCCACAACGAGATCACGTTGTCGTTTCCTCCGGTGGCGATGATCGTGCCGTCCGCGTTGATTGCCACGTCGATGATCGGTGTCGGCGTGGTGATGGCCAGGTCACTGGCCACCGCTGCTGCCGCGGCATCGGCCTTGAGCGGCCAGCCCAGGATCCGGTTGTCGTTGGTGGCAGCGACCAGTCGCTGGCCATTGGTTGAAGCCGCCAGCGAGACCAGCGGTTTGTTGCTGCCGGAGTAAAGACGAGTGGCTTTTCCGGTCGTGGTGTCCCATTGCCTGAGCGTGTTGTCGGCGCCCGCGGAAAACAGCCAGCGTCCGTCGGCCGACCAGGCCACGCCGCTGACCGCTCCCTGGTGCCCACGGAACAGGTGGTCCAGTGATGATCGGATCATCCAGGCGTTGTTGTCGGCGGCAGCCAGGTAAAGCCGGTGGCCATCGGTGCTAGCGATCATGTCGGTGACCACGGCCGTGGTCACCGTGGACTCGAGCAGGGTGCCGGTCACGGCATCGAACCATCGCAGCGCCTTTGCCGAATCCGCCGCCGCGATCCGTGAGTTGCCCGCCATGGTCACAGCGGTGATTCCCGAAGGCATCTGCACGGAGAACAACTGCTTGCCGTCAGCGACTTGGAATGCCCGGAGTTCCTTGTTCGAGGTCAATGGGTCGCCCCCGGCAGTCACGGTTTTTCCGTCGGGACTGATCGAGACGTGTCGGATAGCGGTGGCCAGCGTGGCCAGCGTTCTGACCGGCTTGCCGATCTTTGTCCATTGTTTCAACGTGCGATCGGCTCCACCGGTGAAATAGCCACTGCCATCGGGCAGCACGGCCAGGTCACCCACGGCGGTGGCGTCGGCAATATGAACCGAGAGGGCACTGACGACGGCCGTTCGCATCGACTTGTCGTCGCCACCACTGACAATCGTGTCGGCCGTTGTCCAGGCCACCCCGCGAACCGGTCCCTTGTGACCCACGAACCACTCGAGGGTCGCCCCGTTGACCAGGTCGACAACCCGGACGCTGCCATCGGACAGCGTGGCGGCGGCTTTTTGTCCGCTGGCGTCGACGGCCAACCCGAGCACGGTGGCTGGCAGAGTCACAATCGGGCCGGCGGCTCCGTTGGAGCGGGTCCAACTGCGGACCGTCTTGTCGTCACCGGCGGCCACGACACGATCGGCTGTCAGGGCGATGCCACGAACCGGGCTGGCGTGTCCTGAGAAACTGCGAACTGGCTGGCCGGTGAGTGCGAACAGTCGGACCTGCTTGTTGACACCGCCGGTGAGCACCTGGGCACCATCGGCGGAGAGGACCAGCGAGGTGACTCCGCCGGGATGTGCGGTGACCATTGTCACCGGCTTGATGGCCTCTGTCGGCTTCTTCTTGGCTGCTGGTTTCTTGGCTCCCGCGGGTGCTGGCAATGGCAGCGTCCACACCTTCCAGGTGCCGTCGGCACCGGACGTGACCAGTCGCTTCCCGTCCGGGTGGAACGCGACCCCGGTGACCACGCCCGCGTGGACCACCAGTTCACCGACGGCAGTTCCGTTTGCGGTGTTCCAGATTCGCACCTTTCCCTGGTTGTTTCCGGCGACCAGCAGTGTGGCGTTGCGAGCGAAGCCACCTGCGGTGATTGTTCCGGGCAGCCCATCCAATGTCCGGATGATCTTGCCACCGGCAGCGGCCAACAGACGCAGTTTGCCGTCGTTCGATCCGGTCAACAATTGCTTGCCATCGGTTGAACGGGCGACAAATCCAACGGGGCCGGGATGGGCCGGGAAGGTCTGTGCGGGTTCGGGTCTGTGGGTCCACGTGCGGACTCTGCCGTCGGCTCCGGCGGTGATAGTGGTCTTTCCGTCGGGGAGCACAGCGACCGCCGTGACGGCACCGGTGTGAGCTCCGAGCGAACGTGGCTTGCCATTGGCAGGAGTCAGTTCGATTCGGCCCATCGTGTCGCCTCGAACCAGTAGACCGCCCTTCGGGCCGGCCGCGACGTTGGTGACGGTTCCGGCGATCGCCGGCAGGGAACGTCCCGGTTTCGAGTCGGCGGTCGTCCAGGTCCTGAGGGTCTTGTCGGCACTGCCGGTGATGAGCGTGTTTCCGTCGGCGGACAAGGCAATCGACGTCAGCGACATGGCGTGTCCGGACAACGCGGCGGGGTCCGCGACGAGAGTCCAGACCCGGACCGTGCCGTCGGTCCCGGTGGTGGCCAATCGTGGAGTGTCGGCCGGGGAAACCGAGATCGAGAGGATGCCCTGTTGATGTCCGCCGCGGCCGGGCCGAGCCTTTCCTTCGGTTGTCTCCCACGCCTGCCAGGTTCCTGTGGTGTTGCCCGTGACAACCAGGCTGCCGTTGCGATGGATGTCCACCGACGTGGTCGTTCCCTGTTGCCCGGCCAGGGCCCGTCCGGCCTTGCCGGTGGCCCCGTCGAAAACCTGCAATTGCTGGTTCTCACTGGCACTGACGATCGTCTTGCCGTCGGGGGTGATGGCGACTGCGGCGACGTTGGCTCCGTGCTGGTTCAGTTGCTGGAACGGGACCGGCGGCCAGGTGGCCATCCGGACGACCCCGTCGTTTCCAGCGACCGCGACCAACCGGCCCTCGTTGTTGACCACGACCGCGTTGACCGGTGCGGTGTGGACCACGCCCTGGTTTTCACCGTTGGTGTAGAGCCAGCCTCTCAATGTGCCATCCTGGGCGGTAGCGAGTACGGTGCGGACCTGGGGAATGAATGTCACACCGCTGATTGGGGTGGTGTGGCCGGGCAGGTCGCGAGCGGCCTTTTTGGTGACCAGGTCAAAGACACGGACGATCTTGGCGGCATCGCCGGTGACGGCCACTTTTCCGTCGGGTGAAATTGCTACGCAGGTGGGGTCGCCGCTGAGTCCGGTCAACTCGGCGACCGCGTTGCGGCGGGGCAAGTCAAATATCTTGACCGGGCCGTGGATTCCGCTGGCGGCGTAGTGCTTGCCGCTGCGAGAGACCGAGAGACCGAGAACAGGACCGGCGACGCCCTGAAAGACCCGTACGGGCTCACCGGTCTTGCGATCCCAGACACCGATCGTGCCGTCGATTCCTCCTGCCAGAACAGTGAGCGCGTCGGGGCTGATCGCCACCGCGTAGGGCCGTTGTGGGAGGCCTTCGAGATACTGGATCTGGGGAGGAGGTGTGGTGTCCTGCCAGGCCATGGCGGGAGCCGCCAACAGGACCAGCAGCAGGCCCCCACCGCTGATTCGCCGCGAGTCCATGGCAGATCACTTTTTCTTCGTGGTGTTTTTCTGTGACGATTTTGTCTTGGGTTTCTTCGGCGGGTGAACGTGTGAGTAGAATCCGGCCTTCTTCAAAGCGGAAATGGCTTCCTCGAGCCGGATTCCTTTTCCGATCAGCTTGACTGTCCGTTGCTTGCGATCGATCTCGATAGCCTGCAGGCCCTTGACCGTCTCGATGGCTTTCTGGGCACCGACGACACAGGCGTCGCAACAGAGATGGACTCCACGCAGGGTGTGGGCGTCACCGCGGGCGCCCTTCTTGACGCCGGTGAGTGGGAACTTGATCGGTTTTGTGTCGTGAGTCGCCGTGCCGTAGAAACCCGACTTGGCCAGCGACGCAATGCCGGTGCTGAGAGCCTTGGCGTCTGCGGCGATGAAGCTGATGATTTTCGCGTTGCGATCCACTGCCGATTTGGTCAATCCGGGGATTCCCTCGAGAGCCTTCTCGGCGCGGGCCTGGCAGGCTCCGCAACAGAGGTGCACACCTTTGACACTGACCTGGCCGGCGTCCGCGATAGCGGAGAAACTGAAGAGCAGCAACGTGCTGGTGAACAGGGTTGTGGACCAACTCGACATGGAGACGACCTCGATTTGGCGTGTGCGACCAACGAATCAATTACTCTCGATTCGATAAGTCTAACAAACCGCATTGAGTTGCGTCGCCTGTTGTGAGGCTCGCGGCAGTGTCGATTTGCCATCGACGGGTTGTTTTGACAGTTCCGGTCCTCAGCCCAGCACGTCCTGGTAGACCTCTCGCACCAGCCGAGCCATTTCCTGGTACCGGAATGTTTCGGTCCACCGTCGGCAACCCTCGTCTCCCAGGCGTTGTCGCAACTCCTGGTCACCCACCAGCCTTGTCACCGACTCGACCAACCCTTCGACCGATTCGGGCTGGACCAGCAACCCGGTTTCTTCGTGAAGCACCACTTCGGGCGCCCCGTCGATTTCGAAACTGACGACCGGTTTCCCGGCGATCATCGATTGAGGCAAAACCCGAGCCAGTCCTTCCCAGACGCTCGCGTGGACGACCAGGTCGGTGGCGTGGATCAATTCGGGGATCTGCCCCGGGGGCACGAGCCCGGTGAGAACGAAGTGATCAGCCAGTCCGTCTCGAGAGATCTGGGCTTCGAATTGCTCACGCAGTGGCCCGTCGCCGACGAGCAGGAACCTGGCACGTGGGCAGTTCTCGATGATCTGTGAAGCCGCCTCCAGCAGGTACCGGTGTCCCTTGAGATTGAAGAGGCGGGCCACCTTACCGATGACAATGTTGTCCTCTTCAAATCCCAGTTCTGCTCTCACTTCTTCGCGAGATCGTGGTGGATCCAGGAATGGTTCAACGTCCATTCCACTGTAGATCGTCGTGAACATCTCTGGCGGAGCGATTCCCGCGTTGACGTACTGTTGGGTCATGGCATCACAGACGCCGATCAGTCTCTGGCAGCGTCGTGCGGCCCAGCGTTCGGCTTGTCGGAAGACCGTCTGTGACAGCCGGGATTGTCCAAAGTGGAAGGCGGCACCGTGAATGGTGTGCACGACCGGGACCCGTTGGCGGTTGGCGGCGGCGCGGCCAAGGATTCCTGCCTTGGAACTGTGAGTGTGAACGATGTCAGGAGACAGTTCTCGGATCGCGGTGGCGATCGCCTGGTAACTTTTCCAGTCTTTCCATGGCCGGATAGCCCGACCCATCTCGGGGACCAGTCGCAGCGCGAGACCTCTCTGGAGGGCCCATTCCTCCAGACTCCCCTCGGGACCCGCTCCCGGACCGGTGACGACGGTCACATCGTCTCCGAATTCCTCGGCCTGTCCCGCCGCTGTCAACAGGGTGTTTTCCTGTGCCCCTCCGACGATCAATCTCGTGATGACGTGGACAATTCGCATGGGAGGTGGGTTTGCGGTGGAGCGGGCTGGGAGTGTCAGGAGTGATCGGTGGGCATGACGACCGGCGTGACGGCTGCATCATACTCGACCTGCATCAGGTACAGGCCACACGCCGGAGCCGTTTCGCCTGCATCGTCGCGGGTGCCGGTGGCCAGCACGTCGGTCAATTCGTCAGCCGTCATGCGGCCACGGCCCACCTGGACGAGCGTTCCCGTGATCGCGCGGACCATGTTGTAGAGGAACCCATCGGCGGCGATGTCGATCCAGACGAACGGTCCATCACCAGCGGGAGCCTCATCGCGAACTGGCCACAGCGACCAGGTGCTGAACTGGTCGTGGCGGGCAACATCCAGTTGGCGAATGGTGCGCACGCTGGTGGCCCGGTTTGGGTGTTGGGTTTCGAAGGCCCGGAAGTCGTGCGTCCCGATCAGTCGTCGGGCTGCTTCTCGCATGGCCTGGATATCCAGGTCGGCTTCGTATTGCCAGGCGTAGCGATCCAGGAACGGATGCCGCGGCCGGGCGTTGTGGATCACATAGCGGTACCACTTGCCGAGTGCCGCGTAGTTCGAATGGAATTCTTCTCCGACCTCGTCGGCCTCGACGACCACGATGTCGTCGGGAAGGAAATGTTGCAGGCCCGAGAGGATGTTGCTGCAGGGGATGTCCGAGTTGGTGGTGAAGTTGGCGACCTGGCCAACCGCGTGTACGCCCGAGTCGGTACGGCCGGCGGCGGTGACCCGCGTGGCTGTGCCGGTCAATTTCTCGATCGCCGTCTCAAGACACGATTGCACACTCGGACCGTTGGGCTGCACCTGCCAGCCGACATAAGCGGTCCCATCGTAGGCCAACCTCAGGCGGATGTTGCGCATGGCGGTGTGTCCCCGGGGCTCAGTCGAGGCCCAGCGTCTGCTGCCAATGGGCCAGCGAGTTGGACACCGGATCGGGACCACCCGAGCCCTGGCTGCTCAGGATCGCCACAGCGTTGGCTGTTCCCAGCACGTCGAATATCGATTCGTCGATCGATGCGTGGATTTCCTGGAACTGTTCCAACGTCAAATCGGCCAGTTTGAGGCCATCCGACTCACAGCGAGCCACCAAACGGCCGACGGTTTCGTGAGCGGTTCTCATTGGGACCTGCAGCCGGATCAGGTACTCCATCAACGCGGTGGCGTCCAGGAATCCATCCTCCAGACGTTCGGCGATCGAGTCGGTGTTCAGCCGCGCGGTGTTGACAATGGCCGGAGCCAGTTCCAGGCAGGCCACCGTGGTGTCGATCGCGTCAAAGACAGCAATCTTGTCTTCCTGGAGGTCGCGGTTGTAGGCCAATGGCAGGCCCTTGAGCAGTACCATCAACTGGTTGGTGGCGGCAATCACCCGTGCCGATTTTCCACGGATCAACTCGAGCACATCGGGGTTCCGCTTCTGTGGCATGATCGAACTGCCGGTCGTGTAGGCGTCCGGCAGGCTGATCATGTCGAACTCGGTCGAACACCACAGGATCCACTCCTCGGCCCAACCGCTCAGATGGATCGCCACCAGGGCCAGTGCCGAGGTGAATTCGACCAGGAAGTCGCGGTCACTGGAAATGTCCAGGCTGTTTCCCGCCGGGCCGTCAAAGCCCAGGTCGTTGGCTGTTTGTTCCCGGTCGATCGGCAGGCTGGTTCCCGCCAGGGCGGCGGCTCCCAGGGGCGAGAGGTTGAGCCGTTGGCGACAGTCGGCCAGCCGGCCACGATCTCGTCCGAATTTCTCACAGTAGGCCAGCCAGTACTGGATGGCCTGGACCGGTTGAGCCCTTTGCAGGTGCGTGTAGGCCGGCAGGATCACCGCGAGGTCGGTCTCGCTTCGCGACACGAAGGCACGTTGCAGTTCCAGCAGCAACCCGTCGATCGTGTCGATACTGTCCCGGACGTAGAGTTTCAGGTCGGTCGAGACCTGGTCGTTTCGGCTGCGGGCGGTGTGCAACTTGCGGCCGATGTCGCCGAGACGTTCGATCAAGGCCGACTCGATGTGCATGTGCACATCTTCGAGTTCGACGTGGAAGGCGAAGTTTCCGGAGGTGATTTCCGAGAGGATCACATCGAGTTCGTCGACGATTGCATCGCGTTCGATTTCGGTGAGGAGTCCAGCAGTGGCCAACATCCGCGCGTGCGCTTGCGAACCACGGACGTCGACCGCGGCCAGGCGATGGTCAAAACTGATGGACTCGGTGAACGCCTCGACGCGAGGGTCTGTCTCGCCGTCGAATCGTCCGCCCCAGGGTTTCTCAGCCACCGGCTGATCTCTCCTATCAATTCACGTCTCCCGAGCGTTCTATCCGTTCTGGCGTGCTGCCCGGGCCAACAATCCACTCTAGACGTCGTTCCCGGGGAGGGTCAACCAGCGGTGTTTGGTGAACGAAGGATCTGTAAGATTGGGTGGGATTGAGAGGATTGAAAGGGGAGCGAGGGGATGTCGGCGAACCGACCGGCCGTTGTATTGCTCAGTGGTGGCCTGGATTCCGCGACCGTGCTGGCGATAGCCCATGACCGGGGATTTCGGCCGTACGCGCTGTCGTTTGATTACGGTCAACGGCACCGGTTCGAACTCCAGGCCGCCGGGAACGTCGCGGCCGCGGGCGGTGTCGAGCAGCACGTGGTGATTCCGCTGGACCTGAGAGTCTTCGGTGGGTCGGCCCTGACCGACGACATCGCTGTGCCCAAGGATCGGGACGAGGCGGAGATGGAGGAGGGGATCCCGGTGACATACGTGCCGGCCCGCAACACGATCTTCCTGGCCGTGGCCCTGGGTTGGGCTGAAACACTGGGAGCGACCGACCTGTTTGTTGGTGTCAACGCGGTCGATTACAGCGGGTACCCCGATTGCCGCCCGGAGTTCATCAAGGCATTTGCCGAGTTGGCCAACCTGGCCACGCAGGTGGGTGTGGAAGGAACCGGACAATTCGAGGTCCATTCGCCATTGATCGCGATGACCAAGGCCGAGATTATCTCGACGGGAATCACTCTGGGAGTGGATTACGGTTTGACCCACAGTTGTTACGATCCCGATCTCAAGGGGCGTTCATGTGGGCGGTGCGATTCGTGCCGGTTGCGGCTGAAGGGGTTTGCCGAGGCCGGGACCGAGGATCCGGCGAGCTATCAATAGCGGACGATGGAGGTGGGCGGCATGTGGATTGCAGAGGTGTTTGCATCGATCCAGGGCGAGGGGAGATTCTCAGGAATTCCCTCGGCGTTCGTGCGCACCAGCGGCTGCAATCTCAGGTGCTGGTTCTGTGACACGCCCGAGACGAGTTGGCGACCTCGTGGAGACCACCGCGACTGGGAAGCGGTGGTCGAGGAGGTGTCCGAACTTGAATGTCCTCACGTGGTGGTGACCGGCGGTGAGCCGATGTTGCAGCCCGGGGTGGTGCCGATGACACGAGCCCTGCAAGACCGGGGATTTGTGGTGACGATCGAGACGGCTGGTACAGTTGATGCCGCCGTGTCAGCCGACCTGATGTCGGTCAGCCCCAAGCTCGCCAATTCAACACCGATTGATGATCCGGTGTGGTCGGCTCGCCACGAGGAGACCCGGGATTCGGCCGAGGTCATCCAGCGGTGGATCGAGAACTTCGATTACCAACTGAAATTCGTTGTCGATCAGTCTCATGACGTGGCCGATGTCGAGCGTTACATCGAGCGATTTCCGGCGGTGGACCCCGGACGGGTGTGGCTGATGCCACAGGCCGTCACCAGCGAGCAGATTGCCGAGAGGGCTGGCTGGATCCGTGAGGCGGCCGAGTCAAGAGGGTGGCGGGTTTCGCCACGTTTGCATATCGAGTTGTGGGGCAACCGACCGGGGACGTGACATGTCCTCCGGTCAGTCCCCTGGCCACTTTCAGGCAAACTCGGGTCGTCGCTGCCTGAGTTGTCCCTGCAGTCGGGCGACGATGCTGGAGTGCATCTGCGAGACGCGTGACTCGGAGAGTCCGAGCGTGGCGCCGATCTCCTTCATCGTCTGTTCTTCGTAGTAGTAGAGGATCATGATCAGTCGCTCGTTGCGGTTGAGTCCCCGCGTGACGAGTTTCATCAGGTCCTCTTTCTGGATGTCCTTGGTCGGGTCCTCGCCCTTGCCGTCCTCGAGGATGTCGACCTCTCGGACATCCTTGTAGCTGTCCGTTTCGTACCACTTCTTGTTGAGACTGACGGTGATGACCGGATTGGCCTCGGTCTTCAACTTGTGGAATTCGCCCGAGTTGAGCTTCATCTCCTTGGCAATTTCCTTGTCCGTTGGCGGTCGTCCGGTCTTGGATTGGGCTCGCTTGCGTGCCGCCTCGAGCTTACTGGCCTTGCTGCGGACCAGCCGCGGAACCCAGTCCATCATGCGGAGTTCGTCGAGCATTGCTCCACGGATTCGTGGGACGCAATAGGTTTCGAACTTGACTCCCCGGCTGAGATCGAATGCCTCGATGGCATCCATCAGACCGAAGACGCCGGCCGAGATGAGGTCGTTGAGATCGACGCCCTCGGGCAGCTTGGCCCAGACGCGTTCGGCGTTGTACTTGACCAACTGGTAGTACTGTTCGATCAGTCGATTGCGCAGATGCTGGTCCGTTTGGTCCTGCTTGAAATCGATCCAGAGTTGCTGGACTTTCGGATCAATGGCCTTGACCGCCATGAATTCCTCCGTGAATTGAAGTCGGTTGTGGTTCCGACCGATCGCCCTGGCGGTCAAAAACATCTCGAGAGCGCGTCTGAAACAACGACGCCCATCTCGGGTGTTATCGACTTGCCGTGGCTGGAAACATGAAGTTAATTTTTTGTCTGGTGGATTTTTGAGTTGATGGTCAATTGGTGGAAATCTGGGTGCTGTCCTGGTGGTGATTGGATTTGAAGAGTTGCTGAAAAAACGGGACGGATTCGCTGCTCTTCGGTGAGTGGTAGACCAGTCGTGCCGCGAGTTGCGAGATGGCTCGTCCGGCCGGGCTGTCCGGAGCCTGGTCCATCAGCGGTGTCCTGTTGTGGATTGCCTGAGCCATCTCGGGGTCGTCTGGAATCCACCCCGCCAGTGGAGGTTCAGCCTCCAGAAAGATCCGCGTCGTTCGAACCAGTCGTTGGTGGATTTCTTCGGCAACCCGGGCCGATTCGGCTCGATTGACCAGCGTCTGCAGGTGCCCGCTGGCACCACGAGACATCGCCTTGAAGGTGGCGTAGGCATCGGCGAGGGCAGTCGGTTCCGGGGTGGTCACCACCAGCACCGTGTCGGAAGCGGACAGGCAATTGACCACGAAAGGATGTTCCCGGTGCCCGGTGTCGAGGACCAGGACATCGTGTTCGGTTTCCAGCGAGACGAGTTGTTCTGAGACGTCGGGATTGATGGGCTTGTCCCCGTCGGAGAACTCGGACAGACGGCCGGCCCCGGGAATGACGTGAATCCCCGATGGACCCTCGAGCGTGATTTCGGGCAGGCGGCGAGTTCCGGCCAGGACGTGACCGAGGTTCCAGTAGCCATTGAGACCACACATCAGGTCGAGGTGGCCCAGGCCGAGGCTGGTGTCCAGCAACGCGACGCGGACATCGAGTCGTGCCAGGGCAATGGACAGGTTCAGTGCCAGGCAGCTCTTGCCCACACCTCCCTTGCCACTGGTCACTGCGATCACCGTGGCGGTTGTTGTGGTCGAGTTGTCGGCTGCGAGTCGGTGTTGCTGTCGTTGTTCAACCAGTCCTCGCAGTCGGCGAGCCTGGTCGGAATGGAGAGTTTCGGTGATCACTCCGTCGAGTGTTGTCATGGCTGGACCTCCATCGATCCGGTGCCGGGAGCCAGCAACCGGTCCTGTCCCAGGACCAGTCGGGCCATTCGCTGAGTCTCGGCCGGTTCGATATCGTCGGGCACATCCTGTCCAGTGGTCAGGTAGCTGACCGGCAGCCCGACACGTCGGGCCAGGTTCAGCATCACACCCAGTTCCTGGGCCTCGTCCAGCTTCGTCAGCACCAGGGAACTGGTGCCGACAGAGGAAAAGTGTTCAACGGTGGCGGTGAGGAATTCGAGGCCGGCAGTGAGACTGAGCACCAGGTGAACCTCGTCGACTTTGGCGTCCGCCAGCAGGCTCTTGAGTTCTCCGATTTGAAGTTCGTCACGTGGGCTGCGACCGGCGGTGTCGATCAACACCAGGTCCATATCACTGAACTCGTCCAAAGCCCGTCTCATTTCCATCGACGTGGTGACCACCTTCATCGGCAGGTCGATGATCTCGGCATAGGTCCTGAGTTGTTCGACTGCGGCAATGCGATACGTGTCGACGGTGACCAGGCCCATGCGGACGCCGTCTCGCAACTTGAGATTCGCCGCGAGTTTGGCGATGGTCGTTGTTTTGCCGACCCCGGTTGGTCCGATCAGTGCAACCACACGTCGCTGGCCCGGTGTCGCCGCGATCGAGGCGGCGGCCTCGAATTCGTCCTCGACCATTTTTACCAGTCGGGCCCGACACAGGGCCGGGTCGGATATTTCACCGGGGATCGCCTCACGTTTCAGGGCAAAAACGAATTCCAGCGCGAGAGCCTCTTCGAGTCCGGAATCCACCAGTTCGGTGTAGAGGTCGAAGAGTTCCGGCGGAACCATTGCGTTTGGCGATGTCGAGTTGCTGTCGAGTTGGGCGAATCTTTCTTCGAGACTGGCGAGTCGATCAGTCATCCCCGTTGTGAGTTCCTGGGGCATCCGCGTGAAGGACTCCGCGGGGCCGGCCGGGGGCACCGAGGAGAGAGTGGTGGCTGACGGAGTGTCCCTGAATGACGACTGGGAGGAGTCTTCGAATAAAACCACCGCGGGCTTGGGGCTGGTGGTCGCAGCCATCGCGGGCGCGACGGTCCAGCCCAGGCCGGCTGTGATTTCGACCTCTTCCCGGACCCGTGTCCACGGCAGCCAGCCCCGTTTTTCGATCTGGCGGGTGTGCAGGATGACCGCATCACGGCCCAGGTCGTTCTCGAGCAGACGCAGTGCCTCATGAATCGTTGCGGCACGGTAGGTCCTGACGTCGGGATCGGTCATTTCGCGTCTTTCGGCCGGGGTTGGGTTCTGGAGGTCGGTTGGTCGCTACCCGGTGGATGTTGTGTCTGGATGAGGGGGATGTGAATTCAGGCGGCCAGGCGGCGTTGTGTGCCGGACGCGGGTTCTTCGAGCGAGATAGCCAGTGGTCCGAGCGATTCGACCTGCGTGTCACGGGACACCTCTTCGACACTCATCACGATCAAACGTGGCTGCTGGTCGCAGAGAATTCGGCTGACCGAGGCCCGGGCCAGGGGACTGGAACAAAGGACGACGACGGGTGGCGTGTCGGACGACTGCCGTTGGCAACGTTGCGCGAGGTGGGTGGTGAGTCGTTCGGACAGCCAGGGAGCCAGCCAGGTCTGCAGCCCATCGTCAGAAAATCTGCTATGGGCTTCGATGGTTTCCTCGAGTTCGGGATCAAGCGTGACCACCTTCAGGCGTCGTTTCTCATCGCGATGGAGTCCACAGATGGAGCGGGCCAGGCGGTGCCGCACGAGTTCGGTCAGTTGGTCGGGGTCGGTTTTCGCGGGGAGCAGGTCGCCGAGAGTTTCCAGGATTGTTTCGAGGTCTCGGATCGGGACTCCATCGGCCAGAAGGTTGCCCAGCACACGATGCAATCGTGATGTGGGAACGACCGCGGGCACCAGTTCCTCGACAAGTCGAGGAGCCCGTTCGGCCAAGCGGTCGATCAGCCGGTGGACCTGTTGGCGTGTCAGCAACTCGGTGGCATGACGTCGAACGACCCGACCGAGGTGCTCGAGCAGTCCGAGAGCGGCGTCGGGATGTGTCGGTTGCACGCGACCGTCTGCGATCTGGGCGCCTCGCAAGGTGAACTGATAACCGTCGGTGGGCAGACCGAGGTTGTCGCGGATCAGGACTTCCGGAAGCAGGAAGCCCAGTTCACGGGCCACCTGCTCGCGAATCTCGCCGATCCGCTCGACCAGGCCATGGCCCTGGGCCAGGCCCAGCAACCCACTGCCCAGTTCGAGTGCCAACGGTTCGACGAAGGGGCTGGCGACGCCCTGAGAGGCGGAGAGAGATTTGCTGGCGGTTGGTGTGGGTGGCGCTGTGTGACTGTGCGGAGTGTCCGAGGTGGAGTTGTCGGCCGTGCTGAGGCCAGTTGGTCGGCGAAACAATGCCACGCCGCTGACCAGGCAGATTCCGGCGAGAGTGACGAGTGGTACGCTGGGCAGGCCGGTCAGGGCCAGCACGATCAGGAATCCCGCTGCCAGGAACAGGACCTCGGCCTGGCCGAAGAGTTGTTGCACGATCGCGCGGGGCAGGTGGCGATCGCTCGAGGAGCGGGTCACGATCAACCCGGCGGCCAGTGAGAGCAGCAGGGCGGGGACCTGTGTCACGAGCCCATCGCCGATCGTCAGTCGGGTGAAGATGTCGACCGAACGGGACAGTGGCAGTCCTCCCTGGACCATGCCGACATAGAGTCCCCCGGCGATATTGGTCAGTGTGATCACGATGCCAGCGATCGCGTCACCGCGAACGAATTTTCCGGCTCCGTCCATCGCCCCGTAAAAGTCGGCCTGGCTCCCGAGTTCGTCACGACGGATTCTGGCCTCTTCTCCGGTGATCAATCCGGCCGCAACGTCCGAGTCGATGGCCATCTGGCGACCCGGCATGGCGTCCAGTGCGAAGCGGGCAGCCACTTCGCTGATGCGGCTCGAACCACGGGTGATGACCAGGAATTGCACGACGACCAGGATCAGAAACAGAATGGCTCCGACCGCGATCTGGCCGCCGGTGACAAAGTCACCGAAAGCCTTGATCACGCCGCCTGCCGCTTCGATTCCGTCGGTGGGCGCCCTGGTCAAGATCAGCCGGGTGGAAGCGAAGTTGAGGACCAGCCGGAGCATGGTCGCGCCGAGCAATAGCGTGGGAAAAACGCTGAAATCAAGTGGACGTTCGACATAGATGGTTGTCAGCAGCACCAGCACCGCGAGCGTGATGCTGGCAGCGAGCAACAGGTCCAACAGTCCGGGAGGGACCGGGATGATGATGACCAGCAGCAACGACACCACGCCGGCGGGCACCAACAGGCCTCGCCACCGCACCGCAGCGTCGCGCAAATTGAGAGTCGCCTCCGGCGGCATCCATGCCTCCGAGACCGAGGAAAATTGGAGAGAAAAGCTGAGTGTGAGAGAGGGGAGTGATAATGAATGGGTGGGGGAAGTGTCCAGATGGGTTTGAGGTGGTCGGCTTACACTTGACCCGCCGTCCCGCCTTGGGTGTGATTGGGCGGCACCAGTTCTCGATCGTGGATGATTCCGTCCTTGCCAGATTTCTCAAGGCCTGCCAGATGAAGATCACTCGAAACGTGCGATGGATATCCGCGGCGGTGTTCGTATCGACCCTGTTCCCGTCCGCCGTTCCGGCCCAGCAACCGATGCCCCTGGAGGGACACACCGACCCGGTCTACGACGCGGTTTTCACGCCTGACGGGAAGTGGGTGATCACGGCCAGCTTCGACAAGACGCTGCGGCTGTTCGACCGCCAGAGTCGTCAAAGCGTGCGGACGATGTCCGGGCACACCGCACTGGTGCTTTCGATCGCGGTCCATCCCGATGGTGACCGGATCGCTTCTGGCGGCATGGACAACACGATCAAGATCTGGGATGTGCCGAACAACTCGCCGACGGCCAGTCACGGGGGGCACCAGGGCGCTGTCCGTTCAGTTGCCATCACCCGCGACGGCCAGTGGGTCATCAGTGGTGGCAGCGACAAGACGGTCCAGGTCCGGGCTGCCACCGACGGCAAGACGGTGCGTAGCCTTGCGGGACACCTCGCCCCGGTGGTCGGTGTTGCTCCGCGGGGCGACAACCTGCAGGTGGCGACCGCGACCGAGGCGGGGAGGTTGCGGCTGTTCACCCTGGCCGATGGAAAGCCGGTCGGAGGAGCGGTTGGTGCCCATCCCGGGCCAATCACCAGCCTGGTGTTTGCTCCCAACAACAGCTTCATTCTCACCAGTGGCATCGACGGTCTCGTCCGCAAGTGGCCCAGCACACTGCCGGCAACATTTGCCGCGGTCGGACACACCGGATCGATCACCGCCGTTGATGTCTCGGCCAACGGCACGACAATCGCCACGGCGTCTGGCGACAAGACCGCTCGACTGTGGCAGAGGAGTGATGGGAAACCGATTCGTCAACTCGAGCCGCACCCGGCAGGGGTCACCGCGATTGCGTTCAGTCCCAACGCCAGCCAGTTGGCCACCGGGGCCGCCGACCAGATTGCCCGGTTGTTCCAGGCGTCCAACGGAAAGCTGTTGAAGGCTTTTCCGGCCCAGGCCGGTCCGATCACCGCCGTGGCTCTCTCGGCCAACGGACAATTGCTGGCCGCCGGCGATCGGACCGGTTCGGTCGTGATCTACAAGATCTCCGACGCCAGCGTGCAGGCGAAGACAAACGGTCACACCGGGGCGATTAGCGGGATCGCTTTCACGCCAAACAGTGGGCAGGTCGTGACCTCCAGTCGAGACAAGACAGTTCGTGTTTTCTCGTCCTCCGATGGCAAGCCGGTGAGGACGATCAGTTCACCGGCCGAGGTGATGTCACTGGGACTGGCGGTCAACGGAGTCCAGGTTGCGGTGGGTGGGTCTGACAAGGTGATTCGCATCTACACGCTGGCTGATGGCAAGCTGGTCAAGTCGCTGGGTGGTCACCAGGGCCCGGTGACGGCCGTCGCGTTCAGTCGTGACAACAACCGACTCATCAGCGGGGCCGGTGACGGTCGCTTGCGGGCCTGGGACCTGAAGACCGATCGTGTGCTGCAACATTTTCAGACGACCGGAGCAATCACGGGAGCCCGGTTCAGCAACGACAATCGCACGATCGCTTTTGCTGGAACCGACAAGGCAGTCCACATCGAGTCGATCTCGGTCCAGGCTGTCATCGCCGCCGACGACAAGGAAGTCATCTCGATGGGCCTTTCGGGAAACAGCACCGTGCTGGTGACCGCGGGCCCCGGTGGGGTGAAGAGTTGGAATGCGAGCAACGGGCAGCCGGTGCGGACGTTTGTCGGTCTGCCGGGTGGAGTCCAGGTGACGGCGATCAATGCGGCGGGCAACCAGGTGGCCGCCGCCGATGTGAAGACCTTGTGCGTGTGGAATGCTGCCAACGGTGAACTGCAACTGAAGATTCCGACGGATTCTCCATTCACCCGCCTGGCCTACACCGGGGATGGCAAGAAACTGGTGGCGGTGGCCCGCGACAAGTCGATTCGCAGTTTCGACCCGACTCCTCCCAACCCCAAGCCGCCGGCCGCCCCGTCCCGTGATGTGGCCCAGGTGCTCAGTGGTCATACCGGCGACATCCACTCGTTGTCACTTGGGGTCGACAATTCGACGATGGTGACCGCCTCGGCCGACGGGACGGTCAAGACCTGGAAGGTGGCAGCCACCGGGTTCTCGCAGAATTACGCCGGGCATGGCGGCTACGTTGCCGGGTTGGCATTCAATCCCGATGGGACCCGGTTGGTCAGTGCGTCATCGGACAAGACGGTCCGGTTGTGGGACACGACAACCAACAAGGTGATTCGCACGCTGTCGACACAGCCCTCGCAGGTGTATGCCGTGGCGTTCAGTCCCGACGGCAAGTTCGTGATCAGTGGTGGAGCCGACAAGACGGTCCGCTTGGTCGATATTCAGACCGGCGTGGAGGTGCGGAAGTTCACGGGGCCGACCCAGTCGATTTATTCCGTGGCCTTCAGTCCTGACGGCAAGTCCATCGCCGCGGCGGGGGTGGGGCTGGGTGGCAAGCGGCCGGTGTTTCTGTGGCAGATCGGCAACCCGAAACCGTTCAAGCAGATCGACGGGCACGCCGGCGACATCTATCGAGTCCGCTTCCATCCGACGAAGGCGAACCGGTTGTTGACGGCCGATTACACCGGCGTGATCCATATCTGGGATACCGAAAGTGCCAAGAGCCTGTTCACGACTCGTTTGGCCAATCCGCCTGTCTACTCGGCCGCCTATTCGCAGGATGGCAAGCAGATCGTCGCGGGAGCCCGTGATGACCGGGCGTACCTGATTCCAGTTCCCGCCGCGGCACAGTAGCCGGGATGTGTCGGGGAGCGGATCGCTCGTGGCGATGCGAGACTGGAGGTCAGGCGATCAGTTTCTGGACGACTTCGCCCCCGACGTCGGTCAGGCGGAAGTCGCGGCCCTGGAATCGGTAGGTCAGTTTCAGGTGGTCCAGGCCCAGAAGGTGCAGCACGGTGGCCTGGAGATCGTGCACATGAACCTTGTCCTTGACCGCGTAGTAGCCCAGGTCGTCGGTTTCCCCGATCGTCGTGCCGCCCTTGACGCCACCCCCGGCCATCCACATCGAGTAGGACTCGATGTGGTGGTCGCGGCCCAGGGTGTCGCGGGGTTCACCCTGGGGCGTGCGACCGAACTCACCGCCCCAGACCACCAGGGTGTCGGCGAGCAGGCCGCGTTGCTTGAGGTCTTTGACCAGGGCGGTTGCCGCCTGGTCGATCTCGGCACACCGTTGGTCCAGTGGCTTGCCGAGGTTCGTGCCGGGGTTTCCGTGATGGTCCCAATCGGTGTGGTACAGCTGCACGAACCTCGTGCCACGCTCAACCAGTCGACGGGCCAGCAGGCAGTTGCGGGCGAACGATGATTTGGCAGGATCGACGCCGTAACTCTCCAGCGTGTGCCTGGATTCTCCGGAGAGATCCATCAGGTCGGGGGCGCTGGACTGCATCCGGTAGGCCATCTCGTAGGTGCCGATCCGGGTCGAGATTTCCGGGTCGCCCACCTGCTTGAGGCGGAGTGCATTGAGCCGGTTGACCGCACGGACGAACTGCCCCTGGCCCCGGCGATCGATTCCGTCCGGGGAGGACAGGTTGAGGATCGGGTCGGCCCCGTTGAGGAAGGGGACGCCCTGGTACCGGCTGGGCAGAAAACCACTGCCCCAGAGGGGCGTTCCACCGCGGGGACCGCGGGGCCCGGAATGCATCACGACGAATCCGGGAAGGTTGCGAGACGAACTTCCCAGTCCGTAGGTGACCCAGGCTCCCATGCTGGGACGGCCAAAACGGTTGAAGCCCGTGTTCATGAACAACTTGGCGGGGCCGTGGTTGAACACCTCGGTCTTGACGGTTCTCACGATGGCCACGTCGTCAGCGATGGAACCCAGGTGAGGAAGCAGCGAAGAGATTTGCTGGCCACTGTCGCCCCACTGGAGGAACTGGCGGCGGGTGCCCAGCAACTTGGCGTCCTTCTTGATGAACGCAAATCGTTTGTTCTCGACGTAGGAGGCCGGGATCACCTGGCCGTCCATTTGCTGGAGTTTCGGCTTGTAATCAAAGAGTTCCAACTGGCTGGGACCACCGGCCATGAACAGGTAGATCACCCGTTTGGCCGTGGCCGGGAACTGGCCAGTCTGTGGCAAGCCCGGGCCTCCGGGACTGGTGACCGCGGCGGAAGCTGAGCCGGTCAACTGGCCATCGGAGAGCAGTCCGGCGAGTCCCAGCGAGCCGATGCTCAGCCCGGCGTTTCCAAAGAAGTGTCGCCGCGTCTGTTCGCGGACGAGCAACTGTTCGTCAACGGAAGCCGGCCGGCAATTGTTCCGGTTCACCATCGCGTCATTCCCTGGTGATGAATTCGTCAAGATTGACCAGCACACGACCGACGGATGTCCACGCCGCCGCCTCTGGCGTGTCGATCCCGTCGGGGCGGTTGGTCGGAGCAACCCGTGCTGCGTCTTTTTTGGACAGCGAGAAGCGTTGTCGCTGTTCGGAAAGGAACTCTCCCAGTGCTTCCAATTCCGCTTCCGACGGCTCGCGGGACAGGCAGATCCGGAAGCCAAAACGGAGTCGCTCCCGGTCAGCCGTCGGCCCCTCGGTCAAAATTCTCACTGCGACACCCTGGGCCAATTCGAAGAAGGCCCGATCGTTGGCCAGTGTCAGGGCTTGGAGCGGCGTGTTGGATCGACTCCGACGGGTGCAAGTGGTGGTGGCATCGGGAGCGTCGAAAGTTGGCAGGAATGGGTAGGGACTGGAACGCCAGAAGTAGGTGTACATGCAGCGTCGAAAGCGATCTTCCCCCCGGGCCTCTGGCCACGATTTCTTCTGTTGCGTCAGGATGTAGATGCCCTCGGGTTGTGGTGGGTAGACGCCCGGTCCACCGATCTTATCGGAGATGAGTCCCGAGGCAGCCAACGCCGTGTCGCGGATCGTCTCGGCTTCCATCCGCATCCGCGTTTGTCGGGCCAGCAGGCGATTTTGCGGATCGCGTTCGAGCAGTTCGGTCCGTGTTGCCGAGCTTTGCCGATAGGTGGCGCTGGTCACGATCAGGCGGTGCAGGTCTTTCACCGACCAGGCACGATGGATGAATTCTCCGGCGAGCCAATCGAACAACTCGGGATGGGACGGTGTTTCGCCCTGCAGGCCGAAGTCGTTTTCGGTCTGGACGAGCCCCAGTCCGAAGAAGCGTTGCCAGAACCTGTTGACCGTGACGCGGGCGGTCAGCGGGTGCTCGGGGGCAAACAGCCAGTTGGCCAGATCCAGTCGCGTGCCGTCGGCAGCGGCGGTCTTCATCGGTGGCAGCACCTCGGGCACGCCGGGCCGCACGCGGGCACCTTTGCGGAGAAAATCGCCACGGATGTGGATGAAGGTCTCGCGTGGCTGTTTTCGCTCGCGGAGAATCATCGTGGTCGGGATCGCCTTCTGGATGGTGTCGAGTTGTTTCTTCAGCCGGATCACGGTGTCAGCCAGTGGCGGGCGGCCAACGTCGGTTTGACGGTAGGCGTCGATGAACTGTGCCGCCTGGGCCTTGGATCTTTGCTCTCGCGGCGTCCGGGCTATTGCCAGGATCGGTGACGGAATTTTCAGGTCCGCGGGATTGGCGGTGCTCACCGAAATGCGGAAACGTCCGACCAGGTAGTTGGCCGACTTGCCGAGTTGGGCCATCGACAGCACCAGTTTCGAGCCGCCGGGGTGAGCAATCGGCCTGCCAGGGAAGAAGATTGCCTGCCGATCGACATTGGGAGATCCTGTCTTGGTGTTGATGGCCCAGCCGGTGTCGGGTTTGCCATCGATCGTGGCGGCGACCGGGTACCCTTCCTGCGAGTGGTCGGCCACGGCCGAGGCGATCTTGACCGGACTGGGTTTGGCGTCGCCGTCGATCGGGGCTGCAGCGAGCGTGACTTCGCTGAGAATGAAGTTGCCATTGGAAGCTCGCCCCGGACCCTTCGATGGCAGGCTGCTGTGAGTCAATGTCTCGACGCGGACAGCGGTGATGGAATCCAGGGGTGTTTCGAGTGTCACGGTGTAGGTGTCGTTGGCCGGGACACTGAAGTCGACGATCAGCGAGTTGTCGTCCAGTCGAGTCAGGACCGCTCCCTTGGCCGTGGTCCACTTGACCGGTTTCAGGGTGGTGAACGAGCCCGCGTCGAGCGCGGCGAGGCGTTTTTCCCATGCCGGCATGCCGGCGGCAAATGTCTTGTCGTGGGCGGCCAGGGGTTTTTCCGCGGCGGTGATCGCGGACGTCAATCGGGCCTGTTCGGATGCCTGCTCGGGTGAGGGGACTGCAATCTTGGGACCCGATGAGTTGGCGTCGTTGTTGTCCTCGCAGTTGTTGAAAACGGCGAACAACTGGTAGAAGTCGCGTTGTGAGATCGGGTCAAACTTGTGTGCATGGCATCGTGCACAACCCACCGTCAGGCCCATGAAGACGGCACCCGTGGTGTTGATGCGGTCGACCACTGCGTCGACCCGGAACTGTTCGTCGTCGGTTCCACCCTCCTGGTTGATCAACGTGTTGCGGTGAAAGCCGGTGGCGACCAGTTGATCCAGACGGCTCTTTGGGATCAGGTCTCCGGCGAGTTGTTCGGTCGAAAAGCGATCGAAGGGCATGTTGGCGTTGATGGCATCGATGACCCAGTCACGGTATTTCCAGATCGAGCGGGCTCCATCGATCGTGAAGCCATCGGAGTCTGCGTAGCGGGCCAAGTCGAGCCAGTGCCGTCCCCAGCGTTCCCCGTAGCGGGGCGAGGCGAGCAGACGGTCGACCAGCCGGTTGTAGGCTCCCGGACGGGTGTCGTCTCGGAAGGCATCGACCTGTTCGGGCGAGGGCGGTAGCCCGAGCAAATCGAGGCTGAGCCGGCGGACGAGGGTGACACGGTCGGCCTCGGGCGCGGGCCGGAGCCTCTCCTTGTCCAGGCGAGCGAGAACAAAGGTGTCGATCGCATTGCGAACCCAGGCCGGGTTGCTGACGGCTGGCAGCTTGGCTCGGACGATCGGCTGAAATGCCCAGTGATCACTTTGACGCCGACGTGCGGTGATCTTCTCGTCGGACGGAAAGCGGGCCCCCTGGAGGATCCACTTTTTGATCAACTCGATTTCGACGGTCTTCAGCGGAGGCTTGTCGAACGGCATTTGTTCGAGATCGTCGGTTCCGGTGAGAGCCTGGAACAGCAGGCTCTTGGCGGGTTGCCCCGGAACGATGCCAACGCCGCGATCACCACCCCGGATGGCCAGTTGTCCGGCGTCGGTTCTGAGACCCGACATCGTCTTGGTGGATCCGTGACACCCGTTGCAGTGCTTGGCCAGCAGGGGCTTGATCTGCTTCTGGTAGTCGATCGGAGGGGCTGCCGCTGACACCGGGACAGTTGTCAGGCCCAGGCACCACGCCAGGGCCAGTAGGGTCAGGCTGGGAACAGGGTGACGGGGCATGGCGGGGATGTCCCGGGGTGTGGTTGTGGTGGAGGGGGTCTGGTTGATCCCCCATGATATCACCGGTCGGGATCGACGGGCAACCGGGGTTGAATGTCGCTCGGACGAATTGAACGCCGCCGAGCCCGGGGCCGTTGCCAGGGCTAGCTGGTGCCCAACTGTTCGGCATTGTCGGCGATGAACTGATCGCCCCATCTGAAGTGATCCAGAAGTCCATCGGTGGATCGGCCCATCAGGTGATAGGCGGCCCACACGGCCTCGATGGTGGCCAGTCCGCCGTCGGGGTCCTGGAAAAGCTTCGAGGTCCGGGGGTAGGCCGTTTGCAGCACGGGCAAACTCCGGACGGGCAATTCCGTGAAACCGGGTTCCATCCGGGCAGCCAACCGCCATGTTCCGTCCAGAACCAGCAGGCCACTCCCTGCGTCGTCAGGTCCAATCTGGGGACCACCCATCCCCAACCGGATGTAACCCTCCAGGGGTTCGGGGCCACGATGCGGAAACTTCCAGAAGACGAAGCCGGCCCGATCCCGCAGTGGTTCGATCGAGCACTTGCTGGAACGTTCCCTGGGGTGCACGACAAAGATTGTCGGGGGCGGTTGCGGTTGCGGATCGGCTGCGGTGGTGTTCACCGCTTCTCTCCCGCTTTCTTCAATGACCGTATCAACTCGAGTGTCTGTTCGATTTCACCCTCGAGTCGTGGCACATCGGCCGGGTCGTCGGGTTGAGCTTTCGCTCCGGCGAGTTGTTGGCGGAGGCTATTGAGTTTTTTGCGTGCGACGTCGAGTTGTTTCTTCTGCTTGCGATTGAGACCCATTGAATGTCTCCGACTGGTTGTGAGTCGTTGTCGGTGTGGTGCCCGGGGCTGTAGAGTGGTCGATTCGGACGTCAACCAAACATGACCAGGAGCGCAGTCTAACAGTGTCCGAGGGTGTGAGCGAGATAGTGGAGGCGGTTGGAGCCGCCATCCTCCAATCGCAGTGCCACCGCGTGGTGCTGAGTCGACGTGACGGCAAACGGCCCGAACTGCCCGAGCGGATCGTGGTACGACCGGTGACGTTATCGGCCGGGGCACGTTACCAGTTCGTGTCCGAATTCGCCGGACAGCAAACACACGAGAACCTCGAACCCGCCGCTGCGGTGGTCCGAATCACTGAATGGTTTCCCGGGGCCTACGGTGACCTGCACCTGTTTGGTTCGGTTGAGGATCTCTCGGCAAGAGTCGGTCGGGGCGGTCGTTTGACGATTCACCGGGGACCCGCCACAACCAAGCCACCCGCCTCGACGTCTCACGATCGTGCCAAGCAGCACCTGTTGCCAGACGGTGTGCCGTGTGCGTTTCTGGAAGCGATTGGCGTGATGACCTCCGAGGGCCGCGTGAAGGCGTCGCGGCAGGCGAAGTTCCGCCAGGTCAACCGATTCCTCGAATTGGTGGATGACTGTGTTGAATCATTGCCTGACGAGGGCGATCTGCAGGTGGTCGACTTCGGATGCGGCAAGAGTTACCTGACGTTTGCGTTGCATCACCTGTTGACTCAACTGCGGGGTCGCACTGTGCGAATCGTGGGTGTCGAACGGGAGGCCGAGGTGGTGGCGGATTGCCGGAGAGTGGCCCAGCAACTGGGCCTGGATACGGTCGAGTTTCACCAGGGAGACATCTCCGGATTTTCACACGAAGGCCGTGTCGACCTGGCCGTATCGTTGCATGCCTGTGATACCGCCACCGATGACGCGTTGGCCCGGGCGGTGCAGTGGCAGGCGGCGGTGATCCTGGCGGTGCCGTGTTGCCAGCACGAATTCGCCGGTGAACTGGTGATCGGAGATCTCGCGGCAGTGCACCGACACGGGATCTTGCACGATCGACTGGCGGCGCTGGTGACTGACGCAATTCGTGCCGAGGCCCTGGAGGTGTGCGGATACCGGACGCGGGTGGTTGAGTTCATCGACATGGAGCACACGGCCAAGAACGTGTTGTTGCGGGCGGTTCGCCGCGAGCCGGGTGAGGTGGACGAGCGTCGTCGGCGGGAGCGTGCCGGGACGTACCGCGGGCTGCGACGGATGTTGGGAATCGAGGCGACCCGGTTGGAAAAACAACTGGGCAGCGAGTTCGTCGAACGCGTGACGGACTAGCGACCGCGTCGCCGTTGCGAGCGCGAGGCGAGATAGCGACCCAGGGCTGTCGCATAAGGCTGGCTCGTGGTCACCCGCTGGTAGTCGATGTCCTGCCCGGCGGCTCCCTGTTCCAGCCGGGTGCAGAAACGATTGAAGTGATGCAGGTAGCGTTCGCGAACCCGGTGCGGATCCACCAGCACGCGACGCGAGGATTGTTCCAGGTCGTGGAACTGGGTCGGCCGTGAAAACGGAAAGTCGACCTCCTCGGGAGCCACGATGTGGAACAGGATCAACTCGTGACGGGCGTGACGAAACCGGGCGAGTGCGGAGATCAAATCGTCGGTCTCGTCCAGGAAATCGCTGAGCACCACGACCAGGCTGCGGCGAGAGAGCGTTGGCAGGATCTCGCCGAGTGATTCGGCGACGCCTCCGGCGAATGCCTGTGACGATTCGTCGGTTGGTTCGAGTTGCTCGAGCGTGTCGGTGACCTGGGTGAAAAGTGCCTGTTGGGTTGAGGGAGCCAGTCGCGTGCGGACGTGGTCATCAAAAACGGTCAGCCCGACCGCATCGCGCTGAGCCAGGAGCAGGTAGGCCAACGAGGCGGCCAGCTGACGGGCGTAGTCGAACTTGGACAGCGTGCTGTCGCCGTAGGCCATGCTGCCCGACGCGTCGACCATCAACTGGCAACGCAGGTTCGTCTCGTCCTCGAACTCCTTGACGAAGTATTTCCCCGTCTTGCCATAAGCCCGCCAGTCGATGTGCCGGATCTCGTCACCCGGGTGGTACTGGCGGTGTTCGCTGAATTCGACACTCGCTCCCTTCATCGGACTCTTGTGTTGCCCCAGTATGTCGCCCTCCACCACCAGCCTGGCGACAAGGTCAAGTCGACCGTGCTCGGCCAGCGCGGTGGGATCGGCGGTCGCCTGATGACCCGGTTGGTTTGGTCTCGTGGAGTTGTGTTCGGGCATCTGATGGGACGATCAAGGGGTGCTGCGGTGGGAGGCAACCGCGATTGTGCTGTACGGACGGTAGGACTGGTGACGATTTTTTCAGATTGCGGTAAGTCGTGTTACTAACGGACCCTACGACGAATTTTGAGAGTTTGTCTAAAACAAACCGAAAAACAAGATCTTGACAAAATAGAATGCCGATTTATAGTGTCGAATCTTGTCAGTTCACAAGATGTAGGTGTTCTTGGACTCCTGTCCCCTACACCTTGTGGTATTTGAGTCTTCAAAACGGCTCAAATATTGTCCAATTTTCTACTTCCATAGTCCACTTTCGTGACTTTTCGTCGTTCGACCGGCCCCACGAGGGGGGCGATTGACGAGATTCCCGAGTCCGGCAACTGGAGAAAGAAGCTACATAAAGAAGGGGTGCATGATGCACGAAGCTAAGGGTATTGAAGAGCAGGGACGTTCGAATGAGTTGGTTCAAGGGCGAGCCGTCGTGAGCCAGGGGCTGGGTGAGATCTCGGCCGAGGGCGCGGTGGAGAACCGGGACAACGGACACAATGGCAACGGCCGCTCGGGTCTCGAGCAGGCGACGGGCAAGGCGCTGGGGTTCGCCTCGGAGTTTTGTCCGGCCGACACCGATCCCTTCTCGACAGTCGAGTGGGAATTGCGGACGGCATCGATCAAGGATGAAAACGGTGGTGTGCTGTTCGAGCAGACCGACTGCGAGATCCCGGCGGACTGGAGTCCACTGGCGACCAACGTGGTTGTGAGCAAGTACTTCTACGGCGAGCCGGGAACCAGCGAGCGCGAGACGAGCGTGCGGCAGTTGATTCACCGTGTGTCTCGCACGATCGCCGACTGGGGCAAGGCGGGCGGTTATTTTGCGAGCGAGGAGGACGGCGAGCGGTTCTATCGCGAGTTGTCCTGGCTGTGCCTGCACCAGCACGGTGCTTTCAATTCCCCGGTCTGGTTCAACGTTGGCCTGTATCACCAGTACGGTGTTGGCGGATCCCGAGGCAACTATCGGTTCGACACCGAGACGAAGTCGATCCGTCGTCCCGAGACATCCTACGAATTTCCTCAGGCGTCGGCCTGCTTCATCCAGTCGGTCGAAGACAACATGGAGGACATCATGCGTCTCGCCACGAGCGAGGCGATGTTGTTCAAGTTTGGATCGGGCACCGGCACGGATCTTTCGACGATTCGCAGTTCCCGGGAGAAGCTTTCCGGTGGTGGCACCCCGTCGGGGCCATTGTCGTTCATGCGGGTTTACGACCAGATTGCGGCCGTGGTCAAGTCGGGTGGTAAGACGCGTCGTGCCGCGAAGATGCAGAGCCTGAAGGACTGGCATCCCGACGTGATGGATTTCATCCAGGCCAAGGCCAAGGAGGAGGAGAAAGCCCGGACACTGATCGACAGTGGCAAGTACGAGGCCAACTTCAACGGCGAGGCTTACAGTTCGATCATGTTCCAGAATGCGAACCTCTCGGTTCGCGTCAGTGACGAGTTCATGCAGTCGGTGGAGTCGGACGGGACATGGACGACCCGGAATGTCAGGGACAACTCGTCGGCTGGCCCCAGCTACCAGGCATCCGAGATGATGCACGAGATCTCTCACGGCACCTGGTACTGTGGCGATCCGGGGTTGCAGTACGAGACGACGATCAACCGCTGGCACACGTGCCCGAAGACGGGTCCGATCAATGCATCGAACCCGTGTTCGGAGTACATGTTCCTGGATGACACGGCCTGCAACCTGGCCAGCATCAACCTGCGGAAGTTTGTTCGCCCCGATGGCATCTTCGACGTGACCCGGTTCCGACAGGCGGCTCGGATTTATATCACCGCCCAGGAGATCCTGGTCGACAACGCCAGTTACCCGACTCCGTCGATCGCCGAGAACAGCCACCTGTTCCGTCCGCTGGGGCTGGGTTACGCGAACCTGGGCAGCCTGTTGATGTCGATGGGGATTCCCTACGACAGTGACACCGGTCGGGGAATTTGTGGCGCGATGACGGCTCTTCTGAACGGAGAAGCCTATCGTACGTCCAGCCACATTGCCTCCAATATTGGTCCGTTTGCCAGCTACCCCGAGAACAACGAATCGATGCTCGGGGTGATGCAGATGCACCGTGACGCGGTCGAGTCGATCGACGATGCGTGTCCGACGTACTTGAAGGATGCGGCACGCGAGTGTTGGGACGAGTGCCTGGCGACGGGCCACGATCACGGGTATCGCAATGCCCAGGCCACGGTGCTGGCTCCAACCGGCACGATCGCTTTCATGATGGATTGTGATACGACGGGCATCGAGCCTGACATCGCATTGGTCAAGTACAAGCAACTGGCCGGTGGGGGGATGATGAAGATCGTCAACCGCACTGTGCCCGAAGCGCTGGAGGTTCTTGGTTACGACGCGGCGTCAATCGAATCGATCGTGGCGTATATCGACCAGAACGAGACGATCGAGGGGGCCGAGGAGTTGAAAGCCGAGCACCTGCCGGTCTTCGATTGTGCCTTCACTCCGGCCAGCGGGGAACGGTCGATTTCCTGGCGGGGTCACGTCGGCATGATGGCGGCCGCTCAGCCGTTCCTCTCTGGTGCCATTTCCAAGACCGTCAACATGCCCGAGGATTCGACGGTCGAGGATATCCAGGAGGCGTACATGGAAGGGTGGCGGCAGGGTCTCAAGGCCCTGGCGATCTACCGTGACGGCTCGAAGCAGAGCCAACCGCTGGCGACCAGCAAGGAAGGTGACCGCGACGGCGAGGCCGACGGGGCGGCGGCTCCGGCGCGACGCCGATTGCCGGCCACGCGGCAGTCGTTGACTCACAAGTTCTCCGTCGGAGGCCACGAGGGCTATATCACCGTCGGTCTTTTTGAGGACGGGACTCCCGGCGAGTTGTTCATCACGATGGCCAAGGAGGGGAGTACCATCGGCGGGCTGATGGACACCATTGGCACGTTGACCAGCATGTCGTTGCAATACGGCGTTCCCCTGGAAGCCTTGACCAGCAAGTTCAGCCACATGCGGTTCGAACCGTCGGGTTGGACCGGCAACCAGGAGATTCCCAACGCCAAGAGCGTGGTGGATTACATCTTCCGGTGGCTGGGAATTCGCTTCCAGCCGGGTTATGGCGAGCCGAACGGGGCGGTTCCGATCGCGACCGCGTCCGTCGAATCGGAGGTGGTGGCCTCGATTGCAGACATCGAGCAATCGGTGGCCGAGGTGGTTACGGCCCATGCTTCCGGAGAAACGGTTGAGGTGCGGAACCAGCAGTTTGCCCAGTTCCAGGTCGATGCTCCCGCGTGTGACGGTTGTGGTGCGATCACGGTTCGCAATGGTAACTGTTACCTGTGCCACAACTGTGGAAACAGCATGGGATGTAGCTGAAGGACCGGCGAGTCTCTTGCAACGGGCACCCCGATCAAAGGAACGATCGGGGTGCCTTCTTCTTTCTATTGAGACAATTCCTGCTCCGAGCATTCAGTGAAAGTTCAGCCGATGACGACGCCGAAGTTGACGATTGATGGACACGTCCAAAATCAGTTGGTGTTGACCTATTCGGAACTGGCCGAATTTGGTGAATCCGAGCGGGTTCTCGACGTGAGTCGTTTTCACCCGACTCGCAACGGCGACGGTGTGACACTCGAATCATTGCTCTCGCGTGTCATTCCGACGTCACAGGCCAGTTACCTGACATTGCACGCCACCGCCGACGATTTTGCGGCCAGCGTGCCATTGGAACCCATCCGGAACGAGGGGATTCTCGTCTATTCGGTGGACGGGCAGCCGATGACTCTCGAGCAGGGTGGACCGTTCCGATTCCTGATCAGGGATCCCGCTGCGTGTCACACCGATGAGTTGGATGATTGCGCGAACGTGAAGTTCGTGGACCGGATCGAGTTGACCGATGGTCCCGGCCGCGACACGCGACCGACCGACGACCAGGAACACGAGGAGTTGCATCGTCGCCAGGATGAGAATCCGGCGGATTCCTAGTTCCTCAGGCCCAGCAGCCGACCCATTTGAGGGTTGGACGCGTTCATGGCGCCGAAGCGAGGCTCCACGGACAGGTGGAATCCTGCAGCGTCCCGACTGTTGTCGTAACTGGCTCCGAAATGGACCAGGAAGTCGCCCCCGATGCGAGTCAGTGTCAGCGACTGGCCCTGGTTGCGTTCCTCCGCGAGGTCGTAGGCGGTTTGCATTGTCGAGACCCACTTGGGGCTCATGCGGTAGCTGAATCCGGCAGACAGGATCTGGCTGTCGATGGGGCCCCCGTGAATTTGCTGGAGGTTGGCAAAGAGGGTTCCGCGGGATGTTCGCTGGCTGAGCAGGCCCACGTTCCACATCTCGGGGGCCTGGTCAAAGAGATCCATGTAGGCGTCGACCAGCAACGTGGTGCGATCACTGACGTGCCAGCGGTAGGAAGAACCAAGTAACCCGAAGTCCTCGCCAAAGTTGTCCCGATCGGGCCTGGGAAACCAGGTGGCTTCCAGGTCGAGCGTCATCCAGTTGCGAATCCGTTCGCCTCCAGGGGCACCCGCTTTCGTCTGCAACCGGTGTCGCCACGCCAGTCTCAGGGCCTGTTGATCGGCGACCAGTTCGTGCCAGGGAGCCGTCATTCCCAGGCCGATCCCGTTGCGAACTCCGAAACTGCGGGTGTCCAAACCACCGGGCAAGACTCCACCAAACGTGTTGGACAGCATCCGGTAGCGGAACCGTTCCTGCGCGTTGTCGTCGAGCGGATTGTACTGGGGAATCTCGCCGAGTCCCCTGGTGGTTTCGGTCCACGCCAGGTCGGTTTCAAACGTCATCTTGTGAGCCAACCCGTTGAGCCCAAGGATCGGGCTGCGGATACCCGGATCGATGCGGGACATCGAGAGGCTGCTTCTGAGGCCGCCACTGAAGAGATGTCGGTCAATCTCGGTTCCCGCCATTCCCTCGCTCCAGTAGGCACTCTCGGCCATCACGTAGGGCACCACCGGGGCGGGGCCCAGCATCACCGGCAGGGTGAGTTCGTGTCGCGACATCAGCACGGCTCCACCGACATTGGCGGTATCGGCCAGCGGAGTGAAGACGTCAGAGGGATCCAGCGGGGCCTCTGCGGCCCGGAGCCGTGCGTAGCCGGCCGAGGTGTGGGTTGACCAACTGAGAGTGGGCCAGCCGGGCAGCCCGTGTCGCAGCGGTTGTGAGAAGACATACAGATCGCCTCGAGGAAGCCATTCGGTGGCGGTCTCGAAGTCGTTGATGCGTGGCTGGGCTAACAGGCTCCAGGCCGTGCTGTCACTTCTCTGTTCCAGGTACAGCAGCGTGTCGTGGTCTTTCTCCTGGTCGAATTCCTGCTCGTAGTATTGTTCGAGCAGGTTGCGGTCCGAGAGGTAACCGATTTCGCCACGGACGGTGTAGCCCTCGGGGAAATCATGCCGGTGGATCAAGCGGCCTCGGCCACGATGAGGCGAGTTGAGCTCGAGTTGTCGGCGGTCTCGACCGAGGTTGTCGAGTCCCTGGTCGTACAGGTAGGCCCCGTTGCTCCACCCGGTCACCTGGCCGGGGAGTCCGAGCAGCCCGTTCTGTCGGTAGGTCAGCCCGCTGCCGATGCGGGGACCTCGATCGGTGTAGTAGTCCGCCTGCAGCGACCAGTCGACCCCTTCGACGGGCTCGATTCCTAGCAACGTGAACAGGCTCCAGGTTGTTTCGGCCTGGAATCCGAAGACACTGTCCTGGTTGAAGTTGATCCGTTGCAGCGGGAAGTTGAAATCGGTGGCGGGTCCACCGAGGTTGGGCGTGAAGAAAACCGGAGTCTCGCCCAGTAGCAGCAGGTTGTTCTGGGTGGTGATCCAGTCCACCTTGTCGCCGTTCACCGGAGAGCCGAGCCAGCGGGGCAGTTCGCGGCGATCCAAGAATACGTCACGGGCCTGGAGTCGATAACCGGGAACGCCGAAGGGGCTGGTCGATGCCCAGGCGTTGTGGGCGTGGAAGTTGTGGTCCCCGTCCTGCCGGATTTTTTCGGCCCGGATTCTCAACGGAACCCGGCCACCGGGGATCTGGGCCAGCAGGTCGGCGTCGAGCATCAGGGCGCGGCGTTCCCTGGCGTCGTAGAGTGCCCGGTGGGCACGCACGATGTGCCCTCCCTGTCTCAGTTCGATGTTGCCTTCCAGGTAGATCTGTATTCCACGGTCGACAGCCTGGACAAGTTGGGAGGAGATGTCCGGTTCCGCGTTCATCTGGGCCCAGATGACAACCCGATCGGCCGAGAGGTCCACGGTGCCGGACCCGAAGAGTGATTGGGTTTTGTCCGCCGCGACCTGGTCGATCACCAGGTTGACACCTCCGGTGACCACGAACACCTTTTCGCTGGGAGTTGTGCCGGGTGCGGTGTCTGTGGTCACGCTGAAAGGGCGGTTGGTCCGGGGAAACAGTTGAACTCGTCGGAGAGGCTGTTGTGGATCGGTGACGATCGGGGCCGGGGCCGGCCCGGCCTGGTGTGCTGTCAGCCGGTGATCGTCGCCGGGCCGACGTTGCCGGTGGGCCGTGCCGCGTCGGTACAGTGGGTCCTCGACTAGCGAACCCGGGTTTTTCTGGCGGTGAGTGATTGTGACGACCGGTGCGGTCGAGGAGATCGCCAGGCGGTGCAACAGGTTTGGGCGACTGTGGGTCTGGTCGGGACTTTCGAGTCGGACATTGTTTTCCAGGTACACCGACACCCGGATACCGGTTTCCGGTGGTCTTGCCCGGCTGATCCAGGCGATTCCCTGGCCCGCGGTGATCACGGTATTGGCTTGTCGGATGGTGACCTGCCGTCGGAGTACGGCGATCCGTGACGACCCGTTCAAACTGCGGGCTTCGGTTTCGTAGCCGAAATCAGCTGAGATCGAAACCAGGTCCGTGGCCGCTGTTGGGTCATCGGCCAACACGAACGTGGGGGGTGCCAACGCCAACGCAACCGCGACCGCAATCAGGCGAAGGCACCACAGGGTGACGACCGTTTGCGGGCGGCGTTGCGAGGCGACGTCGGTGGGCGTCCTGCCCGACACGTGGGAATCCGGTTCCTGGAAGCAAATTGCCGGATCGCCAGCCGCCGCCGATTCGCTCGATTGTCGAGGGGCCCGGTGGTGGCTGGATGATTCCGGAGTGGTCCCGCACCATCCTGGTCGCGGGGGGGGCGGGATTATAGGTCCGCTTTTTCCAGGGTGTCAATAACCCTCCGCCGCGGTGTCGTCCGACTTGCCCACCTCGCCGGTTGGACTCCAGAGTCCAACCGTGGCCAGCAGAAAGACTACCGGCATTACCGGGGCTCTCATTCGCATGGTTGACCAGAAGGCCACGTGTACCAGTGACAGCGCCAACAGGAAGAGCAGTGGGGCGTGCCAGCCGCTGTTGGCTCTCCAGGGGGCACGCCAGACGCCCACGAGCATGGCCACCAGCACGGTCGCGTACCAGGCCGCTACACTCCACTTGATCAACGCGGGCCATGCCGAACCGGGAGCGGATTCGAGCGGCCACGGTGTCCAGAATCGCAACACCCGCAACAGGCATGCCCGGGCGAATCCCGGGGGGTCGTGGATGATGTTGGCGACGGCCAGGCCATACATGAACCGGTCACGCTGCCGTTCGGCAGCGATTCCACGAGGCGCGACCGGCATGCGGGTTTCCAGGTGCTTGCGCCATTCGGTGGGCCGACGCCCGGCGTCCGAGTTGGTGTCGTTCCAGGTTGTCCCCAGAGGACGTCTCACGACTTGTTCGTAGAAGACGGGATTGTTGCCCAGCAACAGCGTGTAGCCGCCGTGGGTGGTTGTCAGCACGGGCGTACCCGAGACGGCCAGGTTGCGGGCCAGCCAGGGGCTGACCGTCAGTGCGGCACCGGCGAGGGTGACGGCAAGGACCATCCGGTCGTTGGACCCGTGTCCAGCACCGGTGTTTCTCAGCCACCTGATCCCCACGACCACCGCGATCAGCACGGCAAAGGCCCAGACCGAGGGGCGGCACAGGGCCGCGAGACCGAACAGGATTCCTACCAACAGTCCCCTGGTGACTGACAATCGTGAAGTGGTCAGTGCGAGCATCCAGGTCGCCAGGGCGGCAAACAGTGTCT
Organism: uncultured Planctomycetaceae bacterium; assembly: GCA_964646205.1. Taxonomy (GTDB): domain Bacteria; phylum Planctomycetota; class Planctomycetia; order Planctomycetales; family Planctomycetaceae; genus UBA8437. The sequence goes on along the minus strand of CAZYAZ010000010.1, from coordinate 56,979 downwards.
CGGTCATGGGCAGTGTGGCACTGACGACAAGTAGGGGATCGATGGCGACGGCTGCCGCCGGGAACCACGCGCGGCGGCCCAGTCCCAGTTCAACAGCGACCAGCCAGGTTCCCACAACCGTGGCCAGTCCCAGGGCCAGGTGCAGCGCGGCCACGCCGATGTCGCCGGCTCCTGTTGTCCAGGCGACCGCTGCCAGTACCAGCGGGAACAGCGGTGGTCTGTAGGCGGTGGGAGTGCCGTGATCGGGATGAACCAGCCCGTTGCCCTCGATCAGGCCCTCGGCAAGCAGCCGGTAATGGTCGCGGTCGTCGCCGAGTGAATCGGCTCGCCACACTGCAACCGGGACGCGGACCATCACGGCCAGGAGTACCACTCCCAGCAGGGGCCAGAACTTTGAAAGGTCTCGGTCCACGCGAACTCCTGTTGGCCCGTCGACCACAACGCGGCTATCCTACGGCCGCTGATGCCGATGGGCGGTGCCAGTGTAACCGATGTCCGTCAATGCGGGCGAGAAGGCCAGGGATCGATGGACTCGAACGGGATCGATCCCGAACAGTTGCCCAACGACGTGCAGTCGGGCGTGAACGGCGGTGGCCGGATCACGAGCCTGTTGGCGATGGTCTTGAAGTACCGGGTTCTCCTGCTGGGGACCACGTTGGCAGCAGCATTGCTGGCGATTGTCCCGGCCGGAGAGTTGAAGTTCGACCAGTCGATCGAATCGCTCTACGCCCAAGACGATCCGCAACTGGCCGCATTCCGTGCCAGTCGCGAGTTGTTCGGCGGGGACGAATTCGTGATTGTCGCCTACGAAGACCCTCACCTGTTCAGCAATGACGATGACGTTCCCGAGTTATCGACGGAGTCCAGGACGCGGATCGAGCAATTCGCCGAGAAACTGGGGCAAGTGGAGGGCGTGCAGGCTGGCAGCACTCAGCATCTTGTCCAGGCGCTGGAACCGACCGGGGTTCTCGGACGCGTGATGAAAAGGATCAAGGGACTCAGGCGGCGGGTCTTGTCGTTGATTGAAGGTGTGCTGGTGGGTGCAGATCGTCGAACGGTGGCGATTGTTCTGAGGCTTGCTCCGGCGACGGGTTCCGATTCGACCACCGACCGGGCACAGACATTTGCCGAGATTCGTCGACTGGCTGCTGCACACGATCCCGTGGCACAGGTTGTCGGAGAGCCGGTGCAGGTGCACGACATGTTTCGTTATGTCGAGCAAGACGGACGGACCCTGTTCTGGTGGTCCCTGGGCCTGTTGGCAGCTGTGATCCTGGTGCTGTTCCGAAGCATTCGCTGGGTGGTCCTGCCGTTACTGGTTGTGGTCACGGCGATTCTCTGGACCGAGGCTCTGCTGGTTATCAGTGGGATGAAACTGAGCATGGTCAGTTCGATGCTCAACTCCCTGGTCACGATCATAGGTGTTGCCACCTGCACTCACGTGACCGTGCATTTCCGTGAGCATCGCAACGAGCACCCACCGTTGGAGGCACTGGCCCGAACGATCAATCAACTGGCTCCGGCGATTTTCTGGACCGGGGCCACGACCGCGGTTGGTTTTGCCGCGTTGCTGTCCAGTACCATTAGCCCGGTCCGCAGTTTCGGAATCATGATGAGCCTGGCCACGCTGCTGGTCCTGCTGGCCGCGTTGTTGTTGTTGCCCGGTGGGATTCTGCTGGGCCGGCGGCAGGTGGACCCGGGGCGAGTGCCCGGTGAAGGACAACTGGTGCGGGGGTTGCAGTTTCTGGCCCGGGGAATTCGTCGTCATCCAAGGGCGGTGTTGTTCGCAATCGGAATCGTTGTGATCGTGGCTGGAGCGGGACTGGCGAGGCTGAAGGTCGAGACCGACTTCAGTGAAAACTTCCGCCAGGACAGCCCGATTCGGCAGGGCCTTGAGTTTGTCGAGACCAGGCTCGGGGGTGCGGGCAACTGGGAGGTCAATTTTCCGACCTCCGATGAACTGACCCAGGAAGAAATTGACCGGGTGCGACGACTGGCTGAACGGCTGAAGACGGAGGTGGCCGACCAGATGAAGACGGACGACGATCGCCGTCGGTTGACCAAGGTTGTCCCGATCAGCGATGGACTGGAAATGGTGCCCCGCGTCCCGTTTCTCCTCAACACGCTCTCCAAGCGTTTGAAGGTCCTCGACCAATCTCAGCCCGAGTACGTCTCCAGCCTTTACAACGCCGAGGCCGGGCGGATGCGGATCGTGTTGCGGGCCCTGGAGCGGGAGCAGGCCGGACAGAAGCGGGAGTTGATCGAGCGGGTCGAGGCGATTGCCCGCGAGGAGTTCTCGGAATTGAAATCCGGCGAGCGACCGGTGGAAGCGACCGGGTTGTATGTCTTGTTGACATTCCTGATCGAGAGCCTGCTGCGAGATCAGGTGGTCAGCTTTGTTCTCGCGGCGATTGGAATCGTCCTGATGGTGAGCCTGGCTTTTCGAAGTCCGTGGATCGGACTGGTCGCGTTGTTGCCGAATCTTTTTCCGATCGTGTTGGTGATCGGAGCAATGGGCTGGGTGGGCCTGCCGGTGAATATTGCCACCGCGATGATCGCCAGCGTGTCGCTGGGCCTGACCGTCGATTCGAGCATCCATTACATCTCGGGATTTCGGAGAGCGCGGGCAGCCGGAGATGACGTGTCGGCAGCGCTGGAACGGACGCATGCCGGCGTTGGCCGGGCCGTCGTCCTGGCCAACCTGGCACTGGTCGTGGGTTTCAGCGTGCTGACGCTCTCACATTTTATTCCGCTGGTCTATTTCGGAATTCTGGTCAGCGTGGCGATGCTCGGCGGACTGGCTGGCAACCTGGTGTTGTTGCCGGTCCTGTTGGCCTGGGTCGAACGTCGTTCCTGAGCGAGACGGACGTTGCTAGTCCACTCCAGGGCCATCGACCCGGTCCTCGATCACCTGGACCAGCATGTCATGCCGTCCCAGGGGCGGTTTCAATTCCCAGTGGACGTCGGGGAACCGGTCGGCCAATCGGTCGCGGTGTTCGGCCAGGTGTTTGGTGGCATGTCGTCCAGGTGAGAGAAAGAATGGGACAAGCAGCACCCGAGTGGCTCCCTGTTCGACGCACTGTGTGCCTGCCGTCTGGATGTCCGGTTCGGCAATTTCCAGGTAGGCGGTCCGGACCTTGTCATCGGGTCGACGTTGTGTCAGCGAGTTGGCCAACCAGTCCAGGTCCCGGTTGGCCGATTCGAGTCGACTTCCGTGAGCGATGAGAAGGATTGCGGTGGTCATGAAGCGAGCCGGGAGGAGTGACTGATGGTTTGTTGACCGTCGGAATTGTTGCACCATAGACTCGAATCGGCCAGTCTTGCATTTCCTGGGCAATTGAGTCACCGACGAACACGATGCCTGAACTCCCGAACACGATCGGTCCGTATCAGATCCAGGAGGAACTGGGTGCCGGCGGAATGGGGACCGTCTACCGGGCCATTCACACCGAGTCGTCGGAGTTGGTAGCCGTCAAAGTGCTCTCGGCGACCATGGCGCGTGAACCGGGTTTGGTCGAGCGGTTCCGTCGTGAGATTGAATCGTTGCAGAAGTTGACCAACCCGCACATCGTCCGGTTTCTCGACAGCGGTGAGCACGACGGCACCTACTACTACGCGATGGAGTTGGTCGAGGGTGAGACCTTGACCCGGCGGTTGGGACGGGTCAAGCGATTGGGATGGGAGGTGGTGATCGACATTTCGGTCCAGGTGTGCCGGGCACTGAAGTCGGCTCA
>CAZYAZ010000010.1:50121-53145 GCA_964646205.1 uncultured Planctomycetaceae bacterium | reverse complement strand
GGTGGATTGGGCAACGCGACCCTGGCCAGGGACTTGATGAAGTTCGAGATCGAACGCCAGATGCAGCGGGGGCCCTGGCGCGGTTTTTGGAGCAGCACATCCGGACTGTTGTTGGCCCTGGTCCTGGTGGTTGCGATTGCCATGCTGATGTGGTCGCAGGGCCGGATGAGTCCCGAAGAGCGGTTTGCCGAGGGAGTGCGATTGCTGGAGTTGGCCGAGCCCGACTGGCGGACCGCCCGCGACAAGTACCTGTCTCCACTGGTGGCTGAAGATCCCGGGGCGTGGGACGAGAGGGTGGCACCGTACCTGCAACGGATCGAGCAATTGTCGATCGAATCGCGGTCACGGCCCACGAGACGACTGCAGGTGGGTGACTCGGGCGAGGTGACAAGATTCCTGCGGCTGGCCCGTGAATACAAGCGTCTGGGGGACCGGCCCCGGGCGATTAGAATCCTCGAGTCGGTACTGGAATTGGTCAATGGACAGCCCCGATGGGAATCGGAAGCGGAGGTGGCTCGCGGCTTGCTGGAGGAGTGGCGAGTGGAGTTGCCCGACAAACCGGGCGAGGCGGGGTTGGCGGCCGTCGCCATCGAGCGAGCCAGTTTGGCCCAAAAGGGTGGCCGGATTGAGGAAGCACGTCGGGTTTGGCACAGTATTCTTGATTTGTATGCTGGAGATGCCCGGTTCCAGGATGCGGTCACCGAGGCCCGACGGGGGTTGGCTGAAACCGAGGATGAACGCTGATGACTGACAGCACTGAGAACCAGGACCTCAAGTCCCATATCCGCACCATCCCCGATTTTCCGGTGCCGGGCATCCGTTTCCGTGATATCACACCATTGCTGGCCTCGCCCAGAGCGTACGCTGAGGTCATTGGGCGGCTGGCCGATGTGGCCATTCAGCACGGGCGGATCGACGTGGTGGCGAGTGTCGAGGCGCGGGGGTTTCTTTTCGGAGCTCCACTGGCCCTGGCACTGGATGCTCGCTTTGTGCCGGTTCGAAAGCCAGGCAAGTTGCCACACGAGACCCGCTCGCATTCCTACCAGCTCGAATATGGTGAGGACACTCTCGAGGTTCACACCGATGCCGTCGGACCTGGTGACCGTGTGCTGGTTGTAGATGACTTGCTGGCCACCGGTGGCACTGTGGCCGCATGCAATCGCTTGCTGGTCGAGGCGGGTGCGGAGGTGGTCGGGTGTGCGGTCGTGATCGAACTGGAGGGGTTGGGTGGCCGTGAGGCACTTGCCGGATGCGAGGTGACCACGTTGATGACTTACAGTGAAGACGAGTGACACCGTGGTGACCGAAGATCGTTTGGCCGGACTTGTGGGCGAATGCCAGGACGTGATGGCTCACGCCTGGATGGTTCGCACGTTCGTCAAGCACAGCGAGGAGGTCGAGGATTTTCCGGAGTTGATGGGCGTGGTGCGAGCTGTCTTCGACACCTCGCGAGCCCTGGAGACCCGGCTGCATGATCCGGCCGGGTACGTCAAGATGCTGGGCAAGAAAATCGGTCGCATGCGACGTGCGACCGAACAATTTCGCAAGGACGCTCCGTTGGCATCGACACACACCAATTTCGTCCAGGCGGTTCACTCGATTGATCTCTGTGTCACCCGTCTCGAGGAACTCCTCGTGGAGGGGCGCCAGATCGGGGCGGCCTAAGTCATCTTCGCGCGGTTGCAACCCCGCGGATATACTCCCATGGCTTGAGAATGGGAGTCGTGTGTCGAACGAGACGAGCCGTTGCGGACCATCGCGGTGATGAATCAGAAGGGGGGCGTCGGCAAGACGACCACCAGCGTCAACCTGGCCGCCGGCCTGGCCGCCGCTGGACGACGTGTTTGCCTGATCGACCTGGACCCCCAGGCCCACGCTGCACTGCATCTCGGTGTTGAGGCGCCGGCAGGTACTCCGAGTCTCTACGACGTCATGCTCGGTCGACGGAGTTTGGCCGAAATCCGTCGAAAGGTGGCTCCGTCATTGTGGGTCGTTCCCGGCAACATTGACCTGGCGGGGATCGAACAGGAGTTGGCCGGAGAAGTCGGACGCGAGACGATCTTGCGTGGAAAAATCGATGAACTCCAAGACAGTTGCCCACTGGATTATTGCCTGATCGACTGTCCGCCGTCCCTGGGCGTGCTCACGGTGAATGCGCTGGCTGGCGTCCGCGAGGTTTTCATCACCTTGCAGCCACATTTTCTTGCTCTCCAGGGACTCTCAAAACTGCTCGAGACGACGGCGCTGGTCACCCGTCGACTCAACCGTGACCTGAAGGTCACCGGGATCGTCCTGTGCTTGTTCGAGACAGGCACGAGATTGGCAGCCGACATCAGCGACGATCTGGCAGCATTCTTTACCGCCAGTGACCCCCATGCCCCCTGGGCCACCGCGACTCTCTTTGAGTCGCGAATCCGCCGCAACATCCGGTTGGCCGAGGCGGCCGGTTTCGGGCAATCGATTTTCGATTACGACCCGGAATGCAACGGCGCGGCTGATTACGGGCGGCTCGTCGATGAAGTGATCGCCGGCGAGTCGGTTCGGCAACTCGGCCAGGCTGCGTGATTTGGCTTGGCGCGGGACGGGACCGTGTCGGGAAATCGGTATAACCGTTTCAGGCCAACGCCGGTGATGTGAAACGGATCTGGAAAAATTGAGAATTCGCTGCAACATCTGGAAGGGTGTCAGCATCCTAAAGTAAGTTGGCAGTTGGATTTCCTTACCACGGTTTCCCAAACCACAAAATCACTACAGGTTTCCATTTGGTTCGCACGCTGTTGGTGCGAAACAGGTGGTCGCCTTTCGGTACGCCACAGTCGTGGGCCGGTGTTGGTGAGAAGAGATGCAGGGGGATGTCGGGATGCGTTTTACCAAGAAGGCGGTTGGTCTCGCGTTCAGCCACATGACCGTGGCAGCGTTGGTTCTCGGAGTGATCAGTCCGCTGTTGGGACAGGAAACGACCACGAAGTCGGCAGCCCAACCGGCAGCCCAACCGGCAGCCCAACCGGCAGCCCAACCGGCAGC
>CAZYAZ010000010.1:0-50021 GCA_964646205.1 uncultured Planctomycetaceae bacterium | reverse complement strand
CGGCAGCCCAACCGGCAGCCCAACCGGCAGCCCAACCGGCAGCCCAACCGGCAGCAAAATTCGAGCAGTGGATCTACGTACCCTATCGGGATCTCAAGTCCGTTCTCGACAAACACCCCTCGGCGGTATTCCTGCCCTACATGGAGTATCTGAGACTGTGGGAACGAGCCGGTGCCGCTGACAGAAACGCCAAGGGGCTTCCGGTTGAGGGAGTGATCACCCAGGCCGATTACGTTGCCACAGTCGATGAGAATCTGGCACGGATCACGGCGACCCTGAGTGTGCAGGTGCTGGGCAAGAGTTGGTCGGAGATCCCGATCCAGTTTGGCCAGGCGGCGATCGGTCGCGTGACCGCGACGCGTGATGGCAAGGCTGTCCAGGTGCTGCTCCGCGGCACGGGTGCCGGTCGGTACTCATTGCTTTTTCCCGAGGCAGGCACTCACGCCGTGACGCTGGAGTTGACAGCTCGCATTCGTGCCTCGGCCGACGGTCATTCATTCGAATTCGACTGCCCGACCGTGGGCATGACGACGTTCGAGTTGTCGGTGCCTCGCCCTCAACAGGCTGTTGATCTGACACCGCGGCTGGTGGCCCTGCCGGTCAAGGCGGCCGCAGGACGCACCCGCGTGCGAGCCCGCCTGGGAGCGACGCCGAAGATCTCGGCATTGTGGTACCCCCGCGTCGGTCAGAAGCCCGACATGGATTTGTTGACCAGCGTGTCCAATTACCAGCACATCTCGGTTCGCGATGGCCTGGTTCACACCGACGTGTTCCTGCACCACGAGGTACTGCGTGGCGAATTGACCCAGTTGCGGATTGCTGTTCCACCGGGACATCGGATCCTGGACGTGGCTTCGACCCAGGCCAAGATTCGCAAGTGGACGCCGGTGAAAGAGGAGAAACGGCAGGTGGTCACCGTCGAGTTCATCGGGGCAGTCCGGGGCAAGTTCATACTCGAGGTGCACACCGAACGTCCGGCTCCAGCCATGGGCGAGACGTTCGCGGTCTCGGGTGTCGACACGGCGGGGATCGACAAGTCGACGATCGATGATGCTGGAATGACGATCAACGGAATTCATTCTCTGGATGCCGTCCGGGAAAGCGGACAGGTTGTTTTGACCCACGGATCGGACCTCACGCTCAACGTCACTCCACCAAGAGGGCTGGTCCGGATCGAACCCGGAGAGGTGTTTCAGTCGATCCGTCGACCAGGAGGACGATCGTACAAGTATTTCAGCCCGCGGTTTGATCTCCGGGTGTCCTACGAACCGGTGCAGCCACGGGTCACCGTCGATCAGGTCACCCGGTTGGTCTTCCGCGATGACGAACTGCGATTGTTGGCCAAGCTGAAGTACACCGTCGAGCGGGCCGGTGTCTTCGAATGGAAACTGGTGTTGCCCCCGGGACTCGTGCTCGACGGAGTCACCGGTGACGGTTACAAGGAGCACACTTTCGAGAAGCAGACACGTCTGCTGACCGTGGTGTTGGCTCAACGTCGACAGGGAGTTTTGAACCTGACGATCAACGCCCACCAGGCGTTCGACGGCGAGGCCGAGACGTTCGATGTGTCGTTGCCGGTCATCGAGCCCCGGGAGGTTGTCCGCGAGGACGGAACGGTCACCGTCTATGCTCCGGACGCCTTTGAGGTGATTACCGATGAGGAGAAACTGACGGGGATCCAGCCCGATCGAAGCGGTGGGGCTGGGAACTCGGTCGGCCGTGCACGGCTGGCCAGCGCCTGGCAGTACACGGCGTATCCGACCCAGGACGCCAACCGAAAACTGGCTCTTCCGGTGACCACGCGTCGACGTCCGACCAGGCTGTCGGCCACCGTTGCCACCACCGCGAATGCTAAGCAGCAGGTGGTCGAGGTCGATTCGAAGGTGATTTTCTCTGTGGAGTACGCCGGAACGGACACGTTCCGGATCCAGGTGCCCGAGTCGATCGGCCAGGAGCCACAGATTGTCACGTCACGCGTTGCCGGGGCCGCCCCGGTACCGGTGCCAATCCGAGAAAAGACCTCCGGCGAAGCCGAGGAAGGATGGGTGACCTGGACGATCGTGATGCAGCAGGAATTGACCGGGCCGGTGGCGTTCGATGTCAGTTGGGATCTGAAAACGGCCGACGAGGAGGAATCCGGGGCCATGGCAAACCGCCAGGTACTGGTTCAGCCACCACGGGCACTGGATCTCGACAACCAGAACATCACCGGCGAGGTCGTGGTGAAAAAAGACGACGCGCTGGGGATTGACCTGCCCGGTGACGGTGATCTTGACGGCCTGGAATTGATTGACGTGCGGGAACTGAAGTTGTTGCCGACGAACGGATCGGCTGCATTTCGTTTCCACGTGCAGCCGGTCAGCCTCGAAGTCACCGTGCGGAAGTTCGAATCCGAGAAGGTGGTCGAGACGGTCGTGTCGCGTGCGTTGATCGAGATGGTGATCAACAAGAACGGTACCGCAAGTGCCCGCGCCCGGTTTCGCCTCAAGAGTAGCCAACGGCAGCGGCTACGAGTGGACCTGCCCACGCTGGCAAACGTCTCGGATGTTTTTGTCGATCTGCGGCGTGTTCCGGTCGAGAAGTCCGGAGACGGCGAGACGGCTCTTGATGGCTGGACGGCTTACTCGTTCAACGTGGCCGGCACCAGGGCCGACGAGGAGTTCTTTCTGTCGATTCGTTACGACCTGCCACAGGAGAAGTTTTTCGACAGTTGGTTTGGCAGCACCGAGACCATCAACCTGCCGGTGATCGGGGGCGTCGAGTCCGAAAGTGGATCTGATGGAAAAACCGTGGTGACCCAGGAACTGAAGACTGCGGTGTTCGTTCCCCAGGAATACAAGCTGGTTGGTGTTCCCGAGCACTTCGTGTTTCTGTCGCAATACCATGGAAATCTCGAGAGCTGGTTCGACAAGCAGAAACGGACCTCCTCGCTCGGCCATCTGCCCGGTCGGGATCGGGGTCACGCGACGGTCTATGGAAATCTTGGCGGCGCCGCGTCGTTGTCGGCGACGTGGTGGGAGACATCCTCGATGACCGCGGGCATCAGCATCCCGATCTTTGCGATCGGCTGCGTGCTGTTGTGGACCCCGTGGAGCAATCGATTGAGTGTTGTGCTCGTGGCGACGTTCGTCGTCTCGCTGCTGTCATTGGCCTACGCCGACAGCGTGGCGGAATCCCTGTTGGCCGCGCGTTGGGGCATCGGTTTTGGGGTGGCGGCCTGGATGTTGGCCGCGGTGGTTGGATTCCAACGTTCGGTTGGCAGCAAAGTCGCCGGGGTGGTTTCCAGTACTCTCTCGCGGAACACGGTTGAAGTGGACCGTGTTCCGGATGCCGAATCGAGCTCCACGGCTGCCCAGCCAGTGTCAACCTCAGAGGCTGCCGAAGAACTGCCAACGGAGGTGGATCCGGTTAGCGAGGACGACGGTGGTGACGCCGATCCCGGGCCCGCTGATGCAGTCCCCGAGGTTCCCGACCCAGACCGAGGCCCGGACCCGGGCCCTGATGAAACGGTCGAAGAAAACGATTCCGACCCAGATGATTCGGATGATCCGGGCCTGCTGGAGTCAGATTCATGAGCGGTTTGCGAATGAGCCGGGGTTGGAGTCTTGTCAGCCTGGTGGCGGTACTGGCCGTCACCGGATCGGTGTCGGCCCAATCGGCCCAGATTCCCGGGAGCAGGAAACGGCCTCGCCGGGTCTTCGTGCCAATCGAGGACCTGGGCGTGGTCATCGACCGCGACCGAAGTGGTGTGATGCTCGAGAAGGCCAGGTACGACGAGTTGCAGGCCCTGGCCACCAGGAACGAGAAGACCCAACCTCGCGTGCCGGCGGCTCTGGTGTTGCGGGAGGTGGTTTACACGGCTCGGCCACGGGGTGATCACCTGTTGATCGATGCCTCGGTCCGTCTTCAGCAATTCTCCCGCGGCTGGCAATCGCTGCAGTTGCCGTTGCGAGGTGTAGCAGTTGAGACAGCTCTGCTGGGTGGAAAACCGGCTCGAGTGGCTCGTTTCCAAATGACCCGGAAGAAGGCAACCGTCACAGGGCTTGAGTTGTTCCACGACACCGTTGGTGTGTCGACCCTGCAACTGGGACTCTCGACTCCCCTGGCGTCGGTGGGTAGCGACAAGGTGGCGGCCTTCGGCCTGGTGCCGGTGGCGACGGCCTCGCTGGTGGTGCATCTGCCGGCCGGCAAGCACCTGTTGGTTGATGGGCTGGCGGTCCGACGTCCGGCACCCGCTGACCAGCCGGCGACGTACAACTTGCCAGTTGGGGGCCGCAGTGATATCCGCTTGTCGGTGACCGACCGTCAAACCCAGAGAGCTGGTGATGCCCTGGTGTTTGCTTCGACCGCGTTTGGAATTGGCGTGGCGCCCGGGGAGGTGACCTGGCAGGCGATCACCGGCCTGGAGGTGTTCGGGCAGGCGTTGGACGAGTTCGTGGCGACGGTGCCCCGGAACCTGGAGATCACTGATGTGTCGTCCAGCGGACTCGAGAGTTGGGAACTGGCCGACGATCCGGACAATGCGAGGCTGACTCGCATCACGTTGCGATACCGGCAGCGGTTCACGGGGTCACGACGGGTGACATTTCGCGGAGTGATGCCGGCGGCCGTTGGCCAGTTGTGGCAAGTTCCCCGCCTGCGGCTTTCGGGAGTCACCTCGCACATCGGACAGATCCTTGTCCAGTCTCCCCCGGGTGTCCGGCTGCAATCCGGCCAGTCGACGGGAGTACGTCGTGTGACGGATGTCATGGTTCTCAAGACGAATCAAACGTCTCCTGCCGGCAGCAGCTTGCTACATTTTGATGCGTGGCGTGAGGACTTCACCCTGTCATTTGCGACCGAAACAAAACGACAGGAATTGCAGGCGGCGTTGGCGACGATCCTGCGGATTTCTGACGACGGACTCGACCTGGCCACCGATGCGACGATCGAGAGCCTGTTTTCGTCGTTGTTCCAGGTGGTGTTCTCGATGCCGGAAGGCTGGAACATCACGGGTGTGCGGGTGGCCAACAAGGCGGTGGCCTGGCAGCGTTTGCCCGGGGCCGAGGGACGGCAGCGATTTCGTGTCGGATTCGACAAGGCGATTCCCGAAGGAACAGAGGTGGGAATCCGTGTCCTGGCCCACCGGGACCTCGAAAACTGGCCCCTGGGTAGTGCGATCGGCCGTGCGGTGCCCCTGCCAGACATCGCAGTCGAGGTGGCCGGAGGCGACCGGGAGGATCAGTCGGGGTTGATCGTCGAGGGGCGGTACCTGGTCCGTGCTTCCGATGAATTTGAGGTTGTGGCCAGTGAACTGACGGGACTGGATCAGGCCAATCTTGAATTGGAGGGACAGCGACTGGGCTACATGTACCAGACCCCGCGGGTGACAGGGACATTGCGAATTGGCCGACGTCCACCTCGCTTGTCAGCCCAATCGCTGACCGTCGCCCGGCTTGATCGTGAGACGGTCTCGGTCCACCTCGAAACGCACCTGGATATCCAGGGTGGCGGGGCTCGAACCGTGATCATCGATTTGCCCGAGTGGATTGGACGGGACCTGAGATTTCGATTGCTCGAGTCGGGAAACCGGATTGTCGAACAATTGCCGGCGGAGCCTCGGGCTGGTCGACGTCTGTGGACTCTGAAACTCGACAAGTTCGTTCGAAATCGTCTCTCGCTGGCGGTGGATCTGACATTGACCCACCAACAGGTTGCCGACGAGGACGAGAGATTTCGATTGCCGACATTGGCGGTTGTCGGTGCCGAACGGGACAACGGTTTCGTGGCAATCGAGGCATCGGATGACCAGCGGATCGTTGTCACGGCGCTGGAGCGAGCGGGAGCCAGTGAGGACGTGGCCGAGTTGACCGAGATCGATCCTATCGATTTGCCACCATCCTCATTTCAGTCGCGCGAACGGATCGTGAAGGCCTACCGGTACATGGTGCCTGGTTACCAGGTCTCGCTGAATGAGACCCGGTTCGATCATGGTCGAGTGGCCCGCGCCATCTGCCACAGCAGTGCCGTGACCAGCGTCCTCGCACGAACCGGTGAAATGCAGCACCGGGCAGCGTTTGATCTGACTGCCGCCGGTGTGCAGAACCTGGTGGTCGACCTGGGGGCAAGATCCAAGGAACAGCGAACCCTGTGGGCGGTGACCGTCGACGGTCAACCCGTCAAGGCACACCGTCAACACGGCCAGGCCGATGACGGGAGCCAGATGTTCGTTGTGGGCTGGCCGATTGACGCCCAGGGGGCTGGCCGGCACAGCCTGGAGGTGTTTTTCCGATCCGGCGTGCAGGCTGTCACCGGCTCGGGACGACTCGAGCAGGACGCCCCGGTGGTGTTCCTCAAGAGCGGGTCGGGAACACTTCATCCCATTGAAGTTCTCGAACAGGAATGGGTGGTGCATCATCCCCGCCAGACCCTGGTCGTGGCGTCCGATGGCCGGTTTGTCCCCAGCAAAGATCTCAGCCAGATCAGTCTGCTGGGGGCCATGAGAGATTCGCTGGGCAAACTCTCACCACAGAATCTGGTCAATCGGATGCTGGTCCTGCTGGCGGTGACTGGTGTGATCGCGGTACTGACACTCGCCTTCCGTCGCCGTCGATTTGTCGGGTTGGCCGCTGCGACGGCGGTGTTGCTGGTCCTGGGAACCGTGCTGCCATTCATGCTGTTGACCGCAATGCCACCGCAGAGCCTTGTGGAGCGTCTGGACAGTTTGGCGGTCGCCACGGATTCGGCACCGGCTGGGATGGAACCGGCAGACTCGCGGGCCGACGGGGGCATGATGAATCGTGCCCTGGAGGAAGGCGACGAGTTCACGATGGAGGGAATGGGAGCTGTTGGTGGAATGGGAGGCGGGGGTGGCATGGGTGTCGCGGCCCCACCTGAAGCTGCCAGTGAGTCTCCCGTGGCAGAATCCGCGGATCGGGCGGCCAAGTCGGAAGATGGCAAGACAATTGCCAAAAAACCAGCACCTCCTGCATCGCCTGGCCGATCTGTTGTCCAGTCTGCACCTGGAAACGTGCCCGATCAAACACGGTTGGTTCGTCCGCAAGTTCAGTCCCAGGTGGACACCGCGGTGCGACCTCCCGCTTCGCCCCAAAGTACGAATCGTGGCGCCGTGATGTCGCTGGCACTGAATATCAAGCCACCCGAGGGAACCGTGCGGCGACATTTTCACTTCCTGGGCAGCCGTGGTTCGCAGCAGCGGCCGGACCTGGCCATCGTCTACCAGGATCTCGAGTCCCAGTCGACGGCGCGGGGGTTCTTTGTCGTGCTGGTCCTGATCGGATGCTGGTTTTTCAGGCAGCGGCCCGTGTCTGAACGGTTGGTGTTGGTCATCGTGGCCCTGGTGGGTCCAATGGCCCTGGTCACCGTCCTTCCCGTCTGGTGCCATCTCTATTTGGATGGGCTCTTCCTTGGAGCCACCGCCGGTGGTGGGTTGTGGCTGGCGATCGGGATGGTGGGGGGCCTGGGAACCGGTTGGGTTTGGCTGAAAGCCAACCTGAGACGTGATTTGCTGGACATTGGAGCCGGATTGTTGTTGGCCGTCTCGTTGTTGTCACAAGACGGATGGAGCCAGGACAAGTCACGACCGGCACCGCCGGTGATTCCACCGCCGGTGGTTCGACCGCTGGAGGTGGTCCCAATTGAGCCAGGCCAGGATCCCAAGGACGCGAGTCGCGTGCTGTTGCCTCGCAGTGAATTCCTGAGACTCTGGAACCTGGCCTACCCGGACCGACAGGTCCTGTCTCCAGCGCCACGACCAGGGGTGGTGGCCCACGCATCATGGACCGCTCGAGTGTTGCCAGGGGGTGAGGGGGCCGGAGCCCGGATTGCTGTCCGAGGTGAGCTGCAGTTGTACAGTTTCCGGAGTGGCCAGGTCGTTCTGCCGATTCCGATCGGTTCGGTGGCCATCGGTGGGGCGCGGCTCAACGGGAAGCCTGCCCCGCTGGTGACCCGGGCCAAGCCGGGTGCCTATCCCATGGCCGTGGTCCTGGAACGTCGTGGAGCCCATCGCCTGGAAGTCGATTGTGAGGTTCCGCTGGTCCAGGCCGGGCCGGCCGGACAGTTTTCCTTGAACCTGGCTCCAGTTCCGGCTGGACGATTCCGGTTTGAACTTCCGGAACGTGACCTGTTGGTACGCGTCAACGGATCGACAACTCGCCACAGGCGAGGTGCGGCGGATGGGAACGAGTGGGTCGAGTTGGGGGTGAATGAGGGTGGCGTGTTGCGTGTTGCTTGGCAGCCGCGGCAGGCTGCTGACGGAGCAGATGGCCTGGTCCAGTTGGAATCCTACACTGCTGTTCATGTCTCTGACACCGGGGTGCGTCAGCGTGGTCACTTCCGGTTCCGGGTCCGGCAGGGAGGCTTGCCCGAGGTGGCATTCGAATTGCCCGCCAGCGTCCGTGTGCAGGCCGTGACCGGGGTGGATGTGGGAGGCTGGGATGTTGTGGCGGCCGACAAGTCCAGGCGGTTGCGAGTGTTCTTCCGCCGCCGAATCACTGACGAGACGGTGGTGCAGATTGAACTGTTCCAGGATCGTCGCGTTGGCGACCGGGCGACAGCGTTGACGATCGAGTCGCTGGGCGTGGCCGGTTTCGAACGAGACAAGGGACAATTGGCCGTGTTTGTCGACAGTCAGTTCACTGTCCGGTCGACGTCGAATACGAATCTCCGACAGGTCGACGTGGCCCAGGCGGTCCGACCAGGTTGGTGCGGAAAACCCGAGGCCCGTGGTGGATCGAAGGTTGTCACGCCACCGCAACTGGTGTTCGGATACATCACACGTCCATTTGGACTGACGTTGAGCGTGTCTCGACGGACACCCCGGGCCAATGCCGTGGCCCGGCACGGTGTTCGAATCGAACACCGCAAGGTGCGGCTGGCATCACGGATCCAGTGGCAACTCAGCCAGGCGGCCCGCGGGAATGTCACCTTCTCGCTGCCGTTGGACTACCTGCCTGTCAGTGTCGAAGCAGCGGGACTGGCCGACTGGTTTGTTCACGCTGACGACGATGGCAACCGGAGATTGACGGTTGAATTCGACCGGCCCCGCACGGGGTCCGTCGAGGTCGTCCTCGAGGGCGCGTTGCCTCGCTCGCCGGAATTTGAAGAACTGGAACTGGCGTTGCCGCATCCATTGGGCGTGGAACGGTTGACCAGCCGGATAATGGTGTGGCTCGACGAAGCGTATACCGCCGGGATTGCCGAGCGAGCCGGTTGGAGATCGATTGATCCGGCGAATGCCGACAGGGATCTCAGACAACTCGACGCCCGCAAAGCGAGGTTTGCTTTTGTCCATGGTGCGACCGTGCCGACTTCGATTCTGTTGACGGTCAAGCGGGCGGTACCGGCCGTGCAGGCAACGGTTGTCTCCCTGGTCACCGTCACCGACACACTGGTCGATCATTCGCTGGCGCTGTCGTGGCGGATCACGCAGGCGGCCGCCGACGAATTCGTGTTCACCACGTCCCCTCAACTCAGGCAGAGCCTGCAGTTTCGCGATCCGAGGATTCGCGAGGTCCGTCGGCAGTCGACCGGTGATGATCCCGCCGATCCGGTCCGTTGGATCGTTACGCTCAATGAACCGGTCCGCGAGCGTTTGTTCCTGATCGCCCAGGCGACCCTCCCGCCACCCTCGGCACAGTCGGTCACCGTGGGAGCGCCAGAGGTCGTTTTCGAACAGTCGGTGACAAAAACCGATGACGAGGGTGAGACGTCTGTGAGTTTTCGCAAGGTGGAGACACAGCAGCGGTATGCATTTCTTGTCAACCAGTCGACCGGCACATTGACACTGGAAAATGAAGAGGGGGTCGAGGAGATCCAGAAGGAAGACCTGGGACGACTGCCGATTCGGATTGAAGCGTCGCTGTTTGACCAGGCGACCGGGATGTGGCGCGTGTTGCCACGGGCCAAAATGCCGAGGTGGAAGTACCAGCGATCCCAGGCGATGAGACAGACGACGGCCACTGTGCAACTGGCGGAACTGGTGACCGTCCTGGCGGCCGATGGTAGTTGGCGGACCCAGGCTGTCTACAAGATTCGCAACAGGGCTCAACAGTTCCTGGGCGTTCGGATTCCCGAGGAATCCGAGGTGCTGGCGGTTTCGGTCAACGGCCATCAGTCGCGGCCGGTCGATTCACAGGAGGCGAGAGCGGCCAACGTCGTTTTGGTGGCTTTGCCCAATACCAGCGAAGGGGATCTCTCGTTTCCGGTCCAGTTGATCGTCGCCGGTCGCTTTCCACAGGAAGGACGGTTGCCCACCGGATTCCATCTCCTGGCCAACAAGCGGGTGATTCCGGTGCCACGAGTTGTCCCGCCCCGCAGCCAGCAAGCGGCCGTCGAGAACGATCCGTTCAGCGAGTACGGGATGAAGGTCGAGGAGACTTCCTGGACGGTGCACCTGCCCGACGCGTTGGACGTCGAACCGGTCGAGGGGCCGGGGACCAACCTGGCATTGGTCAGCAGTGATCGGATCCAACTCAACCAGCGGCGGGCAATTCTGGAAGACGCGAATTATCTGCTGGGTGTGCTGAAGAGCAAATCGAGCGCGAAGGCCAAGTACAACGCGGCCATGAATCTCAAGGAACTGGAAGCCGATCTGTCCAGTTACAACGCGCAATCGGGACAACGGAAGCGATGGTACAGTGCCCCAGGGAGTAACGGGGTGGCGGCCTTCCAGAGACAGAATCTTGATTTCCAGGAGCAATATCACAAGGCCCTGGATCAGATCGAGGTGGATGACGGCAAGCAGCAAGTCACGATTGTCGATGAATCCGGGAGCCTTCAGGGACAGGACGAGGCGGTTCAACGTGATCAGATTGACCAGAACAATGGCCGCTTGTTCCTGGACAACTCGGTGGTGGCCTCCGGCAAGGACAAACTTGGTTCGACCCTCAAGAGCCACACCTTCAATTTCAAGGCAGCTCCCAGGAAGCCGGAAGGCAAGGCGAATGTGGCGAACACAAAGGGGGGAAAGCGGAAACAGCCGAGTGCGGCGGGCGTCGTCAGTGGCAAGCTGGGAACACGCGAACTCAGGAAGCGTCGCCAGCAACAGAGCCTCAGCCAGATTGCCGGTTTGAACGCTGATGCTGAGAAAGAGGAGCAGAAGAAAGCCGCTACCGTTCAGCGGTTCGCCGGAGAGCAGTTGCGCGAACAGGAGGAGAGTCGCTCCAATCCGTTCCAACAGAACGCCATGCCCAGTGACTCAGTCCAGACCGTTGTTGCCGGTGTCGATGGCAAGGGGAGATTGGGCCTTGATGCGGGTTACGTGTCGTCATTGAACACCGGCGTTGCGGGTGGCCTTTCGGTAGAATTCGACATCCCGACCGGTGGCCAGAAATTGCAGTTTGCCACGACCGGTGAGAATCCGATGCTGGAACTGTCGATGCGACCACGGGAGTCGATCCAGCAGGGACTGAACCTGTTGTGGGCCATGGCCTGGTTGGTTGTTGGTGGCGGAGTGATTGTCGCGGTGCGTCGTGTCGGGACCCTCGACCTGCTGAAGCGACACCTGGCGAAGGGCTTTCTGGCACTCGGCCTGATCAGTTTTCTGTTGTTGCCCAGTGGCCTGGCCTGGCTGGGTTTTCTGCTGTTCCTGATCGGTTTGACCGTCTTCGCCTTCCAGAATCGTGTGGCGAGAACTGTCGGCTGACCCCGAGGTTCTCAGTCTTTCGCACGAGCCGGCGGAATTTTCCAGCGAGTGAATTCGAGCGGGACCGGCACCTTGACGATCTGGGTTGGTGCCTCGTAAACAAATCGCCACTGGGTGGGTGGTCCGGTGAGATTCTTGAAGTGGTAGACCAACCGGGCGATGCCATTTCCCAGTCGTGGTGTGTCGAACCGGTCATAGCCAACACGTCGGGGCGAGGCAGTGTCGGTTTTTTGAACCAGGTAAGCGCGGTTGTACAGCATCCAGAGCCGGTGTGATTCGAAGGATGGCCCTCCCGATTCGTATTGGACGGTGATATCGATGGTCGCATCATGACGCCCGTCACCGGTCGCGGTGAGGCGTGCGGAGGTGAACACGACGGCGACGCCGCCACGTCGTTTTGTGATCGGCTTGGGAGGAGTTGAGCCATCGAAGAGGAACTTCAGCGAGCCGGCCGCGAGCCACACATCGGCGGTGCCGACCAGGTCGATGGCCCGGGGTACCCGGTTGGCCGGTGACTGGAAGTCGAGCCTCAGTTGTAGTCCCGGGTTGTTGCCGTCCAGAGGCAATTCGAGCGTGGCGTCAGGGCTCCGTGGTTGCAGTGGCGTGGTGCGATCGTCCTGGAAATGGCCGGTGGCTCGGAAGTTGGCGGGACGGCAGACCAGGTACAGCGGACGCAGTCGGGGTTCCACTCGCCACGCGAGCCTCAGCGGGACCAGGTGCCGGTTGCTGCCGGGGATCGGCCGGGGTGGCCTGGCGGTGACACGGACCCGGAATGGTCCGGAACGAGCCACTGACCCGGAAACTGGTGAATCCGGCCGAGGAACCAGGGTGCCGCTTCCGCCATCGCTGGCCAGGTCGAGGTCACAGCGGGCCAGCAGGGCATCGAGAGTCTCCCAGTAGGTCGCCCGGTTCAGGCGGATTGCTACCGGTTGGCGTCTCTGTGGTCCTGTCAATCGATCCAGTGACAGGGTGTTGCCAGTTTGCCGGGTGATCGAGGCGACAATCTCTTCGAGTGAAGCACCGGTGGTGATGGTCACTCGCGAGGCCTGGGCCGAGCGAGTTGCGGCGGTGCGTTCCAGCGTGCGGCGAATACGCTGGATGGCCGCACGGGTGGCGGCGTTTTTTGTCACCGACGGGGCGGGAAGATGTTCCAGCACAATGGGACCCAGCGCCAGGAGTCTCCGTCGGGCACTCTCGCGGGTGGCGCGGCGGTTGCTGCCCAGGTCGGTGACCAGGTGCTGCACGTGGCGGACGAGATCCGGGGTGGAGGTCGTCTTGGGACGGGCTTCATCATCGGAGGAGTGCACCCGGACCGGTTGGAATGCGAGGCCCCCTGCGATCAGGACGGCGATCAGTCGTGTGGGAACGGGAGGAAATCGCATGGACGGATGTCCTGGTATTGGCCGAGCAATTGATGCGCTGGTGCCCGGTTTCCTGTCTTCTCCGGCCGACATGACGACCTGATCGAATCGTCCATCCAGTGTACGGCAGGCGGTGGTTGGTTGCACGAGGTGTCGACGCGACGTCGATTGACGCGGGTGCAGGTAGGGACTGTAATCGACGGCCAAGGAGTCGCGCGGATGCTGAGCCTGACAGTCGAGAATTATCTCAAGGCGATACTGCAAATCGGGTTGCGCGAGAATGCCGACTGGGTGTCGGCCGGTCAGGTGGCGACTGCGTTGGGCGTGTCACCGGGCACTGTGACCAGCATGCACCAGACACTGGGTGACGCCGACCTGGTCGAGTACCGGGCCTACGAGGGAGTACGGCTGACCGAGGCGGGGCGGATGCTGGGAATGCGGATGCTGCGACGGCACCGGCTCATCGAGCAGTTCCTTGTTCAGACACTGGGACTCTCATGGGACCAGGTCCACGAGGAAGCCGAACACATGGAGCATGCTGTCAGTGACGACCTGGTCGAACGGATCGACGAATTCCTGGGTCGCCCGGGTTTTGATCCCCACGGTGATCCAATTCCTACCGCGGACGGGAGTTGGCCGGAAACGGTGGCCGATGTCACGACGCTGGCGAGTTGTCCGTCGGGGGAACGGGTCCGCATCGTCCGGGTGACGGACCAGGGAGCCGAGTTTTTGCAGTTTCTGACTCACAACGGTGTGGCGTTGGGGGTCGAGGGCCAGGTGGTTCTGAACAACCAGGCGGGGGGCACGGTGACGCTGGAGATCGACGGGGCGCCCGTGTCGCTGGGCGAACAAGCAGCGTCGCGCTTGCTGGTGGACCGCTTGTAGCGACCGAACACCGGAATCATTTTCCCGACTGGCGCAGTATCGTCAGATCGACGGGTTTTCCCGAGTCGAGGACGATCTTGGCGGCGACCCGGGCGAAGATGGATCGCATGGTGTCCAGGTACATCCGCTTCATTGCCAGCCGCCGTGCTCCGGCGTAGTCCTGTTGTCCACTTTTTGCTTCGTGCTGGATCTGGGTCACCAACTGGTCGAAGCGGGCCGCTTCGCCCTGGGCAGAGGCAACCGTTCGGCTGCCGTAAGCGGCGGCTTCGAGTTGCGTTCGTTTCGCCTGCGCTTGGCTCTCGTTGGCCCGCTTGACCTGGTAGGCCTGGGCATTGTTGATGTGTGTCTTGCGTTCGGCCCTGGCGTTCATCACATCGAGAAACTCGGATTTGGCCTGGATGGGGGGATAGACGGCACCGACAGTGACGTCGTCGACAACCAGTCCCAGCGGTGCTCCGGGAAGTGCGGTGGCCAGGCGATCGACGAGGACACTCCGAAGTTGATGGCGGCCATCGACATAGACGAAATCGACATCGCTACTGCTGATCGTGTCGGTGACCAGGGATTCCACCAGGGACTTCAGCCGGGCACGCGGGTCGGATTCACCGAACAGGAACCGATCGATGTCACCCACATGGTAGTGAACGGTGACTTGCAGATTGAGGATGTTTCGATCGCCGGTGAGGAACTGGGACTGGTGTGCCGGGTCGACGTTGGCGAGGAATTCAGTCGCGGAGTCCTGGTTGAGTTCTGGTCCAAATTCGGGCCGGCCCATCGTCAACGTGCGAACCTCACGCGTGTTGACGCGGTCGATCCGGGCCAGCGGCCATGGCAGGTCCCATCTCAAGCCACTCGAGTAAATCTCTACCCCGCCTCCGGCGTTTCGGACGAGTGCACCAAAACGGCGGACCACTGCCTGTTCGTTGCCCCGGACAATGTAGAAGCCGCTGATCAGCCAGGCTGACAACACGAGGATTGCTGTCCAGAGGTGGCTCGGGCGGAGCATCCGCCTCGAGGTGGAATCGGCGACTGCCCCGGTGGCGATGTCAGGACGATCTGTCATCGATTGTCCTCCGGGTCCGAGGCCGAGGTGGTGGGAGTGCCCGGCGGGTTTGGAGAACTGGTTGTCGGAATGTCGGAGACACCCTCGGTGAGCAGTTTCAGCAGTCCACTGGATCCGGAGAGCACCAGGGTGGTGCGGTCATTGAGAATCAGGCGGTAGCTATCGAGCGTTCGAGTGAAACGGTAGAACTCGACGTCGCGCCGATGGGCCTGATTGAGAATTCTCAGGCTTTCTGCGTCGGCTCGCCCACGGATCAGGTCCGCGTCGCGGCGGGCATTGGCCAGAATCTGGCTGTATTGCAGGTCGGCCTGGCTCTTGATTCGAGTGTTCTCGGCCAGTCCCTCGCTGCGGTATCGTTCGGCGATCTTTTTTCGTTCGGTCTTCATTCGCTCGTAGACCGCCACCTGGTTTTGCTGCGGAAAATTCAGTCGCTTGATGCGGACGTCGATCAACTCGATTCCATAACGGTCACGGATCAGGTCGGCCAGCCCGGCTCGTACCGTCCGGGGAATCACAACCAGTTGTCCGGCCTGCCCGGTGGGATCGGTTTTCGGTTCGTGGACGTTGACGAGCTGGTCGAAATCCGTCTCGCCCAGCCGGGTTCGCAATTCTGGCAGGACATGTTCAGAGAGTCGGACCCGGGCGGTTTGCGTGGATCCGAGGGTGGTGAAAAATCGGTAGAGGGGACGGGAACTCGGGTCGGCATCGGTGGAGGTCGAAGTCTCGGGAGAGGCGATCCTCCAGCAGAGAAATGCGTCGACGGTGATGTTCTTCTTGTCGGCAGTGACCATTTCGCCGCCGGGCGGGTCGACAATCTGGACCCGGGCGTCGAATGTCCGAGTTGTCTCTATTGGCCACGGGAGTTTCCAGTTCAGTCCACGGTCGTCGGGCTGGTCGTGGATGCGGACAATTTGTCCCAGTCGTTCGACGAGTACCCATTCGGATTCGTCGACGAACGTGCAGGAGGAACTTGCGAGACCGCAGGCCAACGCGAGTCCGGTTGCGATCAGCAGACTCCGGGTTGCTGCCGAACGGGGGCGAGGTGTTGTGGCGTTATCGTTCATCGGGGGACTCCCGGTCGGTTGTTTCTGGTCGAGGTGGCGAGACGATCTGTTCCTCGTCGTCGCCGGGTGCGAGTGGTGTCGAGAACATGGGCAGGCCGCCTGCACCGGGTTGAGTCAGCATCAGGTGCTTGCGGCCGGTGGCACGGGGATCGAGAACAGTCAGTGGCCGATTGGCGATGGCATTCTCGACCGCGCGGAAGTAGAGGTGCAGCTTGGAGACATCGCGCTGTCCCGGTGTGGCGGTGCTGGCCTCGAGGAGCTGTTCGTAACGCTCGGCCTGCCCCAGGGCCGTGGCAGTCGTGTCGGCAGCGGCCGCGTGGGCCGCATCGACGGTCGCGGCGGCTTCTCCGGAGAGCAACTTGCCGTCGAGCAGGAGTTGCCAGGTGGCCGGGTCGTCCAGGGACCAGTACGACACGGTCGTGGGACGTTGGTTTCGGGTCGAGTCCCGGTTCGTGGTGTCGGTTGAGGCGAGGAACGCGATGGCACGAGCCCCGGCGGCAGCGAGCAGCCGTCGGGCGTAGTACCCTTCGGCTTCGTTGATCAACCGTTCTCGTTCTTCCAGTGCATCGGCGACCTGGCGGTAGGCTCCGACGACCTGTCGAGGCGGATGAACATCGATCAACTTGACATCGACGATTTCCAGCCCAAGTGAGTAGGAGGTGACGGCTCGGCGGGTGGCGTCGAGGCATCGAGATTGTAGGGCTTTCCGGCGGCCGGTCATCAGGTCGGCCAGTGACGCGGAGGCGGCAACTTCCCGGATCGCACTCTCGGCTGCCGCTCGCAGCAGTGTCTCGGGTGACGCATTTCCGAAAGTGAACAGCCGGAGGTTGCGGGTGTTTCCGATCCTGTATTCCACCATCGCGGTCAATTCGATCATCAGTTCGTCGCCGGTGAGCAGTTGAGACTCTTCCAGCAGTGTCGAATCCGTGTCGCCACTGTTGATGGAGGCGGACGTCTCCTGGTCGTGTCGGCTATTCCATTCCACCGGTGCCACGTAGAGACCCGGCTCCTGCTGAGTCGGGGGTCCGTGTCGGAACCCGATCGGCAACACTCGAAGCTGGAAGATCTTCTCGCGACTGACGATTTCCAGTGGCTGGGGCCAGCGCCAGTGCCAGCCGGGTCCGAGATCCTGGTGCGGTTTTCCGAAACGGGCCACGACGGCCTGCTCGTCCGCGGGGATCACGGTGATTCCTGAAACACACCAGGCGAACAGCAACAGGGCCGCGGCGAGCTTGAGTCCGAGACGCCAGTGCCGGATTGCTTCAAAGGTGAGCCGCGAGGGGGAGAGCGTGTCGGTGATCCGGGTGGCCTGCCTGGCCATCGCGGCACCGAGTGTTCCCCAGCGGGTCTCGTGCCATCGCATGAACCACAACAGTCTCAGCGCGTTGAGCATCACCGCCAGGGAGGCGAATTCGTGGAAGATGGCGGCGGCGGCCGGTGAAAGGACACCCAGTGCCCCAAGCAGGATTCCCAGGCCGTTCATTCCGAACGCGAACAACCAGATGCTTTGCCGGATTGTGCGGACGAGTTGTCGCGAGAGTAGGAACAGGCCCGGCAGGGGTCTGAGAGGGTCTCCCATCAGGACGAGGTCGCCGGCTTCTGCGGCGATGTCGCTGCCGACTCCGCCCAGGGCGATTCCGACCGAGGCGGTGGCCAGGGCCGGTGCGTCGTTGATTCCGTCGCCCACCATCGCCACCCGGTGTCCCTCGGACTCGGCCACCCTGATCCACTCGGCTTTCTCTGCGGGCAGCAGTTCACTGTGGACCTGGTCGATCGTTGGCAGGGTTTCCGAGAGCGTGGTGGCAGGTTTCTGGCGATCTCCGGTCAGCAAGACCATCTGGCCGATCCCGTTTTGCTTGAGTGCATCGAGGACCGCGGTGGACTCGGTCCTGGGGGCATCGGTGACACCCAGTGCACCGACCCAGGTCCCGTCCAGAGCAACCAGGATCTCGGTCTGGCCGGCCGAGGTGAGTTCGCCAATGGTGGTTTCGGCTGATTCGTCGATCACGACTCCGTGTTGTTCCAGCAGACGGCGGTTTCCGACCAGAACACGGCATGAGGAGTCTCGGAGTGCTCCGGCAGGAAGCGAGGCGGTGACCCCAAATCCGGGTTCGGCGGAGAAGGATTCGGGGGTCGGCACCACCATGCCCCGGTCTTCGGCTTCCCGAACGACGAGTCGTGCCAGCACGTGTTCGCTGGAACGCTCGGCCGCGGCGGCCATCCTGATCAGTTCGTTGACACCCAGTTGGCTGCCGGGAGCGGTGCGGACAAGTCCCAGAACCGGCTCGCCACGGGTCAGGGTGCCGGTCTTGTCGAAGACGAAGGTGTCGACCTGGGCGAGACGTTCAAGGGCAGCGGAACCCTTGACGACGACACCCTCTCGAGCCAGCCAGGCCATAGCCGCCATGACCGCGCTGGGAGTCGCCAGGATCAGCGGGCAGGGACAGGCGACGACCAGGACAGCGAGTGCCGGCAGGTATCCCGATTCCCAGGTTCCGGCCTCGCCAAGGAATCTCCAGCCCAGCAGTGTCAGCAACGCGGACAGCAGTACCGCGGGCAGAAACAGACGTGCCAGTCGATCGGCGGTCCGTTCGATCGGAGCCTTCCGCTGGGTTGCCTCGGCCACCAGCGTAATCACCTGTCCCAGTTGCGACTGGTCACCGATCTGGCGAGTCGTGACCACCAGGGCGCCAAACTGGTTGAGTGTTCCGGTGAAAACGGGATCGCCGGGTTCCTTGTCAATCGGCAGGCTTTCACCGGTCAACGCCGATTGGTCGACGGCGGAGGTGCCCGAGTGAACCAGCCCATCGACGGGGAGTCGTTCGCCGGGCCGGACGACCACCAGGTCGTTGGCCTCGAGTTCGTCGATGGCCACGTCGTGTTCCTGGCCGTCGACCAGGCGATGGGCGAAGCTGGGGCACAACTGGAAGATGCCACGGATGGCTCGCTGTGCCCGGTCGACTGTGTACCCCTCGATGCTTTCACCGCACAGGGCCACGAACACCACCAGGGCGGCGGTGACTGGTTCACGCAGCAGGATGGCGGCCAGGCAGGCGATTGTCAGGGCGAGGTCGGCACCGATGCGTCCGGTGAACAGTCCTTCCAGCGACTGAAACAGGATCCGTGAACCACCGAGGACGGCGGCGAGCAAGGCCAGGCGGAAACCGAACAGGAGCTGGTATTCGGGCCAGCCGGCCACGCCGGCCAGCAGGTCGCCTCCCAACAGCAGGCCAACAAGAACGGTCAGCAGGTAAATCGGCGCCGAACGGTAGTGGTATCCGATTCCCTCGGACGGAACGGATCCGGCCGTGGATGCGTCATCCTGGAGAAACTCCCGGGCTGATTCGGGGATGTAATGCATGAGGCCTGCGGATCCTGAACCACGTGCAGCCTCCTTGCACCACCACGACGACACATGTGGCCGTCGGTCCTCCATCGTAAACCCCACACCAAGAGGTTGCCAGACGCGGTCGTGGTGGTCATGCCGTCGCCCGCTGGTGTTCGCTACAATTGAGGAGTCGAGACGCTGTCACGACTGTGAATTTCCTGGTGCGGGTGCAACGGATATGTCGGAATTCGAGAGCTATCAGAACCCCCTGATCACACGATACGCGTCGACGGCAATGAGCCGGATCTGGTCGTCGCAGACACGCCATGCCACCTGGCGGCGGCTGTGGGTGGCGTTGGCCGAATCTCAGCAGGAACTGGGCCTGGACATCAGTGACGAACAGTTGGTGTCGCTGCGAGATGCTATCGAGGACATCGACTTCGAGGTGGCGGCCGCCTACGAACGGGACTTGCGTCATGACGTGATGGCTCACGTGCATGCCTACGGCGACCGGTGTCCGGAGGCCCGCGGGATCATCCACCTGGGTGCGACCAGTTGTTATGTCACCGACAACACCGATCTGCTGTTGCTGGAACAGTCGTTGGACCTGGTGCGTGATCGACTGGTGGGAGTGATCCACCACCTGGCGTTGTTCGCCCAAGCCAATCGTGACCTGCCATGCCTGGGATTCACGCACCTGCAGCCGGCCCAGCCGACGACGGTCGGCAAGCGGGCGACTCTCTGGTGTTACGACCTGGTGCTGGACCTGGAGGAACTGGAGCACCGCCTCTCGAGCCTTCGGCTGCGGGGTGTGAAGGGAACCACCGGCACGCAGGCGTCGTTCCTGTCGTTGTTTGACGGCGACCACGACAAGGTCGCCAGCCTGGAACAACTGGTGGCCGAGAAGATGGGTGACGGACGAGTCTATCCGGTCACGGGCCAGACATACTCGCGGAAGATCGACGCGCAGGTTCTCGGTGTTCTGGCCGGCATCGGCATCTCGGCTCACAAGGCGGGCAACGACATCCGAATCCTGCAGCATCGCAAGGAAGTGGAAGAGCCATTTGGTAAGAACCAGGTGGGATCCTCAGCGATGGCCTACAAGCGGAACCCGATGCGATCCGAGCGGATGTGTGGGTTGTCGCGGTATGCGATTTCCCTGTGGGACAGTACGGCCGACACCGCGGCGACGCAGTGGATGGAACGGACTCTCGACGACAGCGCCAATCGTCGATTGACGTTGCCACAGGCATTCCTGGCCATCGACGCGGTATTGATTCTGTATCGCAACATCGTCGACGGATTGGTGGTGTACCCCGAGGTGATTTCCCGGCGATTGAACGAGGAATTGCCGTTCATGGCGACCGAGGAGATCCTGATGGCCGGGGTACGGGCCGGTGGTGACCGGCAGGACCTGCACGAGGCGATCCGGGTGCACAGCCAGGCGGCTGGCGAAGAGGTCAAGCAGCGGGGCGGCGAGAATGACCTGATCGATCGGTTGAAGCAGGATGCACAATTCGCCGGTGTTGATCTCGAGGGGACTCTCGATGCGAGTCGTTTCACCGGGCGAGCCGCCGAGCAGGTGGACGATTTCATTGCATCGGTCGTCGAGCCGATCCGCGAACGCCACTCCGGGGCGTTGGATGGTGATGCAGGCGAGGTGACCGTCTAGCCGGCCGGTTCGACCTGGACGGCGCAGACCTTGTACTCGGGGATCTTCCCGTGCGGGTCCAGCGAGTCATTGGTCAACGTGTTGGCTGCCGCCTCACGGAAGTGAAACGGAATGAAGATGGAGCCGGGTTGGATTCCCGGGTCGGATCGGGCGGCCAGTTCGATCGCGCCACGTCGACTGGTGATTCTCAATCGCTGGCCACTTTCGAGTTGCAGTCGTTGCAGGTCGTCAGGGTGAATGGCCACAAACGCCTCGGGCTGGATCGCATCCAGTGCCCGGCTACGGCGGGTCATGCTGCCGGTGTGCCAGTGTTCCAGGACACGACCTGTGTTGAGCACAAAGGGAAAATCGTCATCGGGCAATTCATCGGCCGGTTGGTAGGGGCACGGCACGAAACGGCCGCGACCGTTGGAGGTGGGGAAGCCATCGCCGAACAGGATCTGGGTTCCCTCGTCGGTCTCCGGATCCGGGCAGGGCCAGAGTCGTCCAGTTGTTCCAAGCACCTCGTGTGTCAGCCCCTGGTAGTTGCGGGTCAGCGAGGTGAACTCGTCGAAGATGTTCGAGACATTGTCGTATTCGGAAGCGAGGCCAACCCGTCGCGAGACCTCGCAGAGAATCTCCCAGTCCTGGCGGGCTTCCCCTGGAGGATCGACTACCGGGCGGCCCAGTTGAACTCGACGGTCGGTGTTGGTGTAGGTGCCGGTCTTTTCGAAGTAACTGCCCGCCGGCAGGATCACGTCGGCAAATTCGGCCGTCTCGGTCAGGAAGATGTCCTGGATGGCAAGGAAATCCAGGGCCGAGAGGGCCTGGCGGACCTTGTTGGCATTGGGGTCGGAGATGAAGGGGTTCTCGCCCATGATGTACAGGCCCCGGACCGACCCCTCGAGTGCCCCGGCCATGATTTCCACAACTGTCAGGCCGGGCTTGGCGTCGAGGTCACTTCCCCAGGCGTTTTCGAACTTGTGCCTGACGTCATCATCGGTGACCGGCTGGTAATCCGGGAAGACCATCGGGATCAGTCCGGCATCGCTGGCTCCCTGCACGTTGTTTTGGCCACGCAGCGGGTGCAACCCGGTTCCCGGGCGGCCGACATTGCCGGTGGCCAGGCACAGCGAGATCAGGCACCGGGCATTGTCGGTACCGGTGACGTGTTGCGAAATGCCCATGCCCCAGAAGACCATCATGGCGCCGCCACCTCCGGGTGGAGTGGCCTGGCCAATCGTGTGGGCGATGGCCTCGATCTGTTCGGCCGGTACGCCGCAAATGGTCGACGCCTGTTCGGGGCTGT
The DNA here is from genome assembly GCA_964646205.1 of uncultured Planctomycetaceae bacterium. Lineage (GTDB taxonomy): Bacteria > Planctomycetota > Planctomycetia > Planctomycetales > Planctomycetaceae > UBA8437. The sequence continues at coordinate 27,716 of CAZYAZ010000010.1, read as the reverse complement.
AGTCGGCGCCGACCAGTGTTTCCAGTGCTTCGAAATTCTCGGTGTGCGTGGCGATGTAGTCGCGATCGAGCAATCCATCGCGAGCCAGAACGTGCAGCAGCGAGTTGTAGAAGGCGACGTCGGTTCCGGGTTGAATTTGTGCGAAGTGTGTTGCGTGGTCGGCGATCGTGTTGCGTCGGACGTCGACGACAATCAACTTGGTCCCCGCCCGGGCAGCCTGCTTGATAAAGGTCGCGGCCACGGGGTGGTTGGCCGTGGTGTTCGATCCGGTAACCAGTGCCACGTCAGCGCGTGCCACATCGGCAAAGACATTGGTGACGGCACCCGAGCCAATAGTCTCCATCAAGGCCGCGACGCTCGAGGCGTGACACAGCCGCGTGCAATGGTCGACGTTGTTGGTGCCCAGCCCGGCCCGAACAAAACGCTGGAACAGGTAGGCTTCCTCGTTGGATCCCTTGGCCGATCCGAATCCTGCCAGCGAATCGCTGCCGTGGGTGTCGCGAATCGAGGTCAGTTTCTGACCGACCAACTCGAGTGCTTCTTCCCAACTCGCTTCACGAAATGCGGGCATCACGGTGTCGAGGTCAACCAGGCCGCCGGGCTTGTTGCCACTCCCGGGTAGCGATCCCGTGACCTCGGGCGAAAGCGGTCCCTTCGGGTAGGCCGATTCACGGCGAATCAGCGGTCGCGTCAGACGATGTGGGTGTAGCGTGTAATCCCAGCCATAACGGCCCTTGACGCACAGTCGGCCCTGGTTGACAGGACTCGAACGGCCCTCGAGTTCGACAATCGTGTCCTGGTGAGTCCAGGCGGTGACCGCGCAGCCGACACCGCAGTAGGGGCAGACGGTGTCGACACCTGTCATCTGGTCCCGGTCGACGACGGGCTGCGTCAAGGTGTGGCCGACCAGCGCCCCTGTTGGGCACGCCGCGGAGCACTCGCCACACGAAACGCAACTGCTGTTGCCCATCGGTTGATCGAAGTCGAATGCGATCCGGGCGCCCGCCCCTTTTCCGGTTCGGCCAATCACGTCGTTGGACTGGATGTCATCGCATGCCCGGATACAGCGATCACAGAGGATGCAGGCCTGGTGGTCAACGGCGATCACCGGTGAGGAGTGATCCTGTTCGCGTTGGGGGCCGTGGTCTGATTGGAGGGTTGGTTGGTCTGGACCAATCAATCCGAACTGGCGTCCCAGTTCTTCCAGCGAGCAGTCGCTGGTTTGCTGCTGTTGCTGGCAGGGTGAGGGATGCTCACTCAGCAACAGCCGGGTCAACTGTCGACGGTGGAGGTCGATCGAGTCGGACTGTGTTTCGACAGTCATTCCCTCGGAACAGGCCCGGACACAACTTGCTGCCAGGACTCTTTCACCGACATCGACCACGCAGAGCCGACAGACGCCGACGGGTTCCAGTCCCGGGTCGTGGCACAGCGCGGGGATAGAAATCCCCGCCTGGTGGGCCGCGTCCCAGATCGACGTTCCGGACGGGACCCGGACCTCTTGTCCGTCGATTGTCAGTTCGACCATCGGGGTGTCGGAGATCATGGTCGAGGTACCTCGTCGGGGAAGTGCTCGAGCATCGAGAGAATGGGAACAAGCGCGACCTGGCCGAGTCCACAGATGGAGGTCTGTTCGAGAGTCTGGGCGAGCGCGGGGAGTTCTTCGAGTGAATCGGAAGATGTTGTGCCATCGGTAACGCGTTCGAGAATGCCGACGGCATGGTGGCTTCCGATCCGGCAGGGAACACACTTGCCACACGATTCATTTCGAAAGAACTGAACCAGGTTGGTGGCCAGGTCGAACAGATCGTGGCCTTCGGCAATGATGATGACGGCGCCTGTGCCGAGCATGCTGCCGGCATTGGCGATGGTGTCGAAGTCCAGTGGCGTGTCGAGTCGGTCGGCGGGGAGAAAACGTGAACTGGCTCCTCCGGGCAGGAAGGCACGCACGGCGGCTCCGTCCCGGACGCCGCCAGCCTGTTCGATCAGGTCGGCGACCGTCGTGCCAACCGGGATTTCGTAGACACCGGGTTGGGTGACGTCTCCGGATATCGAGACAAACTTGAGCCCGGAAAAGCCCTCGGCTCCCTGCTGCGTCCACCAGTCGCCTCCCAGGGCGATGATGGGCACCGACAGCACAAAGGTTTCGACGTTGTTGATCAGCGTCGGTTCGCCGAACAATCCGACTTGGCCTGGATAGGGTGGCTTGTTGCGGGGTTCGCCTCGTCGATCCTCGAGCGCTTCCAGCAGGGCGGTTTCTTCACCGAGGATATAGCCACCTGGGGAGGTGAAAATTTCGATCTCGAATGGTCGACCACTGCCGGCAGCGTCGGGTCCCAGGACACCACGTGCGCGGGCGTCCAGGATCGCGGTTTCGAGGGCCTCTTGTTCAATCGAGTACTCGTGGCGAAGAAAGACGATGCCACGTGCGGCGCCGACGGTCAGTCCGGCCAGGACCATACCCTCGATGACCAGGTGGGGCAGCGTGGCCAGCAGCATGCGATCCTTGAACGTTCCCGGTTCGCTCTCGTCAGCATTGCAGATGACGTACTTGGTATCGGACGACTCGGCAGCCACCAGTTCCCACTTGCGGCCGGTGGGAAACCCGGCCCCACCCATGCCCCGCAACCCGGCGTCGTTGAGTCGCGAAATGCACGAGTCGGCCAGTGCGGGCAGGTCGGAAACCAGTTGTGCGAGCGTGTTGTAGCGGTCGTCGACGGTGGGGTAGGGGTCGGCCTGCCAGCCACGCGGCCCGGGAACTTCCAGCCAGGGCACGGTGTTGTCGTCGAGCAGGCAGCCGGCGTCGGTGGCGGGTCCGGCGGGATGATGATTGACGGCCACCGCAGGGGCATGGTCACAGCGACCCAGGCACGAGACCTCGACAATCTCGAGTTCCTCGTCGTTCTTCGCCAGTTGTTCCAGGCCGGTTCTCAGGTTGTCGCAACCGTTGATTTTGCAGACGACGTCTCGACAGACTGCAATTTGCCGGGTGGGAGGCGGCGTGCGGCGGAACTGCGAATAGAAACTGACGAGTCCCTCGATGCGATATCGGGGAACACCTCGCCTCTGGGCGAGTTCTTCGAGTTGCTGGTCTGCGAGGTAGCCGTGCTGGCATTGCAGGTCCAGCAGTTCGCGCAGCAACTCCAACGTGACTCCTCCCGCGGTGGCTGGGTCAGGCTGTCCCTGTGGGTTACGGCCTGGTGGCCTTGACGGCCTTTGGTGGACGGGGCTGACAGTATTTCAGGGCAAGCAGGATATACGTGGTCGAGAGATTGGGGTCGCCCTCGTACCACCTCGGGGCCCGGTTGACCCAACTGCCGTTGGGACGCTGGAGCCTGGCGAGTTGGTCGAACAATTCGGATCGCCAGTCGTGGTGGACACCGGCCGAGTCCTTCACGAGGTCGAGGCCGAGGACGGAGAGTGACTTGGCGAAGGTGTGGTAGTAATAATACAGGCCCTGTTGTCCAAGCCCGGGATTCAGTCTCACGGTGTAGTTGGCCTGGATCCAGGTCCTGGCGGCCTTGATCCGCGGGTCATCGGGTTTGACCCCCGCGTAGATCATGCTCTTGAGACCCGCGTAGGTCATCGAGCCGTAGGATCTGAGGCCCCCGTTGGTCGCCAGGCCGGCCTGCGAGGTGCCACCGGCGGCCGGGGTGTAGTAGAAGCCGCCGTCACCGATCTTGCCGGCAAACGGCGTGGTGTTGTGTTCCGACTCGAGGTTCTGGCATCGGCTGACGAACAGCAGGACGTTTTTCATGGCGGGGTCGTCCTTGTTGACACCGGCCGACAACAGGGCTTCCTGGAAGAACTGGGTGTTCGACAGGTCGGGCCGTTTGTGCTTGCCGTATCCGGCTCCACCAAATCCTGGGTCGGTGGTTTCGAGGCCTTCACCCTTGTCCCACTGGAGGTTCTTGAGGAACTTGCGAGCTTTGGCGACGTGGGAGGCGTACCGTTTGCGGGCGGCGGGCGTTGCTGAAGGGCTCGCGGCGTGCAGGGCCAGCATCGCGATGCTGGTCTCGTAGTTGCGGTGCAGCGTCTTGGGGTGATAAATGCCACCGTCTTTCTGGGACAGTGACTCGAGAAAACTGAGGCTGCGAGAGACGACGGGATCATCGGCCTTGAGTCCACTCTCGAGCAGGGCCGTGGTGGCCAGGGCCGTCAGTCCTGCGGCTTGAGGTGATGTCCAACTGCCGTCGTCGTCCTGGGCGGATTTCAGAAAATTGATCGCACGGTTTCGCACCTGTTCCCAGCGGGCTTTTTCTGGCCCGACCGTCTTGTCGGCGGCGACACCGTTGGCAGTCGTCAACAGCGTGGCGATCAGGAGGATGGCGGTGTTGGTGGAAGCAGGTCGAATCATGTTCACCGTCCCTGTAGGGAGTGTGCCGGTTCATTCTGGAGACGAGCGGTCGATCGAAGTCCGCTCCGCTCCATGCTAGCAGAAACACCGGGCCAGGTGCCTGTCTGGCAGTGGACGGGCGGCCGGCTACCGTCGGTTGGCGATACGATTGGGCACCCAGGTGCTGCCGTGCTGCTTGATGTCTCTGAGTTGCTCGGCGGTGGGTGGTTGCTTGGTGTCGGGTCCGGCGACGGGATCGTTGCGTCGCTGGACAACGATTGGCGGTTTCGAACGCACCGGGCCGCGGCGGAAGACACTCCACCAGGGTCGTTTTTTCACGGTCGAGGTTTCGGGCCGGGACCGGAGCAAAAACAGCAGCAGGCAGACAATGGTGACGGTGGTGGCGACCCCGGCGAGATAGGGCTCGGGTTGATCGGAACCCACGACGATGATGAAGACCAGGACGATCGTGCCTCCGACCGTCACCATGGCGGTGGCCAGCGCGCTGACGGCTTCTCGTCCGAGTTCATTGCGTGGCGGCATGGGGAAGATCTTTACCAGGTAGCCCCGGGAACGTCAGCCAAAGATGCTTTCGACGACCTGTTTGATGGCAGGAATTCGTTCAAGGTCGACGAAAATTACGGTGACCATCAGTATCAGCACGAAGGCCAGTCCAAAGTAGGTGGCTGCGATCAGCACTTTTTCACTGGGTCGTCGTCTGGTGACAGCTTCCCAGGACAAGAAGACCATGTGGCCGCCATCGAGCACGGGGATGGGCAGGAAGTTGATGACGGCGAGGTTGAAGCTGAGAAACGCGAGGAATTCCAGCAGCCTGGAGAGACTGTGCTGTGCGAACGAGTAGGCGACCCGTGCGATCCCGATGGGGCCCTGGAGTTCAGTCACCGAGATGTCCCCGGTGAACAGGCTCCGCAGTGTCAGCCAGATTCTCATCAGTGTCGTTTTGGCCTGTCCGGCTGCCATTCCGAGTGCTTGCACGACTCCATCAGCCTGGCGGGTTTCAACCAGCGTGTAGTGCTGGGTGCCCCGGATGGGCAGGAACCAGTCCCGCTGGGGGTCACGTTTCGGCGTGACCTGGACATCGCGTGCCTCTCCGTTCTCGCCGACCACCTGCATCACCAGCGGGCTGTCGTCCGCCCATTGCATTCTCCAGACCGCGTGGGCCCAGTTGGCCTTGGTGTCATCGAATTTGATGTCGTAGGGGACCGGTTCCACCTGTGCGGCGAGTTGTCTGAAGGTCATGGTGACGCGGTTGATTTCCTCGCCCGGCTTGATGCCCGCTTCGGCAGCGGGACTGCCGGCCGCCACGGCCAGGATGTTGACCGAGCAGTGGAATGCCAGTCCCAGTGCCGGGACCGAGAGCGGAGCATCTGGCCGGTCGGGTTGATCGAGCCATCCGGGTCGGTCTTCGGGCGTGACGGACAGCGAAATGGTTTCAGGTTCTCCGGTCGCCTGTTCGCGTAGCACTTCGATCGTCACGCTTTGTCCGTGCAGATCGGCGAGGAGATTGGGGAGTTCCAGGGGGTTGATGGCCTTGCCGATGTCGCGACCACCGATTGTGATCAGCTTGTCGCCAACCTTCAGCCCGGCGGTTTCAGCCGGTGACCGGTCGCGGATTGCGGTGATCCGCCCGATGTCCATCGACAGGCCCAGCGTACGGAACCGCCTGGCCGGCACGGTGATGTTGACCAGTTCCTGGGTCCCGGCACGTTCGACCCGGTAGATCAGTTCACGATCGGCGTGTCGCGCGATGTGGGTCCGCATCTGCGAGACGGTTTCGATGGGCTGGTCGTCGATTTGTTTGAGTCGGTCGTCGTGGACCAGTGCGGGCTTGGCGTCCGAGGCGGGCCAACCCGGAGGGCCGATGTCCGGATTTCCTGCCAACCGTGTGTCGTACTCGGGATGAAGTCCGATCCGGCGTCCGGTTCCCTTGCCGCGCGGGAGCACGTTCCAGGTCATCTCGACCGTGCCGCGGGTGCCCTCGATCTTCAGCATGTTGCCGACGACGGCGATCTCGGAACCGGATTTTTCGAGTTCAAACAACCGGGTCAGCCCGCTCGTGATCGACCACTGGCTTGGAGTGGCCTCGACGACGACGGCGTCGTGGGGCAGCCGGATATCCCGTTCGGCGAATTTGCTCCGGAGCGTTTCGGAGACCGGGCCGTCCTTCAGCAGACCGGCCATGGTCTCGGGAGCCTGGAAGAGTGCCCTGTCGCTTTGCGCCAGGGCGACTTCGAGCATGATGTCATCGAAGGATGCGATCGACTCGCCGTTGATTCGTCGTATCCGGTCACCGCGTTCCATCCCCGCTTCCCAGGCGGGAAGCCCGACCTCGACGAGTCCGACGACCGGTTGTGAGGTCTCGATTCCCAGGCCGAACGCCGAGGCATAGAACAGCAGCCCGGTGATCAGGTTCATGATCACGCCGGCCGAGATGATGGCCATTCGCTGGGGGACGGACTTGGCGGAGTAGCTCCGCGGGTCCTGGGCAATTTCGTCACTTGAGAGTTGGCTGGGGTCGATGTCGTCCTGGCCGAGCATTTTGACGTAGCCACCGAAGGGGACCAGCGAGAGTGCGTACTCGGTCTCGCCCCGCTTGGTTCGCCAGAGAACGGGGCCGAAGCCGATGCTGAATCTCTCGACACAGACGTTGCACCACTTCGCGACGGCAAAGTGTCCGAGTTCGTGAAAGAAGATCACCAGTCCGATACCGGCAGCGACGTAAAGAATCGAGCCGATCGAGACGGCCAACAGGTGGGCCAGGATCACCAACGCTGTGCCTCCGTCCGGGCCCGACGGTCCTGCTCGAGCAGGGCATTGAGGTCCGGGGATGAGTCAAAATTGTGGTTGTCCAGGACATCCTGGCACAACCGGGGAATGTCGTCGAAACCGAGTCGTCCGTCAAGGAAACGTTCGACCGCGGTTTCGTTGGCGGCATTGAGTACTGCACCGGCGGTCCCGCCTTGCCGGGCCACTTCGAAGCCAAGTCCCAGGGCGGGAAACGCCTCGAGATCGGGCGGTTCAAAGTCGAGTGAGAAGGCGGTGTTGAAGTCCAGCGAGGTTGTGGTGGCGGGGGCCCGGTTGGGATAAGTCAGAGCGTACTGGATCGGCAATTTCATGTCTGGCGGCGAAAGTTGTGCGATAACCGATCCGTCGATGAACTCGACCATCGAGTGCACGATGGACTGTGGATGCACGGCAACCTCGATCTGGTCGAACTCGATCCCAAACAGCCACCGGGCCTCGATGATTTCCAGGGCCTTGTTCATCATCGTCGCGCTGTCGACGGTGATCTTGGGTCCCATCTGCCAGGTCGGGTGCGCGAGGGCCTGCTCGGGAGTGACCTCGGCAAGTTGATCCCGGCTGGCTCCCCGGAAGGGGCCACCACTGGAAGTGAGCACGACCCGGCGGACTTCCCGGGCCTGTCCTGCCTGCAGGGCCTGAAAGATCGCGCTGTGTTCGCTGTCGACGGGGATCACCTCGGCGCCGCGCTGGCGGGCGAGTTCCATCACCAATGGCCCGGCCACGACCAACGTCTCCTTGTTGGCCACAGCCACCCGCTTGCCACTCTCCAACGCCGACCAGGTTCCCCGCAGTCCGGCGGCCCCCACGATGCCCGTCACGACCACATCGACGTCGTCGTCGGTGACCAGCCTGTGGATGCCTTCGTCCCCAAACATCAACTCGGTGTGGTTGTCGAAGACCGACGTGTCGACATGACCTTCCAGTGACGCGTCGGAAAGAACCGCGTAGCGGGGGCCAAAAGTGGCGGACTGACGTCCGAGCAATTCCCAACTGCTGTGTGCCGAGACACCCACCAGCGTCATCTCGGATGGATGCGCCGCGATCACTTCGAGGCAACTGGTTCCGATTGAGCCGGTGGAACCGAGAACGGCGATGCGGTTCATCGGAATGGAAATGCCGGTCTGGAATTGGGAAGGGATGTGCCGCCATTCTAGGAGGGTGGTCACGGAGGCGACAAGCGGGGGTCCATGGCGATGGTTGACCCTTCCCCCCTGCCGGTTCTACAGTGGAATTGCACTTCCCCGGATAGCGATGCTGATGAGCAACTCCGACCCGTCTCCTCCACCGCCCAAAGAACCGCCCCCACCCGGCGACCGTCCACCCGGTTTGGGTGGACCAGGTGGTGGGAAGCGTGGTGAGCAGAAGCCGTCGAGCAACCTGTTCTGGTTCCTGATGATTTTTGGCGCGATCGCGTTGATCGTCTTCAGCGTCTTCAACCAGAACCGATCGGGCGAGGAACTGGCTTTCAGCGAGTTCGTGATGGAACTGGAACGCCACGACGCCAACGACAAGGACGAGATGGTGGGCCGTTTCCACAAAAACAATGTCTTCGAACTGGTCATCGGCACCGACTACATCAAGTTCCAGGACAAGCCCAAGGTCAAAAACAAGCCGGACAACCCGGCGACAAAGTTTTTCCAGGTGCCGTTCGTGAAGCCCTCCGAGGGGGACCTCAAGCGACTGACCGAGGCACTGGAGGCCCAGAAGATTGTCTACGGCTACGCGGGACCGCCATCGGAATGGCAGGCGGTGTTGATTTTCTTGCTGCCGATCGTGTTCCTGCTGTTCCTGTTCTTGCTGCTGTTTCGCCGGGTTGGTGGGGCTGGGTCGGCGATGTCGTTTGGCCGCAGTCGAGCGCGGCTGTATGCCCAGGAAGAGATTGACTCGAGTTTTCAGCAAGTTGCGGGAATCGACGAGGCTGTCGAGGAATTGCGGGAAGTCGTGGAATTCCTGCGGAACCCGGGCAAGTACCAGGCCCTGGGAGGCCGCATTCCCCGTGGCGTGCTGCTGGTCGGCCCTCCGGGGACGGGCAAGACACTCCTGGCCAAGGCGGTCGCCGGCGAGGCCGGGGTGCCGTTCTACAGTCTCAGTGGATCTGATTTCGTGGAGATGTTCGTGGGAGTCGGTGCCGCCCGGGTCCGTGACATGTTCCAGCAGGCGGCGACCCGTTCGCCGGCGATTATTTTCATCGATGAACTCGATGCGTTGGGCAAGGTCCGTGGCAGCGGGATGCCCGGTGGTCATGACGAACGCGAGCAGACGCTCAATGCATTGCTGGTTGAAATGGATGGATTTTCAACCGAGCAGAGCGTGATCGTGATGGGCGCGACCAATCGTCCCGAGACACTCGATCCGGCGCTTTTGAGGCCCGGCCGGTTCGACCGTCACGTGCTGGTCGACCGTCCCGACATCAAGGGACGCGAGGCGATTCTCAAGGTCCATGCCGGCAAGATCAAGATGGACGACAGTGTTGACCTGGGGCGGCTGGCCAAGATCACGCCCGGATTCGTCGGGGCCGACCTGGCCAACCTGGTCAACGAGGCGGCTCTCCTGGCAGCTCGTGGTGACAAGAAACGCGTCACCATGGAGGAATTCGAAGAGGGCGTGGAACGGGTGATCGCCGGTTTGGAGAAACAGACGCGGATCATTCACGAGGAAGAAAAAGTGCGGGTGGCCTATCACGAGTGTGGTCACGCTCTGGTGGCCTGCGTGTTGCCCAACACCGATCCTGTCCACAAGATCTCGATCATTCCGCGTGGCTATGGTGCACTCGGATACACCATGCATCGGCCCAACGATGAGAAACAACTGGTGATGCAGTCGGAACTCGAAAACCAGATCTGTTGTCTGCTGGGTGGGATTATTGCCGAGGAAATCGTGTACCAGGAGACCTCGACAGGTGCCCAGAATGACCTGCAACGGGCGACCGACATCGCGAGGCGGATGGTCACCGATTTCGGAATGAGCCGGAAAATGGGACGGGTGTTTTACGGCGAAAAGAACGTGGGGCCGACGTTCCTGGGACCCCAGGCGTTTCGCAACGAGACAGTGCACAGTGCCGAGACGATTCGCGAGATCGAGACCGAGGTGAAGCGGATTGTTGACGAGGCGGCGGTGACGGTTCGTGATGTCCTGGGTGCCCGCCGGGAATTGCTCGATCATCTCACCAGCGAACTGGTTGAGGTCGAGGTGATGGACTCGGATCACCTCAAACGGATTCTTGATGAACACAACACCGGTCCGCAGATCAAGCCCGGGACGTTTGTGACACCGAGCGTGGCGGAGGAATCTGATCCAGAGCCCGAGTTGGGGACTGGAACCGCGACTGAAGCCGAGGCGGATGATGAGCCGGGCGAGGCGAGCGGAGCTTGAACCGATCGCTGCCCAGTTCGGCTAGGCGACCAGTTGCTGGAACCGTCGCACAGCCTCCTGGACATTGTCCCGGCTGTTGAAGGCACTCAGCCGGAAGTACCCTTCACCAGATGCTCCAAAACCACTGCCGGGCGTACCAACCAGGTGAGCCTGTTGGAGCAATTGGTCGAAGAAGGTCCAGCTGTCGACGTTGCCGGGTGTCTTGAGCCAGACGTAGGGCGCATTGATTCCACCGAAGACGGAGATTCCGACCGCCTGGAGTCCTTCCCGGAGCAGCCTGGCATTTTCGAGGTAGAAGCTGATCAATTCGCCGACTTGCTCTTGCCCGTCGGAGCTGTAAGCCGCTTCGGCACCGCGTTGAACGGGGTAGGAGACGCCGTTGAACTTGGTGCTGTGCCGACGGTTCCAGAGGCCGTGCACCTCGATCCGTTCTCCCGTTGTCGTGGTGCCGGTCAGTTCGTGGGGGATGACCGTGCAGGCACAGCGGATGCCGGTGAAGCCAGCATTCTTGCTGAAGCTGCGAAACTCGATAGCCACTTCGCGGGCTCCGTCGATCTCGTAGATCGAATGGGGGATTTCTGGGTCGGTGATGTAGGCCTCGTAGGCCGCGTCGAACAGGAGAATCGTGTCGTTGGCACGGGCGTAGTCGACCCACGCGGTCAGTGTGTCTCGGCTGGCCACGGTCCCGGTGGGATTGTTGGGATAACAGAGGTACGCGAGATCGACAGGCCGGTCGGGCAGTGGGGCCACGAAGTTGTTCTCGGCGGTGACGGGCAGGTACACCAGTCCCTCGAACCGTCCGTCCCCGGTTGCATTTCCAGTGCGTCCGGCCATCACGTTGGTGTCGACATAGACCGGGTAGACCGGGTCGATCACCGCGACGGTGTTCCCGGCTCCGAAGATGTCCAGGATATTGCCGGTGTCGCACTTGGAACCATCGGAGATGAAGATCTCATCGGCGGACACGTCGACACCACGAGAACCAAATGCCTGGCTGGCGACGGTGTCGCGGAGAAATTCGTACCCCTGTTCCGGTCCGTAGCCCCGGAACGTGTCCCGGTGGCCCATCTCGTCGACGGCGTCATGCATGGCCGCGATGATCGCCGGAGGCAACGGTTCGGTGACGTCACCGATTCCCAGTCGAATCACGTCGGCGTCGGGGTTGGCCTCGATGAACGAGTTGACCCGGCGACCGATTTCGGGAAAGAGGTAGCCGGCCTGGAGCTTCAGGTAGTTGTCGTTGAGTTGGGCCATCGGGGTGTCCTCGGGAGAGCCGATCTCGACTGATGGACCGTCGGTTGTAGAGCCGTTTTGACCGCCATGCAACGCTGTGACATCCAGCCGACGGCCCGACTGTGGCGGACCGGTCGGGGTGGATGCCCGGACAGGGCGGCGGCGCCCGCGTTCGTGGTCACTGGAGAAGTGTGACGATCGCTCCGGTGTTCACGCTCAGGCCGGCGGCGGCGGCGGCGGCGGCGGTGGCGGGGGAGGTGGCGTCGCAAAGAGTCCGGCCAGTTGTGGGACCTGGGCCGCGGGTGTCCAGGCAGCCATGCCCTGGCTCCAAACGAGCGTCTCGGGGGTGACCTTGTCGCCCAGTTGGCCGACCTGGAAGGGGCCCTGTGTGGCACCTCCGACGGCGACGTGGAACCCGGTTGTCGAGGGCACCGGTGGCGGCGCTGCGGCCCCACTCGCCTGGCCGACTGCCCCGGCCATTTGTCCGGCCATCGCGAGGCCCATCCCCAGCCCCATCCCATCGGCGGCCGTTCCGCCTCCCGGGTTGCTGGCAATTTCTGGCATGGCATTGGCCATCTGGTATTGCTGGAACTGTTGCATGTTGCCGATGGCACCCATCGCGGCCCGGGAGTCGATGGCCTTTTCGACCTCCTCGGGAAACGACACGTTGACGACCATCAACTGGGTCACTTCCAATCCGTACTCGTCGTCAATCCTCTCGCAGACCTTTTCGCGAGTGCCCTCGGCGACCTCGGAGTAATTGGCAGCCAGGTCGAATGCCGCGATGCTCGACTCGGCGACGTGTTCACTGAAGGATTGGACGATCAGGTTTCGCAGCAACGTGTCAACAGCCGAGAAGTCGAACTGTTCTTGCGATCCGGCCATTTCCTCGAGCAGTGGCTTGGGGTCGATGACCTTCAGCGTGTAGCTGCCAAAGGCGCGAATCCGGATCGTGCCAAAATCGGGGTCTCGCAGTGGCACCGGGTTGGGCGTTCCCCACTTGAGGTCGGTGGCCTGGCGAGTACCGATGAAGAACACGTCGCACTTGAACGGGCTCTGGAACCCGTGTTTCCAACCCTGCAGCGTGCTGAGTAGAGGAATGTTATTGGTGTCGAGTTCGTAGCGTCCGGGGTCGAGAACGTCGGCGATTTGCCCCTCGTGGACGAAGATGGCCTGTTGTCCCGGGCGGACAATCAACTGGGCGCCATTTTTGATCTCGTTGTTGTATCGGGGGAACTTCCAGACGAGCACGTGTGGCTCCTGGTTGCCCCACTCGATGACATCGATCAACTCACCCTTGAGCTTGTCGAAAAAACCCATCGCGGTTGTCTCCAGAGTTGAAGAAGTCTCGTGTGTTCGGCCAGCAGGTCGATGTCTGCGAATTGTATAGCTGTCCGGTGCTACCGTTCAACAACGTGCCCGGATGAAACACGGTGAAGTTGAGGGTCATTCGCTATAGACGGCCAAGTCTTGCGAGAAAATTCAGAGACGCCGGTTGGTGATGTGAAGCGATGTTGACCATCGGAAGTCGGCTGAACTAGATTCCCGCGCCCCGGTCGATGGCGATCGGTGTGTCGATGCAGTTGACGAGGTGTTGTGAAGGGACGGCACATGGACGGACAGTTGGAGCAACAGGCAGATCTCGAATCGCGGCCCGAAACAGCGGTCGAGCCGGTCACGAGGATTTCTCGCGTGATCAAGGGACGCTTGTCCCATCTCCTGGAATCACCACGTTTGCTGCTCGTTTTGGGAGGCACGTTGGTTGTCGCGTTGGTTGCGGCGGTGGCGTGGCAGACCCGGACTCCGACCGAGGGAGTTGCCCAGGTCAAGCGGATTCCCCAGCGTCAGACCCAGCAGGTGACGGGCAAGGCCCGTGTGCAGACGGTTCGCAAGGCACAGAACATGGCCCGGATTTCGACCGCCGGCGGCCGGACAGATTTCATCAGTCGTGACGAACTGGCGCGAGAGTGTATTGCCAGGATCGGTGGCGAAGTGCTCGACGAATTGGTCAACCGGAAGGTGATCGAGATGGAGTGTGCGCGACTGGGGATCACGGTGAATGACACCGAGGTCAAGCAGGAGGTGGTACGGTTGTGCAAGGAGACCGGGATGGAGCCATCGCAGTGGTACCAGATTCTCAAGGCCCGGCATAACATCACCCCGGCACAGTACCACCGGAACCGGATTTGGCCGGCGATGGCCATGAAGAAGTTGGTCGGTGCATCGGTTTCAGTCACCGAGCAGGACCTGAAAACAGCGTACGAACATCACTTCGGTGCCCGGGTCAAAGTGCGGTTGATCGCTTACGAGAACATCCGTCGCGCCAACGAGGCCTGGAATGCACTCCAGAAGACTCCGGATGATTTCGAGAGGATTGCCAAGCGGGATTCGATCGAACCCAACAGCCGGTCACTGGGAGGTCTGATCCCACCGATCCGTCGCCATCATGAGTTCCCCAAGCTCGAGGCGGCGGCTTTCAAATTGCGGGTGGGTGAGATTTCGGCAATTGTCCAGTACGGGCCGCCCACCCAGTCCCGGTACGGGATTCTCAAGTGCGAGGGGCATACCAAGCCCGAGTTTGCGTTGAAGGACGTTCGAGATTACCTGATCAAAATGGTGACGGAACAGAAATCCCAGGCCTCTATGGCCCGGCATCTGCTGGCGATCAAGGAGCGGACCCGTGTCGACAACTACCTGTTGAATAAGACGACGGGCTCTGCCCGACGGACGCAGCAGGCGGGATTTGCTCGTCCGGCGGCCGCCAAGTCCGCGTCGGGAGTCCGACCGGCCAACGCCACGGTCCCACGAAAAACGAACCGCGGCACTCCGCCCCGCACGGTACCGCCCACGCGGCGGTGATGGCCGGCATCCGTACAAAAAAATGGCCCGGCATCAGGACCTGCCGGGCCATTTTTGTCTTGCTGGCCACCGAAGTGGACGATACTGGATTTGAACCAGTGACTTCCACGATGTCAACGTGGCGCTCTAACCGGGCTGAGCTAATCGTCCTCGAACCGCCAAGCTAGCGTCTGCTGCGAGGGGCCGTCAAGCAGGTGGAACCTGTTCGCCCCGGTGTCGTGGGTCGGTGTTGACGCTCCGGTGGCAACTCCCTTACATGAACCCGAGTATCCAAACCATCGACCTGCACGGCGGCCTTTCGTAGCGGCCGGGTGGAGGTTGGAGAGAGTCGAGGCAACGATGATCCAGGTAGAACTCCCCGACGGCACCCTGCAGGAGCACCCCGACGAGGCGACGGCACTGGATGTCGCAGCGGGGATTGGTGAACGGTTGGCCGGGGCCACGATGGCCGCCGAGATCGAGGGGACGGTGGTCGACGCGATGCGGCCGCTGACGCAGTTGTCGCAGGCGGATCCGATCCCGTTGAAGCTGTTGACCACCCGTGATCCCGAGGCCCTGGGGGTGATGCGTCACAGCTGCGCCCACCTGATGGCTCGAGCGGTGATGCGGATCTTTCCCGGGGTCGGGTTGGCTTTCGGGCCAACCATTGACAACGGATTCTATTACGACTTTGAGTTGGACGAGCCGATTCGCGAGGAGGACTTCGAGCGGATCGAGCAGGAGATGAGGACGATCATCAAGGAGGCGGAACCGTTCGAACGGTTTCACCTGGACCGCAATGAGGCGATCTCCTTCTGTGGCGAGTTGGGCCAGCAGTTGAAGGTCGAGCACATCGAGACGGGGCTGGCGGATCATTCAGACCTGAGTTTTTACCGCCAGGGCGAGTTCGTTGACCTGTGTCGGGGTCCCCATGTTCCGGATGCTGGGCGGATCAAGGCCTTCAAGTTGCTCAGCGTGGCTGGTTCGCACTGGAAGGGCGACACCAGCAGCGGCCGACGGCTGCAGAGGCTTTATGGAACCGCCTGGTTCAGCAAGAAGGACCAGGCCGCGTATCTCGAGCGGGTTGAAGAGGCCAAGCGACGGGATCATCGCGTGCTCGGCAAGCAGCACGGGATGTTCTCAATCACGCCGGAGGTCGGACAGGGTCTGTGCCTGTGGATGCCCAAGGGGGCCAGCGTGCGGTCGCGGCTCGAGGATTTCATCAAGACTGAACTGCTGTCGCGGGGGTACGACCCGGTTTATTCACCTCACATCGGCCGCGTCGAGTTGTACGAGACCAGCGGCCATTTTCCCTACTACCGGGATTCCCAGTTCGCCCCGTTGTTCACTCACGATGCCGGCCAGATGGTCGATGCCTGGATCACGAGGCTCGAAGCGGGGGCACTGGGTGAGCAGGATGAGCAGGCGTTGCGTGATGCCGCAGCGGTGCTGGGGTGTGACACGTCGAGTTATCCGACGACGGGAACCCGGGACGAGCGGGTGGCGTTTCTGCGGCACTGGGAGAGGACCCAGGAGCGGTTTCTGTTGAAGCCAATGAACTGTCCGCACCACGTGCAGATCTACAAGTCACAACCGCGAAGTTACCGCGAGTTGCCGGTGCGGCTGGCCGAGTTCGGGACCGTCTACCGTTACGAGCAGTCCGGTGAACTCAACGGGATGCTCCGGGTCCGGGGCCTGACCCAGGACGATGCTCACCAGTTTTGTACTGCCGACCAGGTGGAGCAGGAGTTTCGCGAGACGCTCGACCTGGTCAAGTTCGTCCTCGATGCCGTCGGCCTCGAGGACTACCGGGTCCAGTTGTCATTGCGGGAAACCGGCAGCGACAAGTATGTCGGCAGTGAAGAGAACTGGGAGCAGGCCGAACGGAGCCTGCGGAACGTGCTGGAGGAGACGGGACTGGAGTACGAGGAGTGTCCCGGTGAAGCGGCGTTTTATGGTCCGAAGGCCGATTTCATGGTCAGTGACTGCATCGGGCGCGAGTGGCAGTTGGGGACGGTCCAACTGGACTACAACCTGCCCGAACGTTTCGATCTGGATTACATCGGATCCGACAACCGCCCGCATCGTCCGGTGATGATCCACCGGGCACCATTCGGATCGATGGAACGATTCGTGGGAATGTTGATCGAGCATTTTGCCGGGGCATTTCCGTTGTGGCTGGCTCCCGAGCAGGTGCGGGTGTTGCCGATCAGTGAGGACCGACACGCCGAGTACGCATCGCAGGTGGCCGGACGGTTGCAGGCAGCCGGTTTCCGGACCACGACGGACCTGAGGAGCGCCAAGGTTCAGTCAAAGATTCGTGACGCGCAGTTGGAACTGATTCCGTACATGGCCGTGGTCGGTGACAAGGAGGCGGCCGAGGATTCGATCGCGTTGCGAGACCGTATCGATGGCGACCTGGGGATGATGACCGTCGAAGCGGCGGTGGCGAAACTGGCCCAGGAGGTGCAGGGCCGGGAGGTCCGCCAGGTGGCCAAGAGCGACTTTGCAGGGTTCGAAGGCGAGGGGGCGGCCGACAACGAGTACTAGTTGTCGTGAGCTGGAATCTTCACCCGTCCGAACGGGATGCCTGGCAACTCCAGCAGATCTCGAACCCACCGTCCACATCGTTGCCGCAACGTGGGCACGTCCACGGCGGACTCTGCGATGTTCCGCCCGTGTTGTGCTCGGCGAACAACTGGTGAACCCGTTGCAAGTCACCGCTGGCGACCTGCAGCGTGACACCACCCAGGGCGGTTCCAACCTGGAAAAGTTGACCGGAGGTGAGTTCCTCCTGGAGCCAACTGCGGATGCCGGCCTGGTCGAGTTGACCTCGAACGATCGAGGCTTCCGTGATCGACGGATAGACACCGACGGTTTCCAGGGTCTGATCTCCGGACGGTTGATCAACGTCGGTCACTCGTCGGCCTCCGGGGACTCGACCTCGGCCAGGGCTTCGTCGCGAGACTCAAACAGCGGCCAAAGTCGTCCGATCTGGATACAACCCAGGACCTCTCGCACCGGGTCACTGGCACAGCAAAAGACTCCCGTTCCCCCCAGTTGACGAGACTTTGTCAGCACGCGGAGCAGTGAACTGATGATGATCGAGTCGATGTATTCGACAGCACCCAGGTCAATCAGGACATTCTCGAGCTGCGGTTCGTCGATGATCCGGTACAACTCGTTGGATTCCAGGTGCACGTCGGTGTACTGGAAGTTCATCGTCGCACCCTGGGGCACGATGACCAGGGTGCGGGACAGTCGGGCGATCTTGAAGACCTTGGTCGGATCAGGCATGTGACAGTACTTGGTCGAGGTGAAACTGGAGAGACGTGTCTGGTTGATCAATTCTTGTCCGGTCCGGGTATGATGTCGAGTCGTCGGGTATTGAATTCGAAAGGAACAGCCGGGATGACCAATCAACGAACGCCTCAAGAGACCAGTCGAGAAACGGGTGTCGGACAGTCAACCCGTCGTGGCTTTGTTCGGACAGCGGCACTGGGAGCCGCGGGCCTGGCCACCGGTGGAACTGCGAGTTTGTCGAACTCAGCCGCCGCTGCCCCCAGGCCGAAGCGGAAGACAAAGATCAGGATAGGCACGCGGATCAATCCGTCGTGGATGAAGAGTGAGCAGGACAACGACCTGAGGTACTTGAAGCAGATCGGCGTGAATCATGTCGACATCACGCTCGACATGATCGAGGGATATGCCGAACACGGCGAGTTCACTCGGAAAGGACTCAAGACCCTCGTGGATCGGTTGGACGGTGTCGGTCTGAAAATTGAGCGGGCCAATTCGCTCGGTCCGTTCTACCTCAATGCACACCTGGCGCGGCCCGAGGGCCAAAGGGAAATCGACAAGCTGAAGCGGATGGCAGAATTGCTGGTCGATTTTGAGATTCCCGTCTACGGGATCCAGGCCTGCCAGGCGAGGCTGCACCTGGCCAAGGACTCGGTTCGCTGGATTCGTCGTCGTGGTCGAGGTGGGTACCGCTACCTGCATTTCGACCTGGACCGTGTCCAGTCGCTGGGACTGAAACCCAAGTACAAGGTGACCAGCGACCAGTTGTGGAAGGGACTGTTGAACATTTACCGGCAGGTGATTCCCATCGTCGACGGATCGAAGACGAAGGTGGCGATGCACGGCAACGATCCGCCGCTGTATGACTTTGTTGGCTCCAAGCAGATTTTGTGTCGACACCGCGATTTCGACCGTCTGTTCTCCGAGGTTCCCAGCGCGAACAACGGAATCACCTTCTGTTGTGGCACGCGGTACGAATCGGGCGAGGACGTGTTGAAGGGGATCGAGCACTTTGGCAAGAAGCAGCAGTTGTTCCATGTGCATTTCCGTAACGTCCGTGGAACGTTGCCGGAAGATCGGAGCTATTCGGAAGTCTTTGTCGACGATGGTGACATGTCGATGGGCCAGGTTGTGCGGGCACTGGACGCGGTGGGATATGACGGTGTGATCGATTTCGATCACCCCGTTGGGATCACCGGTGAGGGTCGACTTCCCAAGCAGTACATCTCGTTCGCTGTCGGTTACATGCGAGGCCTGCTGCACAACCTCTAGGACAGGCCGCGGCCGGGTGGACCAGGACCCCCTGGTGACGAATCCCGGTTTGAGTGGACTCTTGACAGTGCCGAAAACCTGAATGACGATGAGTGCCGGCAGTGTCGGCGCGGGTCCGTCTGCTGCAGGGAACGGTCAGGAACACAGCAAGGGGCCGACACATGGTCTCCAGCAGGCGGAGACTTCAGCAGATTCTGCTGGTCGTGCTGGTTGTCTCCGGTGGGCTGGGGGGCGGCTGGGCACTGCTGGCGGTCAACGGCGTGTTGCACGCCTCGGTGGCAGAAACCCCGGTGAATTTCGACCAGGGCCTGAATCGGCTCGAAACCCGGGCACCTCGACACTGGACGAACCAGTGGTGCGGGACGTGCCACAAGCAGGCCTACGCCGAATGGAAGTCGAGCAGGCACTTTGTTGCAGGGACCAACGAGAATTTTCAGGCACAGTGCCTGGCGACGGGTGGTGGACGACAGCAGTGGTGCTTCAATTGTCATGCCCCCACCAATCCGGCCACGACCTTGCTGCCTCTTCACGAGCCGCCTGAATTGGAACAGCTGTTCGAACGCCCTCCCCACTGGCTCGAACAGGGGGTCGGCTGTTTGAGTTGCCATGTCCGTGATGGGCAGGTGCTGGTCACGAACGCGACGCAGAAGGCTCGCGCCGCTCATCCTATCCGCAAGTCGCAGGAACTGGGAACGGCCGAGTTCTGTGCCGGTTGTCACCAGTTCAACTTCAAGGACGTTCACCTGCCGGATTATCTCCACGGTCCTTTCCAGCAGGCGAGTCTCGAGGAGTTTCTCGACTATCGCCTGGCCGACGGTTTTGAAACCCGTTGCCACGACTGTCACATGCCCGGTGGCAAGCACGTGATGCCGGGAGGTTACGACAACAAGATGCTCAACCGCGCCTTGAAACTTGAACTGGCCGCGGATTGGGAGCAGGAACAGGAGCAGGTGGCGGTTTCGGTGAGCGTCACGGCTCGTCGTGTTGGTCACAAGGTCCCCGGCGGAGAGTTTTTCCGGAGTGTGACTCTGCACACGTGGGTGACAAACTCTCGTGGAGAGGTGTTGCGGGACACGTCGGTTGAATCCTCCAGCGAGCCTGCTGCGGGTCCCGGGGGGGCGGCGATTGATCCTGAAACGCCAGGTGGTGCCTGGCCTCGGGTCGAGATTTTCAGTCGACGGCAGGGGGCTTTCGATAATGGTCCACAGGCACTGGAACTCTCGCCGACCGATTCACGATTGCTACCGGGTGAGACCCGGCGGTTCCGTTACGAGTTGCGTCCGGACGTCGACCTGTCGAGTTTTCCACTGCAGGTCCACGCGGAATTGTGGTACCACGTGATGCATGAAACCGAGGCCGAAGAGTTTCACTTTTCTCCCGAAGCGGTGAAGTCGCTCATCTGCAGTGAACGTCGGTCTGTTGCCAGGAACGCTCAACGCTGATGCGATTCACGCACCGTGCCGGACCGTTGTGCTTGCTGGCCGTCATCGTGATGGCCTGGTTCTGGCCGATTCTGGTCACCGGTCAACAGCCCGTCGCGCCGGAGATCACGTCGACCGATCTTCCGCTGTACGAGTTCTATTCCAGGGCCCTTGCCGACGACCGTGTTCCCAATTGGAACGAGCGGTTGGGGTTCGGGACACCGGCCGTCGCGGATGGTCGGATCGGAGTCTTTTATCCGGTTCATCAACTGCTGTATCGCTTTCTGAGTGTCGAGCGGGCCTACAGTTGGTCACTGGTTCTCCACCTGGTGCTGGCCGGCTGGTTTGCGTTCTGGTGTGCCCGCGTGTTTGGCCTGGGACGCGCCGCTTCGATTTTGGCAGCCACGGTGTTTGCCGGGCAGGGATTTTTTGTTGTCCACGCGGACCAGGCCTGGTCGTACACGACTGGTTGTTGGCTCCCCCTGGCCGTGTTGGCCACGTGGCGGTGGCTGAGGGATGGTTCGTGGTGCTGGCTGGTCGGGCTGTCGCTGGTCCTGGGTGTTCAGTTGCTGGCCGGCCATTTCCAGATCGCCAGTTACACGATACTGACGATCCTGTTGCTGACGGTGATCGCGATTCCCCTGTCGCCGGTTGGACGGCGGACCGCGGCCTGCCGCGGGCTGCTGGTGCCGTTGGCTGTCCTGGGGGGGGTGTCGCTGGCCGCAGTCCAACTGGTGCCCGTCGCCGAGTTGATCATCCAGGGAGACAGCCGTGGACGCGGTATTGACTTCCTCGTGAGTTTCTCGAGTCCTCCCTGGCACCTGCTAGCACACCACCTGGCACCCGGTCTGTTGCACGGTCATCCACTGTGGGATCCGATCAGTTGGGTTCCCTGGCAGAGCGCGCGGAGCGAGAGCCTGGGTTACGTGGGCCTGTTGCCAGTCGGGCTGGGCCTGACGGCACTCATTTGGACCGGTCGGCGTGAGCGACTGGTCCGATTGTGGGGGTGTCTGCTCCTGGCGTCGACGGCGTTGTCGCTGGGAGGGTATCTGCCCGGATACCGTCAATTGCTGAACCTGCCAATCGTTGGCTGGTTTGCGGCACCAGCCCGCTGGAGCGTGGTGGCCGGTTTGTTCTGGGGCCTGTTGGCCGGTTGGGGCCTGGAGCGGTTTGAACCCCGTTTGCTGGGTCGCTGGTGCCTCCGCTTCTCTGGCTTGTCCCTGTTCGTGTTGATGATCGCCGTGGTGGCGCTGACGTTCGATGCTCGAAAGAGTGAACGTTTCTTCAACACCCCGGATGCCTCGTTGCGAAACGATTTGCTCGAATACGGGTACTCCAGGCAGGAGATGGAGACCAGGGGCATCACGCCGGCGACCGAACTGAAACGGATGCTGCAGGACGAGTTGTGGGTCCCCGTGGGGGTGCTGGTGCTCGTCGGAATGTTGGGGTGCTGGCCACGGTTGTCTCCGTCGCGGCGGGTGTTGGTGACAGGAATGTTGGCGGTGGTCATTGTCGACCTGACGGTGTGTGCCTGGACGGTTCGCCGGATCCGGTTTGAGCCGGTGAGTGATCCGAGTCCCGTCCTGCAGGCGTTGGGACAGTCGCCCGAGATCCGGGTGGCCGGTCCGGTTGGCCTGTTGCCACTGGCCACCGGCGGCCGGGTGGTCCCCGACGCGAGATTGCCGGATCCTCGCATGTACTGGGACGTCAAAAACCGGGGGGCTGCTCACTGGTGGTCCGGACGTTGGCCATCGTTGCCCGAACCGGCCCGTTTTGGGGACCAGGTGTCGCTGATCTCACACAGTCCCGGCCGCATTGCCGAGGATGATGTCAACTTCATGAGATTGGCCGGAATCGAGCGGCTGGTCTACGGAGCCAACCTGGAGACGCCGGTCAAGGAAGGACCACTGCGAGAGGTTCGAGCGATTTCGGATCCCTGGCTGACCCGCCACAGGGTCGGGAGGGAATTGCAGAAACAATTCCCCGGGCACGACAGGTGGTCACTCTGGAAACTCCCGGACGAGATGACCGTCAGCCGGGCCTGGTTCTTTGAACTCGAGGATCCGGTAGAACCGGGAAGCGATCCACGGTTGCTTCGATTGCCGCCGCCGGCGCACCAGGGCATGCTCAAAAATGCTCAGCCGATTCGGCAGATATGGGATCGGGGTGAAACGGTGGTGCTCGAGGGGACGGCGAATGGGCCGGGCGTGTTGCTGCTCGCCGACCGGCATTATCCAGGTTGGACGAGCCACCTGACGCAGTCGGGAAAGACACGCCAGGTCAAGATCCAGCCCGCCTTCGGGGCGTGGCGAGCCGTTGAGATTCCAGGGGCCGGGGCCTTCGAGGTCTCGTTCCAGTACGAGCCGGACAGCGTGCGGCTGGGCGGCTGGATTTCTCTGGGGACCTGCGTGATCTGGCTGGCCGGTCTGGTCCTGGCACTGATGTGGCACCGACCGAAGACTGACGCCACCTGATCCACTTCTGGTCGTCACCTGGGGCGAGAGGCCGCGGAGGTGTTGCCGGTCGGTTTTGCTTGACCGGGCCATGACTTCAGGATCGGGGCCAGGAACTTCGCGAAACGTTCGGCACCGGCCTGGTTCCAGTGTCCATCAATGGGCAACCAGTTGTCGCGTATCTCGGCGACGCTGCAATCCTTGAATGCCTCGGAGCCGTCGACGAAATCCGCGTGGATCAATTTTGCAAATGCCTGTGTTTCCCAGGATTGTCCCACCGACTCGAGGTAGAACGCCATGTTCTCCGACGGGACGCCGGCCCGAGTCAGCAAGACTTCACGGTAGGGGATGTGCACCACGAGGGCGGGAAGGCGTTGTTTCTGCAACGCGTCCTCGATTCGAGAGATGACGTGGCGGCGATCGCGAAAAAACAATTCCGCGTCGGGCAGGTGTTGCAGGCTTTCCAGCAATTGCCCGGATTCGCCGTCGTGCTGGAAGAGGGTGGACAACAGGGCACGGCATTTCCCGGTGAGGTAAAGCCGGAACGGCCGCGAGATGGGTGGGCGACGCTGGCTGCTGAGGTACTGGTCAAACACCTGGGAAGAGACGACTTGCCAGGTGTCCAATGGCTCCAGTCGGTCACGGCCGATGGCTCCCGGTTGTCTCGCGTCGAAATCCGGCCATCGACCCAGCCGCATCGGCTGGTTGTATCCGGGAACGACCTGGTCCCAGAATGTGAACGGTCGACTGAGATCGGTTCCGTAGACGGCGAAGATGATCCCGTCGATGTCATAGTCGTCCGCCACGATGATTCGCGTCAGTGCCTGTTGCCAGTTCGCCAAACCCCCGCCGTCTATCGAAAAGTTCAGGAGTTCAGCGGGTGCGTTGTCTTGTTGCAAGAGTGTCTCGGCGACGTCAGGCCAACTGCGTTCCAGGTAGAGCCCGGACGTGAACGAGTCGCCAAAGACGACGAATCGCTTTCGGTTGTCGGGTCCACGGTTTGGAGAAAAATCGTCGTTGTCGGGGGCACCGAGATTGTTGCCGCGGAAGGTGCCCGAGGACTCGATCGTCCCGTTGGAACCGATGATCATCATCCTCGTGGGAGTGGCGGCCAGGCGATACCCGAGCACTGGATCGAATTCGACAGCCGCGGTCTGGTTGTCGGTTGCATGGATCCAGATCGATTGGGGCTCGATGTCACCACGCAGGTAAAATGCCGTGGCGATCGTTTCGGCCAGGCCGAAACTGACCAGGAGTGCCGTGATCGAGACCAGGAGTTTTTTCCAGAGCGGCCATCGTCGGCCGTCCTCTGTTGACCTGGAATCTGTTGGTTTTGACATCGTTGGCTCGTTGGCCGTGGTCGCATCGAACACGAGAATTGCAGTTCGCCGGGACAGGTGGAAAACAAACTCGTCCGGGTGAACCCCTGGGGATCAATTCAGGATACTACTGTTCGGGGGTTGAAATCAGCAATTTCCTCTGTCCGGGACGGCATCGTGCTGTCTCGTCATCTTATTTTATTGACTGATCGCACGTGCACCGACTAACCTCCACGTCTGTACGTCAGTTTGGAGTAGCAGTCGATCTCAAAGATGACCTCCACCACACCGGAACAGCGTTGTTGGTTCCGTCGCCGCTCGAACCGGTTTGTTCGAGCGTTGCTTGCCATGTCGTGGTGTCTGGTCTCGTTGTGGGCTCCGGCGTCGACACAGACCCTTGTCGAGGATT
The DNA here is from genome assembly GCA_964646205.1 of uncultured Planctomycetaceae bacterium. Lineage (GTDB taxonomy): Bacteria > Planctomycetota > Planctomycetia > Planctomycetales > Planctomycetaceae > UBA8437. Next base: position 2,940 of record CAZYAZ010000010.1, on the reverse strand, counting down.
CCGAGGTTCCTGTCGAGGAGAGCCAGGAGCAGGAGTCCAAGGAATCGGCAGAATCTGTCGAAGGCATGCCTTTGCGCAATCGCGTGTACCGTTTGAGTACATCGTCTTTTGCGGTGTTCACGGCAGCAGTTCGAGTGAGAAGTCACCAGGATCCATCGCTCATCGTTTCGTCGGGGCATGCCTACCCCAATGGGGTCTTGGCGCCGTTGACTTGTTGAGCCGAGAGAGCCGTCGCCGGCAAGAGTCACCCAGGAATCAGACCTGGCGTTGACCGCGTTTTCGCCGGTGATCGATGGCGAGCCGCACCAGCGGCTTTCGCTTCTGGCCCCGGCGCCTTTTCCCAGGCCCGGTTCTCGAACTTGTTCTCTGCACACTCGAGTCTCTCGACCATGACCACATCGACCGTTTCCAAGGCGTCCACTTCGCGCCGCTTTCACTCCCGTGACCTGTTGTCTGGACTCCTGGTATTTCTCGTGGCACTTCCGCTGTGTCTCGGGGTCGCCAAGGCATCGGACGCTCCACTTTTTTCTGGCATCCTGGCCGGGATTGTGGGTGGCCTGGTCGTGGGCTGCCTCAGTGGTTCGCACACCAGCGTCAGTGGACCGGCTGCGGGTCTCACGGCGGTGGTGGCATTGCAAATCCAGAAACTGGGATCGTTCGAGGCGTTTCTGGTCGCGGTCATCCTGGGCGGCGTGATCCAACTCGTGCTCGGCGTGATCCGGGCCGGATCGCTGGCCGAGTATTTTCCGGTCAGCGTTATCAAGGGACTCCTGGCAGCCATCGGCTTGATCCTGATTCTCAAGCAGATTCCGCACCTGTTTGGCCACGACAGTGATCCGGAAGGAGACCTGTCTTTCGTGCAACCGGACAACGAGAACACGTTCTCGGAACTCATAGCCATGTTGTCTGACCTGCACCCCACTGCGGCCATAATCGGCCTGGCGTCCGTCGTGTTTCTTGTCGCATGGAGTCGGATTCCGCGACTGAAATCTAGCGCGTTTCCGGCCCCGATGGTCGTCGTGGTCCTGGGGGCCGCGGCCACGTTCTTCCTGAAGAACACCTCCTGGTCCATCGAGTCATCGCACCTTGTCGAGGTGCCCGTCGCCGCCGGATTGTCCGACATTCCTTCATTTCTGACCCACCCGGATTTTTCCGTCTTGTCTTCCGCGCCGGTCTACATTGCAGGGCTCACGGTGGCCATCGTCGCGTCGCTGGAAACGTTGCTCAATCTGGAGGCGGTCGACAAGTTGGATCCCGAACAACGCGTGTCACCGAAAAACCGGGAGTTGTTCGCACAGGGAGCCGGAAACATTGTGTCCGGCCTGATCGGTGGCCTGCCGGTGACCTCGGTGATCATCCGGTCCTCGGTCAACATCAACTCTGGCAATCACACACGGCTATCGACAATTGCACACGGTGTGTTGCTGGTTGGTTGCGTGCTGTTGATTCCCAAAGCTCTCAACATGATTCCACTGTCCGCGTTGGCTGCCGTATTGGTGATCACGGGCTTCAAGCTGGCCAGCCCGAATCTGTTTCGCCAGATGTGGGGAGGAGGTCTCACCCAGTTCCTGCCATTTCTCGTCACCGTTGTCTCCATTGTGTTGACCGATCTGCTCACCGGAATCGTGATTGGTTTGGCTGTGGCGGTGGCGTTCATCCTCCGCGGGTCATTGAAAACACCCGTGTCGCTTCAATTCGAACAACGGGCCAGCGGCGGCATCCATCGGCTCCAGTTGTCCAACCAGGTGAGCTTCCTCAACAAGGCGGTTCTGTCCCGTGCTCTCAACGAGGTTCCCAGTGGTGGGCACCTGTTGCTTGATGCTCGGATGACGCACCAAGTTGATCCGGATATTGAGGACCTGTTGATCGACTTCGAGACTACCACCGCGCCGGCTCGTGGGATCCAGGTCTCGATGATTGGATTCGAGCACTTCAAGTCGCTGGGCGATCGATTGCACTTCTCCGAACACGTGGACCGTGATATCCAGAAGATGTCTACACCGGCAGAAGTGATGACGTTAATGGCCGAGGGCAATCGCCGATTTCGTTCGGGACAATCGGTTGTCCATGACCTGACACGACAACGTGAGGCCACCGCGGAAGATCAATTCCCCCTGGCCGCCGTCCTGGCGTGTGCTGATTCGCGGGTGCCGAGTGAGATCATTTTCGACCTCGGCATCGGTGACATTTGCTCGGTTCGCACGGCTGCCAACGTGGCCCGCCGTACAACGCTTGCCAGTCTCGAGTACGCCTGTTGTGTCAACGGAACCGCGTTGATCGTGGTGTTGGGCCACACCCGATGTGGAGCCATCGCCACGGCCGTTGACCTGTTCGACGATCAGCGTCCCACGTCAATAGAAACTGGCGAGTGTCAGCATTTCGAAGAACTGATTAGTGATCTCCGTTCAACCGGCCTGGCTGGAGCAACGGACCGTCCGATCCAAGAAGACGCCGACCGGACAGAGTACCTCAAAACGGTCACCATCGGGCACGTCATCCAAACGGTGAACCAGATCCGGCGGGACAGTGTTGCGATTCGACGCCTTGTCGAACAGAGGCACGTGGCCATCGTCGGCGCCATGTACGATGTCGCCCTGGGTGAAGTCACGTTTCTGGACGAAACGATGGATGGGAATCCCGCGCTGAGCCAGTAGGCTCTTTGGTTTCGGGATCCGTAGTGGACCGCGATTCGCTAGGTCAAGCGGCAGGAATGACTTGATGCGGCGCCCAAGTGTTGGCTCAAGGAACGTGTCGACCGCAAGCCTCCCCCCTGTTTTACAGGGGTCTGCGACCGGGTGCGAAGCGGTGCAACCCGGTCGAGTGCCCAAGAGAGGACTCGAACAAACAGCAGATTCCCCGAGACGTGTGCAAGTTTCGGAGACGACCGGTGCGAAATCCGGTGCAGTTGACCGCGAAAACGCCCGAATCGACCCCGAACTG
>CAZYAZ010000009.1:84643-107576 GCA_964646205.1 uncultured Planctomycetaceae bacterium | reverse complement strand
GTCTGGGCCCTGGACACGAAGACCGGCCAGGTTGCCTGGCACCAATCCTACGCTTGTCCCGAATACGGTCGCGTGAGTGATGGAGACAAGGGACTGTACTCGGGGCCCTCGTCCTGCCCCAGCTACGACATGTCAACCGGTTATCTTTACACGCTCAGTACCGATGGTGACCTGATTTGCTGGGACACGCGGCGGCAGGGAAAACGGGTCTGGGGTCTGAACCTGTACGAGGCTTACCGGGTACCACAGCGGCCCAAGGTGGGCCGCCGGAGACTTCGCGATTACGGGTACACGACTGCTCCGTTGCTGCACGGTGAGACAGTGATTGTCGAGGTGGGGGACGATGAAGGGAACCTGATGGCCTTTTCGAAAAAGACCGGCCGTCGTCGTTGGGTCTCGGAATCCAAAGATCCTGCTGGCCACACCGGTGGACTGGCTCCGATGGTTGTCGAGGGGTTGCCTTGCCTGGCCGTGTTGACAATTCGCAACCTGTTGGTCGCCCGCCTGGATCAGGGGCACGAAGGGGAGACGGTTGCCGAGTTCCCCTGGGCTACGGATTTTGCCAACAACGTGGCCACGCCGACGGTGTCAAAGAATTCGATCATCATTTCCTCGGAATACAACCAGTATTCGACCGCGCGAATTGATATCACCCGTTCCGGTGCAAAACAGATCTGGAAGCAGCCGTATGCGTCGGGCGTTTGCCCACCGGTGATTCACAAGGGGCATGTTTACTGGTGTTGGCGAGGGCTGTATTGCCTCGATTTCCAGACAGGCAAACCGATCTGGCGAGGAGGCGTGTTTGGAGACACCGCTTCCTGCATCGTCACCTCAGATGATCGGATCATTGTCTGGGGGCGGCGTGGCGACCTGGTACTGGCCGAGACGGCCGTTCGGTCTCCCAAAAAATACACGGAGCTGGCGCGCCGAAAAGATCTCATGAAGAACGACGCCTGGCCCCATATCGTACTCTCCAGGGGGCGACTCTTTTGCCGGGACCGTGACGGCAATATGAAGTGCTTTGTGCTGTCGCGGTAGAGTACCGGTTACCGCTGGATCCAGAGTTCCGCACCGATCAGGCTGGCCCCGGTCTCCCTGGTTTTCACCATCACCCGGTTGGCACCCCGCTTGATGGCTTGTACGGGCACCTTGCACGTGAAACGGTGGACTCCAGTCACCTTCTTCCCTCCGCCGGTCGGTCCGAAGTTGGCCGAACCAAACAGGATTTCCGGTGTGCTCTCTTTTTTGAGTCCCGTGAAATCGACCCGCAGTTCAGCGGTCACGTCGAAACCGACTCCGCTGAAGTCTTCCGGAACGTGCAACGGTCGCTGATGGAACTCATTGGGTTTGAGTGCCACCGGCAGGGCCTTGGAGAATTCCGCCACGTCTTTGGCCCAGTGATGTGCCGGCATCCAGAAACCGGCGTCGGAGATCGCATACTGGATGGGCTGGGAGGTCAGTTTCTCTAGCGAACCGACGCGGCTGAGAATCTTGCGGGCATAATCCCGATCGGCGGGTGTTCCCGGACCGGGGAACAGGTTGAACACGTAAATCCCCGAGGCGCCGTCATGCCACAGACGCGAAGCGGCTCCCAACCAGGACTCGACAGGTTGCTTTTTGCTCTGGCCACGTGGCGATCGGTACATCAGGCCAGATTGGCTCAGGCAGGGATAAACCGGGACGTTGTGTTTCTGTCCCAGGGCGACCAGTTCCTTGATCGGGAGGTCGAACGTGATGTAACCACCGCCGAGTGACACCGTGTCCAGCAATTTTTCCTCCAGCCAGGCCCGGGTGTCGATACCGATCTTACGACCATGTGTGAGCGTGGGTGGGACCCTTGCCGTGAGCAGGAACGGCTTCCCCTGGCGGACACTTTCCTGCACGACAACCTGGCGGATGTTGCGTACCAGCCGGGTGAGGATGGCCGTTTGAGCGGCGGTTGCCGGCCGGCCCTCGAAAGTGGTGCGGAAGTAGAAGGGAGCGCGGAGGAAATCGAGTTCGACGCCATCAACCGGATAATTTTTCAGGACCTCGCGGATGATCTCCAGGAGGCGAGGTTCGACATCCGGGTGTTCGAAATCGACCAGGCTCCAGAGACTTCGGCGATCGTTGTGTTTTTTCGCCTCGGCCAGCGTGGACATGATGCGTCGAGGATCAGCCTGTTTCCACCTGGGACGGAACTGCGGGGTGAAGGCGTCATGAATGTCGTTCATCCGCAGCGTCCAGATCGTTTCCATTCCGTGTTTGCGGGCAAACTGGCTGGACATCCTCAAGCCGTCCGTATCCCGTGCCAGGAACTTGGCCAGGTTGTTGTTGGCGAACGAGCCGGTCCTGGAACGAAAAACCTCGGCCACCCTGGTTTGGTGGGTAAAGAAGTTGAAGCTCTGGGTGGTCGAGTAGAAGACGCTGTCGACATGGGTGCCCAGCAGCGGTGTGTGCCGTAGCGCCAGGAACTTGTCGACCGTGTCAGCGCCCCGGGCCCAGATGTCGTCCCCGTCATTGTTGTAGATGACGCGTCGCCTGCGATGGGCGGCTTGCTGGCGGGCCTCGTCGAGGGCATCCGTCTCGGACGCCGTGATCCTGCGATTGCCCAGCCAGCCCGGTCCGAGGGCCGTGCTGCCGGCGACCAGGCCCAGGAGAAAATCACGGCGTCGACTTTGCATGGTTCGGTTCTCGGAGCTGTGGTGTCGGACCAGTTCTTTCAATCAGGGTGGCAGGGTCGGAGCGGGGGCGTCCAACGTGCAGTTGACACCTCAGCCAGTTTATCCGTCTTGTCCACATTCTGGCCAATCTGCCGGCCATCGCCTGAGTCACTGGCACGGGATGACTGGAAGCTCCTGGTCCCGTTGTTTTTCGCAGGGGGAGTTTTCGAAACGGGCCCGTACTGGACGCGGTGGATGAACCACGCGATCCGGCCTGCTCCAGAGGCTGAACGTTTCCGGGTCAGTAACGAGAATGACATCGATTTCTGTTTGTGGGACGGGTACGGGAAAAGCGGATCTCGACACGGTTCCGACGCAGCTCTCGGCGGGTCAATTGTGTTGTCGCGGCGCAGCGTCGAACCGCTGAAATTGGTTCAATTGAGCAATGTCAAGATTCGAAAGAAGTGTGGTTGTGGTGGCCTTGTTGCATCTGCTGAGTGCCGGTACGGCCCAGTCGCAAGTGACGAAGTCGCGGAAAGATCTTGTGGCACTGTGGAATTTTTCTGCCGGGAACGGAACAACGCTCAAAGACAGGAGCGGTCACGGTCACGATGGACAGATCGTGGGGGCCGAGTGGGTGTCCGGGAGCTGGGGACGGGGGCTGAGATTTCAGCGGTCCCGACGGAACCGGGTGAAGGTTGGCGATGCCCCCGACCTGCATCTCCAGCCACCGTATTCCATGGGAGTGTGGTTTCGCACAACCAGTTCCCAGAACAACGCGGTCTACCTGATCAAGACCGGTGGGGCGTTTACCGGTTGTGGCATCTACTACTACGGGGATTCACGGGCGATGTACGTCGACGCCAAGGGCATCGACAAGAAGCTCTACCACATTGGAGGCAGTTCCCGGGTTTGGCCTGATGGAAGATGGCACCATGTTGTGTCGACCTGTGGTGACGGCAAGCAGCGGCTATTTGTCGATGGAAAGGTGTTTGTTGAACGAACGGTTCCCGCGGACCTGGTGGTGGACTACAGCGGCACCAGCGGTGTTCACCTGGGCCACTGGGAGGGCAACGGGCACCTGGATGCGACGCTGGGCAAAGCCTATATCCTCAAAAAGGCGCTGACACCAGGGGAGGTGAGGACGGTGTTCGAGGCCGAACAAAAGACATTCAACGACCAGGTGACAATCCGTCGTACGGTCGGTCGGCCCCGGATTGATGGTCGGATCGATGAGGAGTGCTGGAACGGCCAGGCGGCGCTGGATGACTTCACGAGGGTCGATTACGACTCCCGCCCGGCCGAGAAGCCAACGACGGTCCACGTGAGTTTTGATGACGACAACCTCTATGTTGCCGCTCAATGTGCCGATCCTGCCGGGGGAACCGCGACCGCCAGGTCGCGGCAACGGGATGACATGCACGTGGCGGATGACGATCGACTCGAGTTCTTCATCTCGACCCGAAATGGGTCGTACCACCAGCTGGTGCTGACGGCTGCCAACGTGTTGTGGGATCGCAAGTGCGATTTCGAGATGGAACGCGAGGGCTTTGCTCTGGGTGGATTCGCAAAATTTGACGCCGACATGTCCTGGGACTGCAAGAGAATCGAGACCGCAGTTCAAAGGCGTGCTGGGGCCTGGACGGCCGAGTTGGCGATTCCGCTGTCGGAGTTGGGGGGCGTGAAGGACGGAACAAGTTGGCGAGTGAACGTGGTCCGATTTGACAGCAAGTCAAAAGAGACCAGTTCTTTCTCGCCGCTGTTCGAGCGTGTTGATCAACCGATGTTGTTTTCGTCCTTGGGGTTCGCGGGCGGAACCGCGGTCCTGGAGCGAGCGGCGAAGACGGCCGTCTCGGTCGATGTGACACCCCTGGCAAAAACCAACTACGACCTCAACTCGGATGAGAAGCCGATTGTCTTTGCCAACAATTATCTTGCGCGAGGGGCCTACACGACGTTGCCGGCCCCGGATGAAAATCTCCGGACAATCAAGCTGTCTGCCTCACTCGGTGAATTTGAGCCGGCGACATTTTCCGTTCGAGCCACCGGGCGGAAACTCCACAATGTTCGTGCCAGGGTCGTTGGTGATCTCAGAAATGAACGTGGTGATGTGATTCCGGCCAGCGAAATCGAGATCCGGATCGTCGAGTTGTGGAAGCGGCAGATCAACTCGAGACAGCACATGTACATGGAGCGGTTTCTCGAGAAGCAGACGGCGTTGGACATTCCCCGTCACACGACCCGCCGGTTCTGGTTGACCGTTCATGTTCCTGGCGAAGCGGGAGATGGGGTTTACCGGGGTGGCATTGGGGTCACGGCCGACGGTGTGACAATCAGCAATCTGGACATCCAGTTGCAGGTCCTGCCGTTTCACCTGCAACGGGCCGAGGGCATGGGTTACTTCATGTATCTGCCAACCTGGGGCATTCCACCTCGTCTCCGAACCGAGGCGTACCTGAAGAGGATCTTCCTGGACATGCGGCGGCATGGAATGACGACCGCCACCCTGTACCCCTATGGATTGCCGTTCGAAAACGTGATGGATGTCCTGCGGGACAGCCAACTCATGACGGCGGGGGTTCCGGCGATCTGGCTGGGGGCGGATGCCGTTGGGCCGGAGAAATGGAAAACGGTACTCGACCAGGCCAGGCGAAAAAAATGGCCCGAGTTGGCACTGTATCTCCAGGATGAGCCGGGCAGCCAGGAGCGAATCGATAACGCCAAGCGGCTGTTCGCCAAGCTGGATGAGTTTCGGAAACAGCATCCCGAACATCGCAAGGTGAGGGCAACGACCGCAATCGGGTCGACCGGTATCAAGGCACTGGGATCGCAATACGACATCTGGATTGCCGGAGCCGGGTTCGACGAGGAACTGGTGAAGAAATCCAAGAAAATGGACAAGCTGTTGTGGTCCTATGACTGCAACCTGGCGCCTGTCGATGCGGAAAGTAGTCGATTCTACTTTGGCATGTGGTGTTGGAAGACCGGGATCAAGGGAAGTGCATTGTGGGCCTACGCCGATCCGGGCAGCACAAGTCCCACCGCCTGGGATGCCGTGCTCAAGGATGTCGCCAATACGGAACTCCACTATTCATTCGTCCGGCCAACACCTGGAGACCTGGTCCCGACGATCGGATGGGAAGCGGTCCGCGAGGGAGTTGACGACCACCGTTACTTGACCACCCTGTCGAACCTGGTCGCTCGGGCCGCAGAGAAAGGACTGGCCCGGGATGTGGAGCGTGCCCGGAAAGTCATGCAGGAACTGACCGAGAAGATCGACATCAATGGACACCGGGCGCGGAATCAGCGGGGCGAGGCCACCGGTCGACGGTTGGGTGGACATTATGACCGGGCGACGAAACAGGGAGCGCGAACATTGGGTGATTACCGCCAATTCCGACTCCGGCTCGCCGGCGAAATTGTCCGATTGCAACAGTCGCTGGCGGATTGAACAGTCCTGGCGGAATGGTTCACGCGAGGCGATGTGGGTGACGTGGTGACCCGGCCGAGGGCGCCTGGCGACAAAAATGGAGCGTGGCCACCATTCGCCCGCGACTCGAACCTCGGCCGCCGCTGGATTAGACTGGGCCGATTGGATTCGTTGTTCACATGATCAGGCACACGATGTCGGTGACCACGCTAGATTCGCTCGACCGAGGCCAGAAGGGGCGGATTCTCGAGGTCACCGGAGACGACGCGATTTCGGTTCGGTTGATGGAGATGGGGCTGACGGTGGGTGAAGAGATCGAGGTGATCGGGTTCGCCCCGCTCGGGGATCCTATCGAGTTCTTTGTCCGTGGTTTCCGCCTGTCGTTGCGTGGTCGAGAGGCGCGCCGGATTCAGATCGAGTCGGTGGATTGACCTGACAGTCACCCTGGATTGATATGCCTGAAACCGTGAACTCGCCGCCCGCCCGACCGCTGCAGGTTGCCCTGGTTGGAAATCCGAACACTGGCAAGAGCACCCTGTTCAGTGCGCTGGCGGGGATTCACACCCGCGTGGGGAACTACCCGGGTGTGACCGTCGAGAAAAAAGTGGGGCGGGTCCAGTGGGATGGTCGTGCCGTCGATTTGATCGATCTCCCGGGAACGTACAGTCTCTCGCCGCGATCTGCCGACGAGATGGTGTCGGTCGATGTGTTGATGGGTCGGCAGCCGGATGTGGGATCTGTTGACGCGGTGGTCTGTATTGCCGACGCATCGAATCTCGAACGCAACCTTTACCTGCTCAGCCAGGTCCTGGACCTGGATCGTCCGACAGTGCTCGTGCTGAACATGGCCGATGTGGCCCGCGGGCGTGACATCACAATCGATGTCGAACTGCTCAAGCAGCGGCTGGGGATTCCAATCGTCGAGGCCGAGGCTCACCGTGGTTCGGGTCTGGATGCCATCTCATCGGCCGTGTTCGAGGCCCTCGATCAAGAGATAGTTGAGACGCCCAGGTTGTTTCCTGTCGAGTTCTACGACGAGTGCCAGCAGCTTGCCGAAGACGTTGCCAAAGAGGATGTGCCGTCGTACCTGGTCGAACGCCTGTTGCTGGATGTCGGTGGCCACGTCGAGGAGGTGCTGCTTGGTGCGTCCGGGGACCTGTCGGAGTCTCTGTCGGCAGCACGAGCACGCCTGTCAGAGGCAGGCTGTCGCATTCCGGCTGTCGAGGCGGAGGTTCGATACCAGTGGGCCGGTGAGTTGTTGTCCGGTGTCGTGTCGGAGCCTCAGGAGCGACGCGTCACGTTCAGCGACAAGCTCGATCGTGTCTTGACGCACCGGTTCTCCGGACTCGTGATTTTCATTGGATTGATGTTCCTGGTGTTCCAGGCCATCTACTCGTGGGCGGGCCCGTTGATGGACGCCTGTGGGGCCGGCCAGGAATGGGTGGGTTCCTGGATCACCGGTTCGATGTCGCCCGGGCCTTTGAGAAGTCTGCTGGTTGACGGAATCGTCGGAGGCGTCGGTGCTGTCCTGGTGTTTCTGCCCCAGATCGTCCTGCTGTTTTTGATGGTTGCCGTGTTGGAGGATTGCGGGTACATGGCGCGATCAGCATTTCTGATGGACAAGCTGATGGTCAAGTTTGGTCTCAGCGGAAAGTCGTTTGTCCCGCTGATGTCGTCTTTTGCATGTGCCATTCCCGGGATCATGGCCACGCGGGTCATCGAGAGCCGTCGTGATCGAATGATCACGATCCTGGTCGCTCCGTTGATGAGTTGTTCGGCTCGGCTTCCCGTCTATGTCGTGTTGATCGGTGCCTTCATTCCTGAGGGAGGCCTTTTGGACGGATGGATCACCTGGCGAGGGTTGGTCCTGTTTGCCATGTCTTTGCTGGGTGCGGTCGTGGCGATTCCTGTCGCGTGGTTATTGCGGACGACTTTTTTCCCAGGCGAGACCATGCCGTTTGTCATGGAACTTCCCGAGTACAAGGTCCCCACGCCACGAGCCGTGTTCGGCCGCGTGTATGATCGTGGCCGGGCTTTTGTGATGCAGGCCGGAACATTGATCTTTGTCATGACGATCGTTGTCTGGGCGGCCGGGTCCTTTCCTGGCGATCGTGCACAGTTGGACGAGATTCAACAGGAGATCGAGCAGTTGGAGGCTGCGGCTGAGTCCGTGGCGACGCTGGAATCACTGGATCGCCTGAAGTCAGAACACAACCTGGAGACCTCCCGACTGATTGAAGAGAGCCTGCTGGGCCGGTTGGGCCATCTGATCGAGCCGGCGGTTCGGCCACTGGGCTGGGACTGGCGGATCGGAGTTGGTGCGATCGCGTCATTTCCGGCCCGCGAGGTGTTCATTGCGACGCTGGGGACCATCTACAGCCTGGGTGGCGATGTCGACGAGGAAGACTCCGGACTGCAAGGCGCGATGCGGGCATCGACCTGGCCGGATGGTCGAGCGGTCTTTGATGTGCCGGTTGCCCTGTCGGTGATGGTCTTCTTCGCACTGTGTGCCCAGTGCGCCTCGACGCTGGTTGTGATCCGTCGCGAGACCAACAGCTGGCGTTGGCCGATTTTCTGCTTCGTCTACATGACCGTCCTGGCGTATATTGGCGCGCTGGCAACCTATCAGGTTGGTTCGATGATGGGGTGAGCCGCTGAGGCGGTACGAGTCTGGTGTTTGTTTGAGGATGTCACGTGGGATCAGTTGACTGGCAATCGGTCGTGGCGGTGCTGTTGGTTGTCGCCGCGATAGGTGTGCTGGCGCGACGAACCATTCGGATGTGGTCGAGTCGACTGGGTGGCGGCTGTGGGACGGGTGGTTGTGGAAGTTGTCCTTCCAACGAGGTCCCGTTTTCCGTCGGCAACCAAGCTGGAGAGATTGTCCAACTCGAGTCACTTATGGCCCGCGAGGAGTCTCGCGAAAAGAAATGACCAGCCCGGTTGGGGGGTCAGTGGTTGGTCCGGTGATCATCGAATCCGGTCCCGGGAACGGCTGCAGGAAGGACGTTGATCATGGACGTTTTCGTACCCTTTGTTTCCTTGCTGTTTTTGAGTACCGGGCTTGGAATTGACAATGCCCTGCTGATCGAATTTTCGTTGAAAGGGCTGAACCTGGAACCCCGGCGGCATCTCCGCTGGCGATCGGCGGCGCTGATCCTGGCTGCCCTGTTGCGGATCGGGTTCCTGTTCTTCCTCTCGCAACTCTCCTTCTTGAACAACCCGCTTCCCGACTCCCGGTGGTTTCCCAATCGCTGGTTCAGCAAGCACCATGACGAACTGACCTGGATGAGCCTGGTCCTGTTTGTCGGCGGGCTGGTGATTCTTGCCATGGCCCTGTGGGAGTACTACCACAAGTTGCGGGAGGAGATGGCGGGAGTGGCCCACAAGCCGGCTGGCAGCAAGGTGGGTGTTGTTCGGATCCTGGCCGTTGTGGGCTACCTGGCCACGATGAATATCCTCTTCAGTCTCGATTCAGTCTTCGCCGCGGTGGCGATCATGGATCTCAAAACCCAGTTCCCGTGGATGGTTGCGGCTATTCTGATCTCCTCGGTCATCATGATTTTCGGCATGATTCCCATCAGCGCCATCGTTTCCAAGAACAAGCACTTCGCGGTTCTGATGCTGTCGATCCTGGCAGTGATCGCCACCAAGCTGCTGGTTGATGGTACGGGAGCTCATTTTTCGAACGGCTTGCTGATGTTCATCATCGGAATCCTGTTGCTCAACGACGTGGCACAGGCGATGCTCGACCGGGCCTCCAGTCGCCGCGAAGCGCGGGCGACCCAGGATCCCTAGCTCCCCAGGAAGAGCAATGGGCCGTTGCCTGGCCGGGCTAGGACAGGATCGGCCGTACGACCTGGCCGTGGACATCGGTGAGCCGGTAGTCGCGGCCCTGGTGGCGATAGGTCAACTGCTCGTGATCGATGCCCAACTGGTGCAGGATGGTGGCTTGCAGGTCGTGGACATGGACGGGATTCTCGGCGACATTGACGCTGTAATCGTCGGTCTCGCCGTAGCTCATACCACCACGGATTCCAGCGCCAGCCATCCAGTAGCTGAAGCAGTTGGGATGATGGTCGCGGCCGTAGATTTTTGATGTCAGCTTGCCCTGGCAGTAGATGGTGCGTCCGAATTCGCCTCCCCAGACAACCAGGGTGTCCTGGAGCATGCCGCGTTGCTTGAGGTCCCGGAGCAGTGCGGTGGTGGCTCGGTCGGTATCACGACACTGGGCGGCAACCTGCTTGGGGGTATTTTGATGGGCATCCCAGCCCCGGTGGTAGAGTTGAATGAACCGGACACCGCGCTCGGCGAGTCGACGGGCCAGCAGGCAGTTGTACGCGTACTTGCCGACCCGGGTGGCCTGTGGGCCGTACATGTCGAGAACATGGCGGGGCTCGCTGCTGAGATCGATCAACTCGGGCACGCTCATTTGCATGCGGAAGGCCAGTTCGTACTGGGCGATGCGGGTGGCAACGGCCGGATCATTGAAGCGGCCGGCTTGTTGCCGATTGAGTCGATTGAGCGTGTCGAGCATCCGGCGTCGGTGAACGCGAGCGACACCCTCTGGGTTGTAGAGGTCGAGAATCGGATTGCCTTGACCGCGAAACTTGACTCCCTGGAATCGGCCGGGCAGGAATCCCTCACCCCACAAACGGTCATAAAGCGGCTGGCCCGCCTTGGCCGTCCCGTTGGAAGTCAGCGCGACGAATGCGGGCAAGTTGGTGTTCTCGCTGCCCAGTCCGTAACTCACCCACGACCCCATGCTGGGACGGCCGGCGATGACCGACCCGGTCTGGAACATCGTTGCAGCCGGATCGTGGTTGATCGCTCCGGTGTGCATGCTCTTGATCACGCACACGTCGTCGATCATCGTCGCGAGGTGTTTCAACGGTTCGCTCAGCCAGGTGCCGGACTGGCCGTGCTGGGAGAACTTGAACCGTGAGGGAGCGACCGGGAACGACTTCTGTCCCGAGGTCATCGTGGTCTTGCGTTCGTCGGGGTAGACCGACCGGGGCACCTCCTGGCCAAACCGACGGGCCAGTTCCGGCTTGTAGTCGAAGAGATCCATTTGCGCCGGCCCCCCCGACTGGAAGAGATAGATCACTCGGCGGGCCCTGGGAGCGAAATGGGGCAGACCGGTTGGTCCGGGGATGTCGGCTGGACGGGGTTGTTCGGCGCGGAGCAGTGAGGCCACCGCCATCGTTCCCAGTCCCAGCGTACCGCGTTCCAGAAACGCGCGGCGGGTCTGCTGGGTGACAATTTGCTCCGGCACGGCCACGTCAGTTCTCCATGATGGCTTCGTCGAGGTTCATGATCGTGTTGGTGACCAGGGTGAAAGCGGCCAGCCGGGTCGTGTTGACGGCCGGGTCGGGCCGCCGCTCGCCGATGGCCAGCAGCCTGGTCGCCGCTTTCGGGTTGTCTCGAAAGTGTTTCTGGTAGTACTGCAGGTCCGCCTGCAACCGGTCCAGTTCCTCGGGCCGTGGTCGGCGACTGGTCACCATACGGAATGCGTTGTGGAGGCGTCGGCGTGATGAGAGTCGGGAATCCCGGAGCACTCTCTCGGCAAGACACCTGGCGGCTTCCACAAAAGTGATGTTGTTCATCATTGTCAGAGCTTGCAGCGGCGTGGTCGTCTGATCGGTGCGGACGACGCAAGTCTCGCGGGCGGCGGCATTGAAGGCCATCATCATGGGAGGGGGCACCGTACGCCGCCAGTAGGTGTACATGCTGCGTCGGTACAGTTTCTCTCCCTTGTCCTGGCGGTACCTGGCGTTGGAGATGCTTTTCCAGATGCCCGGTGGCATGTAGGGCCGGACCGAGGGGCCCCCTGTCTTTTCCACCAGCAAGCCGCTGACGAACAAGGCCGCATCACGAACCGAATAGGGGGTCAGTCGTTTCCTGGGGCCACGGGCGAGCAGGCGATTTTCCGGATCGCGACGGTGAGCGACAACGGTGCCCCCGGAGACCTGGCGGTACGTGGCACTGCAGACGATCAGCTTGTGGAGTTCCTTCAGGTTCCAACCGTTGTGAACGAATTCGGTTGCCAACCAGTCGAGCAGATCGGGGTGGCTGGGCAGTTCTCCCTGGACACCGAAATTGTCGCTGGTCTTGACCAGGCCCAGTCCAAAGTGATGTTGCCAGAGTCGATTGACGGTCACCCGGGCCGTCAGTGGATGCCGGGGATTGGTCAGCCATCTTGCCAGTCCCAGTCGATTGGCTGGCCAGCTTTTGTCCCAGCGGCCGAGCACAGCAGGCGTGGTCGGCTGCAGTTTCTCTGACTTGTCCGGGTGGTCGTACTGGCCCCGTTCGAGCCGGTAGGTGGGGCGTGGTGTCTTGGATTCGTGCAGCACCATGACCGTGTTCGGGGCACCGGACTGAGGACGGGGCACGGAGGTTTGTGTCACGTTGATTTTGGGAGGCATTGGCACCACGAACCTGGCATCCGGTCCGGTCAATTCCGGCCAGTTCTTGGGCACCTTGATGAATGGTGGGCTGTTGCCGTTGTTGGGGCCCAGGCCGGCCTCGGCGATGGTGTTGAAAAACGCGAAAAACCTGTAGAAGTCCTTTTGCTTGATCGGGTCGTACTTGTGGTCGTGACATCGCGAGCATGTCAGCGTGAGTCCGAGAAACAGGGTCCCCATCGTCTCGACCCGGTCGGCCACATATTCCACGATCCACTCGTCTGGAATCGATCCACCCTCGGAGTTGATGCGATGGTTCCGATTGAAACCGGTTGCGACCTGAGTGTAGAAGTTCCGGTCCGGCAGAAGGTCGCCCGCCATCTGCTCGACGACAAATCGGTCGAAGGGCATGTTGTGATTCAGTGACCGGATCAGCCAGTCCCGCCAGACCCACATGTAACGGATGCGGTCATTCTGGTAACCGTCGGTGTCGGCGTAACGCGAAGCCTCAAGCCAGTCGACGGCCATGTGTTCTCCGTAACGTGGCGAATCGAGCAGTCGCTCGACGGCTGCCTCGTACGCCTGCGGTGAGCGGTCGGCCAGGAAGGCGTCCAGTTCTTCCAGTGAGGGGGGAAGTCCGGTCAGGTCGAAGGTCACCCGCCTCAGAAGCGTGGTCCGGTCGGCCTCCGGGGCCGGTGTCAACTGCTCACGCTGCAGCCGCGCCAGGACGAAGTCATCGATGGCGTTGCGAGACCAACCCGGAGTCCCCACCTCCGGTCGTTCAGGTCGTACCGGTGTCGTGAATGCCCAGTGGCGATCATTGCGGGGCCACGGTGCGCCGCTCTTGAGCCATTTCACCAACGTGGCCCGGTCGCGGGGTCGCAGGACGCGGATGGAATCTGCGGGAGGCATCCGCGTGTCCGGGTCATTGCTGGTGAGTCTCGCCAGCATTTTTCCCGATGACAGGACCCTGGACTCGAGCGTCGCCGCCCGCTGGTCCAGTCGCAGATCAGCCTGGCGGGCTTTGGCATCCGGGCCGTGGCAGTTGTAGCAGGCATCGGAGAGCAACGGCCGGATATCGCGGGCGAAATCGAGGTCGTCGGCCTGTGCACCGTCACACAACAGTCCCATCAACAGGATGACAACTGTTGGCACCACAGGACGCTGCAGAACTGACGACAATGGTGATGGAATGAGCAACTGGAACTGCATCCAGAAAAACATTTTGGTTGCCGTTCACCAATCCGGAGGCGATGGGCGTCACCTGTAGACTGTACCAGCGACTGCCGGAGAACAAAATTGGTTAGTCCGACCGGTTGCGTGGCGACCTCATGCGGTCGAGCAGGGAGGACAAACCGGTGGAGAATGCGCCGGTTGCTGCGGCAACTGGTTCAGCCGGTTGCAACCGGGCTGTTGACATTGAGATCGGCGACCAGGCTGTCCGGACGGCCCATTTGTCGCAGCCACCGGTAGTGGGCCCGCACGGCGGACCAGACCGAGTTGTGGGCCACGTACCGCACGCCGAAGTCGCGACACGTTTCTTCCATCAACTCGGAGATCGCCGGGTAGTTGACGTGGCAGATTTGTGGGAAGAGATGGTGTTCTATTTGGTGGTTCAGGCTGCCGGTGAACCAGGTGACCACGCGACTGCGGGGGGCAAAATTCACCGTCGTTTCGACCTGGTGAACAGCCCAGGCCTTTTCGATCTGGCCAGTGTCGCCGGGCGGAATCGGGAAATCTGCTTCTTCCAGACAATGCGCCAACTGGAAGACGATACTGAGTGTCAGGCCCTGGACGAATGATGCGGTAAAGAAGAACAGCAGCACGGTGTACCACGCGTGAAACATCAGCGGGATGACCAGCGCCAGTGACACAAACAGCAGTTTTCCTCCGACAAATACTGCCAGGTGACGTCCGCGTGGTCGGGCGAACTGGTTGAATCCGATCCGACCTGTCAGCACACCTCGGATGTCGTCGTAGAACTGCCATTTGAATGGCAGAAAGCCATACAGCACCCACAGGTACAGGTGCTGGATCCGGTGAAACCGTCGTGCTTGCTGGTGAGGTGACAGGCGGCCGAGGGCTCCCATGTCGATGTCACCATCGTGGCCGGTGATGTTGGTGTAGGAATGATGGACCTGGTTGTGGGTCTTCTTCCAGTAAAAGGAACTCCCACCCAGGAGATCCAGGGACATGGCCATGAGGCTGTTGACCCACTTGTGGTTGGAATAGGCCGAGTGGGCTCCATCGTGCTGGATATTGAACCCGATCGAGGCCATTGCCAAACCGAGCGAGATGGCCAGTGGCACGGCCTGCCACCAGGTGGCGGCCAGGAAAACCAGCGCCGCGTAGGAGGCCGCAAACCAGATGGCAATCACCAGGGTCTTGGTGTACATCGCGGCACAGTCACGGCGACGGCGTCCGGTGCTGTTGAACAGGTCGTCCACACGCTGCCGTAGCACGGTCAAGAATGCGTCGTCGGGTTGAGCGAACTTCACCTGAGAGTCGTCCTTAGGGCAGCGAACCTGAACAACATTGTTTTACCACCTTGGGCATGAGTTTCTAGCTTGAGTGGCGTTCTGTGACAAGCTGATGTGGGTTGTGGTCCCTTGTGATTGGCCGAAAACGGCTTGCCCAACACAATGGTGCGGGTCTCTGCAGTCGGACGGGGCGGTGTCCTGGCCGTTGAGAGAACTCGATGCACCGTTGCGGAAAGATGTCTGATGACGTCATCGTGCTGGGCGACCCATCACTTGGCCAGTTCTGAACCCAGCTTGCCACCGCTTTTTGTGAGCAAGGCGGCGATTTTCGGTCGGGCGGCCTTGATGGCCTCGATATCGATTTTCAGTTGCAACAGGCGGGCGTAGATCTGGGTCACCTGGCGGACACCGCTGTTCCAAGCCGGAGCCACTGTTCCCAGCGGGGTTTCGTCCTGGCCATTTCGAGAATTGATGTCGGCCTTGTGCTCGAGCAACAACGTGACCAGTTCGAGTTGCCCGAGAAACGCAGCGGCATGCAGGGGAGTGCTGCCGTCGCGGTTCTTCTGATTCACGTTGGCACCCCGGTCGATCAACAGCTTGGCGGCCTTGGATTTGCCAGCCATCACGGCCCAGGACAGGGGACTGATTCCCTTGCCATCCAGTGCGTTGACATCCTTGATTTTGTCCAGCCGTTTTTTCAGGGTCGAGAGTTTGCCGGCCCTGGCCGCCTGCCAGAGATCCATTTTTTTCCGGTCCGCCACCTCGGCGCCCGACAGGCCACCATGCTCTCGAAGAATCGCGACGACCTGGGGGCGACCGGACCGCACCTGGTCCATGTCGACGCTGATCTGCAACAGTCCGGCAATGAACTGGACGAAGCCCTGGATCTGGTCACTCCATGGAGGTGAACACGAATCCAGCGGGGTTTCTCCCTTGTTGTTTCTGGCGTTCGGCTTGGCCCCGCCGTCGAGAAGCATCCGTGCGATCTGGTGGCGACCCAGGAACGCGGCTCCATGAAGGACGGTGTTGCCGTCGCGGTTGGAGAGGGTTGCATCGGCACCCTGCGCGATCAGGAACCCGACAGCCTCGGTTTTTCCTGCCAGGACAGCGTGCGACAGGGCTGTGGTTCCACCTTCATCGAAGCCATTGATGTCGACCTTCTTTGCGAGGAACTGCTTGATCTGGTCGATCTTGCCGGTCTTGGCGGCATAGAAGATGGTGTTGGTGTCCTGTTTTCTTCCACCGGCACCGGGCATCGCGAGCAATGGGGGCGGTTGCGGCTTGGCTGCCCAGACCGGCATGCCATCGGCCGTTTCGCGTTCGATGTCTCCTCGCCGATTGCGGATGAACTGTCGAATGCCATCAAATCGGACCTTCGAAGCTTGTTCTGGTGGAATAAGAGTTTTGACCAGTGACTCGATTCGCTGTGTCTCGGCCAGCAAGGTGTCTTCTTTCCAGTGCGTCTCCATGATCTGTTTTAGCGTGCTGGCGTACCGTTCCCGGGCCGCGGGGATCTGGTAGAGCTTGTGGGCGATGAGTCCCTTTGTCTTGACCGAGAGCGGAGCACGCGGGTCAACGCGGAGCTTGCTTTTTTTCTCGAACATGCAATCCCCACCCCACGGCATGAAGTGGAACTTGTTGGTGGTCGGGTTGTCGTAGATAAAGAAGTTGTTGGCGTTGGCGGTGTAACCGTCCCAAAAACCCAGCAGGCTTTCGATGGCCCAGTAGGTGTAGAACGAATCGAGGTCAACCAGTTCGCCGATCGCCGCCTGGAGTTCCTCGCCCTGTTTTTTGGTCTCGGGAGTTTCGGTTGCAGCGGGCGTGGGCCGTTTCAGGACCTCGATCAACCGTTTCATCTTCTCGCGGCTTTTCTGGTCCGATTCGGGCGTGCCGATCTTCAATTCGAAGCTGTTCTGCCAGTCGTCGAAAAAGTCGACCACCGTGCCCTCGTACAGCGTGCCGGTTGTGTTCCCAAAACCCCGTTCCAGCACTGTTTTGCGAACTGTCTCGACGTGAGTGTAGAGACCGACTGGCTTGCCGTTGACGCTGATGCGGGCGTAGCTGCACCGTGGTGCGGGTGTGCCGTTGGCATTGAAGAAGGCGTACCCCATCACCTGGCTCATCAGGGTGATGTCCTGGTTGTTGTTGTTGAAAGTCAGGTTGGTCAGGCCGCCAACCTGGGCGGACTTGTTGACGTAGTTCAGCTTGACCTTCAGGGACGGACGAGTGGAGTTCTGCGATCCGATGAATCCCTTCTTGCGGAGTCCGACCTCGGGATATTCGACCCCGTCGATTGTCACCTTGGCCGGGACGTAGACGTAGGGAGACGGGATCTGCTCGTATTTCCGCTTTGTCTGAAGCACCTCGAAGATGTTGCGTGTCTGGAACCGGATCTTGTTCCAGTCTTTGTCGTCGACGGTGATCTGCACATCCATCACCCGATCGGTCGGAAACAGTTCGACCTGGGGAGTTGGCGGATCTGGCGGATCGACCGGTGGTGTTGTCGCCGCGATCTCGGGCGTCGGCGATTCGGACACCGGAGTGTCGTTAACCGATTTCACCAGAAAATAACCGCCAATACACAGTCCCGAGACGACGACCAGCGGGACGAGGTAATAGAGCAGGTTGGTCCCAAGATTGTGAGTGGGCTTCACTTCTTGCGGTGGACCATCGGTTATCGGCGCGGCCATTGGAGATCTCTTTGATAGGAAGCTTCAAAGATCTTCGCCAGCGGCTCACTCGTAGACAAGTCCCAGATGCTGACAGCCGTGGAAGTACTTGGAGAACGGGCTGATGCGGGGTGCCAATGGATACAGAAATTCGCGGACGTCCTGCTCGCAACCGGGAGGGCCTTTGCCCTCGATCAGCACCGAGTCGGCCATGGTGAGTGGGAATGCGGTGGAGATATGTTTCTTGCCGGTCTGGTCGTAAAAGACGAGGTCGTAGTCCAGAGTGACTCGCAGCGGGGCAAACCTGGCGGCGAAATGCTCACGCTTGTACTCGACGATCACGATCGGATCGGAGCTTCCCAGCAGTTCGGCGAGATGCTCTGTCGGGGAGACATTGATCAGCCCATCGATGATCTCCCGGTAGCTCAGTTCCATCAGCGGTTGCTGCACCTCGAGTTCGTAGCGGTGTTTGCCGGTGATCCGGTTGTTGCGCCACTTGATTTCCAGGAACACCTGTTGCTGCGGAGCCAACGAATCGTACCACCGGAGCCGGGCCTTGTGACGAATCCCATGTCCACCGATGTTGGCGTGGCAGGCCGAGAGTTGCACATCGTCGAAGTAGATGCTGCGGACGGTCGAGACATTGTCGTTGTTGTGGACCAGCCGGCGGCCATTGCCCTCCAGCAGTTTTCGCAGAGTTACCACGTCGGCGTGCGGAGCCACGAACTTGACTTCCTGTCTCCGGGCCAGGTCGGCTCGTGGTCCATCACCCTCGACCAGGCGAAAGGCCGACTTGGGGAATGCCGCCAGGGAGTCGTTCGCAGGAGCTGTCGTGAGACTCATGGCTACAGCGTTGATTCGAGGTTGACGTAGGAGAATTCGCACTCGGGCAGGCGTTCGCGAAGACTGGCAACCAGGTCCGACGTGTTCGTGTCACCACTGTTGATGGCGATTCGCATCTGGCCGCGTTCCTGTTCGAGATCGAGCCGTTGGAGCGTGTAGCGATCGATGAGTTCGTTGACGACGGAGATCACGCCCGTGTCGGTGTCGTTGAACTGCTTGTGTGAGTCGCCGGTAATGGTCAGCAGCAAGCTTTGCCGATGCCTGGTCCGGGTCGTGAGGTGAATCCCCAGGACGAATGCCGTGATCACGATGACCTGGGCCACGGCAAGCACGGGTTGCTCGGCTCCCAGGGCCAGGCCAATCCCGATGCACAGGAACAAGTAGACCAGTTCCTCGGGCTCTTTGATAGCGACTCGAAAACGGACGATGGACAGGGTGCCGACAAGTCCCAGCGAGAGGGCCAGAGACGATTTGACGACAGCGATCACTCCGATGGTCACCATGGTCAGCAACGGGAAGATCCGTGCGACTGAGTCCGATCCGGAAAACGACGAGTTGCAGCGTCGGTAGAGGAAGCGGATGTACAGCGTCAGCAGCCCGCCAATAATCATGTACACCGCGATGGAGAAAACCGCGGGGGCGTTGGGCACAGTAGAGGGCTGGAATGCCTTCAACAGATCATCCCAAGCCGAAGGAGAATTCGCTGTCGGGTCCATCGTCAGTTAGTTCCTTTCCCCCATTTTGTCGGCGAGCCGATTCCACCATGTCCACATGCGGTGGAATTCAGTCCGGATCAACGGGCAACCGCGCCAAGCGAAATGGTGCTGTCGCGCGTCTGACCATTCTTACTTACCTCCAAAACGAGTGTCCAAGAAAAGTCCGTCCGATTTTTCTAGAACTCAAATTTGGAAACAGTCTTGCTTGAGTAATCCGTACAGTGCCAATTAATTTGGACGAAAAATTGGTCCAATCGCTATATTCGCGTCAGGCAATCGACCTGGATTGCGAATCGTTTTGGCTGCTGGGGACGGTCTGGAAAAAATCTGAAGGAAAGATGATGAAGACCTCGAAGTTGTACTTCGCGTGCTTGGCTGTCCTGGTGATGGTGGGTTGTGGAGGTGATCCGACAACTGGTGATGGGCCGTCATCGACCACAAAGGTTGCACCGGAGTCGGCGACTTCGAAACCGGTCCAGCCGGAATCTCCCCCGGAAATTGACATCTGGACGGCCATTCGTGTGGGGAATACCAAGGTCGTGAAGCAGCACCTGGCCTCGGGAACTGATGCCAATAGCAAGGATCCCAACGGGGCACCCATCCTGAATGCGGCGGCTGTCTACGGTCACCGAGAAATTGTTGACGCGCTGGTCCAAAAGGGAGCCAACATCAACGGCAAGGACAACGACGGGAACAGTGCCTTGCATTCGGCTGCCTTCCTGGGACGGACCGAAGTTGTTGAGTACCTGCTGGAAAAGGGAGTCGACGCCAACATCAAGAACAACAAGAGCGAGACCCCGAGCGATGTCCTGAAGGTCGACTGGGGAACGACCCAGTTTGTTGCCGGCCTGTTGCAGATCCAGGTGAATCAGCAGTCCGTGGAAGCCAATCGAAACCAGTCCGCTGCATTGCTCGCCAAGCGGGGTGGCAAGGCCGGTGGCGGTGCGGGCGGCGGTGGCGGGGGACTAATTGGGGCGATTCGCAAGCAGAACGTTGTGGCGGTCAAGCAGGCTCTGGCTGGCGGAGCCAACATCAATGCCCATGGTCGGCAATTTGGGATCACGCCTTTGAACTGGGCTTCGCTGCTGGGACATGTCGAGATCGCCACGCTGCTGATCGACAAGGGCGCTGATGTGAATGGACCCAACCGGGACGATGGCACCAGTCCTTTGCATAGCGCGTCGTACATGGGTCGAACGGCAGTCGTTGAACTGTTGCTGAGTAAGAAAGCCGACCCGAATCTCAAGAACAACAAGGGCGAGACACCACTGGTTTCCGCGACGACCGGTGCCGAGGGAATTGCGTTCATTGGCGGGTTGTTGCAGATCAAGGTCGATGTGGCCGTCATTACCCAGGGACGTGCCAAGTCCGCCTCCGTGCTCAAGAAGAACGGTGCCAAGGCTCCCGTGAACAGCGGCCTGCTGATCGGGGCCGTTCGCAAACGAGATCTCGAGGGTGTCAAGAAGGCATTGGCTGATGGGGGGGATCCCAATGGCCAGGATGCCCAGATCGGAGTGACTGCCCTGGGATGGGCCTCGATGTCCGGCAACGTCGAGGTTGTGCGGTTGCTGATCAAGAATCGTGTGAACGTCAACGGGAAGAACCGCGATGGTAGCACGGCCTTGCACGGCGCGGTCTTTTTGGGGCATCCGGCGATCGTGGAACTTCTGCTCAACAGTGGCATTGACGTCAATGCAAAAAACGAAGACGGGGAGTTGGCTCATTCGGCCGCTTCTGCTGATGCGGGCACCACCCAGTTTGTCGCCGGGTTGTTGCAGTTGAAAGTTGACCTGGCTGTTGTCCAAAAGGGGAGGGCGAAGTGCCTGGAGTTGCTCAAGAATGGCACCGGGGCCAAGGAACTGTGTGCGGCGGTTCGCAATCAGGATGTTGCGACCATCAAACAACTGCTGGCCAAGCCGGTGGATCCGAATGTCCAGGACCCTGAACTGGGTATCACGGCCCTGGCATGGGCCGCTTATCATGGAAACGCCGAGATCGCGGGGCTGTTGATTGCCGCTAAGGCAGACGTCAATGGTAAGAACCGTGACGGGTCGAGTCCGCTGCATGCGTCGGCATTCGGTGGTCACGCTGCGGTGCTCGAGTTGTTGCTGAGCAAGGGGGCCGACGCCGGCGCCAAGAACGCCGATGGCGAGATTCCCGTCCAATCGACCGAGGCCGATGCGGCGACAACGCGAGTGCTGGCCGGCCTGTTGCAGTTGAAACTCGATACGAAGAGTCTCGGACCCGGTCGGGTCCGCTGCGTCGAATTGCTCAAGAAGAAAGCGGGTTCGCCCTAGACCGGGTGGTGTTCTGATCCGTCCTGGGGCATCGGTGTCCGGTTTCCAGTCCAACACCGTTGGTCACACTGCGGGGTTTCCAGTGGTCTCTGTTAGGATGTCCACGAAGAAAACCGCACGGCCGATCGATTGCCGCCGGTCGACCCAGTGGTGCATGGGAGAGGTGATTGTGTCACGTGTTTTGAACAGTCGAGTGATTTTGTCAGCCGTGTTCGTGCTACTGCTGGCCAGCCGTTTGCCGGCCCAGCGGGGTCCGGCGGTCGTGGTTGTCGTTCCGGTTGTGGAGCGGGAAGTGACCGCGGGGCATTCGTTTGTCGGTTCGGTCGAACCACTCAAGAGGGCAACGATAGGCAGCGCCGTTGACGGTCGGGTGACCGAGTTCCCAGTTGAGGAAGGGGACCGGATTCGTGGTGGTCAACCATTGGCAAGACTGCTGACGGCGACAATCGAATTGGAGTTGAAAGCGGCCGAGGGGGAATTGGTGTTCCGCCAGGAATCTCACAAGGAATTGCAGAACGGAACGCGACCCGGAGAAATCGTCCAGTTGCAGGCTCGAATGCTCGCAGCCAAAGCGCGTCGCGAATTCCATGTCGGCCGGCGGGCTCGCTTCACCGCCCTGGCTCGACAGGGGACGGTGACCGAGGACGACCTCGCTGCGGTCATCTCGGCAGCCATCAGCGCCGAGCGGGATTTTGACGACGCCAAGGCCGGCCACGAGTTGGCTGTCGCGGGGCCACGTGCGGAGAAACTGCTGCAGGCTGGCGCACGACTGGCTGTCCAACACGCCGTCGTCGAACAACTCAAGGATCGCATCAAGAAACACACGATCGTCTCCCGCTTCGACGGTTACATCACCTCGCGACGAACCGAGGTGGGGGAATGGGTCAGCCGAGGTGATCCGGTTGTCGACGTCGTGTCGCTCGACCAGGTGGACGTGAAAGTGAGCGTCCTGGAGAGCCAGGTTCCCCACCTGCGGATTGGCACTTCGGTCCGGGTTGAGATCATGGCGCTGCCACAGAAAATTCTGACCGGCACGATTGCCACGATTATCCCCCAGGCCGACCAGCGGACCAGGACGTTCCCGGTCAAGATCCGGTTGTCCAATACGATCACCGAAGGCGTTCCGCTGATCAAGGCGGGCATGCTGTCTCGTGTGACTTTGCCGACGGGGGCTCGGTCGCGGGCGTTACTGGTTCCCAAGGACGCACTGGTACTGGGGGGGCGTTCGCCGGTTGTCTACGTTGTCGGCACTGACAAGGCCGACTCAAAGAAGCAGGTTGTTCGCCCGGTGCCTGTCAGGCTGGGGGTCGCCAGCGGCTCGTTGATACAGGTCACCGGCGAGATCGCAGCAGGCCAGAAGGTCGTCGTGCAAGGCAACGAACGTTTGCGGCCTGGACAGGCCGTGACCCCCCGTTCGGCTCCCGTCGTTCCCCGTCCCAAGCCGACCAAGGCAAC
>CAZYAZ010000009.1:62942-84543 GCA_964646205.1 uncultured Planctomycetaceae bacterium | reverse complement strand
ACCAAGGCAACTGGGAGCCAGCGTTAGGCCCATGAACCTGATCGAGTCATTCATCAACAACCCGGTCAAGGTGACCGTGGGCGTGTTGCTGGTCGCGCTGTTCGGTGTCGTGTCACTGGAACGGATGCCGATGCAACTGACGCCGGAGGTGCAGACCCCGACGATCACCATCGAGACCCGGTGGCCGGGTGCGAGCCCGCAGGAAATCGAACGGGAGATCACTCTCGAGCAGGAGGAACAACTCAAGAGCGTCGAGGGGCTCAAGAAGATGAGTTCCGAGAGTTCCGATTCGTTGTCCCGCGTCTCGCTGGAATTCCTCGTGGGGACCGATATGGACGAGGCGCTGTTGAAGGTCAACAGTCGCCTGCAGCAGGTTCGCGAGTACCCCGAGGATGCCGATCAGCCGGTGATTTCCACGGCGAATTCTGCCGATCGGCCCATCGCCTGGTTCATCCTCAGTGCCCGTCGTCCCAGTGACAAACAACTGGCCGAGTTCCAGGTCAGTCACCCGAAGTTGGCCTCGAAGATCCAGAAGATCCGCGAAAGTCACAGTGTCGGACTGGGGCTGTACCGATTGAGAGCGTTGGCCCTGGAACATCCGGAGATCCAGGAGGTGTTGCCACCTGATACGGATGTCACCAAGCTGCGGCGATTTGCGGAAAATGAAATCGAGTCACGGTTCGAGCGGGTTCCCGGTATTTCGCAGGCCAATGTGCTGGGTGGTCTGGAGGAGGAACTGCAGGTGATCGTCGATGCCGAGAAATTGGCGGCTCGGCAAATCACCATCGCCGATGTGCTGCGTGTGTTGCGAGGCCAGAACAAGGACACCTCGGCCGGCGACTTCTCCGAGGGCAAACGTCGGTGGGTCGTCAGGACACTGGGCCAGTTTCGTGACCCCGCGGAAGTCCGGGACCAGTTGCTGGTGGTGCAGGACGGAGCGCCGATCTATGTGCGAGACGTGGCCGAGGTCAAACTGGGATTCAAGAAGGCCACCGGTGTGGTCAGGCGGCTGGGTGAGTCAAGCATCTCGCTCAACTGCATCCGCGAATCGGGTGCCAACGTGCTGGAGGTGATGGCGGGGCTGCGGGAAGCCAACCTCGAGATCAACCAGCGGATTCTGGAACCCCGCGGGTTGCAGTTGTCACAGGTCTACGACGAGACCGACTACATTTACTCTTCGATTGCACTGGTCCGGCAGAACATCTTCCTGGGCGGTGCCTTGACGATGATCGTGCTGATGGTGTTCCTGCACCTGGATGTTCGCACGTTGCTGGCCGTCCCGCTGGTCGTGGCGGCAGCACTGGCGGCGACGTACATTTCGCCGTGGTTTGCGGTCCCCGGCCTGCTGCTATTGGTTGGAGTTGGTTTCTGGTTTGCGCGGGGGGCGTTGCTTGTCGGTGCGGCGATTCCGGCAAGCATCGTCGGCACGTTCTTGATCCTCGGCCTGATGGGACGGTCGCTTAACGTGGTCAGCCTGGCTGGGTTGGCCTTCGCCGTGGGGATGCTCGTCGACAACGCCGTCGTCGTGCTCGAGAACATCACCCGCCGTTGTGCGTTGGGAGAAGGTGTCCGGGATGCGGCGGTGCGTGGTACCAAGGAGGTCTGGGGAGCTGTTGCCGCGTCGACTCTGACCACGGTCGCCGTTTTCTTGCCCGTGGTGTTCATCCAGGATGAAGCCGGCCAGTTGTTTCGTGACATTGCCCTGGCAATCAGCGCAGCCGTCGGGCTCTCGATGCTGTTCTCGATGACCGTTATCTGCACCGCCTCCACTCGACTGTTTGCCGGGCAGTTTGATGAACCGTTGCCAGTCGACGTGGTGGTCAGGGACTCGCTGCTGGTTCGTCTACCCCGTCAACTGGCAGCCGGATTTGTCGGTGTCATAGTTGGAATCAACCGTTGGGTCCAACGGGGCATCCTGCGGCGGCTGTTGGTTGTCAACCTGTTGGTGGTGTCGTCGGTGGGCTTCAGCTACACGTTCTGGCCCAGGGTCGAGTACCTGCCGGCGGGGAACCGCAACCTGGTGTTCGCGATCCTGATGCCTCCCCCGGGCTACAACGTTGACGAGTTGATGAAACTGGGTGAGACGGTCGAGGCGGAGTTGGCTCCGCACTGGGATGTGGATCCTGGCACCACGGCGGCGGCGAACCTGGATGGTCCGATCATCGGAGACTGTTTCTTTGTGGCGCGGGGGCGACGGGTGTTCGTGGGGTTGCGGGCGTTGGAGGCGACCCGGGCGGGCGAGTTGATACCGGTCATTCGCCGGGCCTGCAGGCGGTTGCCCGGCACGATCGCGATTGCGAGCCAGTCGAGCCTGTTTGAAAGAGGTCTCGGCACCGGCCGATCGATCGACATCGAGATCACCGGTCCGGAACTGGAAACACTCGTTCAACTGGGTGGACGGGTGCTGGGGCAGGTTCGTGACGTGCTGGGCGACGACTCGCAGGCGCGGCCGGTTCCCAGCCTGGATCTTTCGACTCCCGAGGTCCACATCCGTCCGCGCCTGATGCAGGCGACCGAGATGGGGATCTCCAATTCGGACCTGGGTTACACCGCCAACGCGTTGGTTGATGGGGCCTACGCGGGAGACTACTTCCTGGACGGTGACAAGATCGACCTGACCATCAAGGGGCAACTGCAGAACGCCAATAGCACGCAGGACATCGAGTCGTTGCCGGTGGCGACACCGCTGGGGCAGATTGTTCCACTGGGGGCGATTGCGGCGGTGGCGATGAGCAGTGGTCCTGAACAGGTCAATCACCGGGAACGATTCCGGGTGGTCACGATCCAGGTCACCCCGCCACCGGAGATGCCGTTGGAGGAGGCGATGCAACGGATTGATGCGAAGATCATCTCGCCCCTGGTTGCTGGCAAACAACTCGACGGCGGTTACCGGATCACGCTCGGTGGCACTGCCGACAAACTCAGGACGACCTGGGTGGCCTTGCGGTTCAATATCCTGCTGGCGCTGTTGATCACCTACCTGTTGATGGCCGCCCTGTTCGAGTCGTGGCTGTACCCCCTGGTGATCATCCTGAGTGTTCCACTTGGGGCTGTCGGTGGAATTGTTGGCCTGGTCGTGCTCAACCTGTTCGTGCCGCAATCGCTCGACGTGTTGACGATGCTGGGGTTTGTGATCTTGATCGGGACGGTGGTGAACAATCCGATTTTGATCGTGCACCAGTCTCTGAACCACATGCGCGAGGAGGGGCTCTCAGCGACGGATGCGATCCTGGCGAGCATTCGTACCAGAGTCCGACCGATCTTCATGACCACGATCACCACGGTGCTGGGCCTGTTGCCGCTGGTCCTGTTTCCGGGGGCCGGCAGTGAGCTGTATCGTGGGCTGGGCAGCGTGGTCCTGGGGGGGCTGGTCGTCTCCACGATCTTCACCCTGATCCTGGTGCCGACGATGTTCAGCCTGGCGATTGAAGTCCGGGCGATGTTGTGGGGCCGCATTGCCGGTGGTCGGCAGGCGTGACCGTTTCGGAGACCGGTTCGAGTGACGGCAGGTGACGCAGCCGGGTTGGCCGGGAATCATCATCCGGGCAGTGTGGTGGAACCGGCCCGGACTCAGTTGGTGATGTCACAGTCTGGCAGGGCTTTCTGGAGAATGGCCACTCCCGCATCGGTGACCCGGGTTCCCAGCAGGAACAGCGAGGAGAGGTTCTTGAGACCGTTGAGGTACTTGAGACCGCGGTCGCTGACCCGGGTTCCCGACAGGCCCAGGGTGTTGAGATTTTTGAGTTTCTTGAGTTGTGAGATGCCCTGGTCGTCGACAGCGGTGTCGCTGAGAAAGACCCGTTTCAATGTCGTCAGCTTGGCCAGGTGACGGAGGCCGGCACTGGTGATCTTGGTCTGGTGCAGGCTCAATTCCTTGATGGCGCGTAGCCCGACCAGGTGCACCAGGTCGGTGTCGGTGATTTTTCGTTCGCCAAGGTCCACCTCGGTGATTCGTCCGGCGTCATCTCGCTTGAGCTTGGCACCAATCTTGGTCAGGGCCGCGGCCGCCTTGTCTTCGGACATGCGGCGATCGAAAACAAATGGCTGGGCCGGGTCGTTGGTGACAGTCACAAACAACGGGGGGGCGACGCTGCCCTGGTCGACCTGAACCCGCAGGATGTTCTTGGCCTTGAACGGTCGGTCATGAATCCAGCGGTGTCCATCACCGTGCAGATAGAGAACCGGTTTTTCGAACTTGGAGGCGATCTTGTTCAACGGCTTGAAGAAGTCGTTGTGTTTTTTGAGTGGTTCGGCGTGTGCCAGGAGGACCAGGCAACTGGCCTTGGACTCGTAGTATCTCAGGTTTCGTTTCACCCACTCGAGATTGTCGTCATGCCGTTTTTCCCATTCGTCGGGATCATGCAGTCGACCGCCGACCAGGTTCAGGCCAATGAACAGGACTCCATTGCGAACGAACGAAAAATTCTCTCTGCGACTGATCTGCCGTAAGACCGCGAACCGGTGCTTCCACCGTTGATCGAATCGCGTGAAGTGCTTCTTCCAGAGAGTCCAGGCGTTGTCTGGATCGGCGCAGTCGTTCCACTCGTTGTCGCCGGGGACGACGAAGACTGGAAACTGGGACTTGGAGAGTATTCCGTGGATCTTGATGTAGGAGGCCTCGTCACAGGGGCTCTCCCCGGACTTGATGTCACCCAGGTGCACGAAAAACTCGTTGCCAGGTGGCAACATGGGGAGTTGTTGTGCCAGCACACGGTCTTCTTCCGCACTGTAGGGCCCATCGCCCATGGCGCTGAATCGCACCAGTGTGGAGAGGTCTTTGGCTTGTGACACTGCGGCGTTCACCACGACGTTGGTCGCTGTCGTAAGCACCACCAGCAAGACGATTGGAATTTTGTTTTCGATCATTGCCCGATCCCTGCCCGATCCCTGGTCATATGTTGTCGGCCCGACGCGATTGTGTCCGACCACTATTCACTATTCCCGCTCTCAGCCCAACCGTGCGCGTGGTGGGAATCAGACTGGACGAAAAACCAGTCTCGGCTTTTGTCGGTCGAGATGTTCAAAATCCACCTGCAGGTCCTGGCCGATTTCTAGTCCTGCCGGAGCGTCTGGTTCCCCCTGGTCGAGTCGTGCGACCACGCGAGGCCCCTCGTCGAGTTCGACGACGCCAATACAGTACGGTCGATCGCCTCCAAATCCTTCGGTGGCCAAGTCGGGCGAGACCATGGCCATCCGGGTCATTGCCACCAGTCGACCATGTCCGCTGGCCTGTTCCCAACTCAGATTGTCGTCATGGCACGTCGGGCACAGGCCACGGGGGGGGACAAACAACGCGCCGCAATCACCGCACCGCGATCCCATGAGTTGCTCCTCGGAGAGGAATGTCTCGTAGGACCGATCTGTGAAGGCTCGGATGTCACTCACGTCAGTCTCCTCGTCTCAGGATCGTCACCGAACTGGTTCCCCCGGTGCCACCGAGGTTGTGGGCCAGCCCGACCCGCAGGTCATCACCGGGTACCTGCCGTTGTCCGGCCTGTCGTCTGAGTTGTTGCCAGACCTCGACCAGTTGCCCAGCGCCGGTCGCACCCACGGGGTGTCCCTTGCACTTGAGTCCGCCCGAGGTGTTGATCGGCATGCTCCCCTCCAGGCCGGTCAATCCGTCTGCCGTGGCGAGGTGCCCCTCGCCCGGGCCAAAGAATCCCAGGTCCTCGATGTGCATCAGTTCGGCTATCGAGAAACAGTCGTGGACCTCGGCGAACTGGATGTCACCTGGTCCCAGTTCCGCCATCTGGTAGGCCTCGTGTGCTGCCGCCCGTGTGGCCTCGAAGCTGGTCAACGTCTCGGCCGCCTGCAATCCACGGCCACTGCCCTGGCCGATTCCGGCGACCCGCAGGGGATCATCGGTGAAGCGACTGGCAATCTCCTCGGCCACCAATAGCAGGCAGGCGGCTCCATCGCTGATCGGGCAGCAGTCGAACAGGTGCAACGGTGAAGCGACGAGCGGATTGGCCCGTGCGTCGAGGAGGAACTCACGTTCGTCGGCCCACTCGGGCGGCTCCTGGCCCTTCTCGATCGCACGGCGAGCCTTGGATTCCATCATCTGTTGGACCGACTTGCCCAGTTGGGCCCGGGGATTCAGTGAGGCGTTGAGATGGCTCTTGATGGTCACGTTGATCAGGTGCTCACGGGTGGCACCGTATTGCTGGAAGTAGGCCGAGGCGATCGCGCCGAAGACACCGGGGAAATTGAAACCGGCGTCCAGTTCGTAGGGGATCGCTGCCAACGAGAGTCCTTCGGCCACCTCGGCCGTCGACCGTTTCGACATGTCCTCGACTCCACCGACCAGCACGACGTCGTAGAACCCGCTGGCGATGGCAAAACACGCCTCCCGGAAAGCCAAACCGCTCGAGGCACACGCTCCTTCGGTTCGCGTTGCCGGCGTGGGGGTCAGGCCGAGTGCGTCGGTGAGAATGGCACCCCAGTGAGACTGTTGGACGAAGAAGTCGTTGGTGAAGTTGCCGAAGTAGAGAGCCTCGATGTCGTTCGGATCGAGTTCCTTGTCGACCGAGGTCCGCAGGTCCGCGAAGGCTTCCAGGAACAGGTCCTTGGAGTCCTTGTCGGCGAACATGCCGAAGCCGGACATCCCGGCCCCGACGACCGAGACGTTTCGGGCGAGTTGTCGTCGTCCTGCCATGTGTTTTCAGTCGACGGGCTACACCCGCCGCTCCCGTTCCTGCCAGTACGGTTCACGGAGTTCGCGTTTGACAATTTTTCCGTAGTTGTTGCGAGGCAACTCGTCGAGAAAATCGACGCTGCGAGGTTTTTTATAGCTCGCAACGTGGTCGCGGCAGAAGTCAATCAGTTCGTGCTCGCTGACCTCGGCGCCGTCAACGGTCGAGACGACGGCCTTGACCGCCTCGCCCCACTCCTGGTCGGGAACCCCGATCACAGCGACCTCGCGGACCGCCGGATGCCGCACCAGCACCTCCTCGATCTCCCGTGGATAGATGTTCTCTCCACCGCTGATGATCATGTCGTGAGATCGGTCCATCAGGAACAGGAAACCGTTGTCGTCCAGGTAGCCGACATCGCCGGTGTGCAGCCAGCCACCGCGCAGCGACTTCTCGGAGGCCTCGGGATCGCGCCAGTACCCTTTCATCACCAGGTCGGATCGTGTGATGATCTCGCCGACCTCCCCGGTGTCCAGTCTCCGGTCGTCCTCGTCGACGATCTGGACCTCGACACCGGTCCGGGCGATTCCGGCCGAGCCGAGTCGGCGTTGTTGCCGGTCGTCGCCGTCGCACACGTGATCGGAATGTGGCAGGTAGGTGATCGTCATCGGGCTTTCGCCTTGTCCGTAGAGCTGGACCAGGCAGGGCCCCAGCCGATCCAGCGCCCGCAACAGGTCTTCCACCAGCATCGGGGCTCCACCGTAGATGACCGACTTGAGCGATCCGAGGTCGAAACGGCTGATGTCGGGGTGCTCGACCAATCGCTTGAGCATGGTGGGGGCGACGAAGATGTTGGTCACCCGGTGCTGCTGGATGCACTCGAAGATGTGCACCGGGTCAAACGAGGTCGTCGACGGGATCACGTGGGCAGCGGCCTGGGCGACGTTGGGCAGCGCGTAGAGCCCGCTGCCGTGGGAAAGTGGGGCGGCGTGCAGGGTGGCTTCCGGCTGGTTGGACGCCGGGCACATGTCGTCAAAGAAACCCGTCGTCATCGCCTCCAGGTTGCGGTGCGTGAGCATCGCGCCCTTGGGGCGGCCGGTGGTCCCTGACGTGTAGAACAGCCAGGCGACATCGTCGGGATCGACAGCGGCATCAGGACAACTGTCGGGCTGATTTTTCAGGAGTGTCTCGTAGTCCAATGCCTCGCCGGTGGCGTCACCGGTTGTGATCACGCGGTCGACCCCGGGCATCTGGTCGGCGACGGACCGTAGTGGTTCGTTGAATTCCGGTGACGTGACCACGACCCGAGATTGGCTGTGGTCGATGATGTAGGCGAACTCGTTGGGATGCAGCCGGAAATTGATCGGTACCACTCCGCAACCCAGCCGGAAGCCCGCAAACATCGTTTCCAGCATCGGTCCGCAGTTGGTCATCAACACCGCCAGGTTGTCGCCCTTCTCGAGACCCAGTTCTCGCAGGGCGTGACAGAGTTGGCTGGTGCGTGAATTGAATTCGGCGTAGGACCAGTTCCGTCCTCCGTGCACGATGGCCGGATTGGTGGGGAAACTGCTCGCGGCCTTGGTCAGAAACTGGCCGACGTTCATCGACGGGAATCCAGGGAGTGAGAATCGGGGTGTCGGACCGGCGAACGACGCATGACTACGGTATTCTGAGGCCTCATCACGAGGCAAGTCGGAGGCGAGATTGGAATGGGTGATCGGCTCAAAGACAAGGTGGCACTGGTGACCGGCGCGGGGTCCTCGGGCCCCGGCTGGGGGAATGGGAAGGCAACGGCGGTGCTGTTTGCCCGAGAGGGAGCACGGGTCTGCGTGATCGATATCAATCGGGACGCGGTCGAAGAAACGGCCAAGATCATCCGGGACGAGGGTGGAGAGTGCCTGGTCGATCAGGTGGACGTGACCGATGCCGACCAGGTGGCCGCGGTCGTCGCACGGTGCGTCGAGACGTGGGGGCGTGTTGACATCCTGCACAACAATGTCGGGATCCTGGATATCGGGGGGCCGGTGGATGCGAGCCTGGAGAGTTGGGAGCGGGTGGTCTCGGTCAACCTGACCAGCATGTTCCTGACCTGCAAGTACGTTCTGCCAGTGATGGAGGCCCAGGGCAGCGGGGCGATCGTCAACATCTCGTCGATCGCCGGGATCCGTTACCTGGGAGTTCCCTATGTCTCCTACGCCGCGACCAAGGGCGGAGTGCTGCAACTGACCCAGTCGGTGGCGCTCGAGTACGCCGAGAAAGGCATCCGGGTCAATTCGATCCTGCCGGGCTTGATGAACACTCCGATGATTGTCGAGCCGCTCAAGGATTTCTACGCCGACGGGGACGTCGACAAGATGATCCAGATGCGCAACGAGCAGGTTCCGATGAAGACCATGGGAGACGCCTGGGACGTGGCCCACGCCGCGTTGTTCCTGGCCTCAGACGAGGCGGGCTACATCACCGGGACCCAGTTGGTGGTCGACGGCGGGTTGACGTGCAAGTGCTGAACCGGGCGTTCTCCGGGCTTTCTCCGGACACGGTTGTCCCCGTTCGGTTGCCTCCGGGAATGTCGATGGTTAACGATGGGGCCGTTCACCCGCATTCGACAGAGGATCTCTTGTGATGACACGTTCCACGCAGTTGTTCGGACTCGTTCTGTTGCTCGTGATGGTCGTGGTTGTTTCTGTCGCTCCGGCGGCCGGGCCGCGGTTGAAGCCGGTTGCCGGGTTCCTGAAAATTCCCAAGGGTATTCCGGTCGGAGCCGCCTCGGGCGTGGACATTGACAGCAAGGGGCGGATCTACCTGTTCCATCGTGGGCCCAGGCCGATTCTCTGTTTTACCGCCAAGGGGAAGTTCATCCGGTCCTGGGGTGATGACCTGATCGGGAGTGCGCACGGTTTGCGAATTGATCGCGATGACAATGTCTGGGTGACCGACATCGGGCATCACATGGTTTTCAAGTTCAGTTCCAAGGGGAAACTCCTGCTTGCCCTTGGGCGTGCTGACCAGGCGGGCACCAAACGTGACCTGTTCGACAAGCCGACCGACATCGGTTTTGGCCCCAGGGGGGAGATCTATGTCTCTGACGGCTATGGCAACAGCCGCGTGATCAAGTTCGATGCACAGGGCAAGTACCTGACGCAGTGGGGCAAGCCCGGCAAGGGGCAGGGCGAGTTCGACACACCGCACGCGATCCTGGTCGATCGCAAGGGGCGGGTCGTGGTGGGTGACCGCGAGAATGACCGGGTGCAGGTATTCGATGCCAATGGAAAATGGTTGGCGACCTGGCCGGGGTTCGCACCGTTTGGTCTCGCCGAGGATTCCAAGGGGGCAATCTTCGTGGCGGATGGTCGTGCCAACCAGGTGTTGCAGGTCGATCCGACCAACGGCAAGGTGGTCTCGCGCTGGGGCAGCCAGGGGGCAGAGCCGGGGCAATTCCAGTTGCCCCACATGCTCGCCGTCGACAAGAAGGGCAGCCTGTACGTCGTCGAGATCCTGGGGAAACGGTTGCAGAAACTGCGGCGTTAGACGAGTTCCCGGTTTACGGTGTCTGGCCAAGCCGAATCGTCCCCGGGCGGATGTCGCCGGCGGTCAATCGGATTCGGGGCGTCCGTCGCGGCCCAGGCGACTCAGTTTTCCATAGATCAGGTACAACACCGGGACCAGGTACAGGATCCAGATTGTGGCAACGATCAGTCCGCAGGAGATGCTGACGGCCATTGGGATCAGGACCTGGGCCTGCGTGTTGCGTTCCAGCAGCAGTGGCAGCAGTGCCGCAACGGTGGTGATGGAAGTCAGGACGACTGGACGAAAACGGCGTTGGCCGGCTGTTAGCAAGGCCTGCTCCAGTGAATCACCCGCGGACAGGCGTCGGTTGATGAAGTCGATCAGCACGATCGAGTCGTTGGCGACGATTCCCGAGAGCGTGACCAGGCCGAAGAGGCTGAAGATCGTCAGCGGCTGGTCCAGCAACAGGTGGCCGCCCACTGCCCCCACGAAACCGAACGGAATGACTGCCAGGATGATCAACGGCTGGATGTAGGAACGAAATTCGAGTGTCAGCAGGACAAACATCCCACAGATGGCCAGCAGGAAGCCGACCATCAGGCTGTCAAAGGATTCCCGGGTCTGTTCCTGCTGACCCTCCCAGCGAGCGATGACTCGTGGATGCGTGTCGAGCAATTCGGCCAGGAAATCGCCTCGCAGATCGGCGATCACTTCCAGGGCGTTGGCACGGTCCGCATCGACATCGGCCGTGATCGTGACCGCCCGATTCTGATCGATTCTCAGGATGTCGTTGTAACCTCGCTCGACAGTCACCGTGGCCAGCTCTCTCAACGGCACCTCACTGCCCTCGGCGGTCCGGATCCGCAATTCCTCAAGTTGTTGCAGTTGTCGCCGCTGGTGCGGTGGGTAGCGGACCATCAATTTGACTTCGTGGCGTCCTCGCTGCAGTCTCATGGCCTCCACACCGTAAAATGCGCCACGGACAGTTTGTGCCAGTTCGTCGAGCCGGATTCCCAGTGATTCGGCCTCGGGCTTGAGTTTCAGTTGCAGTTCCCACTTGCCCGGCCCGCGGCTGTCGCGGATGTCATACACGCCGTCATAATTGGCCAAACGGGTCTTGATTTGCTCGGAGACCGATTCGAGTTCATCGATGTCACTACCCAGCAGGTCCAGTTCGATAGCGCGGCCGCCTGGCGAGTTGTTGATTCCCCAGAAAACAACCCGCTCGGCACCGGGAAACTCGCCGGCTCGATCCCGCCATTTTCCAATCACCTCCCGGCTGGATTTTTCGGCGAAGATTTTCCCAGGGAGGAACCCGACATAGATTTCCCCCCGCATGTTGTCCAGTTGGTTGGTGTAACCAACGCTGCGGAAACGGGTCTGGACCAGCGAGCCTTGCCGGGGGTCACTCGATTGCAGTTCCTCGCGTTCAATCTCGCGAAACGACTCTTCGAGTCTCCGCGTGGCTGCATCGATCGTGGCGGTGGGTGTTCCCTTGGGATACTCGATGTAGGTGTAGACGAATTCCCAGTCGAGTTGCTGGCTGAAGACAAACGGAGTGAATCCACCGAGATAGAGTCCGGCGGTGACCAGGAGTGTGGCGATCGAGCCGGCGACAGTCATGGCGGGCCGCGACAGGGCCCATTCGAGCGTGGGTTGATACACCCGGTGGACAAGCATGTCTATGCCGCGTTGCACGGCCTTTTGAAATCCCGGGACATCCTCGACCGCCCCGGGCAACCGGGACCGGGCCAGGTGGCAGGGGAGGACGAGGATTCCCTGGGCCAGGGAGACCAACAGCATTGTCACCAGCCCCAGTGGCATGACCGCGATCCATTTCCCCATTTCGCCGGTGACATAGGCCAGCGGGATGAAGGCGATCACGCTGGTCAGCACGCTGCTGATGACTGCCGGAGCCACTTCGATCGTGCCGTCGATCGCTGCTTCGAGCGGTGTGCGGCCACGCAACCGGTGGGCATAGACGTTCTCGGCAATCACGATGGCGTCATCGACCACGATGCCCAGGGCCATCACGAATGCAAACATCGAATAAATGTTTAGGGTTTCGCCCGCGGCCAGCATCACGGCGCAGGTGCTGAATACCGAGACGGGAATGCCCAGGGCGACCCAGAAGGCCAGCCTCAGATCCAGAAACAGGCTCAGTACTGCGAAGACCAGCAACAGGCCGAAGAACCCATTTCGGGACAGCAGGTCGAGTCTCTCGCGAGCCTGCTTGCTGTAATCGTCCCATGTTTTCAGATGGTATCCGGGTGGCATGGGACGCCTGGCGACATAGTCGACGATCTGGTCCCGTATGGTCAGCATGTCCTCGTCGGCAGTCATGCGGATCTTGATCGACATTGCCGGGCGATCGTCGAGCATGGCGACAGTGTCGATGTCGGCGAAGCCGTCGCGGACGGTGGCGATGTCGCCGATGGTCACGACCGTCCCGCCGGGATCGGTTCGGAGAGGAATCTCGGCAATTCGTTCTCCTGTCATCCGCTTGTCCGCGGTCCGGATCAGGATCTCTGTCTGTGAGGTCTTGATCTGTCCGCCGGGCAATTCCAGGTTGCCCCGTCGGAGTGCGAGGGCGACGTCCTCGTGGGTCAGGTCGAATTCTCGAAGAGTCTCCTCGGAGACCTCGACATCAATCTGGTAGGGCTTGGCTTGCCAGAGTTCCACGTGAGAGACCTCGGACAATTGCAGCAGTTCGTCGTGAATTGTTTCGGCCAGTTCACGGAACTGGCGCTGGGCGACGGGATCGTTGACAGGATCAAGTGTCGGGGGAGCGAGGATGCCGACGGAGATGACCGATTGAAAACGGGTCTTCAACCGGACCTCGGGCCTTTCGGCCTCCCTGGGAAAGCTGGGGATTCCGTCGATCGCCGCCCGGATCTCGTTGACAATTCGTTGCGGTTGGCTGACGTCGGAGTCGAGTTCGGCGGTGGTGGTACCACGCCCCTC
This sequence comes from uncultured Planctomycetaceae bacterium, assembly GCA_964646205.1. GTDB lineage: Bacteria > Planctomycetota > Planctomycetia > Planctomycetales > Planctomycetaceae > UBA8437. The sequence continues at coordinate 71,440 of CAZYAZ010000009.1, read as the reverse complement.
GGTGGCACGGGAGGTCAGCTTGGCGACGCCGACGACCGATCGGATGGCTTCCTCGACCTTCAGACAGATGCCACTCTCGGTCTCGGTTGGACTGGCACCGGGGTAGATGACTCGCACCTCGATCTCGTCGGGGCGGTGTTCCGGGAAACGCTCGCGACGAAGCATCGTCGTCGCGGCGATTCCGACGGCCAGGGCGGCGACCATCACCGCATTCATCGACGGCGTGTTCCGAACCGCCCAGGTGACCAGCGACCTCATGGTGACGGGTCCTGTTGTGTGGCCGCGTCGTCGGGGAGTTCGGCCGGACGAAGACGGACCGGCATGCCGTCGTAGGCAATCTTCAACGGCGAGACGACGACGTGGTCGCCGGGCATCAACGACACGCGGTCACTGCGAACCAGGACCGATTCGGGGAGCACACGCGCGATTTCGACTTCGTGGACCACCAGGCGATTGTCGGACACCGACCAGACCTGCCGGTTTGGCCGGACCGCCGCGTTGGGGATCTCGATCAATGCGGTCTTCGGGGAGATCGGCAGTGTGACGCTCACATAGGTTCCCCGCATGAGTGCGATCACGGCATTGCTGGCCCCGGGGACGTGGGTCCGGTTGACAACGACCCGACAGGGAATCGTCCTGGTGTGCGGATCGATTCCCCGGCCATCGAACCGTGCCAGGTGTCCAGCCCATTCGTGGACCTGGTGGCCATCCCGGTAGGTCACCGTGGCGGGAGTCTCGGGGACTTCAAAGGGAGTCCCCGTGTCACGGGGTGAGTCACTGGAAGTCAACGAGTCTCTCAGCCAGTGCAGGTCATCTGGTCGCAACCGACACGCGACTTCGACAACGTCGGCTTCTTCAATCGTCATCAGGATGTCACCAGTTCGGACGAAGTCGCCGACCTCGACTCGAGCATGAGTCAGAATTCCGTCGAACGGAGCGGTGATCCGGGTCCGTCGAAGGTTTCTCTGAGCCTGCTCCTGTTGCGCGAGCAGGCCCTGGCGTTGTGCGCGAAGTTGCCGGCGACGGACCGGCAGTAGCGCCTGCTGGTTTTCAAGTGTTTTGAGTTCGTTGCGTGCAGACAACTGGCTGCGTTTCACACGATCCCGGTCGGCCGGTGTGGCCGTTTTCTTTTCGAGCAGGGACTCGATTCTCTTCAGTTCGTTGGTGGCCAATTCCAGGTCTTTTCTGCCGATGTTGACCAGTGCTTCGATCCCGGCGGTTTCGGTGGTGAGTCGTTCGAGGTCGAGATCGATTCCGGTGACCTGGAGGTCGATTGTCCGGAGTTGCAACTCGTAGTCACCCGGATCGAGTTGCAGAAGTGGAGTGCCCCTGGCGACATGTCGTCCGGCTCTCACGTTGTCGGGCCGGGCCACAACGCGACCAGAGATCTCGGCAGAAAGAGTCACCTCGCGGCGAGGTACAACCTGTCCGTCAACGCGGATGCTGAACTGCTGGCGGGGGGCCGCCAGAGCCAGCGTGCGGACCGGCGGCGGCTTGGAAATCGGCGGCTTCGTTTCCGGTGGTGCGCGGAGTGACTTCAGCCAGACGAATGCAGTGACACCCGCGGCGATAATCAACAGGGGGCCAATGGCCTGCAGGATCGAGGTTCGGCGCATACGGGTTGTGAGATAGGACACAGGGACCGATCCGTGGCCGCCAGCCCGCAGTCTCCGACCGCGGGACGAAACCGAAGGCGATGCCATGGTTCGCGTTGTGGCGCCGCCTCCAGTTCATCGTAGAAACACCGGGCGACCGGGGTCCAATTCCATAATGGAGAGAATGGGCAACCAGGGTCATTCGGGGAAATATTGACTTCTGTGCAGGTTGAAACGGTTGAACGGCCAATGACGGTCAACCGTTGATGCCCTGGTCCGCTACCGTGGCGGGCGGACCCGCAGAGATGTCTTCTTACCCGGTGTTCCAGCGACTGCCGAGACGGATGACAGCATTTCCTAAGGCCCCTTGGGGGGCTCGATCAGGTAGGTCTGTTTGCCGAGATTGATCAGCACTGGTTCGTTGAAGACGAGATACTTGGCCAGGGTGCCGCCACTGGTGTTGGCCAGGTCGAAGTATTGCCTGCTGTACTGCGTGATCCGGATGGCCCGTTTTTCCTGCCCGGTGGTGACCGTCGAATCCCGCCACAGTGTCTTCTTGCGGAAGAACGACTTCTGGCCAATATTGCGAACCGTCTGGCGTGTCCTGGCTGGTTGTCCTTTGCCCATCGGGCTGCCGCCTCCAGCCGCGCCGAACTGGAAGCCACCCGCGACCTGGCTGCTGGCCTTGGGCATTGGTCCTGAGAAGAATGATTCCGTGGTCAGACTGGTGGCCTGCCGGAGTTTGCCCTTGATACGTCGTTGGGCAAAACCGGCCGCTCCGTTGGTCTTGGCCAACTCGCGGTCCACGCTGCCCTGTGCTCGGTTGAGGTTGTCTCGCGAAGCGAGGTCGACGTCCTCGTCGGCCAGGAATGAGGTGTAGGGGGTCATCACCCCGTGGGCGATCGAGAGCCGCACGAGCTCATCGACGAGTTCCTGGTTGGTTCCGTTCAGGTCCAGTTCATCGATGATCTCACCGATGCGACGCAGTGCCCACAGTTTTGCCACGAAGCCTGTCGACTGGTCGGGTGATTTCTCGACGAGGGTCGTCGAAACCGAAAACGACATGCGGTTGTCACCGTTGTTGCCGCGGAGTGTCACCTTGACACGACCGGACCTTCGGTACCGGCCAATCCAGACAAGTTGTTCACCGCGGAAGAGGTCGGTGAGTTCTCGCGGATAAGTTCTGCTGACCGAGGCGGGTGCGTCGGCCCTGGCGACCTCGTCGAATTCAAAGCCGACGGCCAGGTTGGTCAGCAGTGGCGCTCCGATGCGGTCGTAGAGTTTCGAGACCTGCACCTCGATATTCTCGTTGGGCTGCACGTACTCCGACTGCCCCCGGTGGTCTCGTGACAGTCGATCGAGCAGACGGCTGTTGACATCGAAGCCGACGCCGAAGCTGTACAACCTGGCATCGACCCTGTTGGCCGTCTTGGCGTGGTTAGCGATTTTCAATTCGTTTCGTTCACCGACTGTCGGGAGCCCGTCGGTCAGGAAGAGGACGTAGTTGGGTCGCTTCTTGTCGACCAGCATGCCCAGTGCGGTCGTCAGGGCCCCATCGATATTGGTACTGCCACCGGCGAAGAGTCCGTCGGCGAATCCCAGCGCGGCCGTCTGTGTCTTCTGGTCAGCCCGTTGCAGTTCGGGTCGGAAACTCTCGACCTGCGTGTCGTAGGCGACGATGTTGAAGGTGTCCCTGGGCCCGAGTCGACCGATGAGATACTTCAGTGCTTCACGCGCCTGTTGGATCTTTTTTCCATTCATACTTCCCGAGCGGTCGATGACGAAAACGACTGTCTTGGGGACGGCCCGCGCCTTGCGAGCTTTCACCTCGGGGCTGGCCAGCAACATGAAGTACCCGTCGAGCTTGGGGTCGGGGCGGTAGCTGATCATGTTCATGCCGACCAACCCGTCCCTGGTGCCATAAAACAGCCGCAGGTCATCGGGTGTGGCGACCCGCCGGAGTGTCAACTTGCCATTGGCGTGGTTGTCGTCAGGACGCTTGATGTCGATAGCGTGCGAGGGACTGAAGACGGTCTTGATGGGGTGCGTGCTGTTGATGCGGAAGTTGATGTTGAGCGTGTCGATGGGGCGATGCGAATGCTTGAGCGTCCCGATGGGCAGGTGGAGATCGACCAGCCCGTTGTTTTTCTTGAGCAATTGCGAGTACCGGATCTCGACACGTCGCTTGGCACCCGGAGGGATCGGAAAGACGCGTGTCTGGAACAGCCCCTGGCCCATGTATTCCAGCAGTGCCGGGTCCTGGCGACGTCGCACGATCGACTCGTAGATTCGCCTCGCTTCGGCTTTCTTCAACAGCCGCCCGGGCAGTTCCTTGCCATCGACGACCAGCGTCAGTCGGTCGATCGCCGCATCCTCGGGGAGTGGAAACAGCAACCGGGCCTCGAGCGTCCGGGACCCGGTGTTTTGAAATGTCTGGGCGAGTTGGACCTGTGCGATCTGGTCATTGACAGTCGCGTTGACGTCGACCGAGTGGATGCGGTACTGGGAGGGGATCGGTCGTGGGCCGGGCCGTACGATCACAGGGCCATCGACGACAATCACTTGCGCCACGGCAGATTGGGGCACGGTCCCCAGCGCCGTCACCACCAGGATCCCCAACACCATTCCGCCAAGATTCCGTCGCATGGATAAGTCTCCGTGCTTCTGATTCTGAATCGGTTCGGTCGTATGGACTCGCCGTGCTTGTTCGACGAGGCGATGGGTTGGGGAGTTCCCCAACTGCGGACAGATTCTCCAAAAAGATCGATCGCGGCGACCTGACGACGTCCACGGGTGACGGTCTAGGCGCGGATCTTCTCGACGGCCTGCAGTGGCCGGTTCTCAGGTCCCAGGCGGGCGGTGACACCCATCCCGGCGAGTATCGTGTTGTAGACGTCCAGGCCCTCGGCCTTCACATCCATGACCTGTCCGGTTTTGAACCGGCCGTTGGCTCCGGTGATGGCGTGGAACACGCCAGAGAGTTCTCGTTTGACATCGTTGTGGCGGCCGTCGCCCGACTCGGTCGAGATGGTGATCAGAGAGTTGTCGAGAATCGTCCGGCCGTTGATGTCCCGGGACTCGCTGTCGTCGAGTCGTCCGAGGAAGTAGGCCACTTCTCGCATCTTCATGTGGGCGTGTGCTCTCAGGGCCGCGTTCTCTTTTTTCTCGTTGAACTTGTGCCACCACTCGTGGCTGCAGCCCTGGTCACCGCCAGCTCGTTGCTGGCCGGCATCGTCGAAGTCCCAGATCTTTCGGTTGCGGTACTTGTACTGGCCGGTCAGCCGGATACGTTCTCCGGCGGCCAGGAAGGTCAGCGAGCCGAAACGGACCCGATCGGTCTGGATAGCCAGGGCGTACAGATCGGCCATCAACCGCCATTCGGTGGAGAGTTCATCCAGCGTGATGTCGATACCCTGGCCACCGGGGTCTGCGGGGCCGCCATGGGGGATGATCGATCGCCGGGGCAGTGAGGGACCGACCGGCTTGGGGCCTTTCTTCTTGTGCCGCATGGCGAACGCCCGCTGCTCGTACTCGCGGATGCGATCGAGGTGGTCGGCGACCCGGCTTCGAGATCGGGCTCCCAGTGGTGATCGTTTGCCGGTGTAAAAGCGGTAGTCCGCGACGACCGAATCGAGAATGCTGCGTTTGAGCCTTTGACGCCGGGCGTCGGCACCGGTGCCGGCGACGGTGATTGCGCCGAAAACCCGTTCGAAGAGATCGCGAGGTTTTTCCTGCATCGTGGCCGCGACGGTGCCATCGGGGTTGAAGCTGTGTATGTAGCGGCCGACACGGCTACGTCGGAAAAACGTCCCGCCGACCAGGGTGGGCACCACGCTCTTGGGGAGTCCCTTGGGGTAGAGGCCCTGGCGGACCATCTGTTCGATGGATCCTCCACCGGCCCGGGCTTCGCCGCTTGGTGGCTCGGCCGTGAAGGCCCCGGTCGCTCCGTCGTAGTGGGCATTGATGCCCTTCTCGTCGCACCGCAACTGGTCGACGTTCCGCATGATCAACAGCTTGCTGGAGAGTGGCTCGAGCGGTTCGAGCACACCGTCGAAGCCCTCGGTTTGCAGCGGTGCCGGGATTCCCAGTCCGAAGAAGACGTTGAAGGCTCGTACCGGGGGGGTGCCCCCTGGAGCGGCCTGGGCAGGTGTTGCGATCATCTCCTCCAGCAGCGGGAATGCGACAGTCGCAGTTCCGGCTCCCCGCAGCATCGTGCGTCGATTGATCCGAGTTGTCGGCATGAACTGGCCTTGTCCGATATCGTCCCGGTGTGCTCCGGATGATCGATACGTCATTTCGTGTTGGGGGGTGAGGGCCTTCCGGTGGCGGCGGCTGGTTCATTCGCAGAATCGGATTGTGTCCGGGTCATCATAACCAGATCACTGGAGACCAGGGCGGTGACCAGGTCGACCCAGGTGCCACCGGCCTGCCAGGCGACCTGGTGCATTGAACGGATGGTCGCTGCGTCGGTGGCATCCAACGGACGGCCGACGGCAAACTGGGCCAGCTTCCAGGTGATCGTCTCACGGACCCGCTCGCTGTTGGCCAGCAGGTTCATCAAGTCGGCCGATGACTGGAAGGTCCGGGGTTTTGAGTCGCCGGGGAACAGGATCGTGCCATTCTCACGCAGCCGGTTCCCGTGCTCGTCGATTTGCCGGAACCCGCCCAGCCCGTCAAATTTTTCGAGTCCAAAGGCGATCGGTTCAAATCGCCTGTGGCACCCGGCACAGGCGACGTTGGCGAGCCGCTTCTCGGAAACGACCCGTTGCGAGAGTCCGGGTTTGAGTGGGACGGGGGTGGTGTCGACACCCGGTGGTGGGGCCTTGATTCGGCCACGGAGGAAATCCTGAAGAACGAACAGGCCACGGGTGACCATCGAGGCGTCGTCGCCACCGATGGAGAGGACACTGCCCTGGGTCAACAGGCCACCACGGGAGGAGACCGAGTTGAGATCGTAGCGTCGCAGGCCGGGGCCGCGGGGTTTCAGGCCATAGTGGCGAGCCAGTCGGGGGGTGGCGTAGGTGAACTGTGCGTTGAGCAGTTCCGAGAGCGGACGTTTCTGTTTCCAGGCAACTTCGTTGAAGAATGCCAGGGTTTCTTGCCTCATGTCTGAAGCCAGTTCGGGACTGAAGTCACCGAAGCGATCCGGGTTGGGCTTGAGGTTGGCGAGCCGGTCGAGATCCAGCCACTCGCTGAGGAAGCGGAACGACTGGGTGATGGCGCGGGGGTCTGTCAGCATCCGGGTGGCTTCGGCGATGACTCGCTTGCGGTCGCCCAAACGGCCCTCGTCGGCGGCTTTCATCAACTGGCGATCCGGGGGCGCCCCCCAGATGATGTAGCTCATCCGGGTCGCCAGTTCGTGGTCGTTGACCGGCCAGCTCGAGCCATCGCCGCGTTGATGTTCGATGCGGTAGATGAACCGCGGCGACTGCAACATGGCTTCGATGATGTAGCTGGCCGCTTCCCGGAAATCTCCACCCGTGCTGGCCACCGTCGTGGCGATTCCGCTGTAGTTGGTGATCTCGCGTTCCTCGAGTGGACCGCGGAACAGCCACTTGCCCATCGTTTCGACCAGTTTCCTCATGGTGGCGTCGGTCGAGAGCTTGCGGCTCTTCGAGAAGCGGGCCGTGAAATTCAGTACGTTCAGTCGGCCCACGATGATCTCGGCCAATTTCGCGTAGGCCTGGACATGCTTGAGATCGACGCTGAGGTTGTAGGCGGTGTTGCTGAATCCATCGGCGCGGACGTCACGGGGCAGCAGCTTGCGAGCTTCCCGCGCGATGTCGACACCCACGGCACTGCGCACGGTTTCGATGTACTCGTCGACCGTCAAACGCTGGATCCAGATGCCGCGAATGTCCCGCGCGTAGACCGCCGGGTCGACCAGGCCGCCCGACCAGTTGGCTCCCTCGTCGATCCATCGTGCGAGCAGTGTCTTGTCGGCGTCGGTCAGCGGCTTGCCCTGCTTGGGCATTTCGTTGGCAGCCACGCGTTTGAAGAGTTGGCTCTCGGCCGATCGGCCCGCGATGATTACCCGGCCGGACTTGCCGCCTTTCATGGCCGAGGCCTTTCGCGACAGGTCAAGTCCGCCCCTGATCGCGATCGAGTCGTGGCAATCGATGCAGTGCCTGGCCAACAGCGGGGCGATCCGTGTTTCGAAGAACCGCTGGCGTCTGTGCATGACCAGTTCCCGGGACGGCTGGTAACCAGCCGTGGCCCCGGCCCGGTGATTCTGTTGCACCTCCTTGGCTGAAAGTGCCCGGCTGTAGATGGCCACCAGGTGGATCTTGCCCAGCCAGGGACGGTCACCGGATCCCTCGTTGCCCAACAACAACCGAAATCGGCTGTCCCAGTTGCTCAGGTGGCCGACGATCCGTTTTGAGGCGGCGGGTTTTCCGTCGATGTAGATTCGGGCGGTGCCCGAGGGGTCGCGGGTGTAGACGACGTGGGCCCGGGCCGTGCTGGCTGTCCCGGGCCGCGTGGTGATCGAGGGCATGCCGTTGGTGGTGGTTGAGGAGGTTCGCAGTCGGGCGTCGAATGTGCGAGAGTCCTGGCCGAGGGTGATATTGCGGAGGCTGGGGCTGGCCGAAATGGAGACGATCCGAGCGGGACCCTCCTGGCGATCGTTGGCCGGTTGGATCCATGCCTCGAGCGTGACCGCCCGTGTTTGCTTGAGAGCATCGATCAGCCTGGTGGCTGGTCCCGATGACGTGATCCGGGTCGCGGCTCGAATGACCAGGCCGTCGGTCTGCCAGCGAACTGCTGAAGGCTTTTCGATGGTCAGGTTCAGAGGGGGACCGATCATCGAGCGGTCCTGAACCTGGTTCCCCTGTCCGGCGTCGAAGGTGTAGAGCACCTGCAGACCGCTGCTGACCCGAACCGTTTCGGCGGCCGATGCCGTTG